>CAJTFH010000001.1 GCA_910575545.1 Bacteroidales bacterium
GCCAATTTTTCCGCAATGCGCAAGTATGCGCTGGAAATGCTTAAAAAGCAAGACGACAAAATCAGTCTTAAGCGAAGACGCAAGAAATGTGGCCGTAATATTGACTATTTACTCAAGGTTTTTAAGGAAAGTTAAATCTCATGCGCCAGCCCTGTAGTTTTCTGAATATGTATCGTCTGTCTGCAAAGGAACATTATATCCATTTATTAAGGTGTTGCCCTGATATACTGCAAAACATCACACTTAAAGAATTGGCATCTTATCTGCAAATAACGCCAACATATCTTAGCCGTATTCGCAAGGAGATTACTTTTGGAGAGAAATAGCATCTCCGAAAAAATACCCTTCTGTGCAACTCTCAACTTAGTTTGAGAGTTGTTTCGTTTAATGCCCGTAACTTTGCACTGATTATAACAACCAAAAAAAGTAATATGAACCAACTTAAATTCTGGCATATAGCATTGCTGCTAAGCATATGGTCACTGACAAGTTGCAGTGATGATAATAACGAAAATGAAGCGATTACTCCGTTCTGTCTTGGAGATACTTACTATGAGGTAAGATTAGGACAAGAAACTAACAGCATCTACATAACAAATGGTAGTGGGGATATTAGTTTGGCGATAGAAGATGAAAATATTTTGCAAGCCACTTATAATGGCAAGTTATATGCAGACAAGCCGGGAGGTGTTGTCTCTTTGTTCGGAAAACAGAAAGGAAGTACCATGCTGTCCATTATAGACAATGTGACAGGAGATAAAGAAACTATTGAAGTGAAAGTAACAGATTGCTACCTTGCATACGTTATCAATGACAGCAACTACCCGATATTGCCGGCAGGCACCACACTCTTTTTAGTGAACAATCAAGCTCAGGACTACTATCTGTTCGACCAAGATAACATATATAACAAGCCTATACTAAAAGACAGCGGTTACGAGTTCTTCATCACGCAGAATGCCGACACAGGTGCGGCACCCACTAAATACGCTATTCCCAACTTACGCTTATACAAACACAATCCCGCTGATGCTGGAACTACTGCGTCGAAGTTCTATGATTTCCAAATAGAACTGTATGGCGAAGAAGCCAGTTCTTCGTACGTGCTACAAGTCATTCAAGCCTACTTAGGCGTCGATTGGGAAAGGCTTATAAACAATGCTTTGACCAAATCACCTGCTCCCATAGATATGACTATGATATTGACCGTTCCTGATACAGACTATCGAATAAGAGGAATAATAAGCTTTGTATCCATTCCGAAATACATATTGGATTGATAGATTTCTTGTAATCAACTGAATTCGTATGATGCAGTTACGCAAAATTAAAGTACTTACATTTTTCTTCCTATCGTTCGTTTGCTCCCAAACGACTGTTTATGGGCAAATGATTAGCGGTAAAATAATAGATGCCGAACAACTACCGATAGACGGAGCGACTATTATTCTGCAAGCGATGGATTCGACCTATATAGCCGCATCCATCTCTAATACTGACGGTATATTCGTTTTTAATAGCCAACAGGAAGAATACCGTTTGATAATACAACACATTTTATATGAAACCAAACAAATGGCAGGTAAGGGAAATGATGTCGGAACTATTCAACTTCAACCTAAAGACTATGCTTTGGATGAAATTATTATAAAGGCAGAACGTCCTTTTGTTAAAGTGAAGAATGGACTTTTAGGGTATAATCTTGCTGTCCTTACCCAAAATCAACTTGTAAACAATGCTTATGAAGCATTGACAAAGATACCGGGAGTACAAGAAGAGAGAGGAATACTGACTTTGGCAGGAGCCGGGAAACTGACGATTATTCTAAATGGCAAACCAACAACAATGGATGCCGGACAACTTGAAACGATTTTGCGCAATACTCCGGTTAATCGTGTGGAAAAAGTGGAAGTGATGTACAGTGCGCCTCCTGAATATCATGTACGGGGCGCGGCTATTAATGTTGTTTTAAAGCGTTCAAACGACTACTCTTTTCAGGGTGAGATAAGTGCTGACTATAAAAACCAATACTTCAATGACGGGGGAATGAACGGGAACTTTCGGTTGTCAACTCCTAAAATGGCTTTTGATGTAATGTATGGAGTAAATAACGTAAAAAAAATGGAGTACATAGACCTTGATTCCAAGCATACGCTAAAAGAAGAACTCCATTCTATCACACAAAATGAACAGTTGCGCAGCAAGTATTGGAAGCATGACCTTAGAGCCGCTTTTGAATATAATTTCAACGATAAAAACAATATCAATATTGCCTACACAGGTAGTTATACCCCTGACCAATATAATAACAGCCGGACATCAGGCAATTACCAAACCGGTAATGTTGATAAATATATTGACAATCAAATGCACAATGTCACATTGCAATATCATTCAGGATTCGGTCTTGAAATAGGAGGTGACTATACCTATTATACTTCCAATAATAATCAATGTTTACATACTGATTATCAAAATGGAAATCAGAGTAGTTTCTCTATGGTTGGCGGACAAAAGATAGACCGCTATTCTATTTATGTAGACGGGAAACACTCTTTATCCAAAGGATGGAATTTGGGTTATGGAGTTTCCTATCGATTTGCCAAAGATCTTGATTTCCAAACCTACGATAAAGTGACAGGTGACATTCAAACACAAAATACATATTCCAATCTGAGAGAACAAACTGCCAGTTTTTATGTGTCGTTGAGCAAAAACTATGCAACAGGTACATCTTTATCCGTTTCTGCTACAGGAGAGTATTATACGATTGGCAATTATCATAAATGGGCAGTCTTTCCACAAGCATCATTGACCTATTTTAAAACACCGGAACATCTGTTTCAATTGTCATTATCTACGGATAAAACCTATCCAAGTTATTGGGATATGCAGTCTTCCGTCAGTTATCTTAATGGATATACAGAATTGTGGGGTACACCGAATTTGAAGCCGATGACGAATTATAATCTGAATGGAAGTTATATCTTCATGAAGAAGTATATTTTCAGTCTGTTTTTCACGCATACATCGGATTATTTCACACAAGCCGCCTATCAATCTACCGACAGGCTGGCACTGATCTATAAAAATACAAACTGGAACTATATGCAGCTATGGGGAGCAAATATCATAGTACCCTTTAAAGCAGGAAACTGGCTGGATTCCCGATTCTCCTTAGTCGGAATGCAAATGCACCAACGCTGTGATGATTTTTTCGACATTCCTTTCAATCGGAGGAAATGGGTATTTAGCGGCACATTGGATAACACGTTTAAAGTAAACAAGAATTTATCTTTCGAGTTGATAGGGAATGTACAGACTCCTGTCATACAAGGGACATTTGATATAGAATCTATTTTTAATCTCACTGCCGGATTAAAATGGAATTTTGCAAATGACAAATTGAGTTTATCAGCCCGTTGCAATGACATATTTGATACAGGAATGCCTGCAACAAAAGTCCGCTTTAAGGGGCAACACTTGGATATGAACAGCGGATTTTATTCACGTTCATTTACTTTGCATTTCAGTTATTGTTTTGGCGGATATAAGAAAAAGGAGATAAAAGGAATAGATACATCAAGATTCAGATACTAATTCAAAAATGATATGAGGACATTGTTGCTAACTCTGAGTGTTTTATGCTTATACTCATGCTCATATAAAACTTCTCTGATTACCTATCGAAATGGATATGTATTTAACACCCAGGGTAAAATGATTGGAAACTATTCCAATGGCTATATTTTCACCGAAAATAAAATACTCATAGGATATTACTTCAATGGATATATTTGTGATGATAATCACAATATTATAGGAAACTATGCAAATGGATTTGCAAAAATTGGAAAAACAAAATAATTAATTTTTTTCTGTCAATATCATAGATGTAAACATACAGTGAAACATCTTCAGAAAGCGGTCGCTTTCGGCTATACACTTATTGCATTGTTAATCGGATGTATTGCCTACACTTGGCATCATGAATGGCAGGAAGTGGAAGCATTGGAGGTTGGCAATCGACGTATAAATGAATTCAGGAAGGATGTAAACCGTATTCATATCCGACTGATAGAGTTCTCTTTGTTGGGAGAAACTATATTGGATTGGGACGAAACAGATTTGGAGAATTACCATGCCCAACGTATTGCATTGGACAGTATATTATGCAGTTTCAATGTAACTCACAAAATTGAGCGTGTTGACAGCGTGCGCAGTCTTTTGGAGTATAAGGAACGGCAGATATTCCAGATTGTCCGGTTAATGGATGAGCAACAATCCATCAACAGGAAGATAGCCAGCCAAGAACCGGTGATTGTGCAGAAGATTGTGCAGGAACAGCCCAAGAAACCGAAGCGCAAAGGATTCTTGGGCATATTCGGTAAAAAAGAGAAAACGAAGCCATTGACAACAACGACTACGCTTCGTTCTCCCGATAGAAACATGGTCAGCGAACAGAAAGCACAAAGCCGTCGGTTGTCGGAACAAGCCGACAGTCTTGCGGCTCGTAATGCCGAACTTAACAGACAACTGCGAGGATTGATTTGCCAAATCGAAAAGAAGGTACAATCTGATTTACAAAGCAGGGAAGCCGAGATAACCGCCATGCGTGAAAAATCATTTATGCAGATAGGCGGCTTGATGGGATTTGTCCTTTTGCTGTTGGTCATTTCTTATATCATCATACACCATGATGCAAAGAGCATCAAACGATACAAACGCCAGACAACGGATTTGATAGGGCAATTGGAACAGTCCGTGCAACAAAATGAGGTACTCATAACCTCCCGAAAGAAAGCGGTATATACTATTACCCACGAGTTGCGTACACCGCTGACGGCAATAACAGGCTATGCCGAACTGTTGCAAAAAGAGTGCAGCAATGGGAACAATGTGCATTTCCTTCAAAGCATACAACAATCCTCCGACCGTATGCGGGCTATGCTCAACACTCTGCTGGACTTCTTCCGCTTGGATAACGGCAAGGAACAGCCCAAAATGCAACCTTGCAGAATTTCAGCAATCACGCACATCCTTGAAACGGAGTTCATGTCCGTTGCCATGAACAAGGGACTGTCCTTGACCATGAAGAACGGGAATGATGCTGTTGTATTGACCGACAAAGAGCGAATAGTTCAAATCGGTAACAACCTGCTGTCAAACGCCATCAAGTTCACAGAGAAAGGTGGTGTGTCACTGACTTCCGACTATACCAACGGAGTGTTGACACTGACCGTCGAGGACACCGGTACGGGCATGACCGAAGAGGAACAGCACCATGTGTTCGACGCATTTGAACGCCTCTCAAATGCCGCCGCAAAGGACGGTTTCGGACTTGGACTTGCCATCGTTCATAATATCGTGACGATGCTTCATGGAAAAATCAGACTGAACAGTGAAAAAGGGAAAGGAAGCCGTTTCATGGTGGAAATACCGATGCAAAAAGCTGATGATGTGCCGGAGCAAGTAATACAGACGTATATTCACAGAAAAGACAGAAACCTCAATGTCATCGCCATCGACAATGACGAGGTGTTGCTCCTGATGCAGAAAGAGATGTACGCCCAAGAGGGAATACACTGCGATACTTGCACCGATGCGGCGGAACTGATGGAGATGCTACGCCGGAAAGAATATAATCTGCTGCTGACAGATTTGAATATGCCCGGTATAAACGGTTTCGAGTTGCTGGAACTTCTGCGTTCGTCCAACGTGGGCAATTCACAGATAATCCCCGTGGTCGTGGCAACCGCTTCGGGCAGTTGCGATGCGGAGGAACTTTTGGCAAAAGGCTTTGCCGGATGCCTGTTCAAGCCGTTCTCCATATCGGAGCTGATGGAGGTCTCGGACAAGTGCGGCATAAAAGAAACTCTGGACGGAAAGCCGGACTTATCCACCTTGCTGTCATACGGCAATGAGGCCGTCATGCTGGAGAAACTGATAACGGAAACTGAAAAGGAAATGCGCTTGATGCAGGATGCGGCAACGCGAAACGACCTGCAAGAACTTGATGCCTTGACACACCACTTGCGTAGCTCGTGGGAGGTACTCCGTGCCGACCAACCGCTGAGGGAACTTTACGGATTGCTTCATGGAAAGGCTATACCGGAAGAAAGTGAGTTAAGCCATGCTGTTACCGCAGTATTGAATAAGGGCGCGGAAATAATCCGGCTGGCAAAAGAGGAAAGGAGAAAATACGAAAATGGATAAGACCAGAATAATCGTGGTGGAGGACAACATCGTGTATTGCGAATATGTCTGCAACCTGCTGGCACGGGAGGGCTACCATACCGTGAAAGCTTACCACCTATCGACAGCGAAGAAACATCTGCAACAGGCAACGGATAATGACATAGTAGTTGCCGACCTGCGCCTGCCTGACGGCAACGGTATAGACATGCTGCGTTGGATGCGCAAGGAAGGAAAGATGCAGCCGTTCATCATCATGACCGACTATGCCGAAGTACATACTGCCGTGGAGAGCATGAAACTCGGTTCGATAGACTATATACCTAAAAAACTGATAGAGGACAAACTCATTCCACTTCTCCGTTCCATACAGAAGGAGCGTCAGATGGGACACCGCCGTATGCCCGTGTTCGTCCGTGAAGGTTCCGCCTTTCAGAAAATCATGCATCGCATAAGGTTGGTAGCCGCTACCGATATGAGTGTGATGATATTCGGAGAGAACGGCACGGGCAAGGAGCATATCGCCCATTACCTACACGACAAGAGCAAACGTGCGGGCAAACCCTTCGTGGCGGTTGACTGCGGTTCACTCTCAAAAGAACTTGCGCCGTCGGCATTCTTCGGACACGTCAAGGGAGCGTTTACAGGTGCAGACAGCACCAAGAAAGGGTATTTCCATGAAGCGGAAGGTGGCACGTTGTTTCTGGACGAGGTGGGCAACCTCGCGTTGGAAACCCAACAGATGTTGCTCCGTGCCATACAAGAGAGACGTTATCGCCCGGTCGGTGACAATTCGGACAGAAGTTTCAATGTCCGCATCATCGCCGCCACCAACGAGGATCTGGAGGCGGCAGTGAGTGAAAAGCGTTTCCGGCAGGATTTACTCTACCGTCTGCACGACTTCGTGATAAGCGTGCCGTCGTTGCGTGACTGTCAGGAAGACATTATGCCGTTGGCAGAGTTCTTCCGTGAGATTGCCAACAAGGAACTGGAGTGTAATGTGGGCGGATTCAGTCCCGAAGCCCGTAAAGCATTGCTGATCCACACATGGCCGGGCAACGTGCGGGAACTTCGGCAGAAAATCATGGGTGCGGTATTGCAGGCGCAAGAAGGTGTTGTAACGAAAGAGCATCTGGAACTTGCCGTGACGAAACCGACCTCACCCGTCAGTTTCGCCCTGCGCAATGATGCAGAGGATAAGGAACGGATAATGCGTGCGTTGAAACAAGCGAACGGCAATCGGAGCCTTGCCGCCGAACTGTTGGGAATAAGCAGGTCGGCACTATACAGTAAACTTGAAGAGTATGGACTTAAATATAAATTCAAGCAACCATAGCCGATTTTATTGAATTTGACTATCTGCAAAGGTTTATTATTCAAAAAATAATATTACCTTTGCATTTAGGAAAAGCGTTCTTTTGAATTACTGCAAAACGAAGTGAAACACAGAATTTCGCTGTTTTCTAAATCGTTACCTGTCAAGCTGCAAAAATTTGCAAGTGCTTGAATTTTAGCAAGAAAGAAAATTTGATATGTCTTGCCTGATGGTAGGTCAAGGTCTTTTCAATTCCGCAAATGGCTGCGATTTCTTTTAAGTAATCATTCATTTTTTGATTTGATAACACAGGTAGTACCTTATTTAATCCCGCCAAGACTCCTTCGTATTTGGCGAGAATGTCCCGAGCAGGCTTAATTAATGGGATATGACACATTACGTTTGTTTTGTGTCTGGCTTTTCTTATCCACATCTGACCGTCCTCCTCAATTATGTCATCACTAGTTAGAGAATGAACATCCACATAGGCTAGGCCAATATAACAGCAGAACAGGAACACATCTCTCACTTGTTCAAGTCTGAATGTGCCAAATTCTTTTTCTGCAAGTTTAGCCAATTCGGTTTTGTTTAAAAAGCCCCGATCCACAGGTTCAATTCTCAATTTCAGCTCTTCCAAAGGTGATGTTTGAATCAGCTTCTTAGTTACAGCCATGTTAAGAACTTTGCCAAGATTTCTGAGATATTTTACCGTGGTATTATTATTGTTGTGTCTGACAGTCATCAAATAGTGTTGGTACTTTTTCAGCATATCCACATCAATCTCATTTACGGGAATGTCTTTAGCCTTGTACTTGAACATAAGAAATTCTTGAAAGAGCTTCATTGATGTTTCGTGCCTTTTGTACGTTCCAAGAGCAACCGATATACCTACAAGCTCTTTCTGCTCCTGATTATGTTCGGCATACAGCGCCAATACACCAATTTTCGGCACATTAAGATTTTTGTATCTGTTCAAGATCTCTTTTGCGCTTACCTGCTTACCCTCTCTTTGGATTTGAAGTGTCAAATCATGGAGGGTGTATTCCATTTGGTCAAGAAAGGCATTGACTTGCTTTGTTTTAAGCGTGTTGCCTTTTGCTCTGCCTTTAGTTGCCACCCATTGGGAGGGCAGAACACTCTTACCCGTTGCAACTTCAGCTGAAAGTTTGCCGAATGTCACTCTCACAAAAATGGACGCTGTGCCATCTTTAAGGAGCTTCTTCCTTTTGATAAAAAATAGGATTGATTCCATTTTACACTATGATTTTGTTGTTAAATTCAATAGTGCAAAGTTCTTGACAATTAACGGATTATCAAAGCGCAAAACAGTGAACACCAATGAAATATGCGGAAACCTGTTGGACTTACGGTGTCCGATTTTGCAAGTCCAACGTGATGTCCAACGGACATCTTTCCTGCATGTTCATTTTAGTTCATCGTATTGCATGTACGAAAATCCTGCAATTCAGTGAGTTGCAGGATTATTCATTGTCTTTCATCAGACTAGGGTGGAGATGGAGGGACTTGAACCCTCGTCCAAACGTGGAACTAATGTGCTTTCTACATGCTTAGTTTCAACTTGGTTTTCGAGGCGCCGCAGGCTTGAAACCACCAACGTCGCCCTTAGCCTCTAAAATCTCGGCAACCGCGCGAGGCGCTTGGCTGTCTATCCCCGATTTATCTGCACCGCCTTGTCGATTGGTCTCGGGAAAAGGACAATCGGGCGATGTCTTGTCTCTGCAACTTTTGCGGAGATTAAGCTAATCTACTGTACTTCGATTAAGCAGCAAGAGCGTAGTTGTTTTCGCCATTTAAATTGGTAATGTCCCAGATTATAGAGCGTAGGCATTATTGCTCTGCATGCTTACACACCACCTCTACACGCTGTCAAAACCGGTCATCCCCATGTTTTGTCATCATTTCCGGTGACTGCGAAGTGTGGCTTTCTGCCGCTGCATTGCACCCGGATATGCGTGGCATATAATCTTCACAAAGATACGAAAAAGCCACCTAAGAATATGGCTTCCCGGTGGCTTTTTATGGAATTTTAACTTGTGCTATGTTGATTCCGATTGGTCTCTATTTATTTTTTCCGTTGCGATGGTGCTTCTCGGCTTCAATCTGCTCTGCAAATTTATTGGGGAAGTTGAGAGCTACGGGAGGACGGCTGCAGGCGTAGCACACAAGTCCGATTCCGATGGCAATGAATGGCAGGGAGAGCAATTGGCCCATGTTGAGTGTCATCCCTACTTCGAATGCTTCCTGTGGGTTTTTGACGAATTCGATAAGGAAGCGGCTTGTAAACAGGGCTATGAAAAACACTCCGAACAGGAGCCCCGGGCGTTTTTCGGCGTTGCGTTTCCAGTACATCCACATCAGCAGGGCGAACAGTGCGAGGTAGCAACCGGCTTCGTAGAGTTGTGTCGGGTGAGATGGGGCTGTGAATATGGGCTGTGCACCTGCGAGCCATTGGTTCATGTTGACAATGAAGCGGAATCCCCAGGGCAGGTCGGTGGGATGGCCATAGATTTCGTGGTTGAACAGGTTGCCGATGCGTATCAGCGCTCCGACAAGGGCTATGGGGATTACGAGGCGGTCGAATGTCCATAGCGGGCTTTTTTTGGTAACGAATATTGAAAACAATATTATGGCTATCATTATGCCTATTGTGCCGCCATGGCTTGCGAGGCCTCCTTCCCACGTGTATAATATCTCGATGGGATGTTGCGAATAATAGTCCCATGCGTAGAAGAATACGTGGCCTAACCGGGCGCCTACGATTGTGGATATGGCTACATAAATCAGTAATGTGCCGAGCCATTTTTCAGGTGCTCCTTCGTGGCGGAAGATGCGTTCCATGATTTTATAGCCGAGGAAGAAGCCGATTATGAACATCAGTCCGTACCAGCGGATTGTCACTCCGTGGTCAAACAAGATGGGGTTGGCCGTCCATGTAATGAAGTCGGTCATACGCTGGTTGTTGTTTAGGGTTATGTTTATTTACCGCTTATGATGGCCTCGGTGTCGCGGGCAATCATTAGTTCTTCATCGGTGGGGACTACGACTACTGTTACTTTTGAATCAGGGGTTGAAATCACTGTTTCTGTGCCGCGTGTCTTGGCGTTGAGTTCCAGATCGAGTTCAACTCCCATGAAGGCGAGCGGGGCGCAGACGTTGGCGCGTAGGCCTGTCTGGTTTTCGCCGACTCCTCCGGTGAAGACTATGATGTCGACTCCTCCCATTTCTGCGGCATATGCGCCGATATATTTGGTGATACGTTGCTCATACATATTGAGCGCCAGTGTTGCACGCTCATCGCCGGCATTTACGGCTGCTTCGATTTCGCGCATGTCGGATGATTTGCCGCTGATGCCGAGAACTCCGCTCTCTTTATTGATAATTGCCTGGAGCTGGTCTACTGTCAGGTTGTGTTTCTTCATAATGTAGGTGAGCGCTCCCGGATCGATATCGCCTACACGGGTTCCCATCATCAGCCCTTCGGTTGGAGTGAGGCCCATGGAGGTGTCTACACTCTTGCCGTTGAGTACGGCTGTGATTGAGCCGCCGTTGCCTATATGGCAGGTGATGATTCTCCGGGAGTTTATGTCTTCTCCGAGAATCTCACAAACGCGGGCTGAAACGTAGCGGTGGCTTGTGCCATGGAAGCCGTAGCGGCGCACTCCGTCTGCGGCATAGAAACGATAGGGGAGGGGATACATGTAGGATTTCGCCGGCATTGTCTGATGAAATGCTGTGTCGAATACGCCTACCTGTTTGATGCCTGGGAGGATTTCTTCCACTGCTTCGATACCTGTCACATTGGCTGGGTTATGGAGTGGAGCGAGGTCGTAGCATTCTTTGACCTGGTTGATGACATCGTCGGTGAGAAGCACGCTTTTACTGAATTTCTCGGCACCGTGGACTACACGGTGACCTACGGCGTCGATTTCATCATATGATTTGAGGCATCCCAACTCGGGGTCGGTGAGTATGTCGAGCACGGCTTTCACAGCGCCTTTGTGGTCTGTCAGCCCCAGCTCTTTTATCGCTTTTGATCCATCGTTGAGTTTGTATTTCAGGAAACCGTCGGTCAAGCCGATTTTTTCAACACCGCCTTCGGCCATTACGGTGTTTGCAGTGGTGTCAATAAGTTTGTATTTCACTGAGCTGCTTCCGCAGTTGAGAACAAGTATTTTCATGTTGTATATTGTTTATCGGTTTGTTTGGAGATTTTTAATAAGACGTCCATACGGGTTATGCTCAATCTTCGTGGATGGCTTGGTTGGCTGTCATTATAATGGTTTTGTAAATGTCATCGGCAACGCATCCTCTTGAAAGGTCGCTGACCGGAGCTGCAAGGCCTTGCAGCAGCGGGCCTACGGCTTCGGCTCCGGCGATGCGCTGCACAAGTTTGTAGGCGATATTGCCGACTTCGAGTGAGGGGAACACCAATATGTTGGCTCGGCCTGCGATGTCTGACTGTGGGGCTTTGAGCGATGCTACTACCGGCACGATTGCGGCGTCGGTCTGCAGCTCGCCGTCGAGATGGAGCTCGGGAGCCATTTCATGGGCGATTCGTGTGGCTTCAATCACTTTGTCGACGCGTTCATGCTTTGCGCTTCCTTTGGTTGAGAATGACAGTATGGCTACACGCGGGTCTATGTCGGCTACCTCACGGGCTGTGCGGGCTGCGCATACGGCGATTTCGGCGAGCTGGTGGGCGTCGGGATCGGGCACTACGGCGCAGTCGGCGAATATCATCAATCCGTTTGAACCATAGGGGGAGCCTTCTGGAAGAAGCATGATGAATGCGCCGGAAACGGTGTTGATGCCCGGCTCGGTCTTGATAATCTGGAAGGCTGCCCTGAGCACATCGCCGGTTGTGTGGATAGCTCCGGACACCATGCCGTCGGCATCGCCGGCTTTCACCATCAGGCAGCCGAAATATAGCTCATTGGCAGTGAAACGACGAGCGTCTTCCATTGTGACGCCTTTGTTTTTACGAAGTTCAAAGAAAAGCGGGGCATATTTGTCGATGTTTTTTTCATCGGCAGGGTCGAGTACAGTGGCGCGATTGATATGAGTCAGTCCAAGTTCTTTGGCTTTGTCTGCAATTTCTTCGGGGTTGCCAAGGAGTATGATGTCGGCCAGTTCATCGGCCAGGATGTGGTCGGCGGCAGTGATGTTGCGTGTTTCCGCTCCTTCGGGAAGCACGATGCGGCGGCGGTTGGCCTTTGCGCGTTTGGTCAGTCTTTCAAACAGTTCCATTTTGGAGGTGCTTTGGTTGTATGTATTGATATTGTTAGGGTTTCCGGAAGATATTCAGTTGAGAACTCTGATACCCTTAAAATCCATTGCAAATTTACGAAATTTCCATGGAAACGTTCCTCAATATCACAAAAATATCAGAATCTTCCAGGTCTTTCACCACATATGGATTTCGCCACCTCAAATTATATAATGGCGACCGCATCATAATGGGGATGTGACCGGGTATTGCGGCCTTGGATTTAATGAGAAAAAATTCTCTGAAAGGATGAAGATTGAGAATCGGCAATGGGGGACTACGACTTTGGAGTAAGGCCGGCCAAGCATCAGGCAAGGGTTTTGAGGAGCAAATCAGATTTCGTGTTCCTCAAAACATGCCGGGTCAGATGGGCCAGTATCGTATGATACATTTTGTCCGGCGGCATCTGGCATTGCGTCCAGATATTGAAGTCTCCATAGTGTTGCTTGATATAATCATGAGTATTAAGATGCTTTTTTGAAAGCATCTTTGTTGCGCTTCTACAACATGTTTTCTATATGCGTCACAACGAATTTGTGACAAATTTCTGAAATAATCCACCCTGGGTTAATCGACGCTTACCCCGGATATGTCGGCAAGACGGTTTCTCAGCGCTTCCGCCATATCGCTGCGGATGGCCACGTCCATCCGGCACGAATTGTCGAACTCCTGGCTGAGGATACGTATATCGGGACTTTTCACCGCCCGCATAACATCGTTCATCGCCAGATAGGGGAATGTGAACGTGATTGTGCTCTGCTCATGACGTTCCACAATCTCCGCTGCGGTAATAGCCTCTTTGGCAGCCTCGCGATAGGCGACAATCAGTCCGGAAGTGCCTAGTTTTATCCCCCCGAAATATCTGACCACAATGATTACGATATTTGTTAGTCCGAATGAATTTATCTGGCCGAGAATCGGCTTCCCCGCAGTGCCGGATGGCTCTCCGTTGTCGTTGCTCTGAAACTCAAGCCGCGCCGCACCGATCATATAAGCCCAGCACACATGCCGAGCGTCGAAATACTTCTTGGCATAATCCTTCACTATTGTTTTGGCTTCGTCGGCGCTCGACACCGGATGGGCAAACGCCAGGAAGCGGCTCATCTTTTCGCGGTAGAGACCTTCTGAAGGTGCGGTTATGGTCAGGTAGGTGTCAGACATTGGTGGTTGATAGGGGCGTGGTGTTGGTCAGTTTATGGCTTTACGCTCGAAGGCGTCAATCATCGAGCCTGGGGTGGCGTTGTAGATTTTGATGCACTGCCGGTCGGCCCATTGTCTGATGCGGTGGTAGGAACGGAACGCGATCTGCATACTTTCGAGCACCTCATGCAGCCTTCGCCCCACATAGTCGGTGCGTATGCGTTTTTCCTCCCGCTCATCCTCTTTGTAAAAATGAGGCTGCACGCTCACCACCCGGTTATCTTCGGTAACATCCAGCGTTTTCAGCCACGAGTGGTCTGCCCCCAGCAGATAGATTTCCTGGTAGCCGAGCCATGCCCCCACCATAATCGAAGGAATAAGCACATTGCGCGGCCTTGGCATCCCCATAGCCCGGTTGAAAGCCATGTTCTCGAGCCACTTCCAACCCTCTACGGCCACAAACGGGAATGTGGCGACTTTCAGCATAGGGCTGGAAAATACCCCCCTCTGGATTTTGGCCGACAACGGCACAAAAAGCGTCATCTCCCACCCGATGTTGTTAAGATTACCAATCAGTCTCTCTACATTGGGGTCGGAGCTGTTACGGAAAAAATGGGGGTCTGCAAGCAGATAGAACTTCGGACGTATAAGCCCAAACTCCGGGGCATTCGCAGCGAAGTTGACAGCCAAAGAGTCGTGACTTTGCAGAAAAGAAAGGTCATTTTCAATGTTTTGCCTCAGCGAAGGGCCGTTTCCTAAAATAAAGAGCTGCTTATTGTTACCTGGCATTTCTATATAGTTGCGACGTCTCTTGCCGAGGCTGCCTCGGCCTGTCATGGCAATCTTGACTATCGATTTTATCGAAGCCCCGGTTTCGCCTATAAATCTGCCCGTTTTTGCTGTTGAAATCCCCGACATATCTGTTCTCGGATATAATTGCAATGCAAACTTAATAAATAATGGGCTTATTTGCGTCATTCCCGCCAAAATATATTAATTTTGCACTGATGAATACGTCGCAGACAGCTAACGAAGTCATACGTATTGATGTGGGGCAGGTGCTCCGCAACCGTTTGCCACGTATGTGGCGGTTCATACCAAGGCAGGTGGTAAACTGGCTTGAACGAACCATTTGCCAGGATCAACTCAACGCCCTGCTTGAAGCCAACGCCGGTAAAACCGGAGCCGCATTCTGCCGTGGCATTCTTGAATCTTTGGATATCACCGTCGATGTGGCCGGAGCCGAGAATCTGCCACCCAAAGACAACCGGCGGGTCGTTTTCGTTTGCAACCATCCCCTTGGAGGCCTCGACGGAATGGCGCTAATCGACATAATCCACCGTCATTATGGAGGCCAGGTATGGTTTGTTGTCAACGATTTGCTGATGGCTGTAAAACCGCTTGAAAGCGTGTTCCTCCCTATTAACAAATTCGGAGGGCAGTCGCGCCGGTCGTTCAGACGGCTCGATGAGGCTTTCGACGGCAACGATCCGATAATAATATTCCCGGCCGGACTGGTTTCGCGCTATCGCAAAGTGCCAGTCAACGGCAGAATGAAAAAAATGGTCTGCGACCTCGAATGGCGCAAGACTTTCATCAACCGCTGCGTGCAGTCGAAGCGCGACATCGTACCGCTGTTTTTTTCCGGACAGAATTCGATGGACTTCTACAAGAAAGCCAATCTGCGCAAAAAACTTGGAATAAAATTTAACATCGAAATGGTCTATCTCCCGCGTGAGATGTTCCTTGCGAGAGGGAAATCTTTCAAGGTATATGTGGGAGTATTAAAACCGCATACCACCATTCAGGGGGGCAGATTCGCCGACGGCTATGCCAGGGCAATAGCCACAGAAGCCTATCTGCTTCCTCAAGAGTTCTATGCCAATAATACCGAATCCGCTCATGTCACATCAGATAATTGACCCTGTTCCTGTTGAAGCTATAGAAGCTGAACTGACATCCGAGGCATTTCTCCGTCATACCAACAAGGGAAACAATGATATATATGTCGTCAGCGCGCACAATGCACCGAACACAATGCGTGAAATCGGCCGTTTGCGTGAGATCGCGTTTCGGGCCGCCGGCGGCGGCACAGGCAAGGAGTGCGATATAGATATGTACGACCTCATGTCTCCACCATGCCGTCAGCTCATAGTGTGGGATCCCGACGCAAGGATGATTGTCGGTGGTTACCGTTTTATCCTTGGGCGCAACATACGAACCAATCCCGACGGTTCCCCGCGGATTGCAACATCACACATGTTCCGTTTTTCCGATAGTTTCCTCAAAAACTATCTTCCATACACCATAGAGCTTGGCCGCTCTTTCGTGCGTCTGGAATACCAGTCGTCACGTGCAGGTGCGAAAGCCATTTTCGCCCTCGACAACCTGTGGGATGGCCTTGGTGCATTAACGGTGATATATCCGGAAGTACGCTATCTATTCGGGAAATTCACCATGTATCCATCTTATGACCGCGAATGCCGCGACATGCTGCTTTATTTCCTCGAAAAGCATTTCCCCGATCCTGACATGCTGGCGCGCCCATTCAGACCTTTGGAAATTCCTTTCCCCGAAGAAAAGTACACCGGCATGTTCCCCGGAAATAATTTCAAGGAAGACTATAAGATTCTTAATGCCGCAATCCGTGAGCGTGGCATCAACATTCCCCCGTTGGTCAATGCTTATATGGGGCTTTCCCCAACGATGAAAATCTTTGGTACTGCCATCAACGACGAGTTCGGCAACGTTGAAGAGACCGGCATCTTCGTGACAATTTCCGATATTTTTGAAGAGAAAAAAGAACGCCATATAGCCACATATCATATTGACGACTAATCATATCTAATCATGGCATCACTTACACGACACATAGCCTCTTTGCTCATTGCCGCCTCAGCAATAGCCCCATCCGTCAAGGCCGAAGGCTACAACATCAACTATTCGGCGGAAGCTGTCTTAAATGCCGGTAACGGTGATTTTGCACCATATTATGTGGCCTCGAACCGCCACGGCATTATCACTCAAAGCAAAAACGCCCTTCTGCGTGCATCCATATCCCGGCCGATGCAGCTTGAAAAACGGTTTACCTACGGTTTTGCTGCCGACATTATCGGCGGTTACGGAAGCGATGTCGATTACCTGCGTTATTCCGGCGGTAAACTGATACAGAATCCACAGCATCCGGCTCGTTTCTGGTTGCAGCAGCTTTATGGTGAAATAAAGTACCGTTCCCTGTTCTTGACAGTCGGTCTCAAGGAACACTCATCCGCCATGCTCTACACCCCATTGTCCAGCGGTGACCTTGTTGAAAGTGGCAACTCCCGTCCAATGCTTGAGTGCAGGGCTGGTTTCATCGATTTCCAGAACATACCATTCACCAACGGATGGGTGCAGATACAAGGTGAAATATCCTACGCCAAACCTACCGATAACCACTGGCTGCGGAATCACTATAACTACTACTACGGCCATGTGAACTACGGCGCGTTCTACACCTATAAGCGTTGTTATTTCCGCACAAAGCCAGCCATGCCTTTCTCCGCCACTTTCGGTATGCAGGTCGGTGCATTTTACGGCGGCCAGACAACATCTTACGACAAAGGTAAGCCCGGCAAAACATTACACTTTTCCCGTGGCATCAAGCAGATTTTCAAAATGCTCATCCCGCGCGACGGCGGCCAGTCCTATTATTCCGGAAGCACACTCGGCTCTTGGGATGTGGCATTCCGCTATCGTCTGCACAACGGCTACACTCTCCGTGCATATTTCCAGAAGCCATTTGAAGACGGCTCAGGCATCGGATTCCTCAACGGCTTCGATGGTGTGTGGGGGCTGGAGTTCCGCACGCATAATGGCGGTTATGTGTCGGGAGTAGTGGCGGAATACCTCGATTTCACCAACCAGTCCGGGCCTCTCCATTGGGATCCGGACGACAATCCCGGCACAACCATCACAAACCGTGCCGAAGGGGCCGACAACTACTATAATAACCATGAGTATAACCCTTATGCATACTATGGCATGTCTATAGGCACACCCTTCCTGTTGTCGCCTATTTATAATACCGACGGCGCTCTGCTCTTTCTCAACAACCGCGTGCGCGGGTTTCATATCGGAATTGAAGGTTCGCTAATCCCAGATCTCGATTATCGTGTGCTCGGAGGTTTCCGCCGTAGCTACGGCACACCCTTCTTCCCCGCTCTGACCCCGCGTGATGACACTTCATTCATGGCAGAAGTATCATGGCGCACACCCGTCAAAGGCCTCTCGCTGAAAGGGCAGTTCGCTCTCGACCACGGCAATCTGATGGGCAACAACACCGGTGGATGCCTCACTGTGGCATATCGCGGGGCATTCTCTTTATAGTCATAAATAACCAGCTGTCAATTAATTATATTAAGGTTGAAAATTCTCACTATGATGCAAACATCAAGTCTAAATAATACCACAGCATTACGGCATCTGATAATAGTGCTGACCATTCCATTGATGTTCCTTTTAAACGGCTGCACACGTAATAATGGCGATATTGGCCCTTGGTTCGGAATGTGGCAACTCATGGAAATACAGACCGACGGAGTGCCTGATGCGGATTACAAACAGAATATCTTCTGGAGTTTCCAGAACGATGTTTTCTCGATGAACTGGCAAGGGGTCAATCCCGGCGAACTCATCCGCATCCAGGTGTGGGGCACTTGGAGTGAACACGATGGTGTTCTCGCTCTTGATTTCACCCATTCCGAAGATAAATTCCCGGCTGATGGCTCCGGTGAGGGATTCAATATCTACAAACCCTATAAAGAGACCCATCTGCCATATGGCGAAGTCTCCGACCTCAGGATTGTTACCATGAAAGGTGCTGATATGGAACTCACATATCAACCTGCAGGTGAGGAAACAGTCTATACCTATATTCTAAGAAAACGTTAAAACGCATCAGATTAATGCCACGTCATATTAGTCAAGCCCTCGTGACCGGTGCCGACGGTTTCATCGGCTCCCATTTGGTCGACATTTTGCTCTCGCAGGGGATAAAAGTCAGGGCTCTATGCCAATATAATTCGTTCAACAATTGGGGATGGCTCGACGGCATGTCGCATCCGTTGCTTGAAATTGTATGCGGCGACGTGCGTGATGCCGCTTTTTGCCGTCATATCTCGCAGGGGGTTGACACCGTGTTTCATCTCGCGGCTTTAATCGCCATTCCCTACAGTTACGTTGCCCCTGAAAGCTATGTTGATACGAATATAACCGGCACACTCAACATCTGTCAGGCCGCCCGCGACTGCGGAGTGGAACGCCTGTTGGTTACATCCACATCCGAAGTCTACGGAACAGCTCAATACGTACCTATCGATGAGCATCATCCCCGTCAGCCCCAGTCGCCATATTCAGCCACAAAAATAGGCGCCGACGCCATAGCAAAAAGTTTCTTCAATGCATTCTCCCTCCCAGTGGTGATTGTGCGTCCGTTCAACACCTATGGTCCCCGGCAGAGCGCACGTGCAATTATCCCGACAATCATAACACAGATAGCAAACGGCATCAAGGAAATAAAAGTAGGGGACCTCACTCCTACACGCGATTTCAACTTTGTGACCGACACATGCCGCGGATTCCTGGCTCTTGCCCAGGCCGACGGCATTGAAGGAGAAGAAGTGAATGTGGCAACCGGAACCGAGGTCTCCATGAAAGAGACTCTCGAGATGATTGCGGATGTGATGGGGGCCGATGTTCGCTATATTGTTGACCCCGACAGGTTGCGTCCATCGAAAAGCGAAGTCTTCCGTCTGTGCGGCGACAACCGCAAGATATTGTCGCTCACGCAATGGCGTCCGCAGGTAACACTTCGCCAAGGACTTGAAATAACCGCCCGCTGGCTTACAGACCCAACAAACCTTGCCCGTTACAAATCCGACATATACAACCGCTGATATTTCTATGCGACAGGCAGTTAATATTCTGATGCTTGGTGGGGCCAAACGGGTGTCTATGGCGCGGATGCTCAAAGATGCCGGTAGCCGGATGGGGCTTGATGTTGTGCTGTTCAGCTATGAACTGACACCGGAAGTGCCGGTCGCAGTCGAGGCATCGGTGATTACTGGCCTTAAATGGAATGATCCCGATTTGATGGACGACCTCCACAACGTCGTATTCGAGAATAGAATCGATATTCTTCTACCTTTTGTAGACCCGGCTGTTGAGGTGGCTGCGCGTTTTTGCGAGTCAACCGATAGCTGTTGGACACCGATGCATGATGCCGGTGCAGCAATCCTGATGTTCGACAAAGTAGAAGCCGACACACTGTTCCGCAGTCTTGGCTTCCCGTTGCCGCTCAATCCGCGTCATGATGGGTTTTGCGGCCCGGTGATTGCGAAACCGCGTTGCGGTTCGGCCTCAAAGGGAATCAAGGTGCTGTCTTATGAGGATTACCTTGATATGGCGTCATCAGACAATGTTGGCGACTATCTGTTCCAGCAGTATATTGCCGACCGTCAGGAAATAACCGTTGATTGTTATGTGTCTTCGGTTGGCGAAGTTATATGCTCGGTGCCACGTGTGCGCTTGGATGTAGTCGGTGGGGAAGTGCTCAACACTGTCACTGTGTCTGACCCCGGTCTGGAGCGCCTCAGTGCTGATATATTGTCAAAATTGCGGTTGCGCGGGGCGATAACCCTTCAGTTCCTGCGTGGGCGTAATGCCGATGGCTCAACAGGTGCCCCCTTGTTGATGGAAATAAACCCCCGCCTCGGTGGTGGGGCGGTGTGCTCAGTCCATGCCGGAGCCGACATTCCTGCGTTCATCCTCGCTGATTGGCTCGGGCAGACTTTGTCGCCTTGCAAAACATGGCGCGCAGGAGTCAAGATTTGCCGTTATATGCAGGAAGTGGTTTTCCCGCGTTGAAATCCGGTAAACGAATCAACATTTGGAAGTTGTAGAGTAATATGAGCAGACAGGGAAATGTGATTATAATAGCTGAGGCCGGCGTTAACCATAATGGTGATTATGGCCGCGCGGTCGAGATGGTTCATGCCGCAAAAGAGGCTGGTGCCGACTATGTGAAATTTCAGACGGCTGTGCCTGAACTTGTGATTTCAGAATTTGCCCCAAAGGCCGAATACCAGAAAGAAACCACAGGTGAGGCTGAAAGCCAGTTGGAGATGTGTCGCAAGATTCATCTGAAACTCGACGATTACCTGCCGCTCAAACAGCTTTGCGACAGCGTAGGCATCGGTTTTATGTCAACACCTTTCGACCTCGTTTCAATCGATTGCCTCGCCGGGTTGGATATGGACTATTGGAAAATCCCGTCAGGCGAGATTACCAACCTTCCTTATCTCAGGAAGATTGGCCGGATCGGCGGCAAGGTGATACTTTCAACCGGAATGTGTGAGCTATATGAAATCGAAGAAGCGCTTAGCATCCTCGAAGATGCCGGCACTCCCCGTTCCCGGGTCATATTGCTTCATTGCAACACACAGTATCCCACTCCATATGCCGATGTCAACCTCCGGGCCATGCAGGCGTTGGAATCGCTCCGTCCGGCAGCCGTAGGCTACAGCGACCACACCGTCGGAATTGAGGTTCCTGTGGCGGCTGTGGCTCTCGGAGCAAAAGTTATAGAAAAACATTTTACCCTCGACAAGAATCTCCCCGGCCCAGACCATAAAGCGTCGCTTGAGCCATCCGAACTGGCTGCCATGGTGCGCTCAATCCGTAATATAGAATTGTCTATTGGCACGGCTGAAAAGCATGTCTCCCCGTCGGAGCGCCCCAATATAATTGTTGCCCGTAAGAGCATTGTTGCTTCCAAGCACATTAAGGCAGGAGAGCTTTTTTCCGAGGATAACATAACAGTCAAACGTCCAGGCAATGGGGTCTCACCCATGTTGTGGGATAAAGTGATTGGCTCACCCGCTCCTTGCGGTTTTTCACCCGACGAACTCATAACGTTTTAGGGTAATGTGACGTCTGAACATCGATTCTTCGTTTTCTTGTGTAGTTGCTATGTCGTGGCTGGCGGATTTGTCGCTTATGTTGTTTCCTGACACCTGTCAGGTATGCGGTGATGCGCTTGTTGACGGTGAAGAGGTCATGTGCCTGCGGTGCGACATGCGGATGCCACGTTGCAACTACCATCTGCATCCTCTCCATCCGGTGTCGGTTCGTTTTGCAGCTTTTAAGGTGGCGCGTATAGCTGCAATGTTCCCCTATATGCGCCATAATGAATATGCCCGTCTGATTCAGAAATCGAAATATAACGGGCATCCGCAAATCGACCGTATGTTGGCCGGAAAGTTCGCCCGAGAACTCCTGCCTTCAGGTTTCTTTTCAGGCATCGACTTGATTCTGCCTGTGCCGATGCATTTTTGGAAACAGGCGATGCGCGGATTCAACCAGGCTGCCGAGATTGCACGTGGAATATCTGCGGTAACCGGTTTGCCTGTTTCTGATAATCTTGTGCTTCCCCGAAGACATGCCACACAGACACGTAGAAACGCCAGCCAACGCATGGCAAATGCCAAAGGCCGTTTTTCTGTAGTCTACCCACACGAACTCGAAGGAAGGCATGTTCTGATTGTAGACGATGTGATAACTACAGGTGCGACCATTCTGGCGTGTGCCGATGCAGTGCGTGAAGCCGCTCCTACGGCCACGGTGTCGGTCTTAGCCCTCTCCGCAACCCGTTTCAGGGAATAGTCCCTGACGTATGAGCTTTGATGCAAGCGACGATTCGAATCCCCGGGTGATGGCGAACCGGTAGAGTTTAGTGCGCCCCTCAAACGTATCACCTTCCTTTATAGCGCGCGCTTTGGCCGTAAGAAGGCTATGAAGAATCTCTTCATAGTCCTCATCATCGATTGTGTCGAGAGCATCTGCAATGATGTCGCTGTCAATCCGTTTCGCTCGTAGACCCAATGAAATCTTACGTTTTCCCCAGCGGTTATAAATCAGTTTGTCGCGAACGAAGGCTTCTGCAAACCTGCGGTTGTCATAGAACCTGGCTTTGCGGAGCGTTGCTAATACCCCGGTTGCATCACCGGCCGGAACGTTCCATTGGCGCAGTTTTTCGCGCAGTTCATATTCGCAATGCTCCGAGCGGGCACATAGGTCTTCCAGCCGCATAAGTGCGTTTTCAGCAGAAATCTGTTTCCTTTGCAATGCCATGGCAGGAATTATATAACCGTTTTAGTTGCGCTTAAAAATCGGATTTTCCCGAAACTGTCGCGAGTCAGTGCCACATCCGAAAATCCGTAGTTTTCGCACAGTCGTTTTAAATCATCAGCAAAAAGAGGATTTATCTCAAAATACATCCGCCCATTTCCGGCAAGGGCTTTCTGCGCGTACTGTAGTTCGGCATTATAAAACATCAGCGGGTCATTATCGGGAACAAACAATGCTCCTGCCGGTTCGAAATCTGTCACATTCCGTTCCATATCCCTTTTCTCATGTTCTGCGATATATGGTGGATTGCTCACAATGATGTCAAAAGGCCCGGACAATGCCATATCATGTGTTTCCGCCATTTCGAGAATGTCTGTTTCAAAGAATCTGATATTACAATGGAATTTTCCGGCATTTTCTTTCGCCACTGCCAATGTTTTCGGATTTATGTCGACAGCTGTCACATCGGCAAACGGCAGATTCCGGCTAAGAGCAATAGCTATGCATCCGCTCCCTGTGCCAAGGTCAATGACACGTAGGTCTTTCCTGTTGTTTTCTTTCACAATCATGTCGACCAGTTCTGCTGTTTCCGGGCGCGGAATCAGCGTGTCGGGCGTCACAATCAGTTTCATTCCATAGAAATCGGCCAAATTGAAGATATATTGTATCGGTTCGTCTGACATGAGCCTCTTTACCACATCCGCGATCTTACCCTCCATGAAAGCCGTCAGATGTTCGTTTGCCTTTATTGCAAGATCAACCGGTGTCCATCCCTTCAGGTTCTCAAACATGAAGCGTACCATAGCCTTGGCTTCCCCCTCGCCATATTTCGGCGTGAGGGTAGCAGTTGTTGAGCGCATTATCTCATTGACCGTTCTTTGCCCGTCATCTGTTGTTTGATTCATTTCCGTTTACATCATAATTCAATGGTATCGGCATGTATAGGTTCCCCTAAAAACAACGATGCCATAGATGAGAATTTATATGAATTTTCGGTGGTCAGGAATCTGCAGCTGCCACCGGACTCATTGCGGGTAATACGCTGTTCCATCGACGGGTGCCTTTTCAGATATGCGGCAAGGCTTTCAGCCACGATTTCACCCTGTTTCAACAATGTGATATGGCTGGGCATATATTGGCGTATTTTCTTGAACATGATAGGGTAGTGGGTGCAGGCAAGTACAACCGTATCAATTGCCGGGTCTTTCTCCATAAGCCTTTCTGTCTCTTGTTTGACGAAGAAATCAGCTCCATCGCTTTCTGCTTCTCCGTTTTCTATCAGTGGCACCCACATTGGGCAGGCGTGCCCTATGGTGCGATAGCCAGGATGAAGTTTTGCAATCTCCATGTCGTAGCTCTCGCTCTGGATAGTGCCGGGAGTCCCGAAAATGCCGATATGTCCCGTTGTGCTGTATTCTCCCAGGCGTTCCACCGTCGGGCGTATGACCCCTAATACCCTACGGGTCGGGTCGATTTCAGGTAGGTCATGTTGCTGTATGGTTCTCAAAGCCTTGGCTGATGCTGTGTTACAGGCTAAAATTACCAGGCGGCATCCCTGTGAGAACAGGTATTTGACTGATTCCAGTGTGAATCGGTAAACTATGTCAAACGACCTCGTGCCGTATGGTGCCCGCGCGTTGTCGCCCAGATATATATAATCATACTGTGGAAGCGTTTTCCTGATTTCTTTCAGAATTGTCAGGCCGCCATAGCCCGAATCGAAAATCCCGATAGGCCCTTGTGTCTGTTTCTTCATAAATTTAAGAGGTTATCACCACCGGTTGCTATTTGATGTGCAAAGTTACGGCTTATTTGCCGGAATTTGGCTACATTTGCAATCATAAAAACGCTATAGTTATGGAAATTTCCCACGCGATAAAGTATGCCGGTGTCGATGACACAGACCTCGACCTGTTTGAAAACCAGTATCCCCTTACCCATGGGATGGCTTATAACTCATATATCATCCTTGATGATAAAATCGCAATCACCGATACCGTAGATATACGGTGTGGTGACGAATGGCTCTCCCGGCTCGACAGCATCCTTGCAGGTCGTCAGCCCGACTATCTGATTGTTCACCACATGGAACCTGACCATTCGGCTAACATAGCCCGCGCAATGGAGAAATATCCCGGAATGCAACTTGTTGCCGGAGCAAAAGCCATTTCCATGTTGCCTCTTTATTTTGAGAACGCAACGTTTCTGGAGCGGGTTCTGACTGTGAGTGATGGCGATGCACTATCGCTTGGTTCTCATAATCTCAGATTTTTCAGCGCTCCGATGGTTCATTGGCCCGAGGTTATGGTTAGTTACGAGGAAACAGAGCAGGTGCTGTTTTCTGCCGACGCCTTTGGAAAGTTCGGAGCCTTGTGTTATGACGATGACTGGACGCCTGAGGCTCGACGCTATTATGCCAACATCGTCGGAAAATATGGCCCGCAAGTGCAGAAGGCCTTGACCAAACTTGGTGGCGTACCAATCAGAACTATAGCCCCCCTTCATGGCCCTGTGCTGTCGGGTGATCTGACACCATATTGGAATCTTTATGGCAAGTGGAGCGCATACATACCCGAGAATGACGGGGTGCTTGTGGCATATGCTTCAATTTATGGCGGCACCCGCGAGGCAGCTCTTTGTTTTGCCGAGATGTTGAGGGAGCAGGGCGCTTCCGATGTTGTTACATTCGACCTTTGCCGTGGTGATGTATCTGAGGCTGTGTCGCAACTTTTCCGTTTAGGGCGTCTCGTTGTTGCTGCTCCTACTTATGATACCGGCATATATCCGGCAATGCACGATTTTCTCTATCATCTGCAAATCAAGAACTGCCGCAATCGCCGAGTGGCTGTGATAGAAAATGGCTCTTGGGCACCTGTCGCCGGTAAACTGATGGCCGACATGCTTTCTTGCCTAAGCGGTTTCGAAATAGTTGGTCCGGCAGTCACTATCCGTGGCCGCCTCCACACCTCCGACCTCCCTGCTCTCCGCACTCTCGCCACGTCACTTCTCGCCTGAAAACATTTTATAAAATATAGAAATGGAGTTGCCTTGGAATAGGCAACTCCATTTTATTTTTAAGTTTGTCAGCAAAATTAATGTGAATGATTTATGAGTTTCATTTTGTTGGCCAACTTATATCAGAATCAATGTTGGATTACATGATACCCCGCTCGCGGAGCTTGCATTGCCAAGCCCAGGCCGAGCGCATCGTGTCGGCGATAGGGGTCGCGGCAGTCCAGCCAAGCACATTGTTGGCATGTTCGGGGTTAGCCCATACTTTTTCAATGTCGCCTGCGCGCCGTCCCACAATCTTGTGGGGTACTTTCACACCGGTTGCGGTCTCGAATTCGTTGATGAGCTGGAGCACTGAAAGCCCGTTGCCTGTGCCGAGATTGAAGATTTCAATTTTCTCTTCGCTCTTGTCGGTGAGCATCCGCTCAACGGCAATAACGTGGGCTTTCGCCAGGTCAACAACATCGATATAGTCGCGGATACAAGAGCCGTCGGGGGTATTGTAGTCATCGCCGAAAACGCTCAGTTCTTTGCGGATACCCATGGCAGTCTGTGTCAGGAACGGTATGAGGTTCTGGGGAACTCCATTGGGGAGTTCACCGATTTCTGCACTGGGATGTGCGCCAACCGGATTGAAATAACGCAGGATAACGCTCTTGAAAGGAGCTCCGGCATTAATCACGTCGGTTATGATTTCCTCGGAAATCTGCTTTGTGTTGCCATAGGGCGATGTAGCCTTTTTGATTGGCGACGCTTCTGTAACCGGGTTCACATCAGGCTCTCCATAAACGGTGCATGACGATGAGAAAACGATTCCTTTAACATCACGTTCTCCCATGATGTCGAGAAGGTTCATCAGCGTGTTGAGGTTGTTGCGGTAGTAGAGAACCGGTTTGTGCATCGATTCTCCCACGGCCTTGCTTGCAGCGAAGTTGATGATTCCTTTGATGCCGGGATACTTGTCGAACAACTCTTTTACTGCTGCCATGTCGGTGCAGTCGGCTTCAACGAAATCAGGGCGGATGCCGGTGATGCGTTCTATGCCGTCGATTACTTCTCTGTTTGAGTTCGATAGGTTGTCGATTATGACAACTGGATAGCCGGCCTGCTGAAGTTCAACTACGGTGTGTGAACCGATATAGCCTGTGCCACCTGTTACGAGGATTCTTGGTTTCATTTCCGTGTTACTTTTAGAACAGTTTCGAGGGATATGTGCCGTTCTGATGCAGTTCGGCAAATTTTGCCACAACTCCGGGGCGGTCGGCGGCATATGTAACGCCGAACCATTTAGAATCGGTGTCGAGCACTTTCACTGTGGCTTCACCCGAATTGATAAGAGCATCGATACACAGCGGAATGAAAAACTCTGCTTTGGGAGTGTTGATGTCCTTGTCGAGGAATTTGCGGAACTCCCGGTCGCTGTAATCGAAATAATCGGGTGTGAAGCCCCACAGGTTCATCGATACCGGAGTTTTCGGGTCGAGGGTCTGGATCTCGCCGTTTTCATCGGTGAACACGATATTGCCGTCGTTATCATAAGATATGGCGGTACGTTCCACAACCGATGTCAGCTTGCCATCTTTTGTTTCGCAAACGCCACGGGCAACAGAGCCGTTTTCTGTCATTGTGTTGCCTACACGGAAGCCTACCATGCAGTAATCTCCTTTGTGGTCGCGCTCGCGCACCAGCTCTTTGGCAATAACCTCAAATGCGTTGCGGCCATAGAAGTCGTCGGCATTGATTACGGCAAACGGTTCTTTAATGGCGTCTTTACCCATTAGCACAGCATGGTTAGTGCCCCATGGTTTTGTGCGGTCAGCCGGACATGTGTAGCCTTCAGGCAGTTTGTCGGTGCTTTGGAATACAACTTCCACAGGCACGTGACCCTCATATTTTGAAAGGATTTTTTCACGGAAATCCTGCTCGAAATCTTTGCGGATTACAAATACCACCTTGCCGAAACCGGCCTGGAGTGCATCGTAAATCGAGTAGTCCATAATGGTTTCGCCGTTAGGTCCCAGCGGGTCGAGCTGTTTCAAGCCCCCGTAGCGGCTTCCCATACCTGCAGCAAGTACAAAAAGAGTTGGTTTCATTGCTATTTATGTGATTAGATGTTAGTTTTGATTCATGTTGTTGATTGCCGGTTTACCATGCAATCATAAAATGCTATTTGGAATCTATACGTAGAGACGGGGTGCACCCCGTCTCCACATTAGATGTTAAGGCATGGTGTCAACTCTCGGTATATAGCCATTCGTTTTATGCAACGTGGCCAAATACCGATATCCGCCCCCCTGTTATGCCTCGCAGTCGCAGACAACCTTGTGCGCTCCGTCTGAGATTACGACAGGATAAACAACCGGTTCGTGACCGTATTTCTCGTTGAATTTCTTCTTGGCAGTTGCGATGAAGTTGTCATAAAGCTCATCCTTCACCAGGTTGATGGTGCAGCCGCCAAAGCCGCCACCCATGATGCGGGAACCTGTAACGCCGCATTCTTTTGCGATGTCGTTGAGATAGTCGAGCTCTTCGCAGCTCACTTCATAGTCTTTCGACAGCCCTTCGTGTGTCTCATACATCTTTTTGCCAACTGTTGTGCAGTCTCCGGCCTGGAGGGCATCGCAAACATCGAGCACACGTTGTTTCTCTTCAATAACATATTTGGCACGCATGTAGTCCTCAGCGGTGATGTCGCTCTTGATAGAGTTAAGCATCTCTATGGTGGCATCGCGAAGTGTCTCTACACCGAGTTTGGCCGCTACGCGCTCACACGACTGGCGGCGTTTGTTGTAGGGCGAATCAACCAGAGCGTGTTTAACCTTCGAATCGAGAAGCACCAGTTTGTAGCCATCAATCTTGAAGGGGAAATATTCAAATTCCATCGAGCGGCAGTCAAGACGCATCAGATGGTCTTTTTTGCCGAACACTGATGCGAACTGGTCCATGATGCCGCAGTTCACTCCGCAGTAGTTGTGTTCTGTCGACTGGCCGATACGGGCAAGCTCGAACTTATCGATGGTGTTGCCGTTAAACAGGTCGTTAAGGGCGAAAGCGAAGCAGCTCTCAAGGGCGGCCGACGATGACAAACCGGCGCCAAGGGGTACATTCCCGGCAAACACAGCATCAAAACCTTTCACTGTGCCGCCACGTTTGATGATTTCGCGGCAGATACCGAAAATATAGCGTGCCCATTGCTGTTGCGGTGCATCTTCCTCTTTGAGCCCGAATTCAGCGTATTCGTTTATGTCGATAGAGAAAACACGCACCTTGTCTGTGCCGTTTGGTTTGATCTCTGCCATGATTTCTTTGTCGATGGCCCCCGGGAACACGTATCCTCCATTGTAGTCAGTGTGTTCACCGATGAGATTGATACGCCCGGCTGATGCATAAAGTGTGCCTTTTTCTCCGAACTTTTCTTTAAAGATTGCTTTAATCTTTGCTTCCATAACGTTATCTACGATTATTAGATTTGAGGGAATGAATTAATGTTTTACTTGTTGCAAATTTACTAAATTTTCAATAACGCGACCACCTTAAATCTCCCAAAAAACGCCCCATTTTCGTCAAATTAACGAAATTGGGACGTTTTTTCACATTTTCGGATTATCTGTCACAGATTCCGGATTATGTGTCTCTGACAATAGCAAAATCAGGTAGACAAATGTCGGGGTGGTGCGCCTCAGGCATCCCTCTAACGCATATCGCCTTATCATTTTTTTCTATCTCTCTTATCGGCGTTTATCAGCTTTTGATGTACTTTGAGGGCCTTTATCAGCCTTCTACTCTTTTCTCTGTTTTTCACTCAACATCGATTTTGATTGTTGCCGGTTTCACTCCGGGTGCGGTAACGGTGAGTGTGGCCTCACCTTTATCAGTGCCGGCTCGTAATATGGCGGTTGCAGCTCCGCTGAACAATTTCATCCTGGGTTGGTCGAAGCTCAACAGGCATGTCGGGTCTCCGTTGGCGGTGGCCAGGAATTCGGCATTCCCGCTGATATTGAACGTTACCATGCGGCTGTCTGTAGGCACGATATTCCCAGCTTTGTCGGCAACCTCCACAGTGACATATACCAGATCGTTGCCATCGGCCTTGATTTGCCTCCGGTTGGGGGTCAGAACTATATGGTGGGCTTTCCCGGATGTAGTAACTTTAGCTTCATCAACCGGGTTCCCGGCTTCATCCATGGCTACAACCTTAACTTCACCCGGTTGGTAAACAACATCGTCCCATATCAGACGGTAACGGTTCATAGCCAGAGAATCATTGCGTACGGTTTCGTCTTTCACCTTGTCGCGTTCCCAATATGGTGTTTCTGCCACTCGCGAATAGTCGAGTTCCGGCCCTTTGGCCTTCTCTTTGACACCCATAGATTTGCCGTTTACAAACAGCTCTGCTTTTGGATAAGAGGTGTAGACCATCACCGGGGTAACTTTCCCTTCCCGTCCTTTCCAGTTCCAGTGAGGCAGGATGTGGAGGGTGGGGGAGTCGGTGTTCCATTGCGACCGGTAGAGATAATAACGGTCTTTGGGCAGCGAGGCAAGGTCGATTATGCCGAAAACACTTGAATGATTGGGCCATGCGTCAGTGTCATAGGGCGACGGTTCTCCGAGATAGTCGAATCCGGTCCATACGAATTGCCCTATCATCCAGGGATGGTCATCATCAGCAGCAAAATCAATGTCGGGGATATTGCTCCAATAGCAGAATTCCGTGTCGTAGCTCGACGATTGGTGATTATCGTAGGTGGCATTTGCTTTCAGTTCAACCGGGAACATATAGCATCCGCGCGACGATACTGTGGATGCTGTCTCGCTTCCCAGCACGAGTTTCTGGGGTAGCATATCGTAGGCTTTCACGTAATATTGCGGTTTATAGTTGAATCCCGGAATGTCGAGTGCGGCGGCGAAACCGTTGTCAAGAACCGCGCCGATTTGATCCATTCCGCATGTGACCGGGCGTGTGGGGTCTTCGCGGTGGGCTATGTCGAGAAGCATCTGCAACTCTTCCACGCCGTCAGGCCCCCATTGGCTCGGCACTTCATTGCCGATACTCCACATAACCACAGAGGCATTGTTGCGGTAATGGCGCACCATGTTCACCATATCTTTTTCTGCCCATTCATGGAATATCGAGCCGTAGCCGTTGGGACTTTTGGGGCGGAATCCCCAGTCGTCAAACGGTTCTACCATAAGCATCATGCCCATCTCGTCGCAAAGTTCAACCAACTCTGGTGCCGGCATATTGTGGGCGGTGCGGATGGCGTTTGCCCCCATGTCTTTCAGCATTTCAATCTGGTGGCGCAGGGCGGCGCGGTTAACGGCTGCGCCTAACGGCCCCAGGTCATGGTGGTTGCATACCCCTTTGAATTTGGTATATACCTCATTGAGGTAAAATCCTTTTTCAGGAATATATTCCAGCGACCTTATGCCGAAACGTGTGCTGTATTCGTCAACTTTTTTGCCGTCGACACTAAGCGTGGTTCTGGCTACATAAAGCCAAGGGGTTTCTGTCGACCATCTTTGGGGGTTTTCAACCAGAAAGTTCTGGGTGAATGGCTGCCCGTGAGAGTAGTATGTTGAATTGTTGGTGGCTACAATGCTGCCGTCAGGAGCGATTATGTCGGTAGCCACGTTGACCGCTTCGCCCTTTTTTGCTCCTGTAATCTCGGTTATGAGTTTCACCGAGGCTTCTTCTGCCGTCACATATGGGGTGGTGACATATGTCCCCCAGACAGGTACATGCACTTTCGAGGTCGCAAGAAGGTGGACGTTGCGGTAAAGACCGGCGCCGGGATACCACCGCGATGATTGCGGCTTATTCTCCAGTTCTACTGTAAGGGTGTTGTCGCCGGGATTCACAGCTCCTGCCGGCAGATTAAGATAGAAAGAGTTATAGCCATAAGCCCATCCACCCACATTCTTGCCATTGACGCTGACTTTGGGGTTGCTCATCGCTCCGTCGAACAGGAGCGTGAATTCTTGCCCAGTTGTATCTGCAACATTGAATATGGTCGTGTATATCCCTCTCCCCATATAAGGGAGGCCGCCGGTGCGGCCGGTCTTTTCAGTTTTTTCGGTCTCTCCGTTCTGTTCCACGGCGACCACCTGCAGGTCGTTATCGCGTGAGAATGGTTCATGCACTGCCCAGTCGTGTGGCACGCGCACATCCTGCCACTTCCCCTGTTGGCCGAGTGTGTCGATTTTTGCGAATCTCCAGCCCCGTTCAAGTGTGGTCTGCATGCGTGCTTCGGCTGTGATTCCTCCTCCGGCTATTGCAACGATTGCAATCAGGAATAAGGATTTGTTTCTGTTGTTCATATGTTTGTTGCTTTTGTGTCTTATCGTGTTGGTCTGAATGCTTTCAGTGCATCATTAAAACGTCCGTTCTCAACACATCCCTTGTCATAACCTCCGTTATAATGCGCAGGGGCTTCTGGTTCCCAATAGAATATCCCATTCAGGGTTTCAAAATCGCGTTCATCGATTATTCGCCGGATAACCCTGTAGGCTTCAGTCCCACGCGTGTAATGGAATCCGATTTCGCATAGCATAACTTCTTTCCCGTATCGGGCTTTCATATCGTTGATGTTTGCCATGCATTTGTCAACTTGCTCTTCAAGTGTCTGCACCGGCCATGTATCACTTTCCGGATAGAGCGACATCCCGATAATGTCATATTTCCCTCCGTTTTTATTTACCAGGTCGAAGAACCATCTGTAAAGACCTGAATCATGACCGTTGGGCAGATGCACAATCACTTTGGTCTCTGGTGAAATGGCTTTCACGGCATCATATCCCGCATTGAGATAGCGTGGAAATTCCCCGGCATCCTGGTCTTTCATCTTGCCTGATTCAAACAGCATCCCTTGCGAGGTCTCGTTGCCTATCTGCACCCATGCCGGGGCAATCTCCTCGTTGGCAAGGGCTGTCATCATTTCTGTTACATGTTGTTTGATTGCATCTGCCATATCTGCCGGTTTTAGACCTGCCCAGGCCTTAGGCACGGTCTGGTTTCCCGGATCTGCCCATGTGTCGGAAAAATGGAAATCAATCATAAGCGACAACCCGAGTTCTGCAGCCCGTCGTGCTTTTTTCATCACATCTGCGATATTGTTATAACCGTCGGTGGGATTCACCCACACACGTAGACGGATGGAATTGACGTCGTAGTCGTTTTTCAACAGCGACATGCATTCCTCTTCAACCCCTTTTTCGTTAAAATATTTCATCCCTTCGGCTTCGAGCTGTGTCAGCCAGCTAACATCCGCCCCTTTTGCAAAGCTGGGTATGGTGATTGGTAAAGGAGGTCTTTCAGGTTGCTCCGGAGCTACCGGTTGTTCCGGTTCTTCTGGCGTTTCAGGGTTTTCCGGCTGTTCTTGTTGGGGTTCGTCTTCATCCTCTATGCCACAGGCTGTGAATGATGCTGATACGCACAAGGCCATGGCGCATACAAATAAGCCTTGGCAATACTTCTTCAGAAAAAATCTTTTCATAAATCTAAATTAACAGGCTGTTTAAAGGCAACATATAAGCTATCGCTCAATCCATGCGCCGATTATTTCAACATATGTGTCTTTCCTGGATGCCGATCCTGAAGGTATTACCAGCTGCAGTTTCTCGATTTCTTTCGGATTCAGTGGACGGGTATATCCTTGTGGTGTCATTTTCCTGTCAAGGAATGTTGGATAAGGGGCAGGGCATAGCAATGTCGGGCTTTGGCTTAAGTCGCTAAGTCCCACGCGTATAACCCCGTTTTCTTTCAATGGCAGTTTCTTTGAGAAGGTTATGCCGTCGGCATTGACCACACCGGCAATTATTGAATCCGCTCCTGCAACCATTCCGGTTCGTATGACCAGGGTGGCATTTCTGTCTCCGTCAAGCACCTCAGTAAGAGCTTTTACCCATTTGGTAACGGCTGTTGTCACAGGTTCATTGCCCTCTTTGACAACAATTTTCAATGCATCTTCTCCGATAGGTGCTTTTCGTGATATTTCCGTCCATGCACGCCCCCAGATGTCAGGAATAGTGGATGTCTCAATCCCGGCAATCCCGTCTGATGCAGATAGAAACACAATTGGCGAGTCATCTTCTAAAATCAGAGTGGTGTAGACCTCCCCCTCTTCTGCGTCCCAATCAAGAGGGAGGCCGTCGATACTGCCGGGGAATGTCTTGCTATCGTGGTTGTTCTGGGCTGCTATGCGGTAGCTGAATGCTTCTTTCCCATTCAGGTCTGATGCGGGAATTTCAGCTTCAAATTCATATGGGGCAGTGCGGTGCATCACATATAGTTTGTTGTCATCGCGCCAGAATGAGGCATCTGCCGGATAGATTATGAGCGAATCCGGATTTTCATCGCCGAAAGCCTCTGCATGTATTGTGAGGGCTTTCCCTTTTGTGGCATATGGTTTCGGCTGATGATTCACATGTAATGGTATTTTCCCCTCTTGTGGTGTCACAAATTCATTTAACCGGATATTACCCAGTTGTGAAGTCTTATTGGTATCGGCTATTGCGACACTGTCGGCTCCGAGCAGATAAACCCCGGGTATAACGGTTATAACCCCGTTTTCTGCGCGTCCGCCAAACGGGTTCTCGTCATTTATACCTTGATAGAAAAATGTGTTCCCAAGTCCCGGAAGCCTAAGGGTCATGTGATGGCATCCGTTGATGGCATGTGCCACTTCGCGTGTCAGAGCCGGTTTCCCGAATGGGTCGCGGCTGTAGAGTATATCCGGCATAATTTCAAGCCTCCATAGACCATCGCTGACCTTATCAATCAGATATGCCCCTTTTCCAGGGTAATCGACTATCGGTGAACTTCCGTAACCGGCTATCTCTGTTAAGGAATCGGGATTGACAGGATTACTCGTGGTGTTGTTGGTGTGGAAAAACTCTTTCTCACTGTTCAGCTGCGCCAGATTTCGCCGATAGCTGACCGTAAAGTCTCCGAACACCGTGTCGGCGGGATATTTGCCATAGTCAGCCCCGGCAGGAACCTGTTCAATGACTTTTGCGGCTATTTTCATCCCTATGGCCTTCTGTGGGGTATAGGCTAAGTTTAGATAGTGCGTCTGATATTCGGTGTTATAACGCGCAATGTCGATTGGATCATAAGCAAACTGCGTGGCCCATTGGAATCCTTCGCGGGCGAATGTGCGTGCAACTGCCGGAAACATATAGCTGTCGAGCATGTCAGCCGGGTCAAATTCATATATCACCTTCGCTTTGCTGCTGAATCCTTTAACGCCTGAAAATGGTATGTGGTAATCGTCAACATAAGGCAAGAAATTCCCTTCCCTTTTATGCCCCGCCACCAATCCTATCGGATACCATTGGTATGTTGTCCCGTCTATAGCTGCGTTGTAGTAGCCCTCAACAACCGGCATGTTGTGGCTGACATTATAAAGAATCGGTTTCTTCCATCCGCTCCGTTTTAATGCCTTCACCATTGCATTGATATATTCCTTTACTTGGCGGGCGTCGCTTTGATGGCATGGCTCATTGTTGATTTCCATCGCTATTATGCTGCGGTCTTCTGCATAGCTCCGTCCGGTATAAGGATTGACATGTTTTACCAGTTGTGAAACATATCTTTCCTGGGCTTTGATTGCCTCAGGATTTTCATGGATTCCGCATTTTGGATAATCGTAGGTGAATGCCCCGGTGTCTATATTCTTCTCCGGATAACCGTTGCCGAAATTCGTCTGTGCCGTAAGTATGATGGAAATACCTCTGTTTTCAAGACTGCTCAGCAGATAGTCGAGCAGGTCGAGATGTTCGTTTGACAGAAGGTTTCCTATGCTGTCGGCCAATTCGGCGTCCCACAGATGAAGCCTGAATGCGTTTGCCCCCATGCGGCTCATATGGTAGACATCCCTGTCGATGGCTTTTTTATGGTCAATTGCTAATTCGTTGATAGCCCGGTAGCCGTGGGCAAAAGGCAATGTGTAGTTGGTACCGTAGAATCTCACCTCCTCTTTGGTATCGGAGCGGCGCATACGTCCGTGGCTGTCAACATATACCGAATAATCGTTTTCTGCTATGGCATCTATAGCTGCGATACCTGGAAGCATTATGGCAAAAACAGTCTTTGCAGCCGATGCCCGCAGGAATCTTTTAAGAAGATTGATGTTTGACATGGTATTTTGAGATATTTTTGCAAATATACGCATTTTTTCCGACACATGGTTTTATTTATTCCGTTTTGAATTGTTAGTTTTGTAGATGATTCATGGAGGGGGGATGATTGGGCCTGAATCCGACGGATGTCGTGATGGTCTTACGATTGATAACGAAATAGATATGAAAATGAATATTAGATATCATAAAACAACAGTTTTAGGGCTTGCGTTTGCCTTGTGTCTTTCGGGGTGTTCACTTCTTGAAAAATTCGATAAGTCTCCAAAATACTCTGTCAAAGGTTCTGCCTCCCGTGAGCGTAATGCTGTCGATGCTTCTGATTCGCAAACACCGGTGTTGGCTCCCCCCTCCGGCAAGAAGACAGAGAAAAGCTCAACGGTTGTGACTGAATCTGGGAAAAAAGCGGTGAAAAACAAAAAACAGAAAGGTGGTAATGCCACAGTGTCAAAGGCCGAACTTGCCTCAGCACGCCGTGATGCAGCTTTGGCGGAAAATGCACAAACGGATACCCAGGAATCGTTAAAAGAAGGCGTTAATTCCGGTGAATGCGGTCATGTGGTGAAGAATATGCTGCCTGGTGATTTCTCGATTGGCGGGGATTGGACTGTTTATAGTGTCAGAGGAAATCTGGTAACCGGAGAAGAGCGGCCCTATGTGACATTTGATTTACCCGCTAAACGGTTCTATGGCTCTAATGGCTGTAATATTGTTAATGGTGACATAAAAGCTGATGCAAAAGGGGAACTGCTCTTGGAGAATATCATCTCAACCATGAGAATGTGTCAGGATGCTCCGTTTGAATATCTTATCAATCTGGCTCTTTCAGATGTGAAATCTTATGCCGCCCGTCAGGAAGGCCCGGTGACATTCCTCGATTTGAAAGGCACCGACGGGGTTACTGTGATGGTGTTGCGTCGTCATAACATGGATTTCCTCAACGGAGCCTGGAAAATAACATTGCTCAACGGCACCCCCCTCGATAAGGAAGAGAAAGAGGCTACGATGACCATAAATATCCCTGATTTGAAGATTCATGGAACCACCGGATGCAATATATTCAACGGTACGTTGTTTATTGATCCTGACAAAATCGATTCGATGCAGTTCCTAAATATCGCCACAACCCGCATGGGCTGTCCTCCCGCTTCGCGCGAGACAGAGTTCCTCCTTGGTCTTGAATCGGTTGAAACCGCACGCAGTCTCGGAAACGACACGATTGGAATGTATGATCCCGAAGGGAAGGAAATTTTCCAGATGACAAAAATAAATGTCCGCCATGTAGAGGAATAGGAAAGGGTGCACTTCAAAATCGGCTCAGCATCTCTTTATATTTATCACCTTAATCTATTTCAGAGAATAGCCTTTGATGATTTTGAACCCTAACGCGCCGTCGAGCATCGTTATTTCGCGTTTGCTTCCACGGCGCGTTTTTGCGTAATGGCCGGCAGGGACTTCTTTCTCCAATGCCGTTCCGTCTGGCATTTCCAGTGTGATGATATAAACATTATAGTGTTCTCTCGGCACATGTCTCCGTCCCACACGGCGGTAGCGTGTGCGTTCCTCGCTGTGTTTACCGGAAACTGTGGCTGTAGTGGTCTCGGTTGTGGCATCATCAGCAAAATAATAGTTATAGCCCAAAAACAAGAAGAATGCCACCCCTGCTGTCACCCCTGCATGACAAGCCCCGTTAAGCAACCGGTTGGCCGATTGGGTTATCCATTGCCATCGGTCTGTAAATGGTAAAAGTGTGGCTGCGGCCGCTCCGAATGCTATCACCCCCGGAATCCAGAGGCTTATCATTGTTGATTTATAAAGCACCCATCCCCATGCCCATGATGCTACCGTCACCATAACGAGGATGATAGTGACCGTAATTCTGCCTGTGTTTCCTTTAGACATATCGTTGCGTCGGTTTAAGTAAGTCGTCAAAAATATGTTATATTATCAGGGGTGAGATTGCAAGAAAAAGCTCTGCCGATAATATAAAGTCATAATATTCATAATATGCGTGATAATCTTGATGATTCACTTATTATGCTGCAAAGTTATCGAATTTTTTGATTGGATATTCTCCTCTTTGCAGGTTATTCACTAAATTTGCACACCGGAAATTATAATGACGGTATGACTATACACCTTAAAATTTCATATAAATCATTATGGCAAAATTGTTTGCAAAATCTCTTTTAGCCATCCTGTGCATGATGGCTGTGTCGCCGGCTTCGGCGCAGTTTAGTCTTGGTAAAGCCATCAAAGGGGCTGGTAAAGTGGTTCAGGCTGCAACCCTGACTGATGATCAGATGACAGCCTATGTCAAGGAATATATCGACTGGATGGATACCCATAACCCTGTCACCAAAGAGGATAATCCTTACACCCAGCGTCTGATGAAGCTGACTGAAGGCCTGACAAGCGTTGAAGGACTTCCGCTGAATTTCAAGGTCTACGATGTTATTGATGTGAATGCTTTCGCATGTGCCGATGGCAGTGTGAGGGTGTTCTCTTCGTTGATGGATATCATGTCTGATGAAGAGCTGCTCGGGGTTATTGGCCATGAAATCGGCCACGTGGCGCATAAGGATTCTAAGAAAGCATTCCGTACGGCTCTTCTCACATCTGCCCTTAAAGACGGAGTTGCGTCAACCGGCGGCAAAGCTGCCGCTCTCACTGAATCACAGCTTGGTTCTCTTGGTGAGGCTTTGGTCAATGCCAACTATTCCCAAAAGCAGGAAAAAGATGCAGATGACTACGGTTATGAGTTTCTGAAGAGCCACGGAAAGAATCCTGCCTCAATGGCTCTTTCATTCAAAAAACTCAAGCAGATGCAAGATGAAGCCGGAGCTCAGAAAAACAGCAAGCTCAATCAGCTGTTCTCAACCCATCCCGACCTCGATACCCGCATCAAACGCATGGAAGAGCGAGCCACCAAAGATGGCTACCCCCTTGATTAAGCCCTTACACGATTATAAGACATTCTCTTCTCAACAACAAGTTTTATAAAACAACAAGGCGGTGAGTGAAAACTCTCCGCCTTGTTGTTATTCTTGCATGTTACGTCGCAATTTGCCGGTTCGGGTATAATCCATCTTTTCCACGAATCTAACATGTTTAGGCACTGCATAGGGGGGTAATACCTCTTTGCAAATGGAGATTACCGATTTTTCATCGGCGCTTCCCTCCAATAATGTTATCCCTACAGCTTCCCCCCATTTTTTATCGTTGATTGCCGAGATGTAGAATGGCTTAGGCAGTTTTCCCTCAAGCAGCTTTTCAAGTTGTTCAGGAAAGAATTTCACTCCGCCCGAATTGATGACGTTGTCATATCGTCCCAGCCATTTGAAATGGATATAGTCGTTAATATCAACCACATCATTGGTTACGAGTCTGTCGAAACTGAATTGCGGGGCTTCCACAACCAGGCATCCGCGCTCGTCATTACTGAACTGTATTCCCGGCATGGCTTCGTAATATTCGTTGCCGCATTGGCGGAGGGCAACATGGCTGCATGTTTCTGTCATTCCATATGTAGCATATGTCCGCCATGGCATCTTTACCATGGCTGCTTCCAGTTCCGACGACATAGGTGCACCTCCTACAATTACATTTCTCAATCTTTTGTGTGCCGTCGGGTTCTGCATCAACGCATGGCATTGCGAAGGAACTACGGCCAGCAGATCTATTTCACCGTAATCCTCTTTTAGAGGGGAATTTGACGGTTGTTCTAAAACCAGGATGCATCCGGCGTCAATAGCTCTGACAATCATCATCTTCCCGGCGATATAGTCTGCCGAAAGAGGGGAGAGCAGTGTCGACGATTTGCATATCCCGAACCGTTTGTTGGTATTCCTTGCTGATTGGAGCATATCTTTTTTTAGAAGCTTTATTTCTTTAGGAATACCTGTAGAGCCTGATGTGTGTGCAACCACGTAATCGTTGCCGTTGTTCCATTCTTTCAGAAATGCTTCTTCACTTTCCCCGATTCCAATCCATACTGTCCGGTCTATAGATTTCATTTTGCAGTTTGTTGGAAAATTCCAGCCAGATTTTCAAATCGGGCTGTCGGTTCAAACCGTATATAATCCTTTTCCTGTCGCAAAGGTGATGTGACGTTATTGGCATACAATGCACCTGTGCCCAATCCCTGCGGCATCGACAGGTTATATGTCGACACCCACTGGGCAATGGCATTCAAACCCACATTCGATTCGAGAGCCGATGTCGCCCACCATCCGATAGCCCGTTTCTCAGCTTCCGCAATCCATTTCTCAGCTTCACGGAAACCTCCGCAAAGTGCCGGTTTCAGAATTATGAATTGCGGTCTGATACTGTCGAGCATCAATCGTTTGTCTTTATCGCTCCGGAATCCTATCAGTTCCTCGTCGAGGGCTATAGGTATCGGTGACGATTCGCATATCTGTGTCATCTTTTCAGCTTGCCCCTGCCTTATCGGTTGCTCGATTGAATGGATTGAGAAATCAGACAGGCGTTTAAGTCGTTCCAGCGCATTCCCATGGGAGAATGCTCCGTTGGCATCAAGCCGCAATTCAAGCGCTTCAGGCGAAAAACTGCTTCTGATGAAATGCAGCAGTTCAAGCTCTTCCTCAAAGTTTATGCCTCCGATTTTCAGCTTTATGCATCTGAACCCCTTGGCAAGTTTCTCTTCAATACGACGTTGCATGGTTGACTTGTCACCCATCCATATCAGTCCGTTAATGGTGATGTTCCGCTCGCCGTGTGTAAAGGGTGTGTCGGATATAATCTGCTTGCCCCCATTGCGAAGGTCGGCCAATGCCGTTTCCAGCCCGAACCTGATTGAAGATACCTCAGGCATGATTTCCGGATGCCGGCATGTTTCTGAGAGCAGCCTTTCATAGTTGGCATTATCCTCAGCACTAAGGCCCCGGAAAAGGGCGCATTCGCCGAACCCCGATATTTCCGGTGCGGAATCATCCCATACCCTCACGAAAAACGTTTCCTTAACCTCCATCTGCGAACGGGAGGTTATGGCTGTCTCCAGGAACTTCAGTTCATATTTCCGCCACTCTGCTTTAAGCATACCTTGTCTATAGCTTATCGTGTGTTTATTGTTTACCCGGGGAATTTAGGAAACTGCTCAAAATCGGGATCTCGTTTTTCGAGGAAGGCGTTTTTACCTTCCTGTGCCTCCGGCATCAGATAGTAGAGTAGGGTGGCATCTCCGGCAAATTCCATCAAGCCTGCCTGGCCGTCAAGTTCCGCATTAAGGGCGCGTTTAATCATGCGTATGGCCATAGGCGACCGTTTCAGTATAGTTTCGCACCATTCAACCGTTTCATCCTCAAGGCAATCGAATGGCACAACGGCATTGATCATACCCATATCCAATGCCTCCTTTGCTGAATACTGGCGGCATAGATACCATATTTCCCTGGCCTTCTTTTGTCCTACACAACGGGCAAGATAGGATGAACCGAATCCTGCATCGAAGCTGCCTACTTTAGGCCCGGTTTGTCCGAAACGGGCGTTTTCAGATGCGATTGAAAGGTCACACACAACATTGAGCACATTGCCCCCTCCGATTGCATATCCGTTGACCATTGCTATCACAGGTTTGGGGATAGACCGGATGGCTTTGTGGAGTTCAAGCACATTCAAACGCGGTGTTCCATCGGCATCCACATATCCCCCCAGTCCCTTGTAGTGTTGGTCTCCCCCGGAGCAGAATGCTTTGTCGCCGGCTCCTGTCAGAATTATAACCCCGATTTCAGATGTGTTGCGGCAATAGTTCATTGCGTCGAGCATCTCGAAATTCGTGCGTGGCCGGAAGGCGTTATACACCTGCGGTCTGTTTATAGTTATTTTTGCTATCCCCTTATATTGTTCAAAAAGGATATCATCATATTCTTTAATTGTTTTCCATTCGCGTGCCATATCTTATTACTTTATCTTATCGTTAGTGTATAAATTCTTGATTATTTTCCACATCATTTCTGCATCACGTTCCGCGTTGGTTACGATTTCCACAACTACCGGATGCTTGTTTTCATCAACCAATAGTTTTGCGGCATGGTCGAGTTCGGCAAATGTCGGGGCGTTGGCATAAACCATGCCGTAGGCTTCTGCTATCTGACGCAGTGGCAACCGGAGTTCGCATTTCAGAAGCCTGTCGCGTTCCGGCATGGTGGCGGTTGTTTTTACAAAGCTGAATATCCCTCCACCGCCGTTGTTGATGACAACCATTTTGAAACGGTTATTCATCACGGTCGATGACAATGCCCCAATGTCGTATTGGGCGCTCATGTCGCCGGTAATCAGCAATGTAGGCTTGTTGTAGACCATAGATGCACCCACTGCTGTCGACAGGCTTCCGTCAATCCCGCTCACTCCCCGGTTGCAGTCAACCCTGTGGAAACGTCCGAGTCTGTTGAGCATGGCATAACGGCAACTCATTCCGTTGCTCAGTTGCAGATTCCAGTCTGAAGGTATTTTCGACAGCAAACTGGCTATGGCTGATGCCCCGTGCCAGTTTTCATCATTTCCATTTGATAGCATCCGGTCAGTCAACCGGTATGTTTCAGAGGCATATTCCTGCCAGTTTTGTGCATATTCTGAAATAATCAGCCCTTTGCGGTGAAGGTGGCTTAATGCCGTGGCTGTTTTCGGGAAAAATCCTTCTGCAGTCATATCCACCCTACGGGTCAATGACATGTATGTGTCGATTGTTGCATCATTTTTCCCCACATGCCAATGCTCCTTCACTTTCCATTGCCGGGCAACTCGTTTCCATGCGGCTGCCACGGGCGAGCCGCCGAATGTTATGAGAACATCTGGCTTCAACCGGGATATACCGCTTTCTGAAAGATTGCCCATAAGCGCTTCACACCGTTCCCATATCCCTTTACCATGAAGGTTGGCTAGTCCTTCAGCAAGTACCGCTATATTTGGTAAACCGGTCATCACAGACATCGCCCGGCTTAGCTTGGCAGATGGAGGCATGAAGCCTCCGAATATCAGAACTCTTTTATCGGCCAGCTCGGCAGCCATGGCTCTGGCCATATCATTGGGAATTGTTTCGGGATAATCTATCGTCTCGATTTTGCGGAAGTTGTCTGAACCGTCCTGCTCCTTTTCACCCGTCAGAGGCATCGACAGTTCCACATTGATATGCACCGGTCCGCGCCGTCCGGTCCGTGCCGTTATAAGCGCATCATTGAGAGTCCGGTTAACAAACCATCCATCCTCCGTGGTTTCTGCTTCCCCCTTTATGTTGTATGATGCTTTGACAATGGCCGACAACGCTCCGTTTTGTCTGATTGTCTGGCTGTCGTCCTGGTCAATCCATTGGTGAGGCCGGTCGGCTGAAATTACAACCAGAGGCACTTGTCTGTAATATGCCTCGGCAATAGCGGGGGTCTGGTTGAGCAATGCCGTTCCGGAGGTGCAGATCAGAGCCACCATGTTGCCACAGGCCGATGCTATGCCCAAGGCGATGAATGCCGCCGATCTCTCATCTATGACAGGTATGGTGTTGAATCCGCCATGGCGCTCTATTGCCATTATCAACGGGGCGTTACGGCTTCCGGGAGAAGTGACTGCATATTTCACACCGAAAGCCGCCAATGCGGCGGCTATCTCCCTGCATCCCCGTTTGTCGCTGGTCATTATCATAGGCTGCTATGGCAAGTCGGATTTTTCATGTGACCCGGAGACAACATGCCTTTATGGCTATGTGTCTCCGGGTCAGATGTTGTGTTGGTGTTGATGTCAGGCCGGGTTCATCCCTGAGTTGATCAACTGACAGATATATTCGGAGTTATTTGTTTACCCTGAACCGGTCTATGCCGTCGCGCAGGAATGCCACAACTTGGTTTGCCGCAGCGATTCCGGCATTGATGTTGGCTTCTGAAGTCTGTGCGCCCATCTTCTTGGGGGTGAAGAACACACGTCCTTCAAATTCCTGCTCCATTTCAGCTGCCAGGTCTGGCTTGATATCGGCAACATATTTCAGGTCGGGACGTTCTCTGAGCGCTTTGCAAAGCCCCTCTTCGTCAATAACCTCTTTGCGGGCAGTGTTGATGAGCACACCGTTTTTAGGCAGCATCATAACCAGATCGTAACCTACCGATTTGCGCGTTTCGTCGGTGGCAGGAATGTGTAACGACACAACCTTGTTGTTCTGATAAAGCTCTTCAACGCTGTGCACAGGAGTGACCTCTGCGGCAACCATAACTTCGTCGGGGCAATAGGGGTCGAGTGCGCTGACTTTCATCCCGAATCCTTTGGCTATGCGTGCCACATTGCGGCCGACCTGGCCGAATGCATGTATGCCAAGGCTTTTTTCTTTAAGCTCTGTGCCTGATGTGCCGTTATACATGTTGCGTACAGCCATCACAGCAAGCCCGAACACCAGTTCTGCCACTGCGTTTGAGTTCTGCCCGGGGGTGTTTTCCACACACACGTTATGGGCTGTGGCCGCTGCGAGGTCAACATTATCATAGCCTGCACCTGCACGCACAACAATTTTCAGCTGTTTGGCAGCATCAAGAACCTCTGCGTCAACTTTGTCGGAGCGTATGATAAGCCCGTCGGCAGATGCAACGGCATTGAGCAGTTCCTCTTTCGTGGTATATTTTTCAAGGAGTTCAAGCTCATAGCCTGCACCTTCTATAACTTTACGGATTCCGTCAACTGCAACAGCGGCAAACGGTTTTTCCGTGGCAACCAATATTTTCATATGAATGTTAGAGGTTTTGCTTGGTTACAACTTGTTTTCGAACTCTTTCATTGCAGCAACAAGCACATCCACGCTTTCCATCGGAAGGGCGTTGTAGAGTGATGCGCGGAATCCGCCTACAGAACGGTGACCTTTGATACCTACGATACCTTTTGTTGATGCAAAGTCGATAAACGCTTTCTCCATTTCGGCATATTCCGGTTTGAGAACGAAGCAGACGTTCATAATCGAGCGGTCTTCGTGGTCTTTTACTGTTGCCTCGAACACCCGGCTTGAATCAATAGCTTCATAGAGTTTGGCTGCCTTCGCGAGGTCGCGTTTCTCCATTTCTTTGACACCGCCTACCTCCTTGTAATATTTCAGGGTCTGCAGGGCACTGAAAATCGGCAACACCGGCGGGGTGTTGAACATTGAACCCTTGTCGGCATGGGTCTTGTAGTTGAGCATGGTGGGAATCTGGCGGGTTACATGACCCAGGGCATCCTCACGCACGATGATAATCGTGGCGCCTGCAGGAGCAAGATTCTTCTGCGCGCCTGCATAGATGATGTCATATTTGCTCACATCAACCGGGCGTGAGAAGATGTCGCTCGACATGTCGGCTACCATGCGCACTTTCACATCTGGATCTTTGCGGATTTCTGTGCCGTAGATGGTGTTATTGGTGGTGTAGTGGAAATAGTCTACATCTTCAGGCACTGTATAGTTCTTCGGGATATAGTTGTAGTTTTTGTCTTCGGAGGTGGCAACTATTTCTACATCTCCAAACAGTTTCGCTTCTTTGATGGCTTTGTGGGCCCATACGCCTGTGTCGAGATAGGCGGCTTTGGTCTGAAGAAGGTTATAGGGCACCATGGCGAACTGCAGACTGGCACCTCCCCCTAAAAACAGCACGTGATAACCGGCTGGAATGTCGAGAAGTTCCTTCACAAGTGCTTGTGCTTCATCCATTACAGCCTGGAACTCTTTCGAGCGGTGAGATACTTCCAGAATCGACAGACCTGTGTTGGCGAAGTCAATAACCGCGTCGGCGGTGTTCTTGATAGTGTAGGGGGTCAGAATCGACGGCCCTGCATAAAAGTTATGCTTCTTCATCTCAATTGGTTTTGGTAAGTTTGGCTTTCAGGTATTATAATTTGCCGGTTACGCTGCCCCTTTTGCGCGGGACGGATAATCGTATGTTGCAAAGTTAACATATATTCCGCTCTTTCCAAGCGTTTCAACGATTATTTTTCACCGGAGTGAAAAATCGCTCTCTAACGGAATCGGTTTTTGGGGAGTATTTGAATTTAACTCAGATATGTGTGAGATGATTAAACATCACTCGATTAATTGGTAATGTGTTAAATTCAAACACTCTCTTAATCAATGCATATTAAAACAGTCTTTCGGTGTTGAGCCGGTGGAGGATGGCGTTGAACGCCGTTACATATCCGTTAACAATGTTTTTAGCGTATGACCGGACACATCCGGCGATGATTGTAAAAACAAGTGATAGTAATGCCGGTATGATTGGAGTTCGGTTTATAAGTTTAGGTGTTGTTTATTGATGTAAAGTTTTGTAATTTCAACCTTCTTAAGGCTATATGTTACAGGAATTGTGTTAATTTTGCAATTCAAAAACAAGTAACCATGTCTCAGCAATTGAAAGATCTTATTAAAGATTACCCAAGGGTTATTGAACTGTTGGCGCCTGCGCGTGATGCGGCCACTGCCATAGCTGCCATTGACCATGGCGCTGATGCTGTTTATATGGGTGCGTATTCACACGGTGCCAGGCGCCAGGCGGCAAATTCCCTGGAGGATATATCTGCGGTTGTGGATTATGCCCATAGATTCAACGTCAGGGTGTATGTTACGGTCAACACGATTGTATATGACACGGAATTGGAGGATGTGGAGCGGTTGGTGTGGGATTTATACCGTATAGGGGTCGACGCCCTTATAGTTCAGGATATGGCGTTGCTGAAGATGCCGCTTCCGCCGATAGCGTTGCATGCATCTACCCAGTGTGACATACGTACTCCTGCCAAGGCCCGTTTCCTTCAGGATGCGGGATTTTCACAACTTGTGCTGCCACGCGAATTGACACTTGATGAAATTGCAGCTTTCCGGGAGGCGACGGATGTGCCTCTTGAAGCATTTGTGCACGGGGCATTGTGTGTCAGCTACAGTGGCGATTGCCAGGCGAGTTTTGCAGTCACAGGCCGTAGCGCCAACCGTGGAGACTGCGCCCAGATATGCCGTTTGCCGTTCAACCTTGAAGATGCTTCCGGGCGTCAGTTGATAAAAGGGAAGCATCTTCTTTCGCTGAAAGATATGAACCGTATAGATTATCTTGCAGATATGCTTGAGGCCGGAGTGTCGTCGTTCAAGATTGAGGGGCGTCTGAAGGATTCAAACTATGTTCGTAATGTTGTTGCTGCGTATAGTTGTGCTCTGAATAAGATTGTTGCTGCCAATCCGGAGCGTTACCGGCGTGCTTCGAGGGGGCGGGTTGAATATTCTTTCATTCCGGCTCTTGAGAAGAGTTTCAACCGTGGGTTCACTCCATATTTCCTTCGGGAGCCGAAGCGGGCATTATCGATGGCTTCGGTTGATTCACCCAAGTGGATTGGCGAACAGGTCGGGGTGGTGACTGCAGTGCATGGAGCACGGATAATTGTAGCTTCGTTAGAGAAGGCGCTTTCAAACGGTGACGGATTGGGATATTTTGATGTTAAAGGGCAGTTCTGCGGTTTCCGTCTCAACCGGGTCGAGGGGTCGAGGCTATATGCCGCCTGTGATATAAATGTGCATAAAGGTGAGCGATTATATCGGAATTATGATAAACAGTGGGGTGACATGTTTTCAAAGCCTACTGCTTGCCGCTCAATCGGTGTGGATTTCTCTTTGCGTGTGGCAGACCGGATGTTGGTGTTAACAGTGGCCGATACGGATGGAGTTTCAGTTTCCGTGGCTGCAGAATGTGATGTGCAGAAAGCTGATAAGCCTCAGTATGATAGTCGTTTGAGAGTGCTTTCGAAATTGGGCGACACTATTTTTGTTTTGAATAGATTTGAGGATGAGGCCTCAGATGCGTTTATTCCGGCATCGGTGCTTACGCGTCTTAAGAGGGATGCGACAGGGGCTTTGTTGGCAACATATGCGGCGACATATAAATATGACCGGCGTCGTGAGCAGGCTGCCGGGCTTGCATTGCCCGAAGGAACCCATTTGACAAGGCATGATAATATCGCCAACCATCTGTCGGCGCAATTTTATCGCGAGGTTATGCACGATGCCAAACCGGATGAGCTGCCCAAAGCCTTAGAGACTGCAAAAGATGTCAGGAGAAGTGATGAAATGCGGGTTATGCAGACACGTTATTGTTTGCGCCGCGAACTTGGCGCTTGTCTGAAAACTCCGGCAAGAGTGAATCTGCCCTCACCGCTGTTTTTGACGTCGGGGCAGAACCGCTTCAGGCTTGATTTCGACTGTGCGTGCTGCCGGATGTCGGTTATCAAAATCTGACAACAAGTTCCGCAACGATTTTGTCGGCTTCTCCCTGTGGGGTCTGCTTGTCGTGGAAATATTTTTCGTAGTTGAGCCGGATGGCGGCTTTCACTGATTTATGGTTGTAGGCCAGGGTTGAACCCACTGTGATGCGCTGCCGCCCAAACTGGTCTGTCGATAAAGAACCGTTGGAATTGCATTGACCCGATGAGTGAGCCGTCATGCCGTCGAAACGGCCTTGGATTGACAGAGTGTTGAACACGGTTTTTTCAAGCGGGATGGCATATGATGCAAACAGGTTCCACCCGTGTGCCGGTTTGTGTTTGTCTGCATCATAGTGCTTGTATTGATACTCACCTTCAACAATCCACCGGTCGTTATCCCATGTCAAAGCTCCGTCGACGAGATTCATCCGCACCTTATCCGGTTCGGCCGATATAAATCCGGTTGCAATTGTGATATTTGAGATCCGGTATGTTGCCTTGGCGGCATAGTTCATCGTCTTTTGCCATACTTCATGATTGCTTTTTGGCGCGGAGTTGAATATCCCGGCTTCTACAGTGAGTGGGATTTTTGAACCGTAATAACCTATTTTCGCACCTACCTCACGCATGTTGAGCATGTGTTTTCCTAAAAAAGACCGGTTGGCAAAGTAATATCCTCCGGGGGCACGGAAGCAGTCAACCCCATAAGGAACACGGAACTGGCCGGCTTGCACGCGCCAGTTTTTGGAGAATCTCCAACGTGCATATGCGTCGAGAAATGTGAATTTACCACGGTCGCAGGCATCGATTTGCACAAAATAACTCAGACTTTTCAGGATGTTGCCTCCAACCGATACACGGGCGTTTCTTACCTGGAACCGTTGCCCGAAATCGCCATGTATGAATTCGCCTTCCCATCGTGTGCGTACAACACCGTGGATTTTTGGCATATAGTCGACCCCTTGGGTCTCATCAGGTGTGACATAAGCGACGGTAGTAGTTGTTGTGGTAGTGGTTATGGTTGTGGATTCCCCAGGTTGCGCACTGATCGGATTTTGAATCAAAGTGGCAATAAATGCCACGAATAAGGCTGCTGACTTTTTCATGGCGCAAAATTAATCAAAAAATCCTAAATGCGCTATTTGCCCCAGCGCTGCCGTTGAAGGTCGGCTGCACGGATTTCTGACGGATTGTCTGCCGGATTCCAGAACTTGCGACCGTCAATCTGATCGGGCAGGAATTGCTGGCGTACGAAATTCCCCGGATAGTCGTGGGCGTATTTATAGTCGGCTCCATAACCTAAATTTTTCATTAATGAGGTCGGAGCGTTGCGTATGTGGAGCGGAACCGGAAGGTTACCGGATTGTCTGACCTCTGCCAGTGCATTGTCGATGGCCATATAGGCCGAATTGCTTTTTTGTGATGTTGCAAGATAAACAGTGCACTCAGCCAACGGAATCCTTCCTTCCGGCATACCGACCTTTTTGACTATATCGAATGTGGCGTTGGCCAACAACATGGCGTTGGGATTCGCGAGGCCGATATCTTCACAAGCGAGTATGGTCAACCGGCGGGCGATGAATTCAGGATCTTCGCCGCCTTCAATCATACGCGCGAGCCAATATATGGCAGCGTCGGGGTCGCTTCCACGCACGCTTTTTATGAAAGCCGAGATGATGTCATAGTGCATTTCCCCCTGTTTGTCATATGCCATAGGATTCTCCTGCAGGCGCTCGATTACGGTTTTGTCGTTGATAACCATCGGTTGCCCCAGGGGGGTGGATTGTTGCAACAGGTCGATTATGTTGAGGAGTTTTCTGGCATCACCTCCTGAGAAGCGGAATAAAGCGTCGGTCTGCTCGACCGATACATTGCTTGTGCGCAGGATTTCGTCGGTTGTTATTGCCCGGTCGAGAAGTTCCTGGAGTTCCGGCTCTTCGAGTGTTTTTAGAACATAGACCTGGGCACGCGATAGCAACGGCCTTATGACTTCAAACGACGGGTTTTCGGTGGTTGCCCCGATTAGCGTTATAGTGCCATTTTCCACCGCGCCCAAGAGGCTGTCTTGTTGCGATTTGCTGAAACGGTGGATTTCATCTATGAATAATATCGGGCGTCCGGCAGAGAACATGCTCCCGGCATCGGCTTTACATCTTTCAATGACCTCCCGCACATCTTTCACACCGGCGTTTACTGCGCTTAGGGTGTAGAATGGCGATTTGGTTGTATTGGCGATGATACGTGCAATCGTTGTTTTGCCCACACCGGGAGGCCCCCAGAGAATGAACGAACTGACGTTGCCCGAATCTATCATGCGGCGCAATATGCTCCCGTCACCAACGAGATGTTTCTGTCCGATATATTCATCGAGACTCTTGGGCCTGAGTCTTTCAGCTAATGGTGCAAGCATGTTTTATGCTAAGTTTATATCATTATGCAATTTTGCGGAAGCCGTGCTCCACGAAGGAATTCATCGGCGTTCATGCGTCGTTTGCCGGCAGGTTGAAGTTGTTTGATTTCTATCTCATTGCCGTCGCCACATGTCACGAATAGCCGGTTGTTCCGCACAGATACTTTCCCCGCCTGTGGTGTATTGCTGTTTATCAGGGAGGTCTTGTCAATTACGGTTGTGAAAACTTTCAGATTCAGGGCGGTTGCTTCAAAATTCATGGCATCATGGATTTCAGTCCATGCGGCAGGGTAGGGGCTTAGGCCTCTAACATGATTGTGGACTGCTGTGGCGCTGAGTTTCCAGTCGATGCGGCATGTTTCTTTGAAAATCTTAGGGGCAGGTGTGGACTCTTCTCCTTTAAGGATTGCGTCTTGAGACATCGGGGTGAGGTCTCCGGCGATTATATGGCTGATGGTGTCGACGGTCAGGTCTGCCCCGAGGGTCATTAGTTTATCATGCACATCACCCACATTGTCTTCAGGGAGGATGTCAATCCGTTCTTGCCGCAATATGTCGCCGGTGTCGATTTCATGTTTGAGAAAGAAGGTGGTCACTCCGGTTTCAGTGTCGCCGTTAATCACTGCCCAATTTATCGGGGCGGCTCCGCGATATCTGGGGAGAAGTGACGCATGGAGGTTGAACGTGCCCAACGGGGGCATCTGCCAGACTACTTCCGGAAGCATTCTGAATGCGATCACTATAAACAGGTCGGCATTGTAACCGCGTAGCTCGTTGATGAAATCCTCATCTTTCAGTTTTGCGGGCTGCATCAAAGGTATGCCGTTGGCTATGGCATATTCTTTCACGGGGGACTGGAACATCTTATGGCCGCGTCCGGCAGGTTTATCCGGCATGGTTACGGCAGCAACCACATTATATCCGTCTTTGACAATCCTGTCAAGGCTTGCAACGGCAAACTCCGGCGTGCCGAAAAAAACAATTTTCAAATCTTCTTTCTTCATTGCGGGGGAAATGCGTTTGGATTCCTTCACTGCGGTTGATTGTTCTCATCGTGGAGACGGCCGACGAATGCCTGCCATAGATTATCCTCAGGCATAGGGGCATCGAGCGAAATCGGTTCTTTGCTGACAGGATGGATAAACTCGATGTGGCGTGCCATCAGTGAAATAGAGCCGTCGGGATTTGACCGCTTGTCGCCATATTTCAGATCTCCTTTAATGGGGCAACCGATGGCGGAGAGTTGCACCCTAATCTGGTGTTTGCGTCCGGTCAGCAGTTCCACTTCAATCAGATTGTAACGGTCTGACGATGCTATGTGGCGGTAGCGCAATTTTGCTTCCTTGGCTCTGGGTTTAGGAGTGATGGATGCGTATGATTTGTTGTTTTTATCCGTGGTAGTGATGTAATGGAGCAGTTCCCCTTCGGGATTTTCCGGTCTGTTGCGGGTTATCGCCCAATAGGTTTTGTGGACTTGTCCGTTGCGGAACATTTCGTTGAGCCTGGCAAGCGCTTTAGATGTTTTGGCAAAGACCACAAGGCCCGATACCGGACGGTCGAGGCGATGGACAACACCACAAAACACATTCCCGGGCTTGCAGTATTTCTCTTTCAGATATCGTTTTATTGTTTCTGATAATGGCTCGTCGCCGGTTTTGTCGCCCTGCACGATTTCGCCGGGGCGCTTGTTGACCACAATGATGTGGTTATCTTCGTAGACCACTTCCATAGGGATAATTATTCATTTCAAAACCGGGCATGGCGTTTTCATGACGCCATACCCGGTGGTTGTTACTTATGTGGGCTGCATGATGCCCGACAGGTTGGCAGACAAATCAGATGCCAAGCTCTTTCTTTATGACTTCTGTTTTCGCCTTTGCGGCTTCTGTGGCGGCATGGTAATCGGCTTTTGTTGCCATGTGGCCTTTTACCTCGATGTAGAATTTGATTTTCGGCTCAGTTCCTGAGGGGCGGATTGAAACTTTCGTGCCGTCGGCGGTGAAGAACTGGAGCACATTCGAGGTGGTGGGGAAATCCATCTTTTCCTCAGTTCCGTTGTGGAGATTCCTCATGTTGAGGTCGGCATAGTCTTTGACAACTACGACATCGCTGCCGCCGAGTGACTTCGGAGGATTTGCGCGGAATTCTTTCATCATTGCCACGATTTCTTCGGCACCGGTTTTGCCTGGACGAACAACCGAAATGCCTTCCTCACGTGAGAAGCCGTATTTAACATAGATATCCTGGAGCATTTCCATGAAACTCATTCCTTTGCTCTTTGCCCAGGCAAGGCATTCGGCCATTAGTGATATGGCTGATACGGAATCTTTGTCGCGGGCGAACTCTTCGGCCAGGAAGCCGTAGCTCTCTTCGCCGCCGCCGAGATAGCGGGCCACACCTTCGTTGTCGCGGATTACGGCTGCAATCCATTTGAAGCCGGTGTAACAGTCATACATGCGGATGTTGTTGGCATCTGCTATGTTTTTGATAGTCTCGGTGGTCACTATGGTTTTCACAATGTATTCCTTTCCGGTCAGACGGCCGAGTTCGGCATTGCGGGTCATCAGATAGTTCAGGAGAATCATCACAATCTGGTTTCCGTTGACGAGCACATATTCTCCGTCAGTGTCGCGGATTACGCATCCGATACGGTCAGCATCAGGGTCGGAGGCAACGACCAGGTCGGCTTCAACTTCTTTTGCTTTTGCAATGGCCATCGCCATGGCAGAGGAGTTTTCGGGGTTAGGAGAGTCGACTGTCGGGAAATCGCCTGATGGAACATCTTGCTCCGGAACGTGGATTATGTTGGTGAATCCATAGTTCTTCAATGAATCCGGCACGAGTTTCACGCCTGTGCCATGGATAGGGGTGTAAACGATTTTCAGGTCGTGGTATTGCTTTATTACATCGGGGCTTAACGACAGGCCTTTGATTGCAGCCAGGAAGTCGCGATCCATCTGGTCACCGATGATTTCAATAAGCTCGGGGTTCCCGTTGAATTTTATATCGCCCACGTTTTTGATGTTGTTGACGTGGTTGATGATGTTTACATCGTGGGGGGCTATAATCTGTGCACCGTCAGCCCAATATGCCTTATAACCGTTGTATTCTTTGGGGTTGTGGGATGCGGTGATATTAACGCCGCTCTGGCAACCGAGATGACGGATAGCAAACGAAAGCTCTGGAGTGGGGCGGAAACTGTCGAAGAGATATGCCTTGATGCCGTTGGCCGAGAAAATGTTAGCTACTATTTCCGCAAATTTCCGCGAATTGTTGCGCACATCGTGCCCTACGGCAACAGAAATCTGGGGCATGTCTGGGAAGGCTTCTTTCAGGTAGTTGGCAAGACCTTGGGTGGCGGCACCGACTGTGTAGATATTCATTCGGTTCGTTCCGGCTCCCATGATTCCACGCAGACCGCCTGTTCCGAATTCAAGGTCTTTATAGAATGACTCGATGAGTTGTGTGGGATCTTCGGATTCAAGCATCTCTTTGACTTCAGCGCGGGTGGCCTCGTCATATTGTTCTGAAAGCCACATGGTGGCTTTTTCTTTTACGCTTTTCAACAGTTGTTCGTTGTCCATACTGATTATGTAAGGTTAGAGTTGTGTATATATTCTTATCGGTAAAATTGTTTATAGCAAAGTTACGTTTTTTCCGCAACTCAGCAAAATTTAATCAAATTTTGTTAAATCAGAGCTATCGGGTATGCTATGAACCATATGATATAACGGCAGCCATGCCTCATATGTTGGCTGCCGTTTTGATAATGATGAATAATAATTGTTTAAGAGTGTGTTATCCTCCTGAACTGTATTTGAGTTGAATTCAAACACACGCCTGGGAATCACTATGGTGTTTTCAGTGTATATCTTTGGTTATTGATACTGTGCCGTCGGCGTGGGTGTGCCTGATAATATACACACCCTCTCCGGGATTAGGAACCGGGATTCTGGTTGTGTTGTAATATTCGGTCTTGACTACGGGCGAATGTTGTGTCGTTACAGCGTCTATCCCGCTGTTTTCACTCATAACCGCTTGTATGCCGTTATCGTCGAGGGCATAGTTATATATACGGAAATCATGGATATATGCATCTATGGTGGCATCGTATTGTTGGTTGCGCCCTATGTAGTTGAGAACGGGATTGAGTTGTGCCGGAGTGAAGGCCATGCCGCCGGTGGCTTCGGCCGCTTTAGTGCCGTTGATGAAAATTGCCACATTGTCAGAAGTGATCAATGGCGCCGTCAACTGAAAGCCGTTTCTTGCTGTATGCGTTCATTATGATGTAGGATCCGTCGATGACCGGACGCACATCTTCACCCCATGTTATATCGACCACACATTCCGCGTTTGTCTGGCCCTCTACCTGATAGCCCTCTCCTCCGGGTGTTTCAACCACATATTCGCGTTGCGGGCCATGCCCATCGAAAAACACATCTTTAGCGATAGCCAGGAAGTCTTCTTTTGAGCCTTGTCCGTTAAATGTGTAATCGGGTTCGTTGAGAGGCGCGGCAGAAACCACATTCCACCCTTTGTCCTGGCAAGAGAGGGTTGTGGCGTAAATCAGGTTACAATATGCTTCGAGAGCATCTGCATCGGTTGCCGGGTTGGAGTAGCGTGTGTCATAAACATCGCCGGGGGCATCGTTATTCAGCGCGAGGTCGACTTATCCAGGGGCTCCGATGTAGCTGACCAGGCGTAGACGCTCCCGCAGGTTGTTTTCGAGCCTTTCGGTGAGAGTTGTTTCTGCACCCATGAAATCACATGGTTGGAATGATACCCGTGCGACCCCGATGTTCTCAGCTCCGATAAACCGCACACCACGCCTGATGTTTTCTTCACTTGGCCATGCGGTGTCGAGCCCCAAAGAATCGGCATGTTTGTCCCTTTGTCGGATGTGGAGAAAAACAGTGTGTTGTCGGTTTTCTTGCTCGGCACAAATGTATGGCTAGCCGGGGTCTGTGCAGCTGCCACAATAAATGTTGTCAAGGATAATGCGGTAATAAGTGTTTTTTCATGGATTGGTAACTGTGATGTTGCAAGCATTTGTTTTGTCACTGCAAAGATATGCTATTGCGGGATAAAAAGAAAACGGCCGCCGAAAAATTCGGCGGCCGTGAATGTTTTGCATATAAGCCGTAAGTCATTCTGCATTGTTGAGGGCGAACATGCCGGCTCCGATTGAATTGCGGTAGGCCATTAGACCGTTTTCGGAAAGTTCTACCAACTGGAAATCTCCGGAAGGGGTGAGCATTTTAACATGGCTGTCGTCGACCATAGTCATGAATTTGACTGTTTCGTTGTTGGCGGTCACACTCCAGCTTTGGTCGTTGTTGTCGAAGTCAAGACGCACGATGCTACCGTCGTTCTCAGATTTGATTGTGTAACCTTTACCGTCGCATTCAACCAGATAACGTCCGTCTTTACCATCGATTACACTTTTGCCCTGTGCAATGGGATTTGTTCCACTCCAGAACTCGATGGAGTTGAGCACCAGGAGGTCGGCTGTGGCTGTCACCTCATAGACAGGAAGCACCCAGAAGCAGAAGAACACCAGCTCGTTGAGGAACTTGTTGCCAATCTGTTTATTCCAGGTCAACAACTTGTTGGTCAATGCGAAATTGCCTATGCATGATGTAAGCATCATACTCGCGCCTATGGTAAGGATAACACCTACCGTCAAAAAACGTTTTCTCATATATGAATAGTTAACGGTTAATACATCTTTTTAACCTTGCTGCAAGGTTTTGGTTCATTATAATGCGATTTTTTTCTTGGCGTTGTCGTAGAATGCCATTACTTCTTTGACATAAGTCACTGTTTGTCTGCCTCTGAAATAACCGGCACGGCAAACCGGGTCGGTATAGTATTCCGGATTTGCTTTCATCAGAAGTGCGGCTTCAACGTTTCCATACCAGACCGCAGGGTTCTTTCCGTATTTCTCGGCAAGGGCTATGGCATCGAGCACGTGTGCCAGTCCTGAGTTATAGGCTGCGATAACGAATTTCCGTCGTTCCTCTTTATCCGCAACTTTCCTTGACAGGGATTTGTCGAGGTCGCGTATGATTTTGGTTGCAGTGGATATATTCGCCTCAGGATTGGTTATGCGGTTTGGCGTGAGATTGTATGCCCTGGCTGTCCGCGGCATAATCTGCATTATTCCACGTGCTCCGGCCCACGACACTTGTGTTGAGTCGAAATGGCTTTCGTGGTATCCCTGCGCGGCAAGCAACCGCCAATCCATTCCGATTTCACCGGCATATTTTTTGAATAGATTGTCATAAGGTGATATGGTTCCTTTAGAGAAGTCGGGATTGAACACTCCTGTGTCGCCGTTATCCTTGCTGAGTTCGAAATAGCGTTTTAACAGTTGGGCCTGGCGTTGTTTGGGCGTTTCTTGCTCGAACCATGCATTGATTGAGTCGGCAAGCCATTTGCAGCCGTGCGATACACCCCAACGTGATTTCTGGGGAAAACTCAGGGGAAGTGATATATCAAGGTCGCGGTAATATGTCTTATTGATTCTTGCGATGTCGCTGTCGACAACGGTCAGTGGTATTTCGCCATCGGAAACCATCTCTATGAGGTCTTCGGTAATAAGGGTATCCCTGTCGATTACATGGATATTTATACCACCGCCGAGTTCATTGTTGAGATTCTGCAGGCGATAGTGGTATTTTGAGTTTTCTTCAACGTAGACCTCTTTTCCTACGAGCCCGGTGGCGTCGTTGATTAATCCGGCACTCTGTTTTTTGGGTTGCACCAATACCTGGTGTGTGGAGAATTCCGGTCCGCAAGGCTCGATTTTTTCAAGATATTCGGCTGTCACAGGAATCTCATAGGCAAGTAGGTCAACTTTGCCGGAATCAAGCATTTCAATCATTTTGCCAAGTGAAGAGGCAACTGTCAGGTTTACTGCAATCCCTTTGTCGGAGGCAAATTGCATGAGTAGTGAGTAGTCATAACCCATAGGTTCGTCGCGGTAGAGGAAATATGAGGTCGGACTATATAGGGTGGCTACACGTAAAGTGTCGGGGAGGTCGCATTGTGGTTGTTTAACCTCAGTCTGTTTTTTGCCGGAACACCCAGAAAGGCAGATACCCACCCATATCAATGTGGCCATTGCAGTGGAAACCGCAATGGCCGCAAGATGGCTGGTTATTTTGAATCCGCAGTTCATAGGCTTGCGTCAATATTCAAATTTGCCGAATTCCGACATTATTGTCAGGCGGTTTGACGGCGCATCTTCCACATGGCCGATAACTCTCGCATCGATATTGAATGAGCGTGAGATTTCAATCACTTTTTCGGCGTACTCTTCTGGAAGGTAGATTTCCATGCGATGACCCATGTTGAAAACTTTATACATTTCCGACCAATCAGTGGCGCTTTGCTCCTGGATTAGTTTGAAGAGCGGCGGAATCGGGAACATGTTGTCTTTTATGACATGTTTGTTTTCAACGAAATGCATTACTTTGGTCTGCGCTCCACCGGTGCAGTGCACCATTCCGTGGATTTCATGGCGCATCTCTTCAAGCAGTTTCTTTATTACGGGTGCGTAGGTGCGGGTGGGGGAGAGCACAAGTTTCCCTGCTGTGACGTCAATCGCTTCAATTCGGTCGAGCAGGCCTTTGGTGCCACTGTAGACCAGCTCATCGGGAATTTGGTTGTCATATGTCTCCGGGTATTTCTCGGCCACGGATTTGTTGAACACGTCATGGCGGGCAGAGGTGAGGCCATTGCTGCCCATTCCTCCGTTATATTCGCTCTCGTAAGTGGCCTGTCCGAAAGAGGCAAGGCCAACGATGAGGTCGCCACCTTTGATGTTTGCATTATCAATAACGTCTGCCCGGCGCATACGTGTGGTCAGTGTGGAATCTACGATGATTGTGCGTACAAGGTCGCCAAGATCTGCGGTCTCTCCGCCTGTGCCATAGATTTCAATGCCGTATCCACGCATTGTTTCCATCAATTCCTCGGTGCCATTTATGATTGCAGCAATAACCTCACCGGGAATAAGGCTTTTATTGCGGCCTATGGTTGAAGAAACAAGCATACGGTCTGTTGCACCCACACAAAGAAGGTCGTCGACATTCATGATCAATGAATCCTGGGCGATTCCTTTCCATACGCCCATGTCGCCGGTTTCGCGCCAATAGGCATAGGCAAGCGATGATTTTGTGCCGGCTCCGTCGGCGTGCATTATATTGCACCATAGTGGGTCTCCGCCAAGAATGTCGGGTATGATTTTGCAGAATGCTTTTGGAAAGATGCCCTTGTCAACGTTTTTGATTGCGTTGTGCACATCTTCTTTAGCGGCTGAGACTCCGCGCAGGTCATATCTTTGCGATGACATATTGTTTAGGTTGTTGGTTTTTATGAATGTTTGGGATGGATGTTTGCAGGATGTAAATCTATAGGTTTCATATTAAACATATAAGAAATATGTAGACTGTTACCCCCGGCACTACAACCAGCAACGAGTCGATACGGTCGAGTATGCCACCATGTCCGGGTAACAGATGCCCGGAATCCTTGACCCCGAGCGACCTTTTTATCAGAGATTCGACAAGGTCGCCCCATGTGCCCATAACGCAGACCATTGCGCAGAAGCCGAGCATCTGCCATAGGTTCATAATCAGGAAGTAGCTATGGAATCCATAGAACATTACCAGTCCTGCGATAAGGCAGAATATAAGGCCACCGAAGAAACCTTCCCATGATTTTTTGGGAGAGATACGTTCAAACAGCCGGTGTTTCCCTATAAGTGACCCTACACAGAACGCTCCTGTGTCACTGAGCCATATGAGGATGAACATGGCAAGCACGATATATTTCCCGGTGCTTACATATAAGATATTCAGCAGCGCCAAAGGAACGGCAATGTAGATTTGTCCGAGAATCGAATGGGCGAGGTGTGAAAGCGGATTCCCGTCTTGAACATAGAGCTGTATGATGAAACGCGCGATCAGATATACACCATAGAAGAGCAGACACAAGCCGGGTGTTGACAATTCCCCGCTTTTTGTGATTTCGCCGGCAAACTGCGGGCCATAGGCCGTTGTGAGCAACACAGCCCCGGTCATGTCGAGCAGGGTTGTTGTGTTGGATACGAAATTTTTATTGGTGATGCGGTTGAATTCGTTTACGGCCAGCAAGGCAAAGAGTGAAGTCAATCCCCACATCCACCATGAGCCGCCCATGACTGCGCCTAAAATGATGGCGACATATAATATGCCGGTGATTGCCCGGGTGATTACATTTTTCATCAAGATATATGTTTTGTTTTCGTAGAGTGTGTTTGAAATGGTTCAAAATCACACTGTTAAATTTTAACGTGTTAAATCCAGATACACTCTCTAAGGTAAACCACGGCGGCTTACGGGTGCAAAATTAACTAATTTCTGTCATTTTACGGCAATCTTTTCGCTGTGATGTGATTTCGACCCTTTTACAGAAATTATATATATACCTGTGCTATAGCCGTTCAGGTCAATGGTGGCTTCGATGTCGGCCGGGATATTGACGATTGTCTGTCCGGAAAGGGTGGTTATCGAAATGTCGACCTTCTTTTCGGAAGGAGAATAGATTTGCCAGATATTTCCTCCGCAATGGTTTACGGTTATTCCATTGCGCGGTTCGTTTAGCACGTTGTTGATTGAATTCGCATAGTTTTCGGCTAATTTCACCGCCTCTAATGCATTTATTTTTCCGGCGCCCCATTTGGTGTCGGCAACTGTGGGGGCTGTGGCGCTTTGTTTTAAGATATACCGAATATCCTCGCTTTGGAGATATGGGTTGACCGAGAGAAGCAGGGCACCAACGCCTGTGGCGAATGGAGTTGCCATGGAGGTGCCGTCCATTGAAGTCCAATAGTAGGTTCTGCCGCTCTCGGAATCGTTTGTTGAGTCGACTTTCGGGTAGTAGTAGTCTACATTCCGCGACAGGTGCTGGTTACGCGCCGAGTAAATCTGGCTACCGGGAGCAGCAATGTCAGGGAGTGAGCGCCCGTCGTTTAATATGCCAAACGATGAGAACGACGACATTTCTCCGATAGCACCGGCAGAGCCGCCACCACGGGTGTTGAATGAACCTACACTGATGGTGTTCTTGCCACATGCCATGTTCGATATGGTTCCGTTTGCTGTTGCATCAGAGAATCCTTTGATGCTGCGGCTTTCAAAATCGAGTCCATAGCCGTCGTTATAGATATAGACTTTCTGCCCAGGTTCTCCTTCCACGCGGAGCGATACGAAAGTGCTGTAGAAGGTTGAACTTATTGCATCGAGGTAAACGGCCATCGTGGCATTGAAACGGTTATTGGCTTTGCTTAATTCGGTATATCCTCCTATGAACCCGTTGGAGTAATATTTGTTGAATGTTTCGTTTGAGTCAGGTTTACCTTTTAGGAACTGATACCACGCATAGCCTTGCCCGATATATTTCGGCGTTTCCCCTAATTCGAGAGTATATATGGGAGTGGCTGGAGAAAAGGTGTTTATTATGTCGAGATACACTTTCAATGGGCGGTTGTCGTCAGACCATACGTCGATATATCCTATTCCTTGCGATAGAGAGCTTGCTGTTGGATAATATGATGAGGTATAATCGCTTGAGTTCAATATGGTTCTTACGGTCGTGGCATTTTCCTCAAGTTCGGAGACTATTGCTATGTTACGTTCACCTTCATTGCCTGCCGCTACGAAGATTGTGGTATTTTCGTTTGCCGCAAGCTCGTTAAGAGCTGCTGTGAAAGTGTCTGTGCCGTCGTGAGGCCCGAAATTGTCGCCTAAAGACATGTTGATGACCAACGGTTTCCCTTCGGCTTCGGCAAATTCTATAATCTTTGAAACACCATCAAGAATGCTGGCATCGTCGGAATTGCCACACATTATGGCTATATCGGCCGCAGGGGCTACTCCGTGGTAATCATTGCCTTTATCTGTTGTAGCACATGATCCGGCAGCTGTTCCGAGCACATGTGTGCCATGGGATTCCGTATAATCGTCGGTTGTGAAATTCCCCATGTCTTTTTCATTATAGCATTGCGGAAATGAAGTTTTATAGTGCCACAACCGTTTTACACGATGCTTCCCTTCTGGGTCTATGAAGGTTATGTGGTTGGGGTCGAGACCGGCATCAGTTATGCCTATGATTACCCCTTCTCCGTTATAAGCCTTTAACACTCCATCTGCGCTATGAACATCATCAACTCCACATGAGCTTCTTGCCATGTCGTTGACCAGTTTGCGTGTACGGGCAATGGAGAATTGCGTCACCCCTGCGGTTGCTGCGATTTTTTCGATGCAATTAATCGGAGCTGAACCGTAGACATGGTTCTTAATCCGGCCTTTGATTTCCATTCCGGCAGCGGTTATGGCGTCTGACGGATATCCATCTTCGAGAGTAAGCAGAATGTTAATCTGGTTATCCGACACTGTGGCATGGGATTTTTTCAGTTTGGTAGCGCTGTTTAAACCGTTTTTTTCAGCTGCGGTCAATGCCAATCTTGCCTGCGCCATATCATATGGCGTAATCCTTACTTGTGCCGTAGTGAATGGTTGAGATCCGGCTATGGCAATCAATGCCATAATCGGCCAGCGTGATAATAATCGTTTCATTCTGCTTTGTTTTTTCGAATGGAAAAGCATCAGTAATTCTGCGTTCAGAAGTCTCATAGACCTACTCATACATAAATCTTTTCAGAGAATCTCCGACACACAAAGATAATTAATCTGTATAATTCTACAAAACGGAGTTACTCAAAATTCAACAGGCTGAACCACCCCGCGATTTTAGATAGATTCTTTAATTCTACATATTGAGGTGGGGGCAATTGGTGGGGTGTAATTTTCCGTTGAGAGGGTTTGATATGGCCTGGGTGTGTTTTAATTTAACAATTAATCATGTGATATTTAGCCATTTCAAATATATCTTGAGGCCTTTTGGGGCTTTTTCACAAGTTTCTTAGGTCAATATGCCCGCATCGCTTCCTAACTAGTGAAAACATCTCCAAAAATCCGGTCTATTGATATTTGACTTAAATTCAAACACACCTTTGGTTAAACTCCGCCCACGATTAAATTTCATCGCCTGATTTTCGCTCGATTGAGCGTCCGATAAGCATTAATACCGATCCTAATAAAACGGTGCCGCATAATATCAGCGAAGCTATCCATGAGGCAAATGTTGTGACATAAATAAGCATCATCACTATATATGCGATTACTACGCATACGGTGATTGTGAATCCTATCCAGAATATGCTCCTGCCCATCTTATTCATACTTTCCGCTGTTAAAGAGGTTCATATATACGCTGTTCATGACATAACCTGCGAGAATGACAATGTTATATTTTGCAACGCATATCTATAATAATAAAGATTTTTTAACGCGAAAGGTTCATTATACCTCTCTGAAAATTTGCAGAGACTCTAATTGCTATGTATACTATCGCATAGGCTATTATGGAGTATGAATGATTTATATCCTTATTCTTGTCCGGGGTTATGGCAATCAACTCATAATTCTTTCTTAAATGCCGCTGATATGAAAATCTGCTGTTTATTTAATAGCCATGTCCAGATGGGCCGGTTATTCCTGAAGATGAAATTCGTTTGAACTTGACGACCATATGGCCGTGGGTCTTTCATTTGGGCATGTCAGATTAATGCCGCCTGTATGGCCGGTTTCCGCCAGGCTTCCAATAAAGTGGTATAGGCCGATTCCAAAGTCGATTTTAGAAAATTTGTTATCGGTCACACATTCGATTCTTACCGTTGAAATCGCTCCATCCATATCGGTTTCTGTTGTGGCGCGCCATGGTTGGCTGTTTCTCGATGATGGTGCAAGCCGCATCATTTCTAATGCCGCTTTCAATGCTTCTTCAAGAGAAATTCCGGATGTGTTGCCATTGCAAAGGGTGTCAATCAGCTGTTGCGTCGGCGGTTCAATTCCTTTGAACAGATTCTTGAATGGATGGCGGTGGGCAGAACGTGCCACACGGCGCATTACGCGTTCTGCGAAACGTGTCTTATGGGTGCTGTGGCCAAGTGGAGACACTATACCTACGATATTATCAGCTATTGGGTTGACGTTATTTACTGACGATGTCAGGCTGTTGTAGGCTTCTTGAAACCCGGCTCGGTTGAAAGTGCCGCCAAGCCAGCATGTGCTTATTCCTTGGCGCGTGCATTCAAGCACTGCTTTCTCAAAAAGATAACCTGCCAATACCTGTTCAGCCCAATCTTCGCCATAGGCCATTATTGCAAAGCTGCGGGCACCGCTAATTACGCCGTATGTGCCGAGCTTTCCAGCTTGATGGGCATCATCAATAATTGCGATTTGTGGGCGTTTTATGCCTTTGAAACATGCCGGTTCTGATGTGCCGGCATTATTCAGGCTATCACAGAAAGCCCGCAATTCTGAAAGGATGTTGTCGTCGAGTTTCAGTCCGTTGAATGTGCGCACCGATTTCCTGGCCGTTATGGCTTCAAATGTGTTCATGGTCTGTTTGAAAAATCCCGCCTCAGGACTATTTTGGTCGAGAGGCGGGATTTTATTCATTGGTTTATTGACAGACGGATGCTGCCATGGATTTTATTTGTTTTCCTGTAATCCTTCGATAAACTGTTTCAGTTCTTCCGAGGGATCCACCTCATAGAATTTCTGGAAATAAAGTTTTGCATTTTCCATGTCCTGGTGGGTCAGATAATAGTTGCCGAGACGGCTGTAGATGGCTCGGTAGATGCTCTTGCGTTTTTCAAGATTAGAGGGATCTGTATCAAGCACGGCAAGAGTGGCCATATCGGCTGCCATTACGTCTTCATTTACCTCACCTTGGTTGGCTACGCGCAGGATATCGCTTTTTGTGTTGAGCACCAATGGATTGTTGGGTACGCGTGTGATAACTTGTTCGATGGTAGTCAAAGCCTTGTCGGCAGCCGCACGTGAAGCCACACTGTCAGTCTCCATATATGAAATTGCGAGATTCTGGTAACGGCGGGCAAGGGCAAGAATATCGTTGGGGTTGGCATTGTCGCCTTCGCCGGCAATGAATTTTGCCATTGTGTCGGCGGCTTTGTCATACATCTTCGCAGTGCTGTAGGCGCCGCTGAGGTCTTTGAGCAACGAAGTCTTTTCAGGAGAAGCTACAACGGCTTTTTCATACATTTCCACTCCCAATGTGTCTTGGCCCATATCCTGGAGCAGCTCTCCATATTGGATATAGTCTTGTGAATTCAACTCTGCCTTGCTGTTGGCAAACAGTTTTTCGGCAGCAGCTTTTGCAGCTTCGTTTTCACCCATGGCTTTTTTGTTATAGAATTGCAGCCGTTGCATGTAGAAGTTGCCTGGATCTTCGCTGAGCAGCTCATCTGCCATGGCGTAGCTTTCAGGATAACGTTTGGCGAAGAAAAGCAGACCAACAAGGCGCTGTTTGTCTTTCTTGAAACTGTTAGGGTTCTGGATATACTTCTCATATTGCTGTGCGGCACGGGTAAGCTGGTTGTCTTCATAGTATTTTTCGGCCAGTTCCCGTTGGGCGAGAGCCGAGTTGGGCTGCGCCTTCAGCAGTTCGTTGAGTTTGTCGATGGCATACTGCGGATTTACAGGGAAATATGTGCGGGCATATTTCACATATGCTTCGGGGTGTTCGAGTTTAGTGTCGAACTGTGCGGCCATTTCATACATGCCAGCAGCGTCGCCTACATTGGTTTTTGCCAGGCGGTCACCTTCAAGAATGAATGGTGACGGCGCGTTTTTCTGGGCTTTCTTTGCATCTGCAAGAGCCTTGTCGATTTCTGTGGCATATTTCACCGGATCGGCTACGAAATAAGCTCTGGCGATTTCTGTGAGGATGTCAGCATTTTTTTTAGCGTTCTTTTTAGCATCTTTAAAATAGCCTGCGGCAGCTGATGCGTTGCCATCAGCGAGGGCCAAGGCACCAAGGCCAACATAATTATAGCCGTTTGATGGGTTTAATGTGACTCCTTTGTCGAAATCTGCTTTAGCTGTAGCTTTGTCACCTCCTTGAAGAGCTATCTGGCCGAGGTAATAATAGGCGGTTGATTGGTCGGTGGCAGCATCGTTGAGTGTGTTGTTGAGGATTATGGCAGCTTCCTCAGGCTGGTCGGCGCGGTAGTATTCCACACCGTCTTTGAAGCCCTGCTGCGCCGAAAGGGAGAGGGCACTACCTAAAAGTAGGGAAAACAGAATTTTAGATTTCATGTTGTCTTAACTTATTGAGCGTTGTTATTACTTGTTTCATTCTGGGCATTCATTCGCCTTATTGCACAGGTGGAGCAACCTGGATTAGTCAACGGAAACCATGCGGTGGTGTACCGTGGCAGGGAGCACTCCGGTCGACATCATCAGTTTCTGGCCTCTGAACGATGTTACAAAAGCAAAGAACCCGTTGGCCAAAGAACCGGTAGCGCCGGTATTGATCATATAAATCGACCGGTAAAGCGGGTAGCTGCCGTCGAAAATATAAGCCTGATAGGGTTTGTAAGCTATTGTGGAATTATTGCGGTTGATGCCGAGCACCTTAACCTCGTCGGTGAAAGTGGTGGCGGTTGTGTCATCGACCTCCAATGTCTTTATCCGCTCTTCGGCCGACAGGTCGGCTTTTTTCAAGTCGGAAGATATCCAGCTGACGCCAACAAGGCCGATGGCGTTTTTGCGTGACTTGACCGCATCGAACACTCCTTTCATGCTGTTGGCAGAGAACACGTTTGAGGCATATCCGGCTCCATTAAGCAGACTGTCGGCCATATATTTCACCACAGATGAGCCGTTGTGGTCGAATACCACCTGGATTTTATCGAGTTTTGAAGGATATATGTCGTTCCATTCGGTTATGTGTCCGGTTAATATCTCTCCGAGATCTTTCATCGAAAGATTCTCAACAGGGTTTTCGGGATTTACGATAACTGCTACCGCATCTACCGCTATTTTTTTTGTTTTGGCGAAATGCTTTTTGTCACGGAGGAATTCAACCTGTTCCCGGGTAAGTTCGTGGGATACGACAGCAAGACGCGCCGTGCCGAACAGTAGGGAGTCAACACATGCTTTTTCGTCGGTATAGTAGGGGAGTACGGATGCATTGGGATAAACATACTCAAATACCTCTATTTCCTGTTGCATCACATTCTCAAACGATGCGTCACAGGCCATAACAACCGTGCCGGATGTTGATGTATTCCCTTTGGGGGCTTCCCGCTTGCCTGAGCCCTTGCATCCCAGTGTCAGAACCCCGAAAGCAAGTAGTGCGAAAAATGGAATTTTCCTCATGTCTTTTGATTTCACAAACTCGGATGCGATGTCGTCAGAGACACCACATCCTTTTTTTCAGTTAGCGCAAAGATACGCAATGTTAATTTAACAATCCTCTTATCGGGAAGAAAAACACGCGGTATGAGTTTTAAAAATTGTCAAATGGAGCTGTCAATGCCCCAAAATTGTCTGATTGCGCGCCATATCCCGTAGATAATAAACAATATGCCGCCAATCCAGCGCAGCCATGTCAGCAGTGGGGTATGCCAGTCGAAGAAATTGATTAGCAGAAGCACTCCCATCCCGACATAGACAATAATCATAATAATCCCGAACACAATTCTCATGGTTGAGGGAACCATGCTTTCCCTGCCTTCATCATAGTTTGCCATAATAAATAGTTTTGAAGTTGTTGCAATATAGTTCAAAGGTATCATACTGCCAATAACCAATGATATTAGCTTTTGATTCCCACTTATTTAACATATCAGAAGCCTTTAATGTTCGGATTGATATGATATAATGAAGTGTGGATGGGCAGTTTGTACCGCACTTTAAAATTACGCATTTTTATTGAAATGACAATGGAATGGGGCGGCCTCATGATGATACAGCGCTTCATCGGATTGCATATTTTGGAGACAGAACCGAAAATGCTAATAAACCGGCGGGGAGAATTGCCATTTGCAATGGCTGTTCTCCCCGGTCGGTTTTTTTGTAATGTCTGTGCCTGATTTATTTTTGGGTTTCCGGCTGGTTGTTTGTAACAGCCTGTTTTACTTTTGGGGCTTTGTTATGTGTGCGGCGAGACTCATTCTTTCTCAGTGTGGCGGTGTTTATTCATGGCTGTGCGGTCGCTCGCTTTCAGGCTGTCGCAACATGCTTTGCCATTATTGGCGATTTCGCATTTTGCCGCGCGGGCTTCCTTACAGACTTTTTTACCGGTTTTATCAAATTTCCGATCGGCGCGTTTGAGTTCTTTTGATGCTTTTCGCTCAAGTTTTTTGCTACCGTCACGTACTTTTTCTACTCCGTTTTCAGTGACTTCTTTAACCTCGCGGGCTGCGTTTTTCACTGCATCACCTGTTTTTTCAACAACGTTTTCGGTGGAGTTTTTCGCTTTCTCTATTATGTTTGTCTGAGCCGAAGTTCCAAAAGTTACAAGTGCAATCATGGCGATTGCTACTGTCATGATTTTCTTTTTCATATAAATTTCTCGATTTTTAATTTACGTTTTTATCCATAGTGCCGATAATAGGGCGCTTTATTGTTAAGACAAACCGAGAATGAAAAAGTTTGTTTAGCTTATGCACATTATAACTCAGCTTAACTAAATCCATAAAAAGTCTTATGCTATCGGCCGCTTGTGTGTGGGTCACATTGATGTCTTGCAAAATGCCTATGAATCGGCATATGGTGGATTTATCGGGCAAGATTAAGGTTGAGCGTCAGTCCATAAGAAGTGTTGGTGGTTGGATATGCGGCATTGCTGACCAGTGGAGTGTTTACCTGATGGTCGAAATATGCTGCAAGCGTCAGCCGTCGGCTTAATATGTAGCTGGCGTTGAAGTTTATGGTGAGAGTTCTGGTGCCCGATGTCGCTTGGGTGTAGTTGCTTTCGATTCGGCGTATCAGAGCCTGGGTGTTCTGCAAGGAGAAGTCGGCATTTATGGTCAGGTCGTTGCTGACGCCGCTCTGCGATCCGCGCATTTTCAAGATGGTGTTGAAGCCAACGATTTTATATCCGGCACCGATTGTCAATCCACGAGTGGTGGCTTCTACAAGTTGTCCGGCAGAGGAGTTGAGTGTCAGTGTGCGTTGGTCGCGCCATTCCGCATTGAACTGAAGTTCGTTTTTCAGGGTTGCATTCACTCCTACAAGAGGGGCAAACCGTTCTGTTATTGCAACCGATGAAATGTTGTAGGGAGAAGAGGGGATGGGCTGTCCGGTCAGTTCATCAAGTGTGAAGCCGATATTGTCGCCGGCGCTGAGCCAGTTAAGATATGAAGAATAGCTACCTACAGAATATGTGCACTGGTAGGCATGTGTCAGAGTGAAGCTTTTGAAGAAGTTACGCATGTTGCCGAGGTTTACCAGTCCGTCGTAGGTGACGCGCCAGTTTGGCAGCACTTCGGCAAAGGTGGGGAAGGGTGACAGATATTGCGATTGGGGATTTCTGCCGGTATATGCTGCGAGGAATGCCGGAATCAAAACGTCTGACGAGGTTTCCGACACTTGGCCTACTTCGCTGTTGAACGGCTGCCCTGCATGTGGATGATCTTTCATGAATCCGGTGGTCGGATAGTTCACATTGCGGTATTGCTCTTCCACGCGTCCGGCCATCACTGGGATATAGTCGAGGAAATTCTGGAAGGCTTTGCTATAATAGCCGTCTTTCGGATTTGACGAAGCCATTGCTGTTTTCAGTGCCACGTGGGTCTTGGTATATGATCCGGAGCGGGTTATCGGCATGTCGGCATACATGAACTGAATGCGGTTCGTACGGTTATCCGTGCGGTTTGAAGTAAGCTGTATTTTGAGACCTTTCACAGGTTCGAGCTGCAATTCAATGTTAAGTTCGTTGCCTTTAGACCACATTGCTGGTGAGGTCTGCCCGTCATCGCAGATAAGCCATCCGCGTTCTTTGGCTTTATAGATATAATCCTCGTCAACAAATCCGAATGCGAAATCCAGACCTGGCGACATTGGTCCGTAGCCCGTTGATTGCCCGAAAATATTTCCTATGTCGTTGCGGAAGAGGGGCACCGACAAAGTGTTTGTGCGTTTCCACCTGATTGATGCCGACCTTGGGCTCATAAGCAGGCGTAGGGAATATTCTCCGACTTCGCGCCAGAATGATTTTTCTTCTTTGAGGATTTCGACAATTGTGAATTTGATGTTCTTATCCGACGGGGTTAGAATCTCAACGGAGTTGGCGTCTATAACACGGTGTTTGAAAGTGAAGGGTTGCCCTTCGGTAGTCTGGGCACTGATTTTTACTTTTTTGTTGCGCAGATTATGTTTGATTGTAAACGTTGAGTCGGGGTTTAGTTTGAATGTGCGCTCAAATTTTTTCGGCTTTTTCGCCTGGGCTGATCTCCGGGTATTGGCAAAACGCTTGTTGACATCTTTCACGAATGGAATCTTGTTATATAGCCCTTCAAAGTTAACTCTTCCGTCGAGGCTCATCGACGACTGGTTGGCGATGGTATTGCCTGTGGATATTCCATCGATTTCAGCACCACGGTCCCAACGGTAGGTTGCATTGTATGATGCAGAGCCGGTCAGGAAGTCAAGCACCGGTATGCGGTTGAACGGTGCGCGGTATGACGCAACGACCGACTGGTTATATGACCATGGGGTGCCCATCGACATGATGGATTGCCACACGGTGTCTTTCCATTCCTTGTATTTGTCGGGGAACAGTTTGCGGTTGACTGCGCCCACAGTCTCTTCGATTCTTGCCGATGTGTTTGAGGTGAATGAGAAATTGAGCGATTTGATGAGGTTCCATGTGAGCTGGAATTGGCGGTCCCATAGGAAATTCTTACTTACTGAAACGGGCAGCTGGAACATGACATCGGTCTCCGAGCGTGTTTGTTGCTCGTAGTAATAACGCGACATGTTTGTCAGGAAGGAGATGTTATTGGGCAGATAGTTTATTTCCCAGTCTTTGATGAATTTAAGGTTCTTGTTTTTCGAGTTTATCCAACCGAAAGGTTTCAGCCCTTTAATCATCGGGGAATAGTTGTAGGCAAATGATCCGCGATAGTCGTTTGTATACTCGTATTCCGTTGTCGGATTCTTTTTCGATTGTTTGTTAAACGAGAAATTGAATGTGAAGTTTGACGGATCCCATGGCATCGGTTTGGCGCTGGTGACATCGAAACGTAATCCTGAAACGGAGAAACTCTTGACGGTGTTCTGCTCAACGGCATATGCGTTGATTGAATCGCGTTCATGGTCGTTGGCTGCATCATCAAGGGCATCTTTGAGCAGGACATCCTGGTCGAGCGGGTTATATTTCGGTGTGGTTTTCTCTTTCGACACGGAGTAATAGACCGGTGCACGCAGTTTCACCTTTTCCGGGAGGAAACGGCCCAGGTCTGCCTGCACGGCGAAATTATACTGTTCATAGTTGTCGAGCCTGCGTGAATTCAGCCCCTGGTCAACATTTCCGAAACCTGCGGTTTCAACATGGGTGCCGAAATTGAGCGTGGCTATGTCTGATACCCCGAGGTTTACGTTTGCTTTTGCAGCCCAACCGCCTGACTCATCGAAATCGGTTACTTTTAATTCGTTGACCCACACAATGCCGTCTTTCTTGGCATTAGTGTTGTTACGCACACCAACGAGTATGACCCTTATATCGCTCAGTGAGGGATTTCCCATCACAGCCATGCGGTTGCGTTCATTGTCGGGATCGCGGCCTGTGTAAAGTGTGGCATACCCCACGTTGCTTCCTTCCTCGTTTTTTGCGCGGTTGCGTTCTTTCTTCAAGTCAACGAGGTTCTGGAGTTTTATATCCATGAAGTTTTCCGACGGCCACACTTTGGCGCGGTCGCTCTCAAGCCAGTCGTTGTATGTGCCGTGAGGAGTGAGTGACAGTGGCACTTCATATTCATAGAAGTTGCTCTTCACATCCGAGCCGAGACGTATGAACATCGATATTTCACCTGAACGCAGATTGGTGAGATCATCAATCAGGCTTTCGGCATGAGTCCACATCTGGAGGCGTTTGTAGTTGCGAAGATCCTGCTGTGTGTCGCGGTAGACCCCACGGGCATCACCCGCCTGGAGGTCTGTGACCTTAAGCGACAGCGACTGTTCGTTGAGCTGGGTAATCTGCGACTGTCCCGGATCCACTATGCGTGTCACACCGGGAGGAAGAACGTAGTTGACCGGTTCTCGGTCGGCATTCTCTTCGATATTCACCACCGACACATCGAGGTCTCCTTCAGCCGGTGTGTCTCCACGGGTGTTGAGGTTGAAATCGTAGGTGCGCCATTCGCCTCGCACCAGTTCGAGGGTGGCGAAACGCAGGTGGGTGACCTGCTTGAACCCGGTCATGAATATCCTGGCGAAGCGGATGGTTGAAAAATCGTTGATTGAACCTACGATTTTTTCATATGCGCTCAATGGTATCTTGAACTGATACCACTCAACTTCCTGATATTGGCCGTCGCGGGTGAGCACATGTGAGGTCTGCTTGTCGGTTATGAAGTTTTTGCCGACGGCGAAGTCGTCGGGCCGGATTGAGACGCGATATTGGAAATAGCGCTCGTATTCATTGAGGGTGTTGTCTTGGTTTATATCTTCGACGTCGGGCACACTGCGTGAGCTTTGATATAACGGGTCGCTCGCTTCGTCGGGTGAAAGTGAGTTCCCCTCCACACCGTTGTAGCGCTTATAGCGTTCAAGAATCGAAAGACGCAGATCATCATAGTCGTATCCACGGAAGAAGTGGTAGTTGTCGCCGGCAGGGTCGTTAAGCGGAGAAAAAATGTCGTTTTGCATTTTCTCGATTGTTGCGGCCGGAAGTTTTGCACGGAGTTTGTCGAGATAGTCGCGGTAGGTGTCGAATTTGAATTCGTCGTCATTTCGGAGCCCGTCGAGCCCCACATCCTGCACTGCGCGTGAGCCTGTTGTGTTGTCAAACGAATAAGTCAATGAGTTTTGGCTCGACACGCGTCCCCAAACGGTTGATTCCAGGAATCTGTCATCGCCGTCGTAGGGTATGCCGTTTTCATATGATTTCAGCCCGTCTTTTAGGATGTCTTCTGAAATTTCGCCGAAGTTAAAATAAAGGTCACCGCCGTCATAATTGGGATTGTCGGCATCCATGAACGGGTTCATCATCCAGAATTGGACATACTCGATGTTTGATTGCTCGAAGTTGGTGTTATCCATCTTCCTCATGATACCGCCCCATCGTTTTTCGGGGTTGAGCAGACGCCCTTCATCATCAATATTGTCGGTATCGAGATTATAAGGGCCGCGCTCGGTGGGGTAGAACGAGAGGTTGAGGGTCTGGATTATATTCGATTCTCCGTAGGTCAGTTCACGCCCCGGAAAGATTTCTTCGGAGGTTACTTCGCGCACATAGGGATTGGATTGCTGTTTAAGGTCGTTTTTAAGATATCCCGGCGCAAGCGATGAGTTCTTATCTGTAAACATGCGGTCGATGTAATACCAGTTGATAAGCGCACGGTTTTTCCCGTAGTTGATGTCGTTTGAAAGTGCCGCTTCCGGGAAAAGAGCATCTTTGCCGTTATCATAGGGGGTGGAGGCCAGGAACCACGAATATGGCGACCGCAAATCAACTCCGATTTGCGATGACTCAAAGTCGTCGACGTATGAACTGCCTTTCGACGAACCGGCCTTCTGTTTGTGCGGAACGAGCTGGGCGAATTCTGCGGTCACATTGATTGTTGACGGAGCTGTGGCGTTTACCGTCGGAATCTTGTTGAGCAGGTTGGTAAGCCACATGAACTGGGTGTTATATGCCAGATTCACTCCGAATATTGAGTTGTTTATCACTTCGTCGCCGATATTAACTTTTTCTGTCAACGCCTTCTCAGAGAAATGCATGATGGTGGCGCCGATGTTGAAGTTCTTATTGAATTTGTATTGCAGGTCAAGGCCGAGCAGAGTTTTGCGTTGGGTTGAGAACATCGACTGGTTCTCCAGCGTCACGCTGATGCTTTGGCCTGAATCAATGATGCTCTGGTTGGTTATGGTCACTATGCCCATCGAGTAGTCGACGGTGTAATCGGAGTTCTCGACAAGCTGCACGCCTCCGGCCATGACAATTACAGAGCCTCGAGGCACATTCATGGCATTGAGCCTGATTTGAGAGCCTGCGGAGGCCTGATATGAGCCGGTCAGCACGAATTTGTTTTTGTCGGAGAACTGGCGGGCTACTACCAAAGTTGAGTCGTATAGCTCTTTGTAGACATATTTCTCGGCTATCGCAGGGTTATCGATTTTTTCTTCAAGATGCTTGCCAAACGGCTCGGCTACCGGGAAAATGATTTTACCTGTGCTTGAGATTATGGTGTATCCTTCGATGAAGTCGAAGAAGCCGTCGGGGTTCGATTGCTCGTTTGAGTCTATCCGGTCGAGGTTCATTACCTGCAGCAACGACTGGTTATTGAGGCCCGGCACCGGCAGATAGTTGATCTGTGTTCCTGTTGTGTCGCTTAGGTATTTGATATTCAGCCTGAAGTTCGATTTCTGAACCTGGTATGCCCCGAGAGAATAAACGTTTTTCATCATAAGCCTCCACATCGGCATCTTGGGGTCGGTGGTGGTGCTTTTGAGCATCTTCACATAAAGCGATTGTGTGGTGCTGGTTATATCGCTTGAAAATTCACCTACCTGATAGACTTGTCCGTTGTAGGTGTATTGGAATGCCACACCGAGCACTTCGTCGGCATTTATCTGGCTTTTTATGGAGATGTATCCCAAAGTGGAGTTTAACGTGTATTCTGAAGAAGAGAGCAGCCTGGCGCTTTCTATTTTCTCATAGTCTTTACCTCCTTCAATGCCGTGTGCACCCAGAGGGGCAAGCGCCTGTGTGACCTGGTTGATGTTACGTGCATCAGGATACTGTTCTTTTATGATGCTCAGCAGGTCATTGGAGTTGTTCGATGGCACAGGCACTGTTGCGTTTGGAGTCCAGTAGCTGCTGGCACGTCGGCTGCTTTCACCCAGGTCTGTGAATGCCACCACATTTCTGGCTTGGTCATAGCGGCCGCTTTTATTCGTTACCCAGACTTCAATGCGTGTGATGTTTATACCAGACGACACATAGGGCAGACGTGCAGCGAATTTGTCGTAGTTCTCATAGAAATACTGCGACAGGAAGAAATGACGGTTTTGGTCGTATTGGTCGGCGTTGACGCTGAAATCGGTGGTCTGTGCCCCTCCTTTTGTGTTGACGGTCTTGGATTCGGAGTTCTGTTGCGACACGAGCGCCGTGGCAGTGAGTTTCCCGAACTGGAGCTGGGTCTTCAGACCGAACAGGGCGGTTGAACCGCGGATTAGCGATGAGCCGGTTGTCATTGACACATTACCAGCCTCTATGCTCTTCACAATATCGTCTTCTTTCCCTTCATAAGCGAGTTTTATGTTTTTCGAGTCGAAATCGAATGTGGCATCGGTGTTATAGGTCATGTTGAACTTCAACCGGTCGCCTACAGAAGCGCCGATTGTGGCCTGTATTTTCTGCTCGAAATCGAAGAATGTCTTGCGTCGGGAATTAAGCGCTAAAGAGGGGTTGTCGATTTTGTTCGACTTGATACCCATCTTTATCTGCACGGAGCCTTGTGTTTTAAGTGACACCCCCCCCGGTCCGAAGATTTTCTCAAGCGGCCCGTAGGCAAAATTCATGTCGAAGATGTTGAACGGCTGTTTCTCTTTATCTTCTGCAAGCTGTTGGTTGCGTTCTTGATAATATTCCTGTAGAGACCGGCGCAGCTGCCAGTTTTCATATTGTTTTTCGGTGAGTAGGAAAGGGGTGGTGATATCGGTGTCTCCAAGTTTTGTGCGAATCACATAGAAACCGGTAGCGGGGTCGAACTCAGCCACTGTCTTGATGTTCGACGGTGTCTGTAGGTCGGCGGCGAACTGCTCTTCCATGAGATTCTCATAGTTTGCAGGTACGGTTTGTTGCACCGGAAACGGCATCATTATGGAGTCTGCCGGATTCGCTGTTGGTGGGACGGAGGGATAAAACGGTGGTTGCGTCAGGCCGGATGGTGAGAGACCGCTCCCGCCGGCACTGATTTGGGCATATGCATAAATCGACGACGCCACCAGAACCAATAATGCCCCTGATAGCGTAATTATGCGTGATATGACTGATTTATGGCGTTGCCTCAATATTCTCATCTACAAAAAGACGCCTCTAAAGCATAGTCAGCGCTTTCTTTATGGCTTGCTCCACCTTCAAGGCCGGCTCCTCTTTGAAGAGTTTCGTCAAAGCCTTTTGGCTCTGAGGTTTGGGGAATCCGAGCATAAGAAGGGCTGCAAGTGCCTCTTCATAAGCGTCTGACATTGCTGTCGGCTGCAATAATAACGTATCCCCGGATGGTTTTATTTTATCTTTGAGGTCAACAATTATGCGTTGTGCGGTTTTGGCTCCGACCCCTTTAACGCTCTTAAGCCGTTTGTCGTCGCCGGATGATATGGTCTGTTCGAGTTCGGCAGGAGGTATTGACGAAAGAATCATGCGGGCCGTGTTGGCCCCGACGCCGCTCACCCCTATGAGTTCGCGGAAAAGAGCGCGCTCGTTTGCCGTTGCGAAACCGAACAGCATATGGGCATCTTCACGTATCACTTCGTGAATCAATATCTTGACCTCAGATTTCTGCTCAAGTTCGCTGAATGTGTTTAGCGATATGTTGAGTTCGTATCCGATGCCGTGGTTATCGATGATGACAAAAGTTGGTGTAAGTTCGGCTATTTTGCCGCATATATATTCAATCATTTCAGGGTGTTGTGGGTGCTTTGCATGAAGGATTGGCCGGTTTGTGTGCGTCAGTCTTCTGAATAGTGGCGGAGCACGCGGCGGTATGAGTTGAAGATTTTCGATTTGGAGACGAAGCCTACATATTTCTCTCCGTCGACTACCGGCAGATTCCATGCCCCAGTGTCGTCGAAGGTCTTCATGACCTTATCCATGGAAGCCCCGATCTGCAACTTGGCAGGGGGCGACGACATGAACCGGCTGACATGCATACGTTTATATAAATCCGGGCGGAACATGATGTTGCGTATGTCGTCGAGCTGCACCACGCCAAGAAGCCGTTTCTGCTCGTCGACAACCGGAAACAGGTTGCGGTTGGAACGGGAAATGGTGTCGACCATCTGTTTGAGGTTCATGTCAGGTGTCACAGTCAGTAGGTCGGTTTCAATAACCGCGTTCATTTTGAGCAAGGTCAGCACGGCCTTGTCTTTATGATGGGTCAACAGCTCACCGCGACGTGCCAGACGCATGGTGTAGATGGAATATGGCTCGAATATCTTGATTGTGCCATAGGAGATTGCCGATACGATGAGCAGCGGCAGGAACAATTCATAGCCACCTGTCATCTCAGCAGTCAGGAAGATACCCATAAGCGGGGCGTGCATAACACCCGACATCACACCCGCCATTCCCATCAAAGCGAAGTTTTTCACCGACAGATCCATGCCGAAGCCGAGATGGTTTATCAGGTATGCAAAGAAAAAACCTGTCATACATCCCACATAGAGCGACGGGGCGAATGTTCCTCCCACACCTCCTCCACCATTGGTGGCCGATGTGGCAAACGCCTTGAACAGGATAATCATCCCGATGTAGATGATTATGAAGGTAACACTGTTGCGGTCGCTGTAGAATATTGATCCGTCGACAATCGACGACGGGTCGCCGTTGAGCAATGAGTTTATAGCTCCGTAGCCTTCACCATATAGCGGAGGGAAAAGGAATACCAGTGTGGCAAGGATCATGCATCCGAAAAGTGTCTTTTTCCAAGGCACAATAAGCCGTTTTTTGAAAAACGACTCCATCATAAACATGACTTTTGTGAAATATAGCGAAATCAACCCGCAAGTCACACCAAGACCGATGAAAAAGGGGATGCGTGTTGTTATGAATGGCTCACTCTGAACGAAAAAAAATTCCAGGTCATAACCTGTGAAAACGTAAGCGACCGAGGCTGCCGTAATAGATGCTATAAGCAGTGGCATTACGGTGACTGTCGTCAGGTCGAGCATCAGGACTTCAAGGGTGAACAGCATTCCGGCGATGGGTGCTTTGAAGATGCCTGCTATGCCGGCAGCCGCTCCGCATCCCACCAGAATCATAAGTACCCGTGGCGACAGCCTGAAGGCCTGACCCAGGTTTGAGCCTATGGCGGAACCGGTGTAGACAATTGGTCCCTCAGCCCCTACGGAGCCGCCAAACCCGATTGTAATTGATGATGCCACTATGGAGGTATACATGTTGTGCGGCTTCAGGCGGCTCTTGTTCTGCGATATGGAATAGAGCACCCGCGTGACACCGTGGGATATGTCGTCGCGCACCACATAGCGCACATAAATGCAAGCCAGCAGCACGCCTACAACCGGGTAGACAATATACATGTAGTTTCCTTGTGAAATCTGTATGTCGGAGGTCAACGAGCCGGAAATGACATGTATCAACCATTTAAGCGCCATGGCCGCAAACCCGGCTATGAGCCCGACCACAAGCGACAGCATTATGACGAATGTTTTCTCTTTTATGTGGCGCTCGCGCCATACGAGAAAGCGTAGCCACATTTCGTGGACTGATTTGTATATTCGTGGGGGCAGATATGGTTCGCGCATGTTTCAAATCTTAAAATAATCAGGAGTTATTATGGCGTGTCAGACACCGCGTCCTTTCAGAACTGTGCTTACCGTATGGATCAGAATCTTCATATCTACAGTCAGCGACACGTTTTCGAGATAAATCAGATCATATTGCAGCCTCTCAATCATTTCATCGACATTGCCGGCATATCCATGTTTTACCATGCCAAGCGAAGTGATTCCGGGTCTGACCTGGTGAACAAGGATATAATAAGGAGCACGTTTCATTATCTGTTTGATGTAGAACTCCCTTTCCGGACGTGGCCCTATAATAGACATCTCCCCCTTGATAACGTTCCAGAACTGTGGCAATTCGTCAAGTCTGTATTTGCGGAGATGACGCCCTATGCGGGTCACGCGGTTATCATTGGCGGATGAAAGAGCCGGCCCCCCCATTTCGGCATCGGTGCGCATGGTGCGGAATTTTATAATTCTGAAAGGGCTCTTACGCAGCCCGATGCGCTCCTGGGTATAGAAAACCGGACCGGGAGAATCGAGTTTTATGCATAGTGATATGATTGCGAAAACCGGCGACAGGAGTATTAGCGCAACTGAAGCAAACACGATATCACCTACCCGTTTCAGGTTGCGGGTGCTTTCGCTCATGTTGGCATGGGATATGTCGATAAGAGGTTCTCCTTTGATATTGTCGAGTTTCGGTCGTGAGGCTATGAGGTGGAATGGGGTGGGTGACACCAATATGGGCAGGTCAAGAGGCAGCAAACGGTTGATTATCTGCAATAATGCTTGCATTTCCATGCGGTGGGAGTCGATAATCAGATATTTCACTCCATATTGCCGGCAGGCTGATTCGATGTTGTCGATGTGATATACCGGCAAATCGTGATGCCACCGGTCGTTGTGGTTGCTGTCGGTCTGCACATATCCTAATATCTTGTAGAAGCCGGTGTGGCCTTTTGTTGGATGTGTCAGTCGTTCTTTCAGTTTGACGGCATGATGCGACGCCCCGATAATCAAGGTATTGAATGATAGATGCCCGTGTCTGATTCTGTTTGCCGTTATCTGGGTGATTGTCAGACGTGCGGAATACACCACAGCAAACAGCAACCCCAAAAGCATCATCAGGAGGGCGTAATTACTCATCCGGTCTGGAATCGGATCGTTGAATATGGCCAGGAAATAGATGATTATCGTGCCTATGACGGCTGTTGTGAATGTGGAAATCAGTTCCTCCACCCGCGATTTGAAAAAAACGACATTATAATATCCTGATAGATAGTAAAGTCCCATCATCAATACAGGAAACAGCACTTGCCCGAGCCAAACGGTGGGCAGCGAAAGGAATGCGGATAGGGTGTGTATGTGCACCCTTGGTTCAACCACATCAAAATAACGGATTATGTTGAAAACAAACCACGCCAATGCCGTCATCAGGAAATCGCTGATGATGTAGGTCATTCGTTGACGTTGTATGCTCACCATAGTTCTGGAGATAATCTGTTTGCTGGAGTGGCGCTTCGTAGGGCTATTTTCTTAGAATTTCCACAATGCCAGAGTTTGTTAGTCTTATTACATTCGACGGCTTGCATGGCCGGAAGTCATCGCGCCGGAAGTCGGCAACATAGTCGACACCTGCAATGATAGCTTGTGGAATCTCACTGAAGAACCGAGCCGGTTTTTCCCCGCTGATATTGGCTGAGGTCGAAACCACAGGATGATGCAGCCTTTGGCAAAGAGCTGCAGAGAAGTGCTCGCGAGTGAGTCGCACGCCAACGCTGCCGTCTGCGCCAAGGAGTTCCGGCGCCAGACCGACACCTTTGTCAAATACGATGGTGGTAGGACTGACAGCTGCATCGATGAGCTCCCATGCCACTTCAGGCACACCGTCTACATGTCTATCAAGCATAGCTTCGCTGTCGACGAGTATTATCATGGCCTTGTGGTCGGCACGTTGTTTAAGGTCGTAGATGCGCTTTACGGCTGTTGGGTTTGTGGCGTCGCACCCGATGCCCCAAACGGTGTCGGTGGGATAAAGAATTATCCCACCTTGGCGCATAACCTCAACACAATGAGAGATTTCGTTATTTATATTTGCTTTTTCCATTGCGAATCCGATGCATTGGTTGCCCTGCATACACTGCAAAGGTAATCAATCCTGTGCATCCGTGCAATGGGTGGCCACTTCTTATTTAAGCGGTTGAAGGTGGGTGCCAGGCGATTATTATTGGCGGCAAAAATCTACCGCTTCCCGTTTCTATCTTACAAAAAGGCTTGGAAATATTGATTATCCAGGCCGTTTTACTAACTTTGCGCCGAAATATAACATTTATTTTATGTGTGGAATCGTAGGATATATAGGCGAACAGCCTGCATATGACGTGTTGATAAAGGGTTTGCACCGTTTGGAATACAGGGGATATGACAGTGCCGGGGTGGCATTGCTGTCGCCTGATGGTGAGTTGAATATTTACAAGACCCGTGGGAAGGTTGATGATCTTGAGCGTTTCTGTGAATCAAAAGATGTGTCTGGCAATGTTGGTATCGCTCATACGCGTTGGGCAACACACGGCGAACCTAATGATGTCAATGCCCATCCTCATTTCAGTTGCAGCGGGCGGCTGGCATTAGTCCATAACGGCACGATAGAGAACTATAACGTGTTGAAAACAGCGCTTGAACTGCAGGGATGCACATTCCGGAGCGAAACCGACACGGAGGTTCTGGTGCAACTCATCGAGTATGTGAAGGAGACAAATGACTGTTCGTTGGTCGACGCTGTGAGAGAAGCCCTTAAAGAAGTTATCGGGGCTTATGCCATAGCGGTTATAGATGTCAATGATCCGGATATGATTATCGGGGCGCGCAAAAGTTCACCGCTTGTGATAGGGATTGGTGATAACGAGACGTTTCTTGCGTCTGATGCCACTCCGATTATTGAATTCACCAATAAAGTGGTATATCTCAACGATGATGAGATTGCCATCATAAAGAAAGGGCAACCGTTGCAGATTATATCCACAGATAACCGTCCGGCAGAGATTGACATAAAGACATTGCGCATGTCGGTGTCGCAACTTGAAAAGGGCGGTTATCCTCATTTTATGCTCAAAGAGATTTTCGAGCAACCGCGCACAATCCATGATTGCATCCGAGGCCGTGTGGGGTCGAAGGGGGCAACGGTAACATTGTCGGGTGTGATTGAGAATAAAGACCGCTTTCTTAATGCCCACCGAATCATTATAGTGGCATGTGGCACTTCGTGGCACGCCGGATTGATTGGCAAACGCCTGATTCAGGAAATTGCCCGAATACCGGTTGAGGTTGAATATGCAAGCGAGTTCCGCTACAGCAACCCGGTGCTGACTGACCGTGATATCGTTATCGCTATTTCCCAGTCGGGAGAGACTGCCGATACGCTTGCTGCCATTCAGATGGCGCGCAAATGCGGCGCATTTGTCTATGGAATATGTAATGTTGTCGGGTCGTCGATAGCCCGTGCAACCGATTCGGGCACATATATCCATGTCGGGCCGGAAATCGGTGTCGCTTCCACTAAAGCGTTTACCGGGCAGGTGACCGTGCTTTCGATGTTAGCGCTGGCCATAGGCCAACTTAAAGGCTCTGTTAAGCCCGGAGTGGCAGAAGAAATCACATCAAGTCTGCGCCGTCTGCCTGATTTGATTAAACAGGCACTGAAACTGAACGAGTCGATTGAGCAGCTTTCGGGTATATATACCTATGTCCATAATTTCCTATATCTTGGCAGGGGATTCAATTATCCAAGTGCGCTTGAAGGGGCTTTGAAGTTAAAGGAAATCAGCTATATCCATGCTGAAGGTTATCCGGCAGCCGAGATGAAACACGGGCCTATCGCACTGATTGACCATGAGCTTCCGACGGTTGTAATTGCCCCTAATGATGAATTGCATGAAAAGATTATATCTAACATACAGCAGGTGAAAGCCCGTGGCGGCTCTGTTATTGCAGTGGTTACAAAGGGTGATACTACGATTGCAGATATTGCCGATCATATTCTGGAGATACCGGAGGTGGCCGAACCGTTGTCGCCGGTGATAGTGTCAATCCCGCTGCAGCTGCTTGCCTACCATATCGCTATAAAGAAAGGTTGTAACGTTGATATGCCTCGGAATCTTGCCAAATCGGTTACGGTGGAATGATTCATCGGTCAGGAAAAAATTGCACAACCCGGTGTTGGGCCTGAAATAGGCTCGATGCCGGGTTGAATGTTTGTCGGAAATAAATTGTAACTTTGCGCTCGGTTTTCACAATTTCATTTGAGAGATGACATATATAAAATCACAAAGTATATATTTCCAGCTCTTCAGCTCCTTTTTGAGGATAGGCGCCTTCACATTTGGAGGCGGATGGGCCATGATTTCGCTGATAGAGCGTGAAGTGGTCGATAACAAACGATGGATTAAACGGGAGGAGTTCCTCGATCTGTTGGCTGTTTCGCAGGCGCTTCCCGGTGTTTTGGCAATCAACATAGCAGTGGCTGTAGGAGACCATTTGAGGGGTATGAAGGGTAGTGTTGCAGCGGCTTTGGGTACGATTGCGCCATGTTTTGCCATCATACTTACGATTGCTGTGTTTCTCACTCCCGAGCTGATACAAAGCAATCATGTTGTGTCGTCGATATTCCGTGGCATACGTCCGGCCGTGGTGGCTCTCATAGTGGCACCTGTGATAACATCGGCAAAATCGATGAAGCTCGGTTGGAAGACGCTTTGGATTCCGGTTGTGGTGGCTCTGCTGATATGGTCGAAATTGCCATGGATTTCAAATCCCATATTGTTTATTATCATAGGTGGCATTGCCGGTTATCTGTGGCTGCGCCGTCAGGAACGCAGGTTGTCGATGGCTCGCATTGAACGTGAAGAGAAGGAGGAAGGGCTATGATCTATCTGCGGTTGATATGGAGTTACCTGAAAATAGGCTTGTTCGGGTTCGGGGGCGGATATGCCATGTTGTCGCTTATCGAACGTGAAATCGTGGGGCCGGGATGGATAACCGAAAAAATGTTTACCGACATTGTTGCCATTTCGCAGATGACCCCCGGTCCTATAGGCATCAACTCGGCCACTTATATCGGTTATGCCGCTCCAATGGCACATGGTTTTGACCATGTGCTATGGGGGGTGCTGGGCTCATTGTTATGCACATTTGTTGTAGTGCTGCCATCGTTCATCTTGGTGGCATACACGAGCCATTTCATCTCAAGACATAAGGAGAGTGTTGCCATACGTGGCATATTCAAGGGGTTACGTCCGGTAGTAATCGGGCTTATAGCATCTGCAGCGTTGCTGCTTATGAATTCGGAGAACTATGGAACATCTACAAGCGAGGTTGTTATATCTGCGGTGATTTCTGTGGCAGTGCTTGCTGCTACCCTTATGACTAAAATACATCCGATAATTCTGATAATATTGTCAGGTATAGCGGGATTGATTATATATTATTGATTGAGTATGAATTATAAAGAAGCTGTTGAATTTCTGTATAATCAGACTCCGCAGTTCCAACGAATAGGGGCGGCGGCATATAAGCCTGGCCTGGGTACGGTCAGGAATTTGTCGGCCATATTTGGCAACCGTCACACGGAATATCAGATAATTCATGTTGCCGGGACAAATGGCAAGGGGTCGACTTCGCACACTCTTGCCGCTGTGCTGCAGTCGGCTGGTTACAAAGTGGGGCTTTACACATCGCCGCATCTGGTGGACTTCCGTGAGCGGATGCGTGTCAACGGCGGGAAAATCCCACAGGAAGCGGTAGTCGACTTTTTAGAACGTTATAAGGCTGTTGCGGCATCAGTGCAGGGTGATGCCGAGCCGTCATTTTTCGAGCTTACCACAGTCATGGCGTTGGAGTGGTTTGCCAAGGAAAAGGTGGATGTGGCAATAATAGAGGTGGGGCTTGGCGGACGGCTTGATTCAACCAATATAATCACTCCGGTGCTGTCGGTTATCACTAATATCTCGTTTGACCATATGGCTCAGCTTGGCAATACGTTGGAAAGTATAGCCAAAGAAAAGGCCGGAATCATAAAAGACGGAGTAGGAGTGGTATGTGGAGAGACCAGGCCTGAGATTAAAAGTATTTTTGCGGATGAATCGTCTTCTCACGGCTCAGCAATAGTTTTTGCGCAGGATAAATATGAGTCATTGACGTTCACTCCTGAGGATTCCGGATTTGGATTTGCTATTGGTGGCGCACCTTTCGGATGTCTCGGCTTCCAACTCGGAGGTGAATATCAAAAAGAGAACGCGTGCACTATTGTAGCAGCAATTGTAGAATTGCGTAAGCTGGGAATGCGAATACCTGATGATGCAGTTAAAAAGGGTTTTGCGAATGTCTGCTCCATGACCGGTTTGATGGGTAGATGGATGAAATTGTCTGATTACCCTCTGACTGTGTGTGATACGGGCCATAATACAGGCGGATGGGAGGTGTTGTCTCATCAACTCGGATCGCTTCCCTCTCCGTTGCTGATGGTCATAGGGTTTGTAAATGACAAAGACATATCCCATATCCTTCCGCTTATGCCGTGTGATGCCGAATATGTTTTCACTAAAGCATCGGTTCCTAGGGCTCTCCCCGCTGAGGAGCTTGCTCTTGAGGCGGGGCGTTTCGGCTTGCATGGAGTGGTGGCGGGAACAGTGTCTGAGGCTTATGGTTTAGCCCGTGAAAGGGCTGTGAGAACTGGAGGAAGCATATTCGTCGGTGGAAGCACCTTCGTTGTCGCTGATCTGCTAGCCGATTGCTTTTCGGCAAAAATTTCGTAACTTTGCATGTATTATAATCGGTAAATCCGACATTGATGAAAAATATCAGGAACTTCTGCATAATTGCGCATATCGACCACGGCAAAAGCACACTTGCCGACAGGTTGCTCGAATATACCAATACGGTGGCAGGTAAAGATCTTCAGTCGCAGGTGCTCGATGACATGGATCTGGAGCGTGAGCGTGGCATAACAATCAAAAGCCATGCCATACAGATGAACTATGCATTAGACGGAACAGACTATGTGCTGAATCTGATTGACACTCCGGGGCATGTGGACTTTTCATATGAGGTTTCCCGTTCTATTGCTGCGTGTGAAGGTGCGTTGCTTATTGTCGATGCCACCCAGGGGATTCAGGCCCAGACAATATCGAATCTATACATGGCCATCGATTCCGACCTTGAGATTATCCCTGTGATTAACAAGGTGGACTTGGAGAGTGCAAAACCCGATGAGGTTGAAGACCAGATTGTGGATCTTCTCGGATGCAAAAGGGAGGAGATAATCCGTGCCAGCGGAAAAACCGGCGAAGGTGTGCCTGAAATACTCGAGGCAATAGTGAAACGGGTTCCCGCTCCCACCGGTGATCCTGATGCGCCGTTACAGGCTTTGATTTTTGACTCTGTTTTTAATCCGTTCAGAGGTATCATTGCATATTTCAAGATTGTGAATGGCACAATCAGAAAAGACGACTTTGTTAAATTCGTGTCGACAGGCAAAGAGTATCATGCCGATGAAATCGGTGTGTTGAAACTCGACCTTGTGCCTCGTCAGGAGTTGTCGGCAGGAAATGTAGGTTATATCATTTCCGGAATCAAGACCTCGAAAGAGGTTAAGGTAGGTGATACTATTACCCATGTGCAACGTCCGGCTGCTGCCATATCCGGTTTCGAAGAGGTAAAGCCGATGGTGTTTGCCGGGGTTTATCCTATTGAAGCTGAGGATTTTGAGAATCTGCGCTCTTCGCTTGAAAAATTGCAGCTAAATGATGCGTCGTTGACCTTCCAGCCGGAGTCTTCAATGGCTCTCGGTTTCGGATTCCGTTGCGGTTTCCTGGGGTTGTTGCATATGGAAATCATCCAGGAGCGTCTGAGCCGTGAATTTAACATGGATGTTATCACCACGGTGCCCAACGTGTCGTATAAAGTCTATGACAAGAAGGGGAATGTCAGCGAGGTGCATAATCCGTCAGGCTTGCCTGATATCACATTGATTGACCATATCGAGGAGCCGTATATCAGGTCGTCGATAATAACCACAACCGATTTTATCGGGCCGATTATGACCCTATGTCTCGGTAAACGCGGTGAATTGATTAAACAGGAATTCATATCTGGCAACCGTGTTGAACTGACTTTCGACATCCCCTTGGGAGAAATCGTGATTGACTTCTATGATAAGCTGAAGTCGATTTCAAAGGGATATGCCTCGTTTGATTATCATCTCCATGATTTCCGCGATTCAAAACTTGTGAAACTCGACATGCTTTTGAACGGGGAAAGCGTTGATGCGTTATCGACCTTGACACATGCCGACAATGCTGTGGCTTTCGGACGAAAGATGTGTGAAAAGCTCAAGGAGTTGATTCCGCGGCATCAGTTCGATATTGCCATACAGGCGGCCATAGGGGCTAAAATCATCGCCAGGGAAACAATCAAGGCGGTGCGCAAGGATGTTACGGCGAAGTGTTACGGAGGTGATGTGTCGCGAAAACGCAAACTGTTGGAAAAACAGAAAGCCGGTAAGAAACGTATGAAGCAGATTGGCTCAGTTCAGGTGCCTCAGAAGGCATTCCTTGCAGTGCTTAAACTCGATTGAAGTGAAAGGTTACAGATAAGAATAAAAAGGAACGTGCTGAAGGAGCGTTCCTTTTTTATTTATTAGTTTACCCAAAATGTATGACATGGATAAACATTGGGTCAGACCAATCGGTTTTAAGATTATTAACCATATCAGATCAGCAAGTGAAAGCCAGAATAAAGTCAAAAGCAGAGGGGATGGGGAAGCGTATAGGTTCATGCAGGAATCTATGTATCAGACGAGATGAGCCTCAACCGTCTTTTGCCGGATATGTGTTTTATGCCGCCAGGCAGGCTATCCGCCGTCATGCCTCAGGAGGTAATATCTTAATCTGCGCCACTTTGTTGGCACTTGTTGTGGCGAACATCCCTGCGATAAACAGCTATTATTTCGATTTTTGGAATCAGGAGGTGCGGCTTCAGGTCGGTGACTTCAATATATTTTCCCATAACGGGCATCCAATGACAATGTTGTCGTTTATAAATGATGCTTTGATGGCGGTTTTCTTTTTCTCGATAGGCTTGGAAATCAAAAGGGAAGTGCTTGTGGGGGAATTGTCATCGTTCCGTCAGGCATTGCTGCCGATTGTGGGAGCGATAGGGGGTATGGCGGTGCCGGTATTGTTTTTTATTCTGTTTGCGAAAGATACTCCCTATGAGGGAGGGGCTGCCATACCGATGGCTACCGACATTGCGTTTTCTCTTGGCATTCTTGCCATGCTTGGAAATAGAGTGCCGATCTCATTGAAAATATTCCTGACAACATTGGCTGTTGTTGATGATATCGGAGGGATGATAGTTATCGCCACATGTTATTCCGGGCAGATTGAATATATACTCCTGTTATATGCCCTGATGCTGCTTGGCATTCTGGTCTTGGGGCAGGCAATGCGTATCCAAAGCAAGATTTTCTATCTTGGGGTGGGTGGGGTCATATGGTTTCTGTTTCTGAATTCGGGTGTGCATCCAACAATTGCCGGTGTGCTTGTCGCATTCTGCATACCGGCAAAGCCGGTGTTCAATCCGCGTAATTATATTGTTATTATTAGAGAGGCGATAGCGAATTTCCGCAGGGAGGATGACGAGGCTTTGACTCGCCGTTCCATTTTGTCGAATCAGCAGATGGACTGGCTCAAACAGATAGAATCAGCGTCAGATAAGGTTATTTCTCCGCTTCAGGAGCTGGAGGATTCACTTCATCCGTTTGTCAACAATGTGATTGTGCCTCTTTTCGCTTTTGCCAATGCCGGAATTTTCCTGCTCGATATGAACCCGGCTACCATTGTTGAGGGTGTGTCTCTGGCAGTCATATGCGGATTGGTTGCTGGTAAATTCACCGGTATTTTCCTGTTTTCGTGGCTCACTGTCAAACTCCGTCTTGCCCCTATGCCTGAAAAGGCTGACTGGAAAATGATGGGTGCGGTTTCGGTGCTTGGCGGCATTGGGTTTACCGTGTCATTGTTTATAGCAAACCTTTCATTCGGCCTTCCCCAACAGGTTGCATTGCTGACCCATGCAAAGTTGGGGATAGTAGTAGGTTCGCTTATTGCTGGTGTGGCGGGTTTTATGCTTTTGCATCTGACACTTCCTCACAAGGCCGTGTCTACATATGTTGACTGAATCCAAATAAAAGGATCTTTGAGTCTGTTTAAGTAAAATAAACAGGCTCTTTTTTGTGGCTCTGTCGATAATATGCTACATTTGTATGTTAATTCCATTCATGAAGATTCACAGTTTCAAATATCTGCATATTTTACTGGCGATTGTTGCGTCATTGTCGGCAATGACCTCAAATGCCCAGATTAATGCCGAGCAAGTTATGAGGGTGGGGCAGAATGCGCTCTATTTCGAGGATTACATGCTCTCCATCCAATATTTCAACCAGGCTATACAGGCGAAACCATATCTTGCCCAGCCGTATTTCTTCCGTGCGATAGCAAAACTCAATCTTGAGGATTATCTTGGCGCGGAGCAGGATGCTTCCGACGCCATAGAACGCAATCCGTTCATAGCAGATGCATATGAGGTCAGGGGCGTGGCGCGCCAGAACCGCGGGGAGCTGGCGGGTGCTGTCGAAGACTATGACAAAGCCCTTGAACTTGTGCCTAAAAGCCGAGGATTGATGTTCAACAAGGCTATAGCCCAACAACAGCTACATAAGACAGATGAGGCGATGACTACCTTCAACACCTTGTTGGCCAATTATCCCAATTATGATAACGGTTTTATTGGCCGGGCGCGTCTGTTGCTTGAAAAAGGCGACACGATTCAGGCGAAAGCTGATGTTGACCGTGCTTTGGCGATAAACAAAAACCACCCCGGAGGTTACCTTATTCGTGCGGATATCGCCATAAACAGCGGCAAGGATTATGAGAGTGCCTTGACAGACCTCAACGAGGCAATCAAGCTGCAACCCCGCGAAGCCGGACTTTATATAAACCGAGCATTTCTCCGTTATAATCTTGATGACTATTTCGGCGCCATGGCTGATTATGACTATGCTATCCAGCTTGATCCGCTCAATGTTGCCGCTATATATAACCGGGGATTGCTGCGGATGGAAGTACGCGACAATGACAATGCGATAAAAGATTTCACCAGGGTGCTTGAACTTGATTCGGACGATTACAGGTCGCTTTATAACCGTGCGTATCTATATTCGGAGAAACGTGATGTGCCGAATGCGATGGCAGATGTCAACCGCCTTATTGAGGCTTTCCCTCAGCTGCCGGAGGCACTTTATATGCGGAGTAATCTCAACCGTATGGCCGGCAAGATGGCTTTGGCTGAGCGTGACTATAACAGAGCGCTGGCAATGTCGAAGCAGTTGCAACCTGCTGCGCAGGGTGATGCCGCCGGCAATGTAATGAATGGCAATGCCGCCGAAATAGGGGGGGGTACACAACCTCAAGAGCTGTCGGCTGAGGCTGTCGCGCGTAGGTTCACGGCTTTGCGCACTGTTGACAATCCGGTTGATGTGGAAGAAGATTATAACAATAAGAATATAAGGGGTAAGGTGCAAGACCGGACACGCCGCATTGAGCTTGAACCAATGTTTGCACTCAGTTACTACACCTCGCCTACAGAGCTGAAACAGTCGGCATATTATCTGAAAGAGATTGACGAGGTGAATTCAACCCGTATGCTGCGTTTCATCGTGCAGTTGTCGAATGCAGATCTGACGTTGACCGATGAATCGGTTATTAGCCGTCACTTCAAATCGATAGAATATTATAATTCTTATCTGTCGACACACACACCACGTGCAATCGACTATTTCGGCAGGGCAATGGATTTCATGATGTTGCGTAATTACCAGTCTGCTATTGAAGACCTGAACAGGGCATTACTGTTGACCCCGGATTTCGCTTTGGGATATTTTGCCCGGGGGGTAGCCAGACATATGGCAATGAAGGGTAGCGGCATACCGTCTGAGGCACCTGTGCAAGCCGAGATAAGAGCCGTGGTATCTGATTTTGATAAAGCCCTTGAACTATCCCCGCGCCTGTCGTTTGCATATTATAATAAAGGAAATGTGATGGCTGAGATAGGCGATTTCACTTCGGCTCTTCTGGCATTCAATAAGGCTATAGAGCTGAAGCCCGATCTGGGCGAAGCGTATTATAACCGGGGATATGTCTATTTCCAGCTTGGAGACAGGGAAAAAGGTTCGCAGAACCTGTCGAAGGCCGGGGAGCTTGGCATTATGCCGTCGTATAATCTCCTTAAACGTATGCAATGATATTGACACGCCACAATCGTCTGTTTAAATTATAAGAATCTAACTATAACCTGACATAATCATGCTTAACGAACTTAATGAAACTGATTTGCAGAATCTTGCAACCCGAGGCGTGACACCTGAGCAGCTGAATGCCCAGGTTGAACGTTTTGCCACCGGTTTTCCATACCTTAAAATATATGATTCGGCACGCTGCGGCCAAGGAATAACCGTGTTGTCGGCAGATGATGAGGTGAAAGCCGAGACCCGTTGGGATAAATTCCTCGCTGATGGAGGGACTGTGACGAAATTCGTGCCCGCTTCAGGTGCTGCATCCAGGATGTTTAAATCTCTGTTTGCGTTTGTAGATGGCGCGGACGAACATCCTGCTAAAGATTCTGATGTTGACAAACTGCTGAAGGATATCCATAAGACCGCTTTTTTCAATGAATTGAATGATGCGGTTTTGCGACTTCACAATAAGGATGTAGATGCATTGCTCGCCGAGGGTAATGAAAAGGCTGTTATATCGGCCATAATCCTTCCTGATGGTCTCAACTATGGAAATCTGCCCAAAGGGTTGCTTACGTTCCACCATGCAGAGGACGGGGTCCGCACGCCTGTTGAGGAGCAATTGATGGAAGGTGCCCAGTCTGCACGCCAGGCGGATGGGACTGTCAATATGCATTTGACAGTTTCTGGTTCTCACCGCGAGGCATTTGCCCGCAAATTGGCGGAGGTTACACCCGGCATAGAGAAGAAAATGGGGGTTAGAATTAATGTAGGCATGTCGGAACAGAAGGCTTCGACTGATACTGTTGCCGTTAATGAGGATAACACTCTTTTCCGCGATAATGGCGAGCTTGTGTTCCGTCCCGGAGGCCACGGTGCTTTGATACAGAACCTTAATGATATAGACTCACAGGTCGTGTTTGTCAAGAATATCGACAATGTGGTGCCAGACAGATTGCGTGGCGCGACATTGAAATATAAGAAGGTGATTGCCGGTTATCTCATAGAGCTGCATGACCGCATCACTAATTACATAAACATGATTGATTCGCGTTCATATACCGACGGCCAGCTGGAGGAGGTTTGCGGGTTCTTACGGGATGCGTTCTCGTTTGATGCTCCGGAACTGACGGCTTTGAAAGGTGAGGATCTTGCAACATATCTCCGTGTGAAGCTCGACCGCCCTTTGCGCGTATGTGGCATGGTCAAGAACGAAGGGGAACCGGGTGGTGGCCCTTATATCACCTATAACTCCGACGGTTCACGGTCGCTTCAGATTCTTGAAAGCACACAGATTGATTTGTCGAAAGAGGAAAACCGCCGGATGATGGCTAAAGCAACCCACTTCAACCCGGTCGATCTTGTATGCTACATACGTAATTCAGCCGGGAAGTGTTATGACCTGACTGCTCATGTTGATGAGCAGACCGGATTCATATCGTCGAAGTCTTTCCATGGACGCAATCTTAAGGCGTTGGAACTACCGGGCCTATGGAACGGCGCCATGAGCGATTGGAATACGGCTTTTGTTGAGGTGCCTATTGAGACGTTCAATCCGGTGAAGACGGTCAACGATCTTCTGCGTCCGCAGCATCAGGGCTGATGTGTAGCTGCGATAAATCATTTTATGCAGATGAATAGTGTTGACTGTTAGTGGGGACAACAGTCTTTCTGGGAGTAAACCACTTCAGAGAAGCGTAGTTACGGAATATTCCGATTCCGGATGGCCTGCTTCTCTGAAGTTTTTATTTTTTAATTCAAAAAATTTTGTCGATAGGGATTGTTATGTTAAATTTGCACAGAAGTGTTAAATGTGTGGCGTAGGTGTCTACTTTTATTGATTCTCCGTTGCATTCCGACAAAACATAGCGACGTGTTATTTGTTAATATTATATAAGTTTCTTAAAATGGACGCGGATGGATTGCGAAAGTCTCTATCCGGCCATTATGAAGAGGAGAGATAGACCGGATGAAAAAATCATTGATATGGCTTCTGACTGTGCTGATGGCTTTGACGGCTATTGTGCTGCTGTATATACAGATAATGTATATGGAAAGCATGATTCGTATGCGCGACGACCAGTTTTCCGAAGGGGTTCGCCGCTCACTTTATGCCGTATCATCGCTGTTGGAGCAGGATGAAACGAAATATTTCCTTGAAGAAGATGTGGCTCAGGTGGAGGCTTCTTCTATCTATGCCCAATATGGCGGCACTCCGCATCTGGGTGGGATCAAATATACGTTCACGACTCGTAGCGGGGTGGCAGGTGATGTTACCCTGAAAGCCGATGCGGAAAAAATATATAAGATTCAGAGCGAGAGCAATGTGGCATCGAGTTATAACTCGATGCGTGAGGAGCTGAAAGGGCAGTATCTCTATCAAAAAGGGGTAATCGACGATGTGATTATCAATATAATGAACAAGGCCGGTGACCGCCCCATTGAAGAGAGAGCCGATTCTGTGGCTGTAAGGCGTTATCTGAAGCGGGAGCTGGAAAACAACGGGCTGGAACTGCCATTCGAGTTCGCTGTGGTAAACCGCAACGGGAATGTGTTTTATCAGTCGCCGGGATTCTCCAACGTAAATCCTGCTACGTTGGAAAACAGCATATTCGTGCAGTCGTTGTTCCGGAATGACCCTCCGTTGAAGAAAAACTATCTGAAGGTTTATTTTCCGTCGAAAACGAAATATATCCTGAATTCGGTCAAATTCCTAATCCCGTCGTTTATCTTCACGTTTATACTTCTGATTGTATTTCTCTACACTATCATCCTGGCTTTCCGTCAGAAGAGGCTCACGGAGATGAAAAACGACTTCATCAACAATATGACCCATGAGTTCAAGACCCCGGTATCTACAATCTCATTGGCTGCCCAAATGCTTAACGATGATTCGGTTAGAAAATCGCCGACCATGTTGCAGCATATATCAGGGGTGATAAACGATGAAACGAAGAGGCTGAGATTCCAGGTGGAGAAAGTGCTTCAGATGTCGATGTTCGACAAGAAGAAGGGCACTTTGCGGATGCAGGATGTAGATGCCAATCTGTTGATTTCAAATGTGGTCCATACATTCAGACTTAAGGTAGAGAAATACGGGGGCAAAATAGAGGCGCGTTTCGATGCGGATGACGCCATTGTCAACGTTGATGAGATGCACTTCACCAATGTGATATTCAACCTTCTCGACAACGCGGTCAAATACCGCAAAGAAGATGAGCCGTTGCAGTTGGCGGTGACCACCCGCGACATAGCCCAAGACCGTCTTGAGATAACCATAAGCGACAACGGTATAGGAATCAAGAAGGATGATCTTAAGAAAATCTTTGAGAAATTCTATCGTGTGTCAACCGGCAACCGCCACGATGTGAAAGGATTCGGGCTTGGATTGGCTTATGTCAACAAGATGATAACCCTCATGGGAGGGGAGATAAAAGCTGAGAGTGAACCCGGAAAAGGCTCACGATTCATAATCATTCTGCCGCTGCTCGAAACGGCGCCGGATGAAGTGAAAGAATAGGCTGTGACGATATATTGCTGATGCCGGGTAGGAATAAATTAAGCTCTTCGTGAACAATTTAGAAAAAATATTAATTATATAAGTATAAAATCAAAACCAAAAACTATGGACGACCGTATGCGTATCCTCCTATGCGAGGATGATGAAAATTTAGGGATGCTCCTTCGCGAATATCTTCAGGCCAAAGGCTTCAACGCCGACCTGTATGCCGACGGGGAAGCCGGATATAAAGCGTTCCTGAAAGGTAAATATGACATATGCGTGCTCGACGTGATGATGCCTAAAAAAGACGGGTTTACGCTCGCTCAGGAAATCAGAGCCGTAAACTCAGAGGTGCCCATCATATTCCTGACTGCAAAGACTATCAAGGAAGACATTCTAGAAGGTTTCAAGATCGGAGCCGACGACTATATAACAAAACCGTTCTCGATGGAAGAGCTGGTGTTCCGCATCGAAGCCATCCTGCGCCGCGTTAAAGGTAAGAAAGGGAAGGAAGTGACAATGTATAAAATCGGCCGCTTCACCTTCGACACCCAGAAGCAGGTGCTGATGATTGACGACAAAGTTACCAAGCTCACCACCAAAGAGTCGGAGCTTCTGAGTCTGCTGTGTGCCCACGTCAACGAAATCCTTGAGCGCAACTACGCTCTCAAGACAATCTGGATTGACGACAACTACTTCAACGCCCGCTCGATGGACGTCTACATCACCAAGCTGCGCAAACATCTCAAGGAAGACCCCTCCATTGAAATCATCAACATCCACGGCAAAGGCTACAAGCTCATCGCCCCCGATCCCGACAAACAATAAGTTTTCAGGTATAAGTAAGTCATCAAAATTATTACGCATATTATGAATCTTGAGACTTTATATCATCGGCGGAGCTTTTTCGGTGCTTTTAGCCTTCATATTCAGTCGTGTAGACAACTACACTCCTTCATTCTCAGGCTAAAATCCCTCGAAAAATCTCTCTCCGATAATATAAAATAATTTTGACGACTTACTTATTATCAACACAGCGGCGGCTTCTATTAATTAATGGAAGCCGCCGCTGTGTTTTAGCATATATCTTGCGGTTATTTCCGATACTTAAAATATGAGATCCACGCCCAGCATCCTAAGTAGTAGGCGCTCTTTATCAAACCGAGCTTTTCAACCCGGTATGGAACATTCCATTGCGGTTTTATAACTTTCATCTTATTGTTGGTAACCGATGATTTTCTCATGCGGTAATCGACAAGAATCTCAATGTGCCCATATCCTACAAATATATCTTTGAACATTTTAAGCCAGTAGGCATAATCATCGCGCATACTGCCGAGTTCTTCATTGAAAAAAATCTTTGGAGTTTTTCTAGTGTCATATGCCCCTATATCGGATATTTTGGCTACTTTTGCATAGCAATTTCGTGCGCCTTACTATCTCTAACGAAGAGATTGTGATAAATTATATTGAGGATATTATCAGATTGTTGGCATTATCGATTATTGATGTATCAAGAGACGCAAGGTAGATTTGTGTTGTGGTTTCAGATGCATGTCCCATCCCTTCGCTTATTATATGTAGAGGAATTCCTTTGGCTTTTGCGGCTGAGGCCCAGCTGTGGCGTGCACAATACATCGTCAGCGGCATGGCCACTCCGGCCATCTGTGCCACTTTTTTCAAGTTGTGATTTATATTGTAGGTTGCATTGAGATAGGCGGTGCGTTCATCTGCCACGTGGCCGGTGATAATTGGCAGCAGGTAGCAGGTTGAATTCTGGGGATATCTGTCGATGATTAGCTGCATTTCTCGAGTCCAGGCAATACTTAACAATCTGCCTGTTTTCCGACGACGGTATATTATTTGGCCGTTGAACAGATCGGTTTTGCGCAGAAAGGCCATATCTATGAAACTCATTCCGCGAAGGAGGAAACTGAGCAGGAACATGTCGCGGGCGTATCCGGCTTTTGGCTCATCGGTCAGGTCCAGATTCTTAATGCGTTTGATGTCGGCAAGTGGCAACGCCCGTTTAACAGTCTGGCCGACTCCTGTGTAGACATTGCGAAACGGATTGCGCTGCCGGGTTACGCCATTGGATACGGCACGGTTGTAGATGGCGCGGAGTATACGCATGTAGAACGACGAAGTGTTTGGCCGGACACCTCTTTCTCTTAGATGAATCTCATACTGTTCGATAACCGATGGGGTTATTGAGTTTAGCATTATGTCGTGGCCGTTGTTGAATTTTTTGAAACTGCTCAGGGCGGCTTCATAAGTTTCAGCAGTGCGTTGTCGGTTATGGTGCTTCAGCGATATTATCAGCCAGTCGGCGAAGCTGAACAGGGTGCGCCCAGGAATATGGTCGCTGATTATGGTTTGGGTGCATGGAGATGTATGAGAGGAGAATTTCATGTTGATAGATGCCATAGTCAGTGGGGTTGAAATTAATGGAAGTTTTTTGTATTTTTGCACACCAAACTTACTAATTCATCTTAACTATAAATTACCGGCCTGACAGCCCGGCATTGTCGGAGATGTAGTCCGGATTGATTGACGACATGAAAAAACTGATGCTTGTAGCCCTTTCAGCAGGGGCGATGACGATGGCCATGGAAGCCAAAGACCGTACGGTACATAACCCTGACACAACGAATACGGAAACAATTCTGCATGTTTGGAGCTGGAATTTTCCGGCAATAGCCTCTAATATGAAAGCTATCCATGAGGCCGGATTCACCATGGTGCAGACTTCACCTGTGCAACACTGCTTTAATCCCGAAGGGGGATCAAAGAAACTGTTTGATGAAAAGGAGGGGAACTGGTATTATTACTATCAGCCGACAGACTGGAAAATAGGGAACCAGATATTGGGCACCCGGGAGCAGATGAAACAGATGATGGATTCGGCTGCGCGGTATAACGTGCGTGTAATCGTAGATGTGCTTCCTAACCACACGGCATTCGATGTAGATGCCGTCAGCGATGATATGGTAAAGGCTGTAGGTGGCCGCGAAAAATTATATCATTCCAACGGTCTGCAGCCTGTTGCTGATTACAATGACCGCACACAATGCACATTGTGGGCTTCAGGAGCTCTTCCCGATGTGAATACCGAGAATCCCGACTTCCAAAAATATTATATGCAGTTTGTCAATGAGTTACTTGCCATGGGGGTGCGAGGATTCCGTTATGACACTGCCAAACACATAGGAGTTCATTCCGACCCGGTGGATGCCGCTTCCGGTGTCAAGGTCAACGATTTCTGGGATGTGGCAACAGGCCGGAAAGCTGTGAAAGGAGTGCGGCTTGCCGTTCCATACGACAGTTTGTTTGTTTATGGCGAGGTGCTTCAGGATCGCAATGTGCCTGAGGCCGAATATGCAGGTTATTTCGGACAGACGGCTTCAGGTTATGGTCATCATCTGCGCAAGGCACTTGAGCAGCAGAGCGCCAATGGGATAAATCTCGCCGACTGGGGGCATACCTCAGCGCCGGAATATCTGACGACATGGGTGGAAAGCCACGACACGTATTGCAATGCCCATGAAAGCGCCCATCTGACAGATGACCAGATACGCACCGGCTGGGTATTCCTCACCGCCCGTCAGAATGGTGTGCCATTGTTTTTCAGCAGGCCTATGGGTTCGACACGCTCTAATTATTGGGGCGACAATGTGTTGGGTGCCAGGGGTAATGATGAATTCTTCCATCCTGAGGTGGTAGCGGTCAATAAATTCCGCGCAGCAATGGCCGGAGAGAAAGAGAATCTGCAAACAACCGGTAACGGTCAGGTTCTGTTAGTCAACCGTGGGCAGAAGGGTGCGGCTATGGTCAACATATCTTCTGTGGCGAATTTTATAGACCTTCCTACCGGCTTGCCCGACGGGAAGTATTTCGATGAAGTTTATGGCAAAGAATTCCAGGTGAAAAAGGGGCATCTCCGTGGAATCCTCGCCCCGTTCAGGTCGTATATCCTGCATAAAAGATGATTTTTTGACGAGCTGTCATATCTCCGGAATTCTGATGCAGGATTATATCCAGGTCGGGATTCCGGAGCAGTATATATAGGTTTAGTCAGATTCCGAATAAATCTTTTTAGGGTATTGAGGCGTTTGGATGTTTATAATGTTTTTCTTAATTTTGACGACATGAATCAATCCGCCAAAGCCGACAAGTCTCCACTGGTCAACCGTGTTACCAACCGGATAATGGGGTGGTGGAAATATGTTTCCGACGGAGTGTGGAGCGATACCCGCCATACGTTGGGAGTGAATATTATCAAAACCCTCAATCTCTCAGTCCGCTCATTCCTGAATTCCGAACTTCAGATGAGGGCAGCTTCACTTACGTATCAGACGCTACTGGCCATAGTTCCGGCATTGGCATTGGTTTTTGCGATAGGCCGTGGGTTCGGATTCCAGAATATCATACAGTCGCAGCTTTTCAATAGCTTTCCGGCCCAACAGCAGGCTTTGTCGCAGGCATTCGGTTTTGTCGATTCTTATCTGGCGCAATCGTCTGAAGGGTTGTTTGTGGGAATCGGGGTTCTGTTTCTGTTATGGACGCTGATATCGCTCATCGGTTCTGTTGAGGATGCTTTAAATACGATATGGGGTATAAAACAGGGTCGTACTATATGGCGTAAACTCACGGATTATACGGCCATATTGCTCATTCTGCCAATTCTGCTGGTGTGCTCGAGCGGTATAATGGTATTTATGTCAACCACGTTGCAGACAATCCTCCCGTTTGGATTCATGTCGCCGGTAATCAAATTCCTGCTTGATTTTGCGTCGTTGGCATTTGTTTGGCTATTCTTCGCAGGTAGCTATATGTTGATACCTAACACGAAAGTGAAGTTCAGGAATGCATTCTTGGCAGGAGTCATAGCCGGAACGGGTTATAGCATATTGCAGTGGCTGTTTCTGTCGGGACAGCTGTATGTTACGCGCTATAATGCCATATACGGGTCTTTTGCATTTCTCCCCCTGTTATTGTTATGGCTCCAGCTGGTATGGACTATAACCCTTGCCGGAGGAGTGCTTTGCTTCTCGTCTCAAAACATTTTCGAGTTTAATTTCAATAGCGAGATTTCGCGCATCTCCAATAATTACAAATGGCGTTTGACGCTTGCAGTGATGACTGTGGCAGTGCAGCGTTTTGAACGGGAGCAAAAACCTCTTACTCCCCATCAGATTGCGGTGGAATATGATTTACCAATATCATTGGTAAGCGATTCTGTCCACAAGCTGATAGATTGCGGGTTGTTACTCAAAATCATGGTGAAAGGGAACGATGACGAACCAGGCGTTTCTCCGGCGCTGCCTACCGAAAAAATCACCCTCGGTCTTGTGCTGGAAAAGATGGGGGCTAACGGAAGTGCCAACTTTATACCGTCGTTCAACAAACGCTTTGCCAGGCTCTCAGAGGCTGTGTTGAATCTTAGGAACCAGACGATATCAGCTGGGAACAATGTGTCATTGTCGTCATTGACTATTGAAAATCTTATGCCAACCCATAATGTGGATGATAAGCAGATTGATTCAAACCAGAATAAGCAGACGATTAACCAATTAACTTAACCAAATAATAAATGTTATCATTATGAAAACCCAGATTGCAACTGAAAAAGCTCCTGCCGCTATCGGCCCTTACAGCCAGGCTATCGATGCCGGCTCATTTGTGTTTATTTCAGGCCAGATACCTGTTAATCCCGCTACCGGAGAAATCCCCGAAGGCATAACAGCCCAGACAACCCAGTCTCTCGCCAATGTCAAAGCTATTTTGGCGCAGGCAGGCCTTACGGTCGATAATGTTGTTAAAACCACTGTATTCCTCTCAGACATGGCAAATTTCGTGCCAATGAATGAGGTCTATGCCCAGGTTTTCACTGCGCCTTTCCCTGCACGCTCGGCAGTCGCTGTCAAGGAACTTCCTAAACAGGTGCTGGTAGAAATCGAGGTGATTGCCGCTAAATAATTATATGTTGACATATAACGACGGCGCTATGCGGTTTTACCGCATAGCGCCGTCTGATTTTTCTTTCATCGGTCGTTTCGTTGCTTAACGAAGTTCCTCAAAATATGTTTTAGAGAACATATCCGCCTCTTTATAATTATTCCTTTTAGAGTCGAAATAAACCCCGAATGCCTGAGCATTTCCAGCACCTACCGGTTCAAGTTTGATTTCAGTACCGTCGGCCCGCGAATCACCCGCCACGGTCAGGCACTTTCGGCAATCCTCATTAACCACGTTATAATAGCCGTCGGTCAGGCGGAAGAATCTCCACATTGATTTTTTACTGTTACCGTCAGAATCTTCACTTAGCATACCACTGCTGACTGACAGATATTTGCCGGAGGCTTTATCACGCAAACGCCACACATAAGGATCTGAAGTAGCCTCAAATACGAATATCACATTCTTGTTGTCGTCGTCGTTGGCTATGCAGAAGCCGGTCTGTTCCCCAGACCGCGACATCAGGCGGTCGGAATTACGTTCAAGCAACGCAAATTCCCCATTGTCGATAATTGTAGCGGCGCGTTTGAAACGATACATGTCGGTCATAACCTCGTCAAGACTCCATGTGTCGGGATAATTGCGTATTGTAGGATAACCTGACCGCACGCTCATTGGCAACCATACGTATGTTGAGCCTCCCACATTTGAGGGAATCCATCTGTCGCCATAGAAAATGAAGCATTTCGGGTCGTAGCCTAATGAGCCTACAGAGAATACGAAGGCGCCTTGCGAACCATATGAGCGGTTTGAATCGGGATCAACGCAAAAAGACAGTCCTTCAGACCAGTCTCCCAGCATGTCACCCACGGTCGTGGCGGTATGTCCCGGAGCAGGATCCCATCCTTTGCATTCGGAGAATGTGGCAAAATATGTGTCTCCGACTTTGCATACTGTTGTTGCTTCGAGTCTGCGGCCGTTCATAATCAGAGTCTCGTTGTCCGAGCAGTTAAGGAAATCGTCGGTCAGACGCACCACATTTATGTCGGTGTTCATATTTGTTGAACAGAGATGGTATGCGTTACCGTCGGTGTCGAGGAATAACGTCTGGTCACGGGAGTCGTGTCCGTTTGGACGCATTGTCCTTATAAATTCATACGGGCCTGTGATTTTGTCGGATTGCAGGATGGCCACACGAGCCTGTCCGTAATCTTTGCCGTTTTCCCAATGTGCCCACATGACCCATTTCCCGGTCTTGTCATTGTATATCACTTTTGGACGTTCAAGCAGACGCCCTTCGGAAATGTCCTGCAACGTATCGTCGTCGCGATTACCTTGGTGCACTACGGCATATCCGAGATTATCCCAGTTGTAGAGGTCTTTACTACGGTAGACACTGATGCCATCTGAATGGCCTCCTGTGCGGCTTTCGCCAAACCAATAAAAGTATCCTTCATGTTCCACAACGCAACCGCCATGGCAGTTGATATGTTTGCCGTCGTTGTCGAGCCATTCCTTGCCGATAGGGAACGACGAGATGTCTTTTGCCGATAAGTCCGTGCACGCCAGTATGATGCAAAATGCTGCGGCTTTTAAAAAGTATGATTTCATTTCGGATTTGGTATTATGGATATTATCTTAATGGTTGTGTTTCATGGCTGAACATGATGCAAAGCTACTCAAAAACCGGATTGCGCTATCGGAGGAAATTCGTAAAAAACAGGGTGTTTTTAATAAAATAGACGCATATGGGGCGTTTATTGACCTCATATGCGACTTAAGGGGATTGGCGTGTATTAGAGTGTCAGCGTTTCAGTTGTGATGCAAGAGAAGGATTGACACTGTCGAGTGTTGAAAGGAATGAGTCCATATATGCATCGGCGGCTTTGGTGTGTCCGGTGGCGCGTAATCGTTGCTCACGTTCTCGTATATCTATTAGCATGGCCTCCATACGGCAGGTGTCAAGAGTTATTGCCGGTGAAAATTCCAAAGCCCTTTTATGCCCCATCTCTCTGGCCGTGGCGAGATCTTCTTTTGACACTTTCTCACCGCTGCAGCTTTGAACCGCGATGGGGAGGAGCAGAAGCATAATACAGTTCGTTATTATGGGAATCAATTTTTTCATGTCGTAAAAAATGATTTTTGGCTATAATATAACCATTGCAATTTTTGCACATGCTTCAGCGTCGGCTAAAGCGTTATGGTGGTTTGAGAATGGTATGCCGAGAAAATCGCAGAGTGACGGCAGAGAGAAAGATCCGCATATTTGCCTGGAGATGGTGCGGCGAGCTTTCTGCACTGTGCATAAAAACGGATATTCAGGATAGTCCATGCAATAGACCTTAAATGCCGCCCGAATGCACCTTTCATCAAATGCTTTGTTGTGTGCGACCAGTGGCAACCGGCCGATTATCCGATGGAGTCTGCGCCAGACGACATCGAAGGTCGGTGAATTTTCGGTCATTTGCCTGTCAATGCCATGAATCTGCTGTGTGAAGTAGCGGAAGTAGTACTCCGGTTCAGGCTTAACCAGTTCATAGAAACGTTCTGTGATAACACCGTCGATTACTTTAACCGCGCCTATGGCGCATATGCTCGATGGTTCGTTATTGGCCGTTTCAACATCTACAGCGACAAAATTTTCCATTTTACTTCCTCCATTAACCATCGGGGTGTAGATGTGGCTCCACATATGCCTATGCTTGTAGCAGCCCCAATCCATTCCGGATCGATTTCGTTTGCATTGGCAATGAGCCGTGTGTTGGGGTTCACTTCATGGCAGTGGGCATAGAGCACTTTTCCGTTACTGCTTTTTTTACCTGCCACAAATAGAACCAGGTCGTGGTTTTCGGCGAAGCGCTGCAATTTCTCCACCCGGTTCGATACCCTTCGGCATATGGTGTCGAAACTTTCAAATTTCACTCCGGGGTGCATTCTGCATCCTATTTCCTTGATGATTTCCTGGAAGCCGGTAAGAGATTTTGTGGTTTGCGAATACAATGCAATCGGGCGGCTGAAATCCACTTTGTCGAGCTCGTCGGTGTTTTCAATGACGATGGCTTGGCCAAGGGTCTGGCCGACGAGTCCATTGACTTCGGCATGGCCCTTTTTGCCATATATCACAATTTGGGGACGTTGTTTTTCATCAACATCGAAACTTTTTTTTATCCGTTGCTGAAGGCGGAGCACCACAGGGCAAGTTGCATCGATGATTTCGATGTTGTTGCGTTTCGCCATCTGATAGGTAGATGGTGGTTCACCATGTGCACGCAGCAGCACCTTCACGTTTTTCAACTGCTCAAGCTCCTCGTGGGTTATTATTTTCAATCCTTTGCCTGATAGGCGCTGCACTTCATCGCTGTTGTGGACTATATCGCCAAGGCAATATAGTGAGCCTGTTTCGGCGAGTTCCTCTTCAGCCTTCTTTATTGCCGTCACTACTCCGAAGCAAAAGCCTGAATCACTGTCAATTTCAACTTTTTTGTCCATAATAAATGGCTGCTCCTTCTCTTTTATGTGGCGTTTACAGTTCCGGATGTTTTTCCACAGCTTCGTTGAACCTGTCAATCAGCCATTGGTCTTGCTGCTGGATAGTCATGTCGGTATTGTCGAGGTCGATTGCGTCGTGTGCGCGTCGCAATGGGCTTTCTTTGCGGTTTTCATCTTGCCTGTCGCGGCTTTCGATGTTTTCAAGCACTTCTTCGTATGTGGTATGGATGCCTTTCCCTACCAGTTCTTTAAGACGGCGCATTGCGCGTGTGGTAGCCGGGGCGTTTACGAAGATTTTCAATTCGGCCGACGGAAATACGGTTGTGCCAATGTCGCGTCCATCCATCACTATCCCTTTGCTCTTGCCGAATGCCTGTTGCTTGACCACAAGATCGTGGCGCACTTCGGGTATTGCCGATACTGCCGACACGTTGTTTGATACGTCAAGGCCACGGATTTCGTTCTCGACATCCTCGTCATTTAGAGAGGTGTGCTGGGAGCCGTCAGGCATCAGTATAAAGCCGATATTAATAAGAGGCATGGCATCGGCTATGGCTTTACTGTCGGGAGTGCCGTTGTTGTCAATCAAGCCGTTGCGCATGGCATAAAGGGTGACTGCGCGATACATTGCTCCTGTGTCAACATAATGATATCCGATGGTTTTGGCCAAGGCTTTCGCCATAGAGCTTTTCCCGGAGGATGAATAGCCGTCGATTGCAATTATAATAGGTCTTTTCTGAGTGGTTTGCATTGCTTATATTGTTATATCAGATTGCTAAACCGTTTTGTCCGGTTCATCAATAGATTATGTCGTTAATGTTCAGATTGAGGTTAAGCATAAGCGTTGTAGCTCCGGAATGAGGTTGTGCGAAAGCTATCGCCACATTGAATCTGCGCAGATTAAGACCGGCCGCCAGCGAAAATCCCGATAAGAAACTGCGGGAATATGTGCTCATGTCGGTGCGCGTTTTGTAATTGTATCCTAATGCTACGAAAAATCGCTCACTAGGAATGAAATCAACTCCGAATATAAGGTGACGGAACAGATTTGATGTGAAATTTTCCTTCTCCTTGAATTGTTCAGAGCTTGATCCGTCACCGGTCTCATAATATGGGAGCTTCCATTTGAATAGATTCCAGGCTGTTATTGAGAATCGTATGGGAAGCCCCTGGAAAACCTTGGCTATGCCGAGACGCAGGTCGATAGGGAGGCGGTTGTAGCTTTCGTGAAACCGTTTTACCTGACCTCCGACGTTGGCTAACACTGCCGACAACGAAACGTCGTTGTCCGGATCAAAATAATTTATTCCGAGGTCGGCGGCTATGGCCAAGGCCGAATATGCCTCGTAACTGCTGTATAAGAATTTCAGGTTGATACCTCCACGCAGACGGTCGGTGATGTCATATGAGAAAGTGCCGTTGAAATTGACGTCGCTGGGCGAAAAAGTGCCGGTTACCACGCCCGTTTCATCGGTAGCCTTCATTTTGCCGTAGCCGAAATAACGCAATCCTGCAGCCCAGGCTCCGCGCTCTCCGATAGCACGGGCGTATTTCGCACCTGCGAAGTTTGATTCGCCAAGATAGTGCATATAGTCAAGCATCACCTGGTTGTCCATCTCCCATCCTAATAGGGCGGGGTTCTGATCTGCAACTCCAAGTTCGTCTTCAACAGCGGTTATGTTCACACCGCCTAATCCGTATATGCGTGCAGATGAAGTGACGTTCAGATAATTATATGCCGAAGAACCGTCTTGGGCGCTTACGAAGAGAGGTATCAGCAAATTCAAAAGCATTGCCGATACCAGCGATGGCATCCGAATCAGCCGTAGAAATCCAGTGGCGTTGAGCGGAATATGTGCTATGGGGTAGTGGCTGTTATATTTCATCGATTATCTGACTAACCTATAAACGGAAAAATCGGCGGTCTATTACATCATATGATTTTTTTGAAAAAAATGAGTTGCGATGATGCGCTAAATCCCATAGAAATTTCTACCTTTGCGCCGTCATTAAAAACGATGATAATATCTGATGAGGTTCACCAAAATGCATGGCCTCGGGAATGATTACATCTACATTGATTGTATGGATGGAACATTCGGAGGCGACGACAGGTCAATTGTTACCGACAGTTCACGGTTGGAAGAAATTTCATCGCGCCTCAGCAATCGCCATTTCGGTATAGGAGGCGACGGTATAGTTCTGATTCTCCCCTCAGACAATGCCGATTTCAGAATGCGGATTTTCAATGCCGACGGTTCTGAAGCCCGTATGTGTGGCAACGCCTCCAGGTGTATCGGCAAGTATGTCTATGACAATCAACTCACCGAAAAAACAGACATAACGCTCGAAACCGCTTCGGGCGTTAAATATTTGCAGCTTCAAATAGGGGCTGATGGCAAGGTGGAGTCAGTGACGGTTGACATGGGGGAGCCTGAGTTTAATCCTCGGAATATTCCGGTTGTTACTTCTGCAAACCAGGGGAATGTCGATATCAAAGTGGCGCTTTCAAACGGGCAAGAAATTAAACTTACAGCGGTTTCTATGGGAAATCCCCATGGGGTGGTATTTATAGATGATTTTAACGATATTGACGTCCATAGTATTGGGCGCGAGCTTGAAGTGCATCCTATTTGGCCAGACAGAGCCAATATCGAATTCGCCAAGGTTGTTTCACAGAAAGAGATAATCATGCGTGTATGGGAACGGGGGAGCGGCGAGACCATGGCTTGCGGAACCGGTTCATGTGCAACTGCTGTTGCATCCGCTTTGACAGGGCGTAGCTCAGACGAGGTGACTGTTCATCTGCTGGGCGGAGACCTGACGATAAAATGGAATCGCGACTCTAACCATGTTTTTATGACCGGCACGGCTACCACCGTGTTTTCAGGAGAAGTGGAACTATAAGAATCATATACCTTTATAAATGTTTAGAATAAACGATAATTTTTGTAAACTTGCAGAGAGCTATCTGTTTTCAGAAGTAGCCCGGCGGATTAATGCTTTCAAGCAATCGCATCCAGATGCCGATGTTATCCGCATGGGTATAGGCGATGTGACACTACCTTTGTGTGGAGCCGCAGTCAAAGCCATGCATGAAGCTGTTGAAGAAGAAGCCGGAGGTGCGACATTTCATGGCTACGGCCCTGAACAAGGATATCCGTTCCTTCGGGAAGCTATTGCTGAAAATGACTATAGGCAACGGGGTATAGAGATTTCTGCCGACGAAATATTTGTCAGCGATGGAGCAAAGAGTGATACCGGCAACATAGGGGATATACTTGCCATGTCGAATAAGGTGGCAGTCACAGACCCTGTTTACCCTGTATATGTAGATACTAATGTTATGGGAGGGCGCGCCGGAGAGTTCGGCCAGGACGGATGTTGGAATGGTGTCATATATCTTCCGGTCACGGCGGTAAACGGTTTTGTGCCACAGCTGCCCGCACAAGTCCCTGATGTTATATATCTTTGTTATCCGAATAATCCGACAGGTACTACACTTACTTTCGATCAATTGAAGGTGTGGGTGGATTATGCTCGGAAGCATGGCTCGCTTATCTTGTTTGATTCTGCCTATGAGGCGTTTATCAGGACAGATAATGTGCCGCATAGCATATTTGAAATTCCTGGTGCGAAAGAGGTGGCGATTGAGTTCCGCAGTTTTTCAAAAACAGCTGGATTCACCGGTGTGAGATGCGCATATACGGTCATCCCTAAAGAATTAAAGGGCGTTGACAGCAATGGCAATGCGGTCTCAATAAACAAGTTGTGGCTACGTCGCCAATGCACTAAATTCAACGGGGCTTCATATATCTCCCAACGTGGAGCGGCCGCAATTTATTCTCCTGAAGGAAAACGGCAAACACGCGAAGCAATTGATTATTATCTGCGTAACGCATCATTGCTGCGCGAGGGGTTGGCAACCGCCGGGCTTGAAGTGTTCGGCGGGGTGGATGCGCCATATGTTTGGATAAAGACGCCCGGAAATATGGATTCATGGAGTTTCTTCGACATGTTGCTTGATAAATGCCATGTGGCGGGTACGCCAGGTTCAGGATTCGGGCCTGCCGGAGAGGGGTACATAAGGTTAACAGCCTTCAACACTTACGAAAACACCCTTGAGGCTGTCAGACGAATCTCGGCAGCAAGGTTCGGATAATCTCATAGAGGCTTCGGTCGCGACATCGCGCCGGAGCCTCTGTCGGTAATATACATCTGCCATAATACCGGTTCATAACCCGGTCGTGTGGCAATTGCAACCAATAGGTAGACTAACAACTGTTTCATTCAACTCATTTTATCTGTTTTATGTCATTACTCAGATTCAAGGCAGTGAAAGAAGCCTCAGACCGTAAGGCCGTAGAGGTTAAAATGCCATCGGAACGTCCCGAGAAGTTTTATGCCGAAAAGGTTTTCACAAGAGAGAAGATGTTCGAGTATCTTCCGAAGAAGACCTACGACAAACTGATTTTTGCCATTGACAACAAACAGCCCATATCACGCGAGCTTGCCGATAGTGTGGCTGAGGGCATGAAGAGATGGGCTCTCGAAAACGGAGTGCGCCATTACACCCACTGGTTCCATCCATTGACGGGTGGCACTGCGGAAAAGCATGATGCCTTCATTGAACATGACGGCAAAGGTGGGGTTGTGGAAGAATTCGACGGTAAGCTGTTGGTGCAGCAGGAGCCTGATGCATCGAGTTTCCCTAATGGAGGAATACGCAACACTTTTGAAGCACGTGGTTATTCCGCCTGGGATATTTCATCTCCCGTATTTATCGTAAATGAGACACTCTGCATACCTACCATTTTTATTTCCTACACAGGTGAATCGCTTGATTTCAAGACCCCGTTGTTGCGTGCGCTCAACGCGGTTGATGAAGCCGCTACTGCTGTTGCGCGGTATTTCGACAAGGATGTGAAGCATGTCAATTCTTATCTCGGCTGGGAGCAGGAGTATTTTCTTGTGGATGAGGCCCTTTATGCGGCTCGTCCGGATCTTGTGCTTACCGGACGCACTCTAATGGGGCATGAGAGCGCCAAGAACCAACAGCTTGAAGACCATTATTTCGGTGCGATTCCGTCGCGTGTGGCGGCTTTCATGCTTGATCTTGAAAATGAGTGCCATCGGCTGGGGATACCGGCGCATACACGCCATAATGAGGTTGCTCCCAACCAATTTGAACTTGCCCCTATCTTTGAAGAAACCAATTTGGCCAATGACCATAATCTGCTGTTGATGTCGCTGATGGCAGAGGTGGCCCGGCGCCATAATTTCCGTGTATTGCTCCATGAAAAACCGTTTGCCGGCATCAATGGCTCTGGCAAGCATAACAACTGGAGTCTTGGCACTGACACCGGCACATTACTTTTTTCACCCGGCAAAACTCCGCGTGAAAACCTCAGGTTCATGGCATTCATGGCAATCGTGATGGCTGCTGTGTACCGTCACAACGGTTTGTTGAAAGCTTCCATTTCTTCGGCTACGAATGCCCACCGTCTCGGCGCAAATGAAGCCCCTCCTGCCATTATTTCAATCTTCACCGGCAAGCAGATTGCCGACATTATCGAGCGTCTTGAGAACAGCACTGAAGATGAACTGATTACATTAGGTGGTAAAGAGGGTATTGATATGGGTATGGCTCAGATTCCTGAGATTATGCTCGATAATACCGACCGTAACCGTACGTCGCCATTTGCGTTTACAGGCAACAGGTTTGAGTTCAGGGCTGTGGGTTCGTCGGCGAACTGTGCCTCGGCAATGATTGCCTTGAATGCCGCAGTTGCGGAGCAGCTGAAAGAATTTAAGAAAAACGTTGATGCCAGGGTTGAACGTGAAGAATCTCTGTATCATGCGATACTTGAAGAGACCAAGGCATTGATTGTTAAGTCAAAGGCAATCCATTTCGACGGCAACGGATATAGCGAGGAATGGAAAGCCGAAGCTGCGCGCCGTGGCCTTGATTGCGAGACTTCCGTGCCGAAGATTTTCGATGCTTACCTGCGTCCGGAATCCGTGAAGATGTTTGGCGAGACCGGAGTATTCACCGAGTTCGAGCTGAAAGCCCGCAATGAAGTGAAATGGGAGACATATACCAAGAAAATCCAGATTGAGGCGCGGGTGCTCGGCGACCTTGCCATTAACCATGTGGTTCCGGTGGCAACCCGCTATCAGTCGATTCTGGTTGATAACCTCGTTAAATTGAAAACACTTTTCCCTGTGGCCAAAGGGAACGCATTGACGGCACGCGATCTCAGCACGATTGAAAAAATGTCTGAGCATATGGGCGTTATAAAAGAAGAGACTGACCGCATGGTCAATGCCCGGAAACAGGCCAATGCCATAGAATGTGAGCGGGAAAAAGCGATTGCATATCATGATAATGTTGTGCCTTGCATGGAACGCATTCGCTACCATATCGACAAACTGGAGCTTATGGTAGATAACGAAATGTGGCCGTTGCCCAAATATCGTGAGATGCTGTTTATAAGATGATCCGGCGAGATGGAACAACTCAAGCATGAATGCGGCATTGCAATGATCCGTTTGCGTAAGCCGCTCGATTACTACCGACAGAAATACGGCACCTATTCCTATGCTCTTAATAAACTCTATCTCCTTATGGAGAAGCAGCATAACAGAGGACAGGAAGGTGCCGGGGTCGGGGTGGTTAAACTGCATTCCCGCCCCGGGCATGAATATGTGTTCAGGGAACGGGCGCTGGGGTCAGGGGCTATAACTGACATTTTCGGCCAGATAATGCCGCAGTTTGAACATGAACATACGGATAACCTGCCGGTTGACGAGGTAGAGGCATATTCGCCATTCGTCGGTGAAATCTACATGGGCCATCTCCGTTATTCCACCACAGGGAAGTCGGGATTATCTTATGTGCATCCGTTTCTGAGGCGCAATAACTGGAGGTCGAGGAATCTTCTGATGTGTGGCAACTTCAATATGACAAATGTTGAAGATATTTTCCAAAACGTTGTTGCCAGAGGGCAGCATCCGCGTATATATAGCGACACAATTGTGTTGCTAGAACAGCTCGGATATGCGCTTGACAAGGAAAACCACCGCCTTTACCGGGAGTTCCGCGACAGGATGGAAGATCCAGAGCTGGGTATCGCAATAGAAGACAATCTCGATATCGCCCGCGTTTTGCAAAGCGCCGCTCCGGATTGGGACGGAGGCTTTGTGATATGCGGTGCAACCGGAAGCGGCGATATGTTTGTGTTGCGTGACAGCCATGGAATCAGACCCGCGTTTTATTATGTGGATGACGAGGTGGTTGTGGTGGCTTCGGAACGTCCGGTTATCCAGACTGTGTTTGATGTGCGTCGTGCTACCGTCAAGGAACTGACACCAGGAAGTGCATTGATTGTGGCTAAATCGGGCGATATAGAGGTGGTGGATGTGCTTGGCGAGGCGGAAAACCGTCGTTGTTCATTCGAGCGCATCTATTTTTCGCGAGGTAGCGATGCTGATATATATCGTGAACGCAAGGCTTTGGGTCGTGCTTTGGTTCCGGATGTGCTCCGTGCGGTTGACAATGATATTGACCATGCGGTGTTGTCTTTTATTCCCAACACGGCCGAAGTGGCTTTTATAGGCTTAGTTGAAGGATTTGAAGAGCATCTTAACCGATTGAAGACCGATGAACTGCTTCTGTTGCAAAATCAAGGTAGGCTATCGGCAGATGAAATCAGACGTATTCTCGACCGGAAACTCAGAGTGGAAAAGGTGGCGATCAAAGATATAAAACTGCGCACTTTTATTGCCGAAGGCGCTTCGAGGAATGATTTGGCGGCTCATGTCTATGATGTGACATATGGTTGCATCACCGATGGCGTGGATTCAGTTGTTGCCATTGATGATTCGATCGTGCGTGGCACTACATTGCGCCAGTCGATTATAGGTATGCTCGACAGGCTGCATCCGAAGCGGATTGTGATTGTATCGTCTTCTCCTCAGGTTCGTTATCCGGATTATTATGGTATCGATATGTCGCGTATGAGTGAGTTTATCGCGTTCAGGGCGGCAATAGCCCTTCTGCATGACAGGGGCATGGATGATATAATAGACAAGGTGTATCAAGAATGCCGTCGGCAGTTGGAACTTCCTGTTGAGGAGCAGACTAATGCGGTAAAGGCTATTTATGAGCCATTTTCTGATGAAGAAATTTCGGATAAAATGGTGCATATGCTCAAACCGGCGGGGGTGGAAGCTGAAATAAAGATTGTTTACCAGTCTATAGCGGGATTGCATAGGGCTGTTCCAGACTGCCCCGGTGACTGGTATTTTTCAGGCGATTATCCAACGCCGGGCGGAAACAGGCTGGCTAATCTTTCATTTATCAATTATTATGAGGGATGCCCTGAAAAACGCTCCTGCTGATAGGTGGATTCCTATCGCTTGAAACTGACTAACATGAACACCCCCGGCCATTGGCCGGGGGTGTCGGTTATTTTGCCGTTCCGATAATATGGTCGGAAAATAGTGTGGTTAGTAGTTCCACTGACATGCTACCATCGAGAGTGAGTTGCAACCAACTGTCCGGAGGTCGGTAATCATGTTGTAGCGGCAGTTGATGTAGGTGAGTGCCTGGTCAAATGATACGTCGAGCATAGTCAACTGGTTGTTGTTGCAAAGCAGACGTTGCAGGAATGTCTGATTGCTCAAAGTCAGGTTGGTAAGGTCGTTGTATGAGCAGTCAACGAAGAGCAGCTGCGGGCAGTTATTAACAGTTAGCGAAGTCAGATTATTGTAGGAACATACGAGGTCGAGAAGTGATTTGCAATCACGCATCGCCAGGCTTACCATGTTATTGTCGGAGCAGATGAATGTGCTGAGCGACGGCAGGTTGCTGATAATGAGATTTGAAATTTCGTTATCGTCAATATTGAGGTTTTGCAGGGCTTCTACGCCTACTAAAGTCAGGCCGGTCAGTTTGTTGTAGCCACAATAGAGGTTTTTCAGAGCTGTGCAATATTCAACTTTCAGCATTTCCAGATGGTTGCCTTGGCAGTTAAGCGTTTTAAGGCTTGTGGAGTTTGCCACATCAAGCGCCACCAGATAGTTGTTGCTGATGTTGACCGTTTCAATAACAGGAGTGCCGGTCAGAGTGAATTCCGTGATACGGTTTTTATAGATGTTGAGGGTCTTGAGACCAGTGCAACCGTCGAGACTTACTCCTGAGAGTTTGTTTCGCTGGGCATCGAGCCTTGTGATGGCTGCGTCACCGTCGATATTTAGCGATGTAAGCGCGTTACGGGATACGTTGACTTTAGTCAAAGCTTTGAATCCGGAAAGATTGAGTTCGCCTGCCAGATGCTTGTCGCCCCATTCGATAGCTGTTACGCGTCCGTTGGCAACGGTTACGCCTTCCCACGTGGCAGGGTTCTTAAGATCAGTGATTTTTAGAGCCTCTGCATTTGTGGCAGCTTTTTCACCAGGTTGTGAAAGGAAAGACTGAAGCTGACGAAGTTCGTTTTTGTCGAATTTCTGGGCTGATGCGCTCATGCATCCTACCATGAGGGCAATCAATAAAAGAGACTTTTTCATATAAATAGTTGTTAAGAGTTTTTTGATTTCTGTTAATTGCATTTTTGGCGCTAAAGGTTGCAGACGCTTTAAGTTTCATGCCGTTTTGATTAGCAGGTTGGTTGAGCACTTACGCCATTAGCGATTTTACTCTATTAACATTCTGCGTTAACAAAAGGTTGTGAAAAAGCGAAAAAAAACGCAGGGCACTCTGATTTTTTTCAGAATGCCCTGTTTAGGATGTTATATACTGCCAAAAAAATTTTTGGGTGAAATGAAAATTTGAGGCAATAAAATATAATCAGACGATGCAAGCGGCTGTTATCACATAAGCCGTTGCTTAAGGTTGTCGAATTCCATTGATGCTAATTCCCATAACGACATTGCGTTTTCAAGATTACGGGTTGTTGCGGAATGACGATTGAAAATGTCGCCGTCTGTTTCGCCATTGGCTATGCGGGTTTCGATGTCTGCAATCTCTTTTTCGATGTCTGCAATCCGTTTTTCTGCTTCCTCGATTTTTTTTGATGCTTTCCGGAGCATTTTTTCACGCTCGCGTTGTTCTGCATAGCTTAGTTTCGCGGCAGGGGTGGCCTTTTGTTGCGAATCAGTTGCTGCCGTTTCGGATTGTATATTGTGTGGCTTTTCCGTTTGGGTTGGCTTTATGGCGTTTTTTTCAGCTGTTGGAGATTGGGTCAGTTCCAATTCACGCAATGAAGAAATCTTTTTCTTTTCCAGAAATTCATATATTCCACCAAGGCATTCTTTTACTTTTCCGCCTCCGAATTCATAGACCTTCTCAACTAATCCGTCAAGGAATTCACGGTCGTGGCTGACGACTATGACCGTGCCGTCGAAGTCTTTTATAGCTTGTTTGAGAATATCCTTGGTTTTCATGTCAAGGTGGTTGGTCGGCTCGTCGAGAATCAGCAGATTGACAGGTTGAAGCAATAGCCGAATCATCGCCAGACGTGTTTTTTCGCCGCCAGACAACACGCTGACTTTCTTTTCGGATTCCTCCCCGCCAAACATGAATGCTCCAAGTATGTCGCGTATTTTGGTGCGTATATCGCCAACGGCAACATGGTCGATGGTGTCGAATACGGTCAAAGTGCCATCGAGAAGCTGTGCCTGGTTTTGTGCGAAATATCCGATCTGCACATTATGGCCGATTTTCAAAGAACCCGTAAATGGAATTTCGCCCATAATGCATTTTACCAAGGTGGATTTGCCTTCACCGTTTTTGCCTACGAATGCCACTTTTTCACCTCTGCGGATGGTGAATGTGGCATTGTCAAACACCTGGTGGCTGCCATATGATTTACCTACATTGTCGGCTATAATGGGGTAGTCGCCTGAGCGTGGCGCCGGAGGGAAACGGAGATTAAGCCTTGAATTATCAACATCATCGATCTCAATGCGGTTGATTTTCGCGAGCTGTTTCATGCGGCTCTGAACCTGCACGGCTTTGGTGGCTTTATATCGGAATCTTTCGATAAAGGCCTCGGTGTCTGCTATTTCTTTTTGTTGGTTCAGGTAGGCCCGTGTCTGTTGCTCGATGCGCTCTTTCCTCAACTCAACGAACTTTGAATAATTGACCGCATAGTCGTAGATTTTTCCGCAGGATATTTCAATTGTGCGGTTTGTGACGTTATCGATAAAAGCCCTGTCATGGCTTACTAACACTACGGCTTTGGCTTTTGTTGCCAGGAATTGTTCGAGCCATTGGATTGATTCGATGTCAAGATGGTTGGTCGGCTCGTCGAGCAATAACACATCGGGGTGTTGCAGCAGTAGTTTTGCGAGTTCGACACGCATACGCCATCCGCCGGAAAATTCCGATGTCGGCCGGTTGAAATCTTCTCTGACGAAACCGAGTCCAAGGAGTGTGCGTTCCATTTCAGCTTCGTGGTTTTCACTCTGTTCCATGGCAAGGCGCTCTGACAGTTGAGCCACAGAGTCGATAATCCGCTGATATTCCGGTGATTCATAATCTGAGCGTTCTGCCAGCTGGATATTTAATTTATCGAGGCGTTGTTGCATGTCGTCAAGTGCAGAGAATGCTTTGCGCACCTCTTGCAACAATGTGGTTTCATCAGCGAGTTTCATCTGCTGGGGCAGATAACCGATGGTAGTATCGGCCGGCACTGAAACGTTGCCCGACGTTGGACTCTGCAATCCGGCAATGATTTTGAGCATTGTTGATTTGCCTGCACCGTTTTTACCCACAAGCGCAATCCGGTCGCGTCGGTTGATTACATAATTTATGTTGTTGAAGAGAGACTTTGCACTAAATTCTACAGACAGGTTCTGAATTGAAATCACAGCAAATTACTTTTTATGTTTATGGGGTTATTATCTTCTCCCCATGCAACTATTTTTTTCGGTGATGAATCACAAGACAACGTGATTCGGTGATGATTATGTCCATTGCCACGTCGTGTGGTTCGGCCGGAATCTCTATGTCGAGCAACTGGAAGTCATAGCCAACACCGATTTTGGTTGCTTTTACAGATTGAAGCATACGGTCGTAGTATCCTTTCCCGCGACCGATACGGTTGCCGCGACGGTCGTAGGCTATGCCGGGCACGATAACGAGTTCCATTTGTGCCACGTCGGCCATATTATCCCCTTGTGGCTCTTCTATATGAAAAGACCCCATTGCCATGCGGCTTTGGTCGTATGGAAGTATGTCAAGATTGACGCCGTTTACCCTCGGAAGAAAGAAATGTTTCTTTTTGTTCCATTTCTGTAGAAATTCATGGGTCGACAGCTCGTCGGGCAGAGAATGGTAAAGAAGTATGTTTTCGGCAAGGAGGAAAGCCGCAGATTGTTCTAGTTTGTTGAACACATTGCTTGATGCATGCCGTTTCTCGTTGTCAGAAAGCAGGCTTTTGCGGGCTTTTATTTTACTTCTTATTTCATCCTTATCCATGGTCTTGACTGTTAAGTTGGGAATTAAACAGTTATTTCTTGGCCTCTTCCTCTGTTGTCTGGGATTTCGGCGCAGCAATCGGAAAGGCTGCTCCACCGTTGAGCAATTCTTCCACGCCTTTGTTCACATTGGCATCCATCCGGTTGACGATGGTGAAGTAGGCCGTGTAGTCAAGCACATCGCGTGCAATCAGCGCTTTCAGTTGGTTAACAATCAAATCGTGGGAAATGTTGATATAATACCAGCGGGCAGACACTCCGTTGCGTGCGGCAAAATTCACAAATTGGCGCAACAATGTGTCATCGGCCGGAAGCAGTTTCTCAAGTTGCTCAACAGAGCTGACATCACCCAGCTTATCGCGGTTGGCGTCAACATAATCGAATGCGAATTTCTGCAGGAGCCCGGCATTTGCCACATTTATATAGTAGGAGGTGATGCCGGTAGTGTCGTTGGGCACGAATATGTCGGGCATTATTCCACCGCCTCCATAAACAGTGCGGCCATGCATTGTTTTGAACTCGATTGATTTATCGAGTTTTATGGAATCTTGGTTGAACATTTCCCCACGGTTATATCGGTCGAGAATATCGTGGCCATAAAGGGCGCTGTTAGAATAGTCTTTCTGTATGCAACGACCGGATGGTGTATAGTAGCGTCCGATTGTCAGTCTGATTGCGCTGCTGTCAGGAAGCACAGCCTGGCGCTGGATAAGCCCTTTGCCGAATGACCTGCGGCCGATTATCAAGGCGCGGTCATTGTCTTGCAGGGCACCTGCAAATATTTCAGAAGATGAAGCTGAGAATTCATCAAGGAGCACCACCACCTGGCTGTCTTTGAAATTGCCGTTGCCGTCGGCCTGGACACCTTTCTGGGAGTAGTAGTCGCGCTCGCGCGTCGACACTATGATGTCGCCCTTTTCAAGGAACTCATTTGCCATCAGGAATGCAATCTCCATGAATCCGCCTGTATTGCCGCGCAGGTCGATGATGAAATCCTGGGCACCGCTGCGTTTAAGACTGTTGAGAGACTGCCAGAATTCGTCGTAGGTGGTTCGGCCGAATTTATCAACTTTGATATAACCGATGCCCGGCGATACTATATAGGATGCTGTTACGGAGTTTTGCGGTATATCACCACGCGTAACTTCATACTTCAGCGTTTTCTTCGCATTGTGGCGTTTGATTCCGAGCTTGACTTTGGTGTCGCGTTCTCCTCGGAGCTTTTTCATTACCTGCTCATTGGTTATGCCTATGCCGGCAACATCTTCATTGTCGACCTTCACAATTCTGTCGCCGGCTTTGATGCCGACCTTTTCGGCGGGACCGCCTGACACGACTTCCACAACGGTGATGGTGTCGTTATTGATCAAGAACTGCACTCCGATGCCACAGAAACTTCCGTCAAGTTCCTCATTGACCGATTGAAGGTCGGAGGAGGGGATATAAACCGAATGTGGGTCGAGGTTTGTCAGCAGACTTGGCAGGGTTTTTTCAAGCAGACTGTCAAGGCTGATTTCATCGACATAATCGTTTTTAATGAGGTTGAGAATCGTCTGGAATTTTTTTTGGGCCGGAGTTGGGCCGCTTTGCCGGTGGAGCATGTCACCGCCAAAGAATCCCAAAACAAAAGTAAGTGCCACAATCAGCGGCACCCAGACCGATGTTCTTTTAAGGTTGTCCATAAAGTTGAACAGGACGCATATGCGCAGAGGTGTGAAAAAATAGGGTTATGATTGGGAATTTGGCATATCAGTAGAGGTCGGCGATATGCACACATTCTACACCGGCTCGTTTGAGCAGGTCAATGCCGTCGGTTATGCGATATAGCTCGTGGAATACAACCCGGCTTATTCCCGCCTGTATTATGAGCTTGGTGCATTCCATGCATGGAGATGCCGTTATATATAGAGTTGCTCCGTCAGAGGAATTATTGCTTCTTGCCACTTTTGTTATTGCATTCGCTTCGGCGTGCAGCACATATGGTTTTGTGACTCCGGCATCGTCTTCACAAATATTTTCGAATCCGGAAGGGGTGCCATTGAATCCGTCGGATATAATCATGGAGTTCTTCACGATTATGGCTCCGACTTTACGTCGCTGACAATATGAATTTTCGGCCCATATTGCAGCCATACGCAAATAACGCTTGTCGAGCAGCTCTTGCTTTTCGGCAGTGTCATGTGGCGTTTTAATGGATGTTTCGACCGTTGTTTTATCAGTGTGCTGCGATAGTTCCATCAGTGGAATGTTGACTATGTGCGTTGAGATTTATTTAATTATGCAAAGTTACAAACTTCGCCGCAATTATGGGCATGTTTCATCGGCCTTTTCATAGCCATATATGTATAATTGGGCGGATTTTTGAAGCCAGGAATGCGTATGAGTGAAATTGCCCGGATTTGAACTCCTGAATATCGTGCATAAGGATTGTGATTTGTCATAGCTGTAACAATATGGTAAACTTCATATGTTTGGGCTAAAAATGGTACCTTCAATATACGATATTGAAAAAATTACTAAAATGTAACGATTTTTATAGCTTGGCAATTGGCATATAATCAGCGATTTGTGAATTTAAGTGTGGTGTGTATGAAATATTTTTGTAACTTTATTGTAAAAATGTTTGGTGTTTGAAAATTTTGCGTACCTTTGCAGTGTAGTCACAAACATGTTACACAATGGCTACGGTTAAAACCTGTTTATGATCACCTAAAAAATTTTAGTTATGAGTACCCAGAATTTCCAAGCCAAACTTTTGAGTCTTCAAAGCAACCTGTTGAATTTTGCTTATTTGTTGACCTCAAATCGCGATGATGCGTATGATTTGCTTCAGGATACTACACTGAAGGCACTTGATAACGAAGACAAGTATGTTGACAATGTCAACTTTAAAGGATGGGTGTTTACGATTATGCGTAACATCTTCATCAACAACTACCGTAAGGTTGTGAGGTCTGCCACAATAATCGACCAGACGGAAGATCTGTATCATCTTAATCTTCCCCAGGAATCAGGCCTTGATACACCTGAAGGATCGGTTGCAGCCGGGGAAATATCTGCGGCTATAAACTCGTTTTCAGATGAATACCGGATTCCGTTTTCAATGCATGTGGCCGGATATAAGTATAATGAGATTGCTGAAAAGATGAATCTTCCACTCGGCACTGTCAAAAGCCGTATTTTCTTTGCCCGCCAACGCTTGCAGAAAATGCTGAAAGATTATCGTTGACTTCTGTTTTGGCTTTTTTAGGCTCATAGCCGTTATCACTGCAATTAATAATATGAAACGGAGGGATTTGAAGTATATCAAGATATTAGAAAGAACAATTGGGATAATGAAGCCGAATGATATAGAATGCTGGCACTGTGGCATTTATGGTGTCATCCAAGATTTAAGCCTTTGGCAGTGATTCTGAATTATTGCGCTTCGGGGTGTATTCCCCGGGGCGCATTTTTTGTGCGGATATTATTGCTCATGGGTGCCAGGCGTATGAAGGGGGGATTCATACTGTTCAACTTCGGGGGTGTTGTGGTTGTTATAAAAATGTGTTTAAACTTTTTATTTATGAATCATCAAGTTGTGAATAAAAAACGTAGGGTGGTTGTGGTCGGAGCCGGATTTGCGGGGTTGAATTTTGTGAAGCATATCGACAAACGGTATTTTGAGGTCATTGTCATTGACAGGCATAACTATCATAGTTTCCCTCCGTTGTTTTATCAAGTAGCTTCGGCAGGTCTTGACCCGGCCAGCATATGTTTCCCATTACGCAGGGAATTGCGCAAGTTGAAATCGAAAGATGTGCGGTATCATATGGGGGAGGTGAAACGTATTGATGTTGCCTGCAAGAAGGTTTATACGAAAGAGGAAGCAGTTGAATACGATATACTTGTGGTGGCGGCCGGCACTACGAATAATTTTTTCAATATGCCTGAACTTGAAAAGACTGTTCATACGCTTAAGTCTACACCTGAAGCCCTCCGTTGCCGGAATGACATACTTGACCTTCTGGAACGCGCAGCCTTGGAAAAGAAGCAGGATGTGCAACGCCGCATGTTGAGTTTCGTCGTGGTCGGAGGCGGCCCGACAGGTGTGGAGATTGCCGGTGCTATCGGTGAGATGAAGCGTTATGTGCTTCCACGGGAATATCCGTCGATACCTCAGGATAATATGACGATAACGCTTGTGGAGGGAAGTGGCCGCCTGTTGGGTGTCATGAGTGACAAAGCGTCAGAGAAAGCCATCGAGGGCTTAAGGTCGTTGATGGTTAATGTCAGTCTCGGGGTCAGTATGAGTTCATACAATGACAAAACGGTAGTTCTTTCTGACGGGAGTCGCATTCCGGCTTCACTTGTGATATGGACTGCCGGGGTTACCGGGCGTCATTTTGAGATTGACGGTGCGGCAACCAATCCTATCGGTCGCGGCAACCGCTTTAAAACAGATGGCTTCTGTAGGGTCGAGGGTATGGATGATGTTTACGCACTTGGTGATATTGCCATTATGCAAAATGTGGATGATGCATTTCCCGATGGCCATCCTCAATTAGCCCAGGTTGCCATTCAACAAGGGCGTCTTGTGGCTAAAAATCTCAATTCTGAGGTAGTCGCAATGAAAAGAGGAGGCAAGACTGTTGTTCCAGACGTTTTCATATACCATGATAAAGGAGCAATGGCTACCATTGGGCGTAACCGCGCGGTGGTGGATATGAAACATGGCCATCTCTCAGGTTTCGGCGCGTGGCTTGCGTGGATGTTTGTGCATTTAATTTCGTTGTTGGGGATGCGGAATAAAATAACAGTAATGGTTAACTGGATATGGGCATATTTCAATTACAGCACATCGTTGCGTCTGCTGATTCATCCATGCCGTTATCCCCTGCGTACAAGGTGGTTTGACGATTGACTGCAATCCCGTGAAGGAATGTTAGAAAGGTGTGGAGGAACCGTCGGCGCTGATGTCGGCCGAACCTCCACCAAAAGGTGTCGGGGAACCAAACGGGTCGGAATTATCGGATGATGCATGGCTGTCGTCGCCGTTGAGTTTAGATCCGACTATATGGCGTGTGACGAGTGAATTCTCGTCCCAATTCTGGAATCTGGCATATTGGCTTACGAACCGCATCTTCACATCATCAACTTTACCTGAACGGTGTTTTGCCACGATGAACTGGGCAAGCCCGCGAATGTCGTTCCCTTCTGCATCCTCGCTGCTGTGCAGATAATATTCCGGTCTATGGATGAAACATACAATGTCGGCATCCTGCTCAATCGCTCCGGATTCGCGCAGGTCGCTAAGTTGTGGGCGTTTCGACTGGCTGTCGGTGCCACGGCTTTCAACAGAGCGGTTGAGCTGCGAAAGGGCGATTATTGGTATATTCAGTTCTTTTGCGAGTTGTTTTAACGACCTGGAAATCATTGACACCTCCTGCTCGCGGGAACCGAATTTCATGCCTGAGGCATTCATTAGCTGAAGATAGTCGATGATGATGATTCTGACTTGATGCTCTCTGACAAGTCTGCGGGCTTTTGTGCGTAATTCAAAAATAGACAATGAGGGGGTATCGTCGATATAAAGTGGAGCGGAGTAGAGGCTTTTCACTCCGCCCATTAGCTTGTCCCAGTCGTTATCGGTCAACCTTCCGCTTTTGATTTTTTCACCTTCGAGCTCGCAAACATTGCTTATCAAACGGTTGACAAGCTGCAGGTTGCTCATTTCAAGAGAGAATATAGCCACCGGAGTATTGACATTGACTGCCATATTCTTGGCCATCGACAGCACGAAGGCCGTTTTTCCCATTGCCGGACGCGCGGCTATGATGATGAGGTCGGAGTTCTGCCATCCTGAAGTGAGTTTGTCGAGTTCGTGGAACTGTGTTTCCAGTCCGGATAAACCGGTTTCGCGGTTTGCCGCTGCTTCAATCTGTTCGATGGCCTGTTTTATGACTGGATCAATCTGTGTTACATCTTTCTTTACGTTGCGCTGGGAAATCTCGAACAGTTTTCCCTCGGCTTCCTGCAGCAGGTCGTCAACATCATTGCTTTCATCGAAAGCTTTCCCTTCGATTGCAGATGCAAAATTGATCAGTTCCCTGGCAAGATATTTCTGAGCGACAATTCGGGCATGGAATTCAACATGGGCACCTGATGCAACTTTGGCCGTAAGTTCCGAGATATACACCGGGCCGCCGACCGCCTCTAAATCGCCGTTGGCCCGGAGCTTTTCAGTAACTGTGAGCATGTCAATCGGTTGCTGCTGCGCTCCCAGCTGTTGGATTGCAGCATAAATCGATTGGTTTTTGGGGTCGTAGAAACTTTCCGGTTTCAGAAGGTCGCAGACAGTTGTGTATGCGTCTTTTTCAAGCATGAGCGCACCGAGCACCGCTGCCTCTATTTCGGTGTCGCGCGGTTGCAACCGGCCGCCGGTGTCGTAGAGGCTTTCGTTTTTGGGCTGGCGCGGTGTGAATCCGTTCTGGCGCCGTCCCCGGCTGTTGTCGTTGGCAAATTCCATACCGCAAAGTTACGAAAAAAACGCAAACACCGGTATCTGGTCATGATGTAGCGGTGTCGTTATTTTCTGTCTTTTCCGTCTGATTGCTTCTATCGGCTCCCTTGAACAACTTCGAGAGGTATTTCTCGCGGAAGTTCTCAAAAAGTTCCCAGAAATTCGGCACAAAAAGTGTGCCTATTACAGCATTGACAGCCATGCCGAAAACAACTGCCGAGCCAAGGCTAAGTCGGCTTCCCGCACCAGCCCCTGTGGCGAAGAGCATGGGCATCACGCCGAAAACAAATGCGAAGGCGGTCATCATAATCGGTCGGAACCTGACGATACCTCCTTGACGGGCGGCTTCTCTGACGGGCATTCCTCCTTTACGGTAGTCACGGGCATATTCCACAATTAGAATGGCGTTTTTAGCTGCCAGTCCGAGCAGTAGGATAATGCCTATCTGGGTGTAAATGCTTATGCTTTGTCCCATGGCCAGGCATCCGGCTATGGCACCGAGTATGGCGGTCGGCATGGCTATGACTACGGATAGCGGGTCTGTCCAGCTTTCATATTGGGCTGCGAGTACAAGGATGGTCATTATGACCGCAAACAAAAGCACAGTGGTTATCGTTGTGCCAGCCCGGGTTTCCTGATATGCTTCCCCGGTCCAGGCGTATCCATAATTGTTTCCTGCCACCTCGCTGACAATCTCTTCCATGGCCTTGATGGCATCGGATGAGCTGGCATTGTGGGCAGGGGTTGCGGTTAATGATGCTGTCTGATACATATTGTATCGGTCTACGCTGGCAGAGCCCATGATCGGTTCTATGCGGGCGAATGAGCCGAATGGAACCATATCGCCTTTGTCATTGCGCACGCTCAGGCTGTTTATGTCGCCGATGTTACTGCGTGCCCATCCTTCCGCGGCAATGTTTACCTGGTAGATGTTGTTGAACTCAACAAAATCGTTGACATAGCTGCCTCCGACAAATGCCGACAGGGTGGAGTAGACGTCTGCCAGGTTTATGCCCATCATCTGTATTTTATTCCTGTCCATGTCTATGCGGTATTGCGGCACCTCTCCTTCGTAAAGAGATTGCACCTGGGCTATTTCGGGATAGTCTTTGGCTTTTTCCTGAATGTTACGCAACACCTGCGTCATTTCTTTGGCTCCATGTGAATTTATGTCGAGGAGTTGCATCTGCAGGCCGGCCGATAGCCCGAGACCGGGGATGGCAGGGGGATTTATAGCGAATGTGACAGCCTCTTGTATGGCGGCGCATTTCTCATTGACACGCTGCATCACGGCTTCAACACTGTGGTCTTTACCTTTGCGCTGATTCCATGGCTTGAGCATCACAAACATCGAGCCAAGGTTGCTTCCTGCGCCACCTGCAAGAAATGAGAAGCCCGACATTTCGATTACATCTTGAACCTCCGGCATCTCTCCGATAATACCGGCTACCTGGGCCACGACTTTATCGGTGCGTTCCAATGATGCGCCGGTGGGGAGTTGAACGGAGGTCATAAAATATCCCATATCTTCTTGTGGCACATAACTGGTGGGCCATTTCAGAAATCCCCAGAATGCGATGGCGCAGGTTATAAGATAGCAGCCGATGGCCATAGCCGGATGTTTTAGCAAGCGTCCGATTGAGGATGCATATACCCCGACAGTCTTCGCCCATCCGGCATTGAACCACCGATATAGAAAAAATCTGACGGGTTTTCTTTTTCTGAGGAACAACGCGCACATGGCTGGTGTGAAAGTCAAGGCATTGAATCCGGAGAATGCCGTTGATACTGCGATTGTGAGTGCGAATTGTTTGTATAACTCGCCGGTAATGCCTGATATGAATGCTGTTGGGATGAACACCGAAAGCAATACAAGCACTTCGCCGACAACCGGCCCTTGCAGTTCAATCATGGCTTTTTGAGCCGCCTGTCGTGGCGACATCTTCCCTTCGTCGACGATTCGCGCACAATCTTCCACCACCACAATCGCATCGTCGACTACAATTGCAATGGCCAGTACGAGGCCGAACAACGTGAGAGTGTTGAGGGTGAACCCCATTAGCTTCATTACTGCGAATGTGGCGATTAATGATACGGGAATGGTTATCATTGGTATGATTACCGCTCTCCAGCTTTGGAGGAACAGCAGAATCACAAGCATGACGATAAAGGTGGTCTCTACAAAAGTCACAAGAACTTCGTCGATTGAAGCAGTGACGAAGTCGGTAGTATTCATCAGAATGCGGTAGTGCACTCCGGGAGGGAGATACGGTGCAAGATTCTCAAGCTCTTTCTCCACTTCTTTAGCAACAGAAAGGGCGTTGGCGTCGGATCGTTGGTATATTCCAATCAGCCCGGCTTCCTTGCCTGAAACGCGTGAAATGTTACCGTAGCTTTCACTGCCGAGTTCGACTTTTGCCACATCTTTTAGCCTCAATATGTTGCCTTTGGTGTCTGTGCGTAAAACAATTTCTCCGAATTGCTGTGCTGTCACCAGTCGTCCCGGTGATGACAATGTTATCTGGAATGATGCCGGAGTGGAAACTGGCGCGCCTCCGACAGCCCCAGCTGAAACTTCCATATTCTGCGCCTCGATTGCCGCGCGTATGTCGGCCGGGGTGACTCCGCGTATGTTCATAAGTTCTGGATTCATCCATATTCGCATACTATAGTCGCCTGCGCCAAAAGCGCTTGCACCACCCACTCCTTCCAGGCGTGAAAGTGCGTCGACCATGTGAAGCTGGGCGTAGTTGGTGAGATACAAAGCGTCATAACGTTGGGGGTCATCACTTTCCAACGCTACAAACAGCAGTATATTAGTGGATTCTGAGTTTACGCTTATTCCCTGCTCAGTGACGGCTGACGGCAGACGAGGAGTGGCCCGGTTTACGAGGTTCTGAACTTTGACCGTTGCATCATCGAGGTCGATACCGTTTCGGAATGTGATTGTGAGGTTATATGAGCCGTCTGAGCCGGAATTCGAGCTCATATACAGCATTCCCTCAACTCCATTGACGCATTGTTCAATGGGCACGCCTATGGCTTCGGCAACAGTTTTCGCATTGGCTCCGGGATATGATGCCGAGACCTGTACGGTTGGTGGAGAAATATTGGGGTATTGGGCAATCGGGAGAGTGCTCACCGTGACAATCCCTATAAGAATCATCAATATCGCCAGAACAGTGGCGAATATCGGTCTGTCGATAAAGAATCTTGAGAACATTGTGGAATGGGGTTAACGGGTTGTCGGTTTGGAGCTTTTTGAGCCGGTGGTTGTAATAACCGGTTTTACTGTCATGCCATCGCGCACCTTCATAAGGGCTTGTGTTACATATCTGTCTGTTGGCTTTAATCCGCTCGACACAATCCTGAGGGTGTCGTGGTAGAGTTCTCCGGTCTGGATAGGGGTGTAGACTACTTTATCAGAATCATTTACGACATAGACGTATTTTCCCAGCTGGTCGGTGCCTATAGATGCATCTTTGATTACAATGGCTTTAGGGTCAACGGCATATGGTAGGTTTACGCTTGCGAACATGCCGCTCTTCAGTTCATTTTTAGGGTTATCGATAACGATACGCAGAGTTACAGTGCCCGTAGATTTGTCAACATCAGGTGCTTCATAATTGATTTTGCCGTAATATACCGGTGTTATGGAGTCGTTGAAACTTACGGGAATATGGTTGAGGTCAACGGATTGACCGGCTTTCGTCTGTTTCAAGGCAAGGAACGCATCGTTTTCGATAGAGAAATGGACGAACACCTGAGAATTGTCATAGACTTTGACAAGTGTGACAGGAGAGGCCTCTCCTGACACGTAGTCACTGACGGCAGCTATGGCTTTGGCCGGGTAACAGTCATATGGGGCTCGGGTGGTGCAATAGCTAAGCATGGTGCGCGCACTGTTGAGTTGCGCCCGTGCGTTCTTAATTGCGGCTTCGCTTTCGCGGAGGTTGCTTTCGGCCTGGTTGACATCCATTTTTGACACGGCGTCGCTTTCAAGAGCCTTCTTCATCGCCTCGTATTGTTTTGCGGCATATTCATGCGATGCGATGGCGGATTGTAATTCGGCTTCTGCTTTTTCAACCTGGTCGCGATAGGATGTTGACTCGATGATAAACATGGGATGCCCCTTTTTGACAAATTCGCCGTCGGTGAATTCCTTGCCCACGATGAAGCCGTTGACCCGTGCTACGATGTCGGTTTCATCAATGGCGGTCACATAGGCCGGATATGATTTGTGGAGTACCAATGAGTCAATTTCGGGATATGCCACAGTTACCGGCATGGCATTGTCGGTTATATTTTCCTCTTTTTTTGAACCGCAACCGGTAACGGCTGTGGCGGCAAATGTGAGTGCCAGCAAATGGATATATTTCATACTCATGTTTTTTATTCAATTATGGTTTGCTCATCATTTTGAGATGCTGTTTATGTCGAATCCACCACCTAATGCCTCATATAGGCTGATTAATGCAGAAAGGGCACCACCTTTGGCGGTTATAAGCTCATTTTCAGCTGCAAGGGAGTGCAGCTGTGCGGTCACGACATCGCTCATGGGGCTTAATGAATTTTTATAACGGTCGACTGCCAGGCGCAATTCTTCGTCGGTCTGCTCTATAACCTTTCCGATAGCATCGACATAATGGAGGTTGGAATAGTAGGTTGAGATGGCATTGTCAGTTTCCTGCACAGCGTTCAATATGGTCAGATTATAGTTGTCAATACCGACCATCATGGTTTCGCGTGCATTTGCCAGCTCATAACGTCGGTTTAAGCCGTCGAATATTGTCCAGCTTAATGCCGGGGCAACGGAATAGGTCAATGTCTGTTTGCCGAACATCCCGTCTATGCGATGGGCTGATGTGCCTATGCTGCCCTCTATGGTCAGTGTAGGCAGGAAATCTTTTTTTGCAATTCCAATTTCGGCGGCATAAGCGGCGAGTTCCATTTCTGCCCGGGCTATATCGGGACGTCGCCGCAGCAAATTGGTTGGAACGCCGGTGTTGATCAATTGCAGATATTCAGGGAGTGTTGCCGGGACTGATAGCGTAGCATCGATTTCGGTGAAAGGGATTCCGGTCAATACGGCCAATGCATTTATGGTTGTGTGTATTGAATTTTCCAGCATAGGGATTGATGCAGTGGTTGAATAATAAACTTCCAAAGCCTGCGCCACATCCAATTTTGAGGCCAGCGTGGTCTCAAATCTTGCTTTGGCAATATCTACAATCTTCATCTGGTTTTCAGAGTGTCTGTTTGCTACAGCAAGCTGTTCCTGCAGCATACGCAGTTTTATATATGTAGAGGCAATCTGCGCGCATACAGAAACCATCGTACCCGCATACTCAGCCTTGCTTGCCATATACCCCGATTTTTTTGCTTTTACGGCAGATGCGATTTTTCCAAAAAGGTCAATCTCCCAACTGGCAGATAACCCGGCCGAAAAATAGCTTGTTGAAGATGGATTATGATATGGCCGGGCAATCCTTCCGCTTTCTTGCGATGCAGACCATCCGGCCGAAGCACTTATCACAGGCATCCATCCGCTTGCTGTCTGGCGTATCGAGTTTCGGGCAATCTCTGCGCGACGTATCGCCATGGCCACGTCGTAGTTGTTGCTTATACCGGCGGCGACAAGAGAGTCAAGAATGGAATCGCCAAACGACTGCCACCAGGCATCAGTCGCTTCAGGTGCGTCCATCGGTATTTCCGGAGAATAGCTCCATCTTTGCGGCAGAGTGCCGTTGAGATATTCTGCCATACCATCTTTTTCTGCCCCTGACATTGCGGCCACTGCCGCCAGACCGATACCAACAACACAAATAAACCGTTGAAACATTGCGTCAATTATATTAACTTGTTAATAAAACCATAACAATACGAAATCTCCTCCCGTTTATCACCCTCAACCCGAATTAAATTTTTTTTACAATGTATAATTACCATGCAACTTAAAAATTTGGCAGGATTATGCGTATCTTTGTAACTGGTTAAATGAAATAATCATTAGCAATGACAGCAGAACAAAAATTGAGTATAATTGAAAGCGGTAAAGAGTATTTCCGTAAGATAATAATACCCAGTCATATTCGTAATTTGGAGACTTTAAGACTCAGAGATTTCAAAATCAATCCTTTTTTAGTGAATTACTTGGCTGCGTTTTTGTGCGGCGATAACGAGCCTCTGTCATTGGCAAAAGCGTTAGTATATCCACGGATTTTAGGCACAAGCATTAATACAAGTTTTGGCCAAAATATCCAAATTTTTATTTCCAGGCTCGCTCACATTGCAGGGAATGCATCTGGTATTGACGGAATCGATATAGAGTTTATTGATGCCATTGATGGCCGGAAAAAGTATTGCCAGTGTAAGGCTGGGCCTCAGACAATCAATAAAGATGATGTAGCAACAATTTTAGGGCATTTTACACATTTGCAAAACAAAGCCAGGTTGGATAGATTGCCTATACAGATTGATGATATGATTGTGGGTGTCCTGTATGGAGAGCCGGATGAACTATCGGGGAATTATAAGAATATTGATAAAACGTGTCCGGTTTATTGCGGTGCGGAATTTTGGCGGCATTTAACTGGCGATGTTGATTTTTATAATCGATTGGCAAAAGCATTCGGTGAGGTCGTAGAGGAAGACAATATTGACGGTAGTAAGATGATTGCACTGAAGATTAATGAAATTGCTACAGAAATAGAAAATAAAGGAGGTTTTTAATGGCGACTTTTATTTCTGCGAATAATTTAGCCGATTTACTTGGGGTCTCGATTTCGACGGTAAAAAAATGGAGCGAAAAGGGCGTCTATACAGGTATAAAAAACACAGATGGCAAGCATGGATTTTATATGGAAGAATTGAAAGATATTGTTCCTGTAAGGCAGATGCTTGAAACAAAATGGGATGAAGAGGCCTTTGTTACGCCTCGACGTGCGTTCTCGTCTGTGGAACTTTTTGCCGGGGCTGGAGGCTTGGCATTAGGTATGCAAATGGCCGGATTCCGTCATGTGCTGCTAAATGAGGTGGACTCAATGGCTTGTAAAACCCTGAAATATAACAGACCAGATTGGAATGTTATAGAGGAAGATATACATAATATTGATTTCAAGCCATTGCATGGAATGGTCGATTTCTTGTCAGGCGGGTTTCCATGTCAGGCATTTTCATATGCAGGGAAAAAAGGGGGATTGAATGATACACGTGGCACATTGTTTTTTGAACTTGCCAGAGCCGTCAATGAAATCCGGCCGAAAGTGTTTATGTGTGAGAATGTTAAAGGGCTTATGTCGCATGATGGTGGTAACACAATGAATGTTATAAGAGGCGCTATAGACGAATTGGGGTATACACTGGTCGAGCCAAAGGTATTGAAAGCGATTATGTACAAAGTTCCGCAAAAACGGGAGCGGTTGATATTCGTGGCCATCCGTGACGACCTTGCTCCTCATGTGGAGTTTCATTGGCCGGATCCCTACAAAAGGGTTATGACGTTGCGTGACGCCTTTTTTAGAGGTGATTTATATTCCGATAAAGTGCCGGATTCGGATGGCCAATCATATCCGGAAAAAAAAGCCCGTGTGATGGCTATGGTTCCTGAGGGTGGAGATTGGCGGAGTCTGCCGATTGAGGAACAGAAGCGATATATGGGTGGCAGTTTTTATCTGGGAGGAGGCAAAACGGGGATGGCCCGGAGACTATCTATGGATGAGCCATCATTGACGTTGACTTGCGCTCCAGCGCAGAAACAGACAGAGAGATGTCATCCTGTCGAAACCCGGCCATTGACAGTAAGGGAATACGCACGGATTCAGACATTTCCTGACAGTTGGATATTTCATGGCAATATCACAGCAAAATATAAACAAATCGGCAATGCTGTCCCGGTTAATTTAGCATATGCGGTCGGACGCTCTTTGATACGGTTATTCAATGATATAGATAGATTCCACCAAGAAGACAGTCAGTTTGATAAGGCAAATGAAACTGTTCGGGGGATGAATACAAAGCAATTGGAAATAACCGGATTATAATATAGGCAGACAGGTAGTCATTTTCATTGTCAGAATAATTACATGAAGAAGATTGACAGGGAGACTGTGCAGAGGATTATCGACACCGCCGACATTGTTGAGGTGGTGAGCGATTTTGTGCACCTGCGGCGCAGCGGGTCGGGTTTTGTCGGTTTGTGTCCTTTCCATAATGAACGCACGCCGTCGTTCCATGTGTCGAAATCGAAGGGGATATGCAAGTGTTTCAGCTGCGGCAAAGGTGGTAGTCCTGTCAATTTCATAATGGAGCATGAGCAGCTCAATTATTGGGAAGCCCTACGTTATCTCGCCAATAAATACCACATAGAGATTCAGGAGCATGAGGTGAGCGACGCCGAGCGTCAGGAAATGAATGAGCGTCAGGCCATGATGGCGGTCAATGATTTTGCGATGAAGCATTTCGAGCATAATCTGACCGACACAGCTGACGGACAGAATATCGGACTGACCTATTTCCGTGAGCGTGGCATAAATGACTGGGCTGTTAAACGTTTCCATCTCGGTTATGCACTTGACAAGCGGGATGATTTTTTGTCGGCGGCAAAATCAGCCGGTTATAATGAAAAGTATCTTGTTGATACAGGTCTGTGTGGAAAGAGCGAGCGTGGAACTTTATATGACCGCTTCAAGGCACGTGTCATATATCCGGTTTTTACTATCTCCGGGAAGGTTGTGGCTTTCGGGGGGCGCACGCTCAGTTCTTCTAAGGAGATTGCGAAATATATCAACTCTCCGGAATCGCTGATTTATTCCAAAAGCCGCGAACTTTATGGATTGTATCAGGCGAAGCAGTCGATTGTCAAAAAAGATAAATGTATCCTTGTTGAGGGGTATATGGATGTAATATCCATGCATCAACAGGGGATAGAGAATGTTGTCGCTTCATCGGGGACTTCGTTGACACAGGGCCAGATAAGGCTGATACACCGGTTTACGGAGAATGTCACGGTTATTTATGATAGTGACCCTGCCGGGATTAAGGCGTCGTTGAGAGGAATAGATCTGTTGCTTGCCGAAGGATTGAACATAAAGGTGCTGTTGCTTCCTGAAGGTGACGATCCTGATTCATTCGCACAGTCGCATTCGTCAGCTGAAGTGGAGGATTATCTGGCCGCGCATGAGGTTGATTTTATCAAGTTTAAAATCGACATGCTGTTGAACGACTGCGAGGGGGATCCCGTGAAACGGTCGAAAGTTGTTGCAAGCATTCTTCAGTCTATCGCCAATATTCCCGATGAGATAACGCGCTCGCTTTATGTTAAAGAGTGCAGCCTGACATTCGGCATTGACGAGAAAGTTTTGCTTCGTCAGATTAAGGTGTTTATTGCACAGCTTCGGGAAAATGCTGCACGGGCCAATGCCCGCCAGTCATCCGTTGCATCAATAGACCGTCAGCCGGATAGCGGGTCGGCTGATACAGACCGTAGGATTGAGCAACGACAAGTGTCGCCGGCCGGGGAGACATCAGATGCAGATGCTCAGACTCAGAATGGATCGTTACCCGGAAACGATGATGTTGAATCGGATATACCGGTGTCTGCCGGATTGACTGAGGCTGTTGCGACAGCGGAAGATTCTCATGTCAAGGTGTTGGCTCCGCAGGAGAGGGCGCTGCTCAGGCTTATTCTTAAATTCGGTATGATGGCATTGGGAGAGGATTTCGGGAGCGATGAGGGGGGTGCCCCAATTAAAGTTATTGATTTTGTGCGTGACGATCTATCGGTCGACAATATGCATTTTTCAAATCCGGTTTATCAACGGATATATGAAGAGGCTTTGGCTCTCAGAGAATCATCGTGGGATAATGATTTGAAGGTGCGGATTGAAAAGGCTTCAATCCAGCAGGAAGCCATTCTGAAAGAGGGTCGTGATGAAATCGGGAAAAGCGCACGCACGATGGAGGAAATCAACATTGCAGAAAAGAAACTTCAAGAGAAGGCGACTGTTGTTTTCAATGAATCGATAACGGCTTTTGCCCAGGGGTATTTTGAAAGACATCTTATGTCGCACCCTGATGATGCCGTGCGTTCAGTTGTTACAGATTTGGTGGTAGATAAACATCGGTTGAGCAAGATATATTTCAAGAACACAAAAGTCGACACGGAAATAGACCGTCTTGACGACCTTGTTCCACGGGCGCTTATCGCATTGAAATATGATATGGCAAGGTGTTTCTCGGAGGATTTGCACCAACAGATTCAAGATATCACAAAGACACCGGGATATGATTTGCCACAGGTGTTGTCGTTGATGTCACAGCGAAAGAAATGGCAGGAATTCTGTGCGTCATTGGCATTGCAGATAGGTGAGCGCGTTTATGAACCATTGCGGCGCACTTGATTTCAGAGAGGGCTTTCTTGTTGGTAATATAAACAGTGTTGTCATGTCAAAAAAAATCTGTTAAAATGTGGCGATTACATTATTAATTTGTAAATTTGCCCATGCAAGGTGGTGTTATGCACCCGTAGGATTGCAGCTAATAACCATGTAAAATATAACCCAAACTATTTTTTATCATATCATGGCAGAAAATAAAGAAAAACTGTTCACTCAGTTTCCGCCTGTAAGCTATGAGACATGGCGTGCGAAGGTTGACGCTGACCTTAAAGGCGTGCCCTTCGACAAGAAACTCGTGTGGCGTACGAATGAGGGCTTCAATGTGCAGCCGATGTATCAGCGAGGTGACATAGCCGGCCTCAAGACCACCGACTCGCTTCCAGGCGAATATCCGTATGTTCGCGGCACTCGCGATAACAACAACTGGCTGACACGTCAGGAAATACTGCCGACCGATGCCGCAGAGGCCAATGCCGTGGCAATCGATGTGTTGCAGAAAGGTGTCACTTCACTCGGGTTCAATATCAAGGAGGTGTCGGAAGAAATTATTGCGACAGCTCTGAAGGGGATCGACCTTGAAAAGGTGGAAATCAACTTCAACAGTTGCCCGCGCAAGGCGGTTGAACTCGCCAATGCGCTGGTTGCATATATAAAGAGCGTAGGCGCTGAAAAGACGTTCCATGGTTCAATAGATTATAACCCCTATAAACGTGCGTTCCGTCATGGGGCGGATGTTGATGCCGCTGCGATTGTGGCTGATGCGAAGAATCTGCTGGAAGCAGTGAAAGATGTGCCCGGATTGCGTTGCTTGAGCGTTGACTCGGTTATGTTTAATAACTCAGGTGCATATATCTTCCAGGAACTCGGTTATGCATTGTCGTGGGGCGCTGAATGGCTTACATTGCTGACTGAAGCCGGCGTTGCTGTTGATGAAGTGGCATCGCGGGTGAAGTTCAATATGGGCATCTCGTCGAACTATTTCATGGAACTGGCCAAATTCCGTGCCGCCCGCATGATGTGGGCGCAGATTGTGGCTCAATATAAACCAGCGTCGGAAGATGTGTGCAAAATGATGGCTCATGCCGTTACATCACGGTTTAATCAGACGATTTATGATGCACACGTGAATCTGCTCCGCAGCCAGACCGAGGCTATGTCGGCCGCTTTGGCAGGTGTGGATTCAATAACCGTAACCCCGTTTGATGTTCCATACAAGACTCCGGATGAATTCTCAGAACGTATTGCCCGCAACCAGCAGCTGCTTCTGAAAGAGGAAAGCCATCTCGACAAAGTCGTTGACCCTGCCGGCGGTTCGTATTATGTTGAGAAACTGACTGTTTCCTTGGCTGAAGAAGCCTGGAAATTGTTCCTTGACATAGAGGAAAAAGGAGGATTCGCTGCGTGTGTCAACGCTGGCGAGATTCAAAAAGCTGTCAACGAGTCGTCGGTAAAACGTCATCAGGATATGGCGCGCCGTAAAGAAATCCTTCTCGGCACCAACCAGTTCCCCAACTTCAACGAAATGGCAGCCGGAAAAATCGAGAACGGTGGTGGATGTTGCTCCAAGGATGCGGCATCGAGCTGCGGATGCGCCAAAGATGGCGATGAGACCAAGGCTCTTCATACAAGCCGTCAGGCAAGCGATTTCGAGGCTCTCCGTCTTGCCACCGAACATGCGTCGAACCGTCCGAAAGCGTTTATGCTTACAATCGGAAATCTGGCAATGCGTCTGGCTCGTGCACAGTTCTCATCGAACTTCTTCGGATGTGCCGGTTATGAAATTCTCGACAACATCGGCTTCGGCTCGGTTGAGGAAGGCATCAATGCCGCAATGGAGAAGGAAGCTGACATAGTTGTGCTTTGCTCTTCTGATGACGAGTATGCACAGTTCGCACCTGAGGCCTTCAAGATGCTCGCCGGCCGTGCGGAATTTGTGGTGGCCGGAGCTCCGGCATGTGCCGACGACCTCAAATCTCTCGGTATAGAGAACTTCATTCATGTGCGCAGCAATGTGCTCGAGACACTTCAGGAATTCAACAAACGTCTTCTTAAAAAGTAAGCCATGAAACCCGATTTCAAGAATATCAACATTATAGCCGACGCTTTCGGCGCGCCTGCAGCTGTCCCCGCAGCAGGGGAAGAGTGGCTCACTCCGGAGCTGATTCCAGTTAAACCGATTTATACGAAAAACGACCTCGAGGGGATGGAGCACCTCGACTATGTGGCAGGTCTTCCACCTTTCCTCCGTGGCCCGTATAGCGGCATGTATGCAATCCGTCCGTGGACTATCCGCCAGTATGCCGGATTCTCAACTGCCGCCGAGTCAAACGCATTCTACCGCCGCAATCTGGCTTCAGGTCAGAAAGGGCTTTCAGTAGCGTTTGACCTTGCCACACACCGTGGTTATGATGCAGACCATCCCCGCGTTGTAGGCGACGTAGGTAAGGCCGGTGTGTCAATCTGCTCGATTGAAGACATGAAGGTGCTGTTTGATGGAATCCCATTGAATAAGATGTCAGTGTCTATGACCATGAACGGCGCTGTTCTGCCGGTGCTCGCGTTCTATATCAATGCCGGGCTGGAACAGGGTGCGAAGCTCGAAGAGATGGCCGGAACGATTCAGAATGACATTCTGAAAGAGTTCATGGTGCGTAACACATATATCTACCCGCCCGAATTCTCGATGCGTATAATTGCTGATATTTTCGAATACACATCGCAGAATATGCCTAAATTCAACTCGATTTCAATTTCGGGTTATCATATGCAGGAAGCAGGAGCAACCTGTGATATCGAGCTGGCGTATACACTTGCAGACGGTCTGGAATATCTCCGTGCCGGTGTTAACGCAGGTATGGACATCGATTCTTTTGCTCCGCGTCTGTCGTTCTTCTGGGCTATCGGCATGAACTTTTTCATGGAGATTGCAAAGATGCGTGCCGCCCGTATGTTGTGGGCTAAGATTGTCAGCCAGTTCAATCCCAAAAATCCCAAATCACTTGCACTGCGTACTCACTCACAGACCTCAGGATGGTCACTTACTGAACAAGACCCGTTCAATAACGTCGGCCGTACATGTATCGAGGCTATGGGCGCAGCTTTGGGACATACCCAGTCGCTCCACACCAATGCCCTTGATGAAGCAATCGCCTTGCCTACGGATTTCTCTGCCCGTATTGCCCGCAATACACAGATTTATATCCAGGAGGAGACATATGTGTGCAAGGAAATCGACCCGTGGGCAGGTTCATATTACGTTGAAACCCTGACCAACGAAATCGCACACCGAGCTTGGGAGCATATCCAGGAAATCGAGAAACTCGGCGGCATGGCCAAAGCAATCGAGACCGGTCTGCCTAAGCTCCGCATTGAGGAAGCTGCAGCCCGCACCCAGGCTCGCATTGACTCAGGCCGCCAGACAATCGTTGGTATCAACAAATACCGTCTGGCCCATGAGGATCCTATCGATATCTTGGAAATCGACAACACTGAAGTGCGCAACGAGCAGTGTGAACGTTTGCAGGAACTTCGAGGTGCGCGCGACGAAGAGGCCGTTAAAAAGGCTCTTGCCGACATAACAGAATGTGTGCGTACTAAGCAAGGCAACCTTCTTGACCTTGCTGTGAAGGCCGCCGGTCTTCGTGCTTCACTCGGAGAAATCTCTGATGCGTGTGAGGAAGTTGTAGGCCGTTATAAAGCAGTAATCAGAACAATTTCAGGCGTGTATTCAAGCGAAACAAAGAATGATCCCGACTTCCTCAAGGCTCGTGCCATGACTGAGGAATTTGCGAAACGAGAGGGTCGCCAGCCCCGTATAATGATTGCCAAAATGGGGCAGGACGGTCATGACCGCGGTGCGAAAGTGGTTGCTACCGGCTATGCCGACTGTGGTTTTGATGTCGATATGGGGCCGTTGTTCCAGACTCCGGCAGAGGCTGCACGGCAGGCTGTTGAGAACGACGTACATGTGCTTGGTGTTTCATCATTGGCTGCCGGTCACAAAACTTTGGTGCCCCAGGTAATCGAAGAATTGAAAAAACTCGGCCGTGAGGATATAATCGTTATCGCCGGTGGTGTTATTCCCGCCCAGGATTACGACTTCCTCTATAAGGCTGGTGTAGCTGCGATTTTCGGACCTGGAACCCGTATCCCCGAAGCTGCAATACGTATGCTTGAGATACTGAAAGGTGAAGAATAAATTGCCTACATATGATGATTTAAGTAATCAAATTTCCTGAAACAGCGGTGCCGCATGGATTTCCATGCGGCACCGCTGTTTCAAATGGTAAGTAACTCTTCAAAATTATCACGTAATATGAATACCACGACTTTATGTTATCGGTGGTTCTTTCTAATATCTGCATCCTGGCCATTATTGAAACCATACTATGGATTAATAGTGTGTAATGATGGCTCCCGTGTGGCTGGTTGAGAGATTCTTTGCTAAGGCAAAGTGCTTCGCACTCACTGACTCTCCCCATCCGGATACAAAAAGGTGCTGTGTTCAGTTTGACACAGCACCTATGGCTTATTCCTTGAGTTTTTATGGGTTAGAAGGTGTCATGGTGGACTTATCGAATTCTTTCGGTTCTATCTTGACTGTTACGGTTATGACTTTTGTTGAGCTGACCGTGAATCTAGAAGAACCATACATGCGGGTCTCTTTATTTCCGTTTTCCTTAACCGGAGGTGATATGATTTGTAAATCATAGTCGCCGATTTCAATCTCCAATGGGTTTTCAAATTCAGAATAGTCGAAACTATAACCCCATCCTGTGCTGACAGATGTCAGCGCCCATGAATATTTTTCTTTTTCAGGAAGTGTTATGCTGGGGTAATCTTCGGCTTCAGGAAATTCAAATACGATATTGAATTTACCTCTCGGCATACTTTCCAGTTCGTCGGGGTTTAAATTGCAAGAGGGGAGAGAAATTAGCAGTAGTAGGAATGTTATAAAACTTATGGCTTTTGTCATAATAGGTTAATGAGATTTTGAAGTTATCTTGATTTTGATATGCTTTTTGTCGGAATTTTTGCTTGTTTGCCTCCATCTTCGGTCATTATGCCCGCATCGTTTCCTCAGATTCAGTCAAAAATGACCTAAAAACATCTCAAAAATTCTCTTGGAGAAAACGGCAAGATGACTGCTTTGACAAATTTAGCCCTAAAAATTATATCTGGCAAATGGCAGGAGTTAAATTTTATGAGTGCAACAGGTTATCATAGAGCTTGGGAGATTCAGAATGTGAATGTCTTCCGGACAAAGGAAAAGTGCCATGCCGAATATTCGACATGGCGCTTTTCCTTTCTTAATGAGTTGCTTATGTGGAGAATGCTTCAAAGGTCTCCAGGATTCTGCAGCCTCTTCCTGGGAAACGGTCAGGCTTCGGATGCGGCGACTTCTGCCGATGTGTCAGAATCGTGGGCTGCGATGTCGGCTGCTACGGGTGAATTCTCATTGGTCTTCTCACATCCGGGCTTGAGCCAACGGTCGAGCCAACGGAAGAAGACCCTTTGCCATAGGATTGCATTCTGAGGTTTGAGAATCCAGTGGTTTTCGTCAGGGAAAATCACCATTTCGGCAGGTATGCCACGGAGCACTGCCGCATTGAAAGCCATCTCGCCTTGCGATGATAGGATGCGGTAGTCATATTCGCCATGGGTTACGAGTATGGGGGTGTTCCAACGGTCAACGAAACGGTGGGGTGAGTTGGCGAATGTTCGTTGGGCAACTGCGTTGTTTTTATCCCAGAACGGGCCGCCGAGATCCCAGTTGGCAAACCACATTTCTTCGGTTTCTAAATATTGCGCTTCTGAGTTGAAAATCCCGGCATGGGCAATAAGTGCTGCAAGGCGGTTCTCATGTATTCCGGCGAGCATGTAGACCGAGAAACCTCCGTAGCTTGCACCGACAGCTCCGATATGGTCGCCGTCGATAAACGGTTTCTGTTTCATGTGGTCAATTGCAGACAGGTAGTCGCGCATGTTCTGTCCAGGGTAGTCGCCTGAAATCTGTGCGTTCCATTCTGTGCCGAATCCCGGGAGACCGCGGCGGTTGGGAGCTATGACTACGTAGCCATTGGATGCCATAAGCATAAGATTCCAGCGATAGCTCCAGAACTGGCTGACGGCTTGCTGGGGGCCTCCCTGGCAGTAGAGGATAGCGGGATACTTTTTGTTGGGGTCGAAATTTGGAGGGAGTACTACCCATGTTGTCATTTCCTTGCCGTCGGTTGTGGGAACCATCTCTTTTATGAGACCAGGCGCTGTTATCTGACAGAGGATGTCGTTGTTTACGTTTGTCAGAGAGGTTGCTTTGCGATCGGTAACGGCGAAAATTTCGTTGGGGTAGAGCATTGAATGGCGCATGGTGACGATGGTTTTTCCGTCAACCGGAGCCAGGGCGGCATAGTCGCAGATGTCGCTACCGGAGGTAATCATTTCCACTTTTTTGGATTCAGTGTTTACGCTGAATATCGGCGTCACACCTTGATATGGAGCAAGGAAATAGATTGATTTGCCGTCGGGGTTCCATGCGATTGCGTCGGCTGTGTAATCCCAGTTTTCTGTCAGGTCGGTTTTTTTGCCGTTTTGCATATCCATTATGAACACACGGTTTTTATCGCTCTCATATCCGTCGTGTTCCATCGAAAGCCATGCCAGTTTAGACCCGTCGGGAGAGAAGGCCGGATTGGTGTCGTAGCCCATCATCCCTTCCGTCAGGTTGCGCGTTGACGCTGTGGCGAGGTCGTAAAGATATAGGTCGGAGTTTGTGGAAACGGCATATTCCTTGCCTGTTTTTTTACGGCTTGTGTAGACAAGCTGTTTGCTGTCGGGTGACCATGCGAATGATTCGACACCTCCGAAAGGTTTCATCGGAGATTCGTATGGCTCATCTTGCATTATGTCTTTTATGTTGGTTACGCGGTAGCCGTCAAAATCGGCCAGGAATGGATGGGGTATATCGGTTACCCATTCATCCCAATGCTTATACATCAGGTCATCGATTATGCGTGCGTTGGCTTTAGGCAGGTCGGGATATACGTCGGCGGCAGTGCGGGCAAATTTCACTGTGGAGATGAGAACCACTTTGGTGCCGTCGGGCGAAACCACAAATCCGCCAACTCCGTTCTCCATTCGTGTGACCACATGGCGGTTGGAGCCGTCGGCATTCATTACCCACATCTGCGGCTTGCCATCTTTTTCGGCTATAAATGCTATGCGACGTCCGCCGTCGATCCATACCGCATCATTCTCGGACATAGGAGTGGTTGTGAGCCGTTTTTGGCCGGAACCATCGATGTTCATCACGTATAGCTCGTTGTTTGATTTGTTCTGCTCAACGCTTTCATAGCTGATGCCATAGAGAATTTTTGTGCCGTCGGGCGATACTTTCGGGTTGCTGACGCGGCCGAGAGCCTCGAGAGCCTCGATGTTGAAGATGCCATCGGTAGATGTGAATTCCGGTTTGTCGATTAGCTGTTGCGATTGGTCGCAGCATCCGGTCGATGTGGCAAGTAGCGTTGCTGACATTGCTAACGGGATAATGAATTTGTTCATTTAATTTTATGTTTTGGTGTTGTTTTCAAGGTCTACAAAAATAATGAAATATTTGCATTTGCCCAATCATTCCGGTGAATGCTTTTGTAATAGCCGGTTTATAATTGATTGCGGGATTTTTAAGGGACGACAATTCGCGAAAATTTCGTAATTTTGCAATTTCAAACGGGATGCCTCTCTGCCTGATGCGGTGTCTTGTCGGAATAATGAATAATTTGTTGAATTGTTAAATAGATAAAAAGCATGTTGGCAACAAAGTATAATCCTGCAGAAGTTGAGGATAAATGGTATGCCTATTGGATGGAACACAATCTGTTTCATTCAGAGCCTGACGGTCGAGAACCATATACGATAGTTATTCCTCCGCCAAATGTGACCGGTGTGTTGCATATGGGGCATATGCTCAATGAGACTATTCAGGATATACTTGTGCGCCGGGCACGTATGGAAGGGAAAAATGCCTGCTGGGTGCCTGGCACCGACCATGCTTCGATTGCCACTGAGGCGAAAGTTGTTGCCAAGCTTGCTGCCCAGGGAATTAAAAAAACAGACCTGAGCCGTGAGGAGTTTCTGCGCCATGCATGGGACTGGACTGAGCATCATGGAGGTATCATTCTGAAGCAGCTAAGGAAACTTGGTGCTTCGTGTGACTGGGACAGAACGTCGTTTACGATGGATGATATCCGCTCGCGAAGTGTAATCAGGGTTTTCTGTGACCTTTATAAGAAGGGGTATATCTATCGTGGTGTAAGGATGGTAAACTGGGATCCCGCGGCTCTTACGGCACTCTCCGATGAGGAGGTTATCTATAAAGACGAACATTCAAAACTGTTTCATCTGAAATATTACGTTGAGGGAGAAGACCGGTATATCGTTGTTGCCACAACCCGTCCGGAGACTATCCTGGGTGACACGGCAGTTTGTGTGAATCCTAACGACGAGCGTTACCAATGGCTGAAAGGGAAACGGGTGATTGTGCCTTTGGTTGGGCGCTCTGTGCCTATCATCATGGATGATTATGTTGAGATGGAATTCGGCACGGGCTGTCTGAAAGTCACTCCTGCCCATGATGTGAACGACTATATGCTCGGTGAGAAATATAATCTGCCGATAATTGATATATTCAACCCTGACGGAACGATTTCGGAGGCAGGTGGAATGTATATCGGGCATGACAGGTTTGATGTGCGCAAGGAGATTATCGAAGATCTGCAGGAGAAAGGCCTTGTTGAGAAAATAGAGGATTATGACAACAAGGTGGGCTATTCCGAGCGTACAAAGGTGGTTATTGAACCGAAGCTGTCGATGCAGTGGTTCTTGAAGATGGGTGAGCTGACCAAACCAGCTCTTGCCGCCGTGATGGATGATGACATACGCTTTTATCCGCCGAAATTCAAGAATACCTACCGCCACTGGATGACAGACACTAAAGACTGGTGTATAAGCCGTCAGCTGTGGTGGGGCCACCGTATTCCGGCTTATTTCCTGCCGGAGGGTGGATATGTGGTTGCTGAAACTCCTGAAGAGGCTTTGCTTCAAGCACGGGAGAAGACCGGCAATGATGCGTTGACAATTGATGACCTGCGCCCCGACGAGGATTGCCTCGATACGTGGTTCAGTTCATGGCTTTGGCCAATATCTTTGTTTAACGGCATTCTTGAGCCAGGAAATGAGGAGATAAAATATTATTATCCGACGTCAGACCTTGTGACAGGTCCGGATATTATATTTTTCTGGGTGGCGCGCATGATTATCGCCGGATATGAGTTTGAAGGGAAGATGCCGTTCAAGAATGTGTATTTCACAGGTATAGTGCGTGACAAGCTGGGTCGCAAGATGAGCAAATCTCTTGGCAATTCGCCCGATCCTCTTGATTTGATTGCCTCTTACGGTGCCGACGGTGTGCGCATGGGGCTTATGCTTGCCGCTCCGGCCGGTAACGATATCCTTTTTGATGACAAACTGTGTGAAACTGGCCGTAACTTCTGCAATAAGGTGTGGAATGCATTCCGCCTTGTCAAGGGTTGGGAAGTTGATGAGGCATCAAACGTCATGCCGGCGGAAAGCGGAGTTGCAATCCGTTGGTTCGAAGCAAAACTGAAGGCTACTGTTGCAGAGGTTAATGAGCTGATGGGTAAGTTCCGTCTGTCGGAGGCGCTGATGGCGATATACCGTCTGTTCTGGGATGAGTTCTCGTCGTGGTATCTTGAAATGGTTAAACCAGCCTATGGACAGCCTGTGGGCAAGAGGGTTTATGATGCAACTTTGGGATTCTTTGATTCGTTGCTGAAGCTGATGCATCCGTTTATGCCGTTTATCACAGAGGAACTTTGGCAGAACCTGGAAATGCGTCGTGACGGAGAGTCAATCATGTATGCCGCACTTCCTGATGGCGGGAACAGTGGGAATGAGGCTGGGATTATGACCGAGATGGATTGTGCCAAAGAGATTATAGTCGGCGTGCGGTCTGTACGTGCCCAGAAGAATCTGCCAAACAAGGAACGTCTGACGCTTAATGTGGTTGATGGCGCGGCTCCGTCGGCCGATATGCAGGCTCTGATTTCAAAGATGGCTAATCTTGAAGCTATCAACGCTGGTGCTGCAAAAGATGCTGCAGCGGCTTCGTTCATGGTCGGCACGCAACAATATGATGTTCCGTTGCAGGGTAATATCGATGTTGAGGCTGAGAAAGAACGTATCAAGAAGGATATAGACTACTACGAAGGTTTCCTGGCATCAGTGATGAAAAAACTTTCAAACGAGCGTTTCGTGTCGAAGGCTCCTGCCGCAGTCATCGAGGGTGAACGGCGTAAACAGGCCGATGCAGAATCGAAACTCGAAACACTCCGAGCTGCGTTGGCTGCATTGTCGTGAGAGATTAAGGGGCTTTAGCAGTTAATAGCCCTAATAGCTTTAATGGCCCTAATAGGCGTTATCGCACAAAAAGATTTCTAAGAGCCGTGGCTTGCTGCGGCTCTTATTTTTAGACAATCTCTTATAATAATGCCAATAGAAGGAGCAGAAGATTGAGGAGAAAGATGAGCATCCGGCTCCAGAAAGATGATGCCAGAAAAACCGGAGTTGATGATACGGATAGGGTGAAAACGAATGGCTCCATATGGTCAAGGATGCCGGTTCTGCAATCTCCTATGAACCGGAACTGAAGTAGATATATAAAAAAGGTGTGGAGATTGCATTCGTCACATCTCTCATTCAGGTCTTGGCGAAACCTTTTAAGCTCGATGTGACAACAGCTCCACACCGAATATGTCTGATAGCCCGCTGTCTACAGCAGGCTAATGACATTCAGTGCAGATGCGATTGTCGACTATCTTCAGCTTAAAATTCTAACCGCCAAGTTTGAATGAGGAAGATAATTTCCAATAACACCTTTTCATACCGCCACAAATAATTGTGGCGATAGTTAATAAGAAATCAATCCGCACATTGCAACTCTATGCATATATAGTGCGGATTAGGAATACAAAAGTACGGAAAATATCGGAATATTCTGCTTATTCCAATCACATCTATAATCTATAGGTGATTACGGGCGGTGATTACGGGCGTTTTGCAGAGGTGGGAGTGTTTAGGTTGTGATGGATTTCTGAAAGCCAGGCATTCAGGGTGTCGCGGAGCATGGAATCGCGCGGAGCGAGCGCCCAACCCTGGAACTGGTTGAAGGATATTTCCAATGAAGCATCGAGATTCGGGTATTGTTTCAGCAGTGGTGCTGCCGTGCCGGCATTGACAACCACGTTGTCAGCTTCTCCGATTGCTGTCAGTATAATCAGTTGTTCAGAGGAATATGATGAGTCCTGGTGAATGTAGATAGTGTCACCTATTTCCCTGGCGAGGTTATGCAGACGGGTGATGAACGGCGAGCCTTTGGGGAGTGTGATTTTTTGTTTTGCAAGGTCGAACTGGCTTGAAATAGGGGTATGCCCCGAGCTGTCGCGACGTTGGACGAGCACTTGTCGGTCAAGTCCTATGGGATTTATGAATATATAGTGTGATTTCATGTGGGCCGTTGCGGGAATATCGCTGACAACGAGCTGGTATTTCCCTTTGTCAAGGCCTTCCAATGCGGTTTCGAGTTGAGTGAAAGGATGGAATCTTACGGGGCGGTTGTGTTGTGAGCAAATTTGTCGGACAATGTTATAGTATGTGCCGCTCAAAGTGTCGGCATCCATTGTTACACCCACAGGTGAGATTTCAATTGCAACATTCAAGGTGTCGCCTGAGGCCACGGCTTCATTGCGCGGGGGAAGTGTTTCTGCGGAGCATTCTTTAAGCATCAACATTATGCCTACTGCCGCTGCCAGCAGTAACAGATAGAGTGATGCCGAACCTTTCTTATGCTGTAGCTTTTCAAACATACGTTTCAGGTATCAAATATTTTCAGTGATAATACCGGTCAGTTTGCGAAGTCGATGCTCAGACCGAGTTGAAAACGGCGGGGGTTCATAGGATAGTGTGGCATGGAGAAATAGTTGGTGCCTGTCAGGCCTTGGTTCACATGCGACATCATAAGATAGAACCTCGTTTTCGACAGCTTGAAGTTGAGGTAGGCATTGATGAAAGGGTAGTTGCCTATGTCGACAGTGTTCTGGTTATAGAAACTCATCGTTGCCGGTTGGAAATCCACTCCTTTATACCGGGTGAAATAGTCGCAGTCGAGACCGAGTTGCACATGAAGAGTGGCTATGCGGAATATGACATACATGTTAGTGTTCAACGCCAACTGTGGCATTGGTATGACATCCTGCCGGCTTGAGGTTTGGTATGTTACCAGATTATCCCAATGGAAGACCCCGAATTTGAAGTTTTGGGATAATGTGGCGCTGAATATCTGCGCACTCCCTCCATATTGCGACGGGAGCCCGTTGCTGTTGAAGTATAGCTGATTCTGCACATTTTCAACGGCTACATTCAGGCGTGTACGTGTCCATGGAATGGCAATTTCACCGCCCAACCGGATGGAGCGGGTTTTACCAAAGTCGTTTTCCCACACGAAATGGTTTGAGCGGTAATGCTGCATCAACCATGGTGCGGAAAGGTTGGTGAAATGTCCGAAGGCACGCAACGGCACTGTGTCGCCGAATAAAGGGATGCGTGTGGTTATGCCACCCTTCACTCTGATTTCACCCGCAGCAGGCCCGACTAATCCGATTTCGCCGGTAACATCGTAATTCAATATGCGCCCTTGCTGCTTGGTTAGCTGTGCACCAATCCACAGAAGTTGTTCTGTGGCCTTTGTTTTCATATCGGGGTATGGGTCATCGGTCATGGATTCGAGCTGTTCTTCAGTCGGTTCCGCCGATTCGGTAACCATATTGTAGTGGCGTGCTTCATGGGTGATGTAAGCTGCCAGTCCGGCTTTAGCGTATTTGTTGAAACCTTCGAGGAGGGAAATGCCGACAGTGTTTCGCAGCTGCCAGTGGTTTTGAAAGTCGTTGGTCAATTGAGGATTGAAATATGTCTTTTCCCAAAATGAGAGATTCTGCTCGGCATTTCGGCTGATGAAACGATGGCTGCCGTCGTTGTATTTAAGTGTCCAGATTATGCTTGTGACCGGCACCAATGTGCGTTTGACTGTGGTGTCGTTTATCTGTTCTTCTTTCCAGAATCCGAGTTTGTAGCGGTTATTGAGATATAGTTCAGAGCCTTTCACCCTGTTATGCGCATCTGTCAGGTTGACAGGAATCTCTTTCGCATTCACAGAGGTGTTTCCTCCCTGTACCTGTGCCGGATCGGTTATGTAGCGGTCGTCGGTTATTCCGCCGTTTTCTTTGGCCACAAGGTTGAAGTGGAAATAATAACCCTGGAATTCGTAGCGTTCTCCTATATAGGAGCCGGATAATCCCCAGGTCAGGTCTTTTGCAGCCTGGTAGTCGTAGCTTCCTTTGGAATAGAGATAATCGAGCATCGCGCCTACCTGCAAGCGGGAGTTGGCGTTAGCAGAGAATATGACGCCTAAAGCGTCTTGACCATCTTGTTTCCCGCCTCCGAAGTTATATGACAATAGGGTCATGGGGATACGGGTGTTGTAGAATTTCATTTTCGACTCGGATGGCAGCCAATGGCTGACCGCGTCGCGAAAATGGAAATCGCTCATAGTGGCCCGCTGCATGAAAAGCATGTTGTGGCCTTCGGCACAATAGTTCCCCGTTGCTGCATAAGCATAGCTTACTCCCTGGGGTATGTAGTTCAGGGAATAATTCTGAAACAGGGTGTCGATGGTCGACGGTTCACGCAACCCCAAAGGGGGCGTGATTTTCCAGGCATATGATGGCTCAAGCCTTTTTTTCTTGCCTTGTGTTGTTTCTGGCAGAAACAGCAGGAAACAGAGTATTATGAAAAGTAGTGATTTTCTTGTCATAGTCAGCCGCAAAGATACGCAGAATTTCTGACTTATGCAGTTCAAAACAGGGATTTATGCAACAGCGTGAGGGGGGATGGAGGTTGTTGTGGGCGCTCAATGTTTGCCGGTTTCTTGGAAATCGGGATTGACCGCCTTGAGATATCGGTCGAGCACAAGGAGGGATATGAGTTTTTCACGCTTCTGATTGCGGAACCGGTTTACAAACCGGTGGGCGTTTTCGATGATTTCACGTGCTTCAGCCTGGTGGGATGAATAATAGTCGATTTTTTCTTCTACGTCGGAGAAATCATCGGCGACTTCAATATAGTGTTCACCGCCTTTCAATAACCCTTCCATGAACCAGGTTTCATATTTCATGCGGGGTGTCACTGCTATGCTGTTTGAGGACATGACCCATTTCAGGTTTGACGCTACGTCGTTGCCTTCGAGTGCCATTATATAACGGTTGCGCAGTTGTTGTGACAGGGTGAGCTTTTCTCCTTTCCATTCCTTTCGCGGCGCATCTATGGTGGCTAGATGAAAGCGTGGATTCCCCCAGAATCTGTTCATAAACATAATCCGGTTTGGTTTGCCGCAGGCTTTGCCACGGAAAAGGGCACGGTCGTCTTTTTCTTCAAAACCACGTTTATCATTATAAAAAATGAAATGGCGCACTTTGTCGAGATTCAACAGCACCGCATTTGCATTGGCGCCGGCTATCGGACGGCTTTTCACTATAGATGGGAACGGGGGTATTATAGTGTTATCGCCACCTTTCAGAAGGAGTTTAAGGCGTGGATTGAAATATCGCGCGTATTCCATCGTGTCGAGATAATACACTTTTTGCGAACCGGGACGCATGTCGGATATGGATGGCATGTCGGCCGGATATGTATATCTTACCCCCCCGATTGAATTAATTCGCTGATATTCAATTTGTTATAATATTCTGCGCGTTTGTGTATCTCTTCCCTGTCGGGTCGGCTTTCTATTTCATCGAGCAGCCGTTGAAGGCGCTGATGTAACCAGGATGATGGAATCGCCAAACGTGAGAAGGCTTTGAGATAGTAGGGGAATTTGGCATTTTTGCCGTTGTTAAAAAGGTAGGTCAGACGGTTGGCGTTCATTGTGTGCGGTGGATTAGGATGGTTGGAAATCGTTTAAGGAGTTGCGTAGGAAACGGCGGAAATATTTGCTGCCCGCATGTTCATCATCAAGCATTGTTGTGAGTCTTTCAAGGGTCTTGTCGGCAACAAAATTGCGGTCGGCCAGTTCTACCGTCCGGGTCATAATCAGAGCAATGCCGTTGATGAGCGTGTCGCTGAAATAAAACGAGGCTTCTGAGAGAAGGGCGAAAGTAACAGTGTAGTGTAACAGCTCGAGCTGAGCCTCAAATCCGGGCTGAAAGGCCTGGAATTCTTTGATTAGTTTTTTGATGATTGAGATACGGGCTTTGCAATATCCACGTTTGTTACGTGCGAACTCTCTCGATATGGCCACTTTGAATTTTTCTGTCAGTTTCTCTACATCGGGGTTGACATAGAAATCAAAGTATTCTTTTATTTCTTTCTTGGCATCATAAGCGTCGAGAATCATCTGCTCAAGCTGATTGCGTGTGAGGTCTTTGATTTCCTTTTTAAGAAGAAGTTTTGACATGGCTCGCTATTGAGTTGTTCAGTTACGAGGTTGGATTCAGAAGTCGATGCTGAGGCGTACGTTAAATTGACGTCGTGTCAGATAGTTCGGTACGGCATACTGGATGCTGTTGACGTCGGTGACCCAATAGTAGCTCGAAACATTGGATATGTCGAGCAGATTGAATACGTCAATACCGAGCCAGATGCTTTTCAGCCACCGGTGTAACCCGCTGGGTGGGTGTCCTTCCTTCAAGGGGGATAAAAGGGCATAGTTGAGTCCTATATCAACACGTTTATAGGCCGGTGCACGGAAGTAGCCTTTGTCGCGTGATGAATGGGGGGCCGTTGTGGGCAGTCCGTCGGAAAATATGCCGCGCAGAGAGAATTTCAGTTTCGGAAACTTGGGGAAATAATCGGTGAAAAACACAGCGAGTGAGTAACGCTGGTCTGTAGGTCGCGGCACAGTGACACCGTTGAGGTTTTCTGCCGTTTTCATAACCGAGAAACTGATCCAGGAGTCGGTGCCTGGTACGAATTGTCCGAACAGTTTCAGGTCGAGGCCTGTTGTGTAGCCGTTGGTCGAGTTAACCCCTTGATACACGATTTTCAGATTGTCGATTTCGTATGGTATCAGACGGTCGAGCTTTTTGTAGTAGCCCTCGGCTGAAAGTTTAAATGGCCGGTCGAACATGCGGAATGTGTAGTCTCCGCCTAATATGAAATGAAGGCTTTGTTGCGATTTGACCGAGCTGTTCAGAAGGATGGATGTGTTGCCATACTCGTCTTCAACCGGTCGCCGGAATTCTTTATAAAACGGCTGCTGGTAATATAACCCTGTAGCGAAACGGAATGTCATCGCGTTGTAGCGTTCAGGCACGAACGCTACATTCAGGCGCGGTGATACGAGGAACTCTCTGTTGAAATCCCAATAGGAGAAACGTAATCCGCCATTGAAGGCGAAATACCCTGCGGAGGTTTTCAACCTGTAGGAGTCGGCGGCATAGAAGGCGAGACGGTTGGTAGATAGGTCGTGACGCGATGAAAGGTTGTATATCATGCGGATATGCTGCCCGTCGGATGGAAGGGTGTAGCCGGCAGAGTCGCGCAGTTCCCATTCGCGGCTACGTTCCATGATTGTCTGATGTTTGAATTCCACACCGTATGTGAGATTATGGTTGTTGATTGAGGTGTGGCCTTTCAAGCCCAGGGAAAATACTGATATTTTCAGGCGGTTGCGGGCGTGCTCGTGATAGCGGCCCACACCGAGTTCCCCGCCGACAGCGTTGTCGGGGTTGCCCCCACCGGTTGTTCCTGCCTGGTCGAGCCAATATTCTCCTGAGATGTCGTAGGCAACAAGTTCGTTTGTCAGATAACCGGAAGCAAGAAGGGTGAAAGCGGTGCTTTTAGAATGTATATAGTCGAGGTTAAGGGCACCGAAATAAGTTTCGAACCGGTCTTTTTCCTGTCCGTCGAAATAGACTTTGAATTGCTTGGCATCGGATGATGTACCGAAATTGGTTTCGCGGTTTAACGGTATGAATTTATAGTTGTTGACGGCGATATTGCCTAAAAACGAGGCTTTCCATTTACGGCCGATTTTCAGCGACAACAGGGTCTGGTAGTCGAAGAAATTCGGGTCGTATTCCCCTTTGGTTTCTAACGAACTGAGCAGGGATGAGTTGCGTTTATAACGGACTCCGTGGAGCTGGGAGAATGTTTTGGAGCTTTGTCCGATAGAGAGTGTCGCTCCCATTAGGCTCCCAGAGACCGCCCCCTCGAATGATTCAGGTTCGCGGTAGGTTATGTCGAGAGCCGACGACATTTTGTCGCCGTACTCAACCCCGAAGCCTCCGGTTGAGAAGCCGATTGACCCGACCATGTCGGGGTTGATTATGCTGAGCCCTTCCTGCTGCCCGGAAGAAATAAGTTGCGGACGATAAACTTCGATGCCGTTGATATATACGGAGTTTTCGTCGTATGTGCCTCCGCGCACGGAATACTGGCTCGACATTTCGTTGCTGGAGTTTACCCCCGCCATTGTTGTCAGCAAAGATTCAACGCTTCCTCCGGTTGCGTCGGCAGCCAGGCGATATGAATCTTTGTCGAGGTTCTGCATCTGAGTGGTCTGCTTACGGAAATCGGTCACCATGATTTCTTGCAGTTCATGGTTTTTTAAACGCATCCTCACGTTTAGCGCCAAATCTCCTTTAGGATTTATCAGTTTACGCCTCAGTTCTTCGTAGCCGATGCATGAAAACACCACGGTCAGAGTGTCGTTGGCAGGGGCAGATAGTTTGAATGTGCCGTCAATGCCGGTATTCGTTCCGATTGCGGTGCCGTCGATGCGAACCGTGACGAATTCCAACGGCGCATCGTCAACGTCAATGACTTTCCCATGGATTTTTACCTGGGAAAAAGCCTGAAGGCAGCTAACAATCAGAATTATATATGTCAGGATGAATTTCTGTCGGATATTTATCATCAATAGCGGTTCTTATGTGTGACGGCATGAGATCAAACACATATTAATACTCATTATTAACGTGAAATTACCGGGATAATTATGTATTGTATAATAAAAACGAGATTGAGTTTTTTGTCGGTATCTTCAGTATCTTGGGGGATTGATTTGTTGAATTAACAAAAAAATGCATATTTGGTGCTTAAAAAGTTTAATATATGGGGCTTTTACATTTTTTAGATTATTTCTTGTGATATTATAGCCATATTATGGTTACTTTTGCGACCAATTTTAGATATTCCCTAAGGATACATGTAAGAGATTGCCTAAAGATTTTTCCAAAAGATTTCATACAATCTATAAGAATTGCCGGGCGCATCATAAGAAAAACCGGCTTATAAGGTTTCTATTTTTAGTTTTAAGGTAAATGAATAATCCACAGATGCAGAAAACTTTGAAAAATCCTCCGCTTTGGGCTTCGATACTCCCTATAGCGGTTTTGTTGATTTCTCTTGTGGCTCTGATTATCATAGAGGGGGCTCATGCGGTGTCGGAGTATAGCCAGATTGTGCTGCTCGGCACATCGTTTTTAGCCTTTTTGCTTGCCATGGCTACAGGAGCATTCAGTCTGCGAGGCCTTAAAGTTGGCTTTGCACGGAGCGCCAGGCAGATATTGCCAGCTGTGCCGATGCTGGTGTTTATTGCGATGGTGGCCACCACATGGATGGCAGCCGGAGTTGTTCCAACTATGATCAAATATGGATTGGGATTGCTCGACCCTACATTGTTCTTGGTGACAACATGCGCGATTTGTGCTGTCATATCGGTTATGACAGGTAGCTCGTGGACTACAATCGCAACAATCGGGGTCGCATTCATGGGCATCGGGACTGTCATGGGGTTTCATCCCGGATGGGTGGCCGGTGCAATCATCTCAGGGGCATATTTTGGCGATAAAGTGTCGCCATTGAGCGATACGACGGTTGTGGCCTCATCGACCTGTGGTGTTGATTTGTTCACACATATCCGTTATCTGATGATTACGGCTATCCCGGCCATGTCTGTGGCTCTGATAATCTACCTTATTGCCGGCATATATACTGACACTGTCAGCGTTAAGGAAGCGATGCAGTTTGCCGGAGAACTTGAAGATTATTTCCGTTTGTCGCCATTTATATTATTTATTCCGGCTGTCACCCTGGTGTTGATAGCATTCCGTGTGCCTACTTTGATTACGCTGTTTTCGGCGTCAGCGTTAGGTTTTGCGGGTATGTTTGTTTTTCAATCGCATGAAGGGTTTTCGGTAATCGACGGATTGATGGCCTTGTGGAAAGGTTTTGCACCTTCGACAGGTGATTCATCGCTCGACAGCCTGGTTACAACCGGCGGTATCTCCGGCATGATGTCTACGATTACGCTGGTGCTGAGCGCCATAGTTTTTGGTTGCGCAATGATTGGAACAGGCATGTTATCTGTTATCGCAAACGCGTTTACCCGCAGATTGCGTAGACGAGGGTCTATAGTCAGCACCACAGTGGGAAGCGGGCTGTTTATAAATGCGTGTACCGCCGATCAGTATCTTTCGTTGATCATAACAGGCAATATGTATCGCACACTTTATCAGAAATTCAGGCTTGAGCCCCGTCTTCTGAGCCGGACAATAGAGGATTCGGTGTCTGTCACATCTGTGCTGATTCCGTGGAATTCATGCGGGATAACCCAATCGACGGTGCTCGGAGTGTCGACGTTGGTCTACTTCCCGTTCTGTATTTTTAATATACTTTCGCCATGCATGAGCATTCTTATGGCATGGACGGGATATAAAATCAGGTCGGTCACATTAAAGAGGGCTGCGGCGTCGGCTTGATTTTTGTATCCGCCGTTTCGTTGGATTTTCGTAACTTTGCCATTGGTGTTTACATCAATGGTTAAATATTTACTACTACATCAGGTATGATAAAACTGTCGATTCCCCATTTGGCTGGCAACGAGAAGAAATATGTTGATGAAGCGGTAGAATCCACGTGGATTGTGCCGCTCGGTCCGTTTGTGGATGAGTTTGAATATCGTCTTGGCGATTATCTGCATCATAAGGATGTTGTGGCTCTGTCGGCAGGTACGGCGGCGATACACCTGGGGTTGGTGATGGCCGGGGTTAAGGCCGGAGATGAGGTCATATGCCAGTCTCTGACGTTTTCGGCCAGTTGCAATCCGATTGTATATCTGGGGGCATCGCCGGTGTTGGTTGATAGTGAACCTGAGACCTGGAATATGTCGCCATCGTTTCTTGAGGAGGCTATTATATCCCGGAAAAAAGCCACTGGCCGCTATCCTGCAGCAATCGTTGTCGTGCATCTTTATGGTATGCCTGCCAGGATGGATGAAATAATGGCCATCGCTTCACGCTACGGGATTGCTGTGGTTGAGGATGCCGCCGAGGCTCTTGGGTCGGAATTTGACGGGAAAAAGTGTGGCACGATAGGCGATTACGGGGTTCTTAGTTTTAATGGCAATAAGATTATAACCACATCTGGTGGAGGCGCTCTTATATGTCCTGACAAAACGGCTGCCGAGCGTGTTAAATTCCTTTCTACTCAAGCCCGTGAAAACCGGCCTTATTATTATCATACTACCATTGGTTATAATTACAGGCTGAGCAATGTGTCGGCTGCTATCGGCTGTGCACAGATTGAAGAACTGCCTGACAGGGTCAAGCGCCGGCGGTGTATCCATGGCTTATATTCCGAATTGCTTGCAGGTGCAGAGTGGGTGACAGTCCATGACGAGCCGTCGCAACGGTTCAGGTCAAACTTCTGGCTTTCGACAGTCAGCTTTGATAAATCGGTTGTCGGCCGAACTCCCGATGAAATCAGGATGTTGTTATTGGAGAGGGGTATCGAGACCCGTCTGATATGGCGTCCGATGCATATGCAGCCGGTTTTTGCCGATGCTCCATATTACGGAGGAGGGTGTTCCGATGGGATTTTTGAAAACGGTTTGTGCCTGCCCAGTGGGACAACTTTGTCGGATGATGATATTGCCCAGGTGGCAGAGGCATTGAAAGAGTGCCTGGCCAAATAGGAATGTGGCATGACGACCTACTCATTTTGAATCCGTTAATGATTGGGCAATGTTTGTTACTGATCTTGATGACACGCTCTACCGGGAGGTCGATTATGTTTATTCCGGTTATAAGGCGATAGGTAAAATCCTTGAAGAGGATGGTATTATGCCACAGACTGATGTTGTTGATTTTTTGCAATCTTCGGAAAACACGGCCCGTGGTTTTGATGACTTAGCCGCACGTTTATGGTTGGCGCATCCCGGTTGCCGTTTCACGGCAGACTGGATGGTTGAGGTCTATCGATATCATATGCCATCAATTGCCCCATTGCCCGATGTAATCCCGACATTGGAGCGGTTGAAAGCAGTCGGCATCACCATAGGGATAATAACCGACGGACGCTCCGTTACCCAACGCTCTAAAATAAAGGCTTTGGGTCTTGGCGAATTTGTGGCGCCGCAGAATATAATAATATCGGAAGAGGTAGGGGCTGACAAAACAACTTCTGCGCCATTTGAGACATTGGCGTCGCGCAATATAGGAGAGGAGAAATTTCTGTATATAGGTGATAATCCGGCCAAGGATTTCCATTGGCCCAATATGATGGGTTGGACTACGGTTGAATTGCGGGATTGTCAGAAAACCAATATCCATTCGCAGGATATTGCAGTTGCCGATGAGTTCCGGCCTCAGCATATTATAGATTCTTTCGGGATGATTTTGAAATACCTTCAATATTGCTAAGCTGGATTATTGCTAACAGAGGCATTATAGCGGATACGTATGAAAACGGCGCAAAGAACAAAGTCCTCTGCGCCGTTGCCTATAATAGATTGAAATCGCTATTTTATGAGATATTGCGAAGATATGGATTCGTTGTTGTGAACCCTACGGATGGTGTCTGCAAACAGTTTCGCAACAGAGATGATATGGGCTTTTTTGCAGTCTTTCTCAAATGGGATGGAGTTGGTGAATATCATTTCTGTCAGACCGCAGTTGTCAATCCGTTCTGATGCAGGATCGCTCATTATGGCGTGTGAGCATAGCGCCCTGACTGATTTAGCACCTTCTGCAAGCATGAGGTCGGCAGCTTTGGTTATTGTTCCGGCTGTATCTACCATGTCGTCGACCAAAACGACATTTTTATCTTTCACATCTCCGATTACAGTCATTGTTGCCACGACGTTGGCTTTGGCTCTCTGTTTATGGCAAAGCACCAGGGGCACATTGAGGTATTTGGCATAGTTGTTGGCTCGTTTAGCCCCTCCTACGTCTGGAGTAGCTATGACAAGATTGTCGAGATTTAATGACTGGATGTAGGGTAGGAACACAGACGACGCGTAGAGATGGTCGACAGGCACATTGAAAAATCCTTGAATCTGGTCGGCGTGAAGATCCATGGTTATAACGCGGTCGGCACCAGCGGTGACCAAAAGGTCTGAAACCAGTTTTGCAGCAATCGAGACGCGGGGTTTGTCTTTTCGGTCCTGACGCGCCCACCCGAAATAAGGAATAACAGCAATGACCGATTTGGCAGAAGCTCGTTTCGCCGCATCGATCATCAGCAATAATTCCATCAGGTTGTCGCAGTTAGGAAAGGTTGACTGCACAAGGTAGACTTCACAGCCACGAATCGATTCCTCAAACGATACTTCAAACTCACCGTCGGCAAAATGCTGAATGTTCATTTTGCCAAGTTCAATGCCAAGATTTTCACAGATTTCTTCGGCCATGTAGCGCGACTTGGTTCCGGCAAAAACCTTGATAGGGGGTAACATGGAATTCATAAAAGAGGTTTGGATGAATTGGTGATGCAAAATTAGGCATTATTCTTCAATAAACCTCTCTGTGGAACAAAGAAATTTTTGGGCGGTTGTTTATTGTTTTTCCAAAGTCTGATTTACTGCACTATTCATGTATAGGTGTAAAAAAGGCGACATGCCATATGTGAAGTGCACCCCAAAAGTATTCTGTCTGACATTTGGGGTGCACTTCACATATGGCTTAATGTTTTTTATATTAATATGGCTCGGATGCTATCTGTCGATTTATTGCAGTCCGACCCCGGATGCTTTTATTTTCCACACAACTGCACCCCATGGTGCAATTCCGGTGTGGAATGGCTCTGTTGCTGAAAGGATTTTGTTTTTGCGCCGTTTGCTGATTAATTCGGTGGCCATATATTTTCCTTCTTTGATTCCGAACATGTCTATTGCCAACTGAGGAATGTTGATTTCCAGCTCTGCAGCTTTGTCTGAGAAATTAGCGGCAATCAATAGCGTGGTGTCTCCACAGTGGCGCAGGAATGCATAATGTGAATGCGGAGAGAAATGCGGGTTGTCGAAGTTGACATACATTAGATCGAAAAAACCGCCTCGGTATAAGGCATCTTCGCTGTTAAGCAACCGCAGAACTGTGCGGTAGATGTTCCGCAGCCCTTTTTCTTCATTTGAAAGACCTCCGCCATCAGCTTTCCCGCCGTTATACCATCTGCGTATGGTGGGTATAGACCAGTAATCGAAGATGGTAGTGCGCCCGTCGTGTCCGCTGAATCCTTCGGCATCTTCAGCCTTTTCTCCCAATTCCTGTCCGGCATAAATCATAAATGGTGCGTTAGACATCATTGAGCTAACGACAAGCGATGATAGTACTTTTGCGCTGTCGCCTGCATATTGGGCGGATGCGAACCTTTGCTCATCATGGTTTTCAAGGAAATTAAGCATACGGTCGCCGATGCCATCGATACGTTGCCAACAGTCAGTCAGTGTTGCCGCAGAATGATTGTAGCATTGCACCGCACGCAGACTGTCGTAGAGGTTTACTTTGTCATAAAGGTAGTCGAATTGACCACGGAAAAGGAAATCCCGGTAAAGGTTGATGTCGTAGATTTCGGCTATGAACAGCAGGTCGGGGAAAGTTGCCTTGACTTGTGGTATCGCCCATTCCCAAAATTCCAGCGGCACCATAAACACCATGTCGCATCGGAATGCATCAATCCCTTTGGCCGCCCAATACCTCAGTATGTGCAGCATTTTAAACCAGGTAGGGGGGATAGGGGAGAAATGGCGGCTGCCGTCGCCGTAGTCAACACCATAGTTGAGTTTTACGGTCTCATACCAGTCGTTGCGGGTTGGGAATGCATTGAAACAGTCGTTGCCTGATGCTTTGGCGGGGAATTCGTTGTAGTCTCCTTGCGGGAACTGCGGCTGGAACATCTGGCGTGGTATGTAGTAGAAGTTGTTCTGCGGTGAAAAGAATTTTGTTACGTCGTCACATTGTCCGAGGTCCTCGATTCCATTAGGGGCAACATCTGAATGGTAACGGCGCGCCACATGGTTTGGCACGAAGTCCATCACTACTTTAAGCCCGGCGCGGTGGGTGCGTTCCACCAGGGCTTCGAATTCTTTCATGCGTTCTGGAACCGATACGGCCACATCGGGGTCTATGTCGTAGTAGTCTTTTATCGCATAGGGTGACCCGGCTTTGCCTTTCACAATCATAGGGTTGTCGGGTTCTATGCCGAATGCGGAATAATCTGTGGCATGGGCGTGTTCGATAATGCCGGTATACCAGACATGGGTGATGCCCAGATCTTTTATTTCGCCGAGCACGCGGTCTGTGATGCCGTTAAGTTTGCCACACCCGTTTTGTGTGATGTCGCCGTTTGGCACACATGTCTCACATGTGTTCGAGAACAGCCTTGGAAGCATCTGATAGATTACCGGTTTCAGGGTCTTGGTTTGTTTATGTGCTGCAGGTTTCTTTTGAGGCGCTTTATTTGAAATGGCGGCTTGTTCGCCGCTTTTATCAGGTTGCTTTATATTCATATTTAAAGTTCAATAATCGTTTGTTCGCAAAGTGTGATATTAACCGCAGAGAAGCGTTTACGGTTGGTGATTCTGCCAATCTTTGATGGCTCGGTGCGCGGCAGCGTATCCACTAAGGTAAACCTTGTTGATATCTTTGAGATTGAACACCTGGTATCCGGCTAAATCGGGGGTTATTATTACCTTGTCGCACATTTTCATGTCTTCAAGCTGGTTGGCTTTGGCCATGAGGTTATATGTGCGCATTGCAATTTCAAAGAAAGATTTCTTGTAGCGGAACTTTGTCAGTGGTGAGCAGTTGATTCCAATCAGCTTCTCGCATTTATCGCGTATAATCCATGCCGGAAGATTTCGCAGCACGCCTCCGTCAACGTAATAAGTGCCGTTGATTCTGACTGGTTTGAACACCAAAGGAATGCTGCATGATGCCATGACACGTTCTCCCAGCAGTCCGTCATGGAATTCAGCCGGGGTGCCGTGGTCAAGGTCTGTCACACCTACATATGTTGGTATCGACAGGTTTTCAAGTCTGTCGACTCCGGTTGCTTTTACGATGAAGTTCTTGAACTTGGCCATAGAAAACATTCCTTCTCCGTTTTTTATGGAGAATGAGCAGAAGTCGGAGAATTTCATTGAGGCGAACAATTGCATGATTTCGTCAGCCGGAACGGCCGCCGCATAAAGTGTGGCCGCAACGGATCCGGCAGAAACACCGGCTATGACATCAGGTTTAAAACCGGCCTCGTCGAGGGCTTTGAGAGCTCCGATGTGGGCGAAGCCGCGCGCACCGCCCCCGCTTAGGGCTATGCCGAGTTTATATGGCTTATGTTCGATTGTCTGCGTCATCGTGTGGTAATCAAAAACGCAAATTTACACAGAAAAAACGAAATATTTGGCTGGTTGGGGGAAAGTTTCTTAACTTCGCGTGGGATTGATTCAGATTAGTAATTTTGACGACTTATTTTAAGGAATAACATTGAAACGTATATATAAACAATGGAGCTGCTGCCGGTATGTGGCATTTTCGATAATGGTAGTGTCGTTTTTGTGTATTGAGGCGTCGCATCTTACATTTCCTCGTATCGGCAGTGCATCAGTGGGCATTATTGTCAGAAATCTGGCCACTGGCAAAGATGAGGTGGTGGAAAATGCCGATAAACTTATGACCCCGGCGAGTATCCTCAAGTGTGTCACTGCTGCTGCGACCTTGATGAATAATGGCTCTGACAAGAGTTTTTTAACAGAAACGGTTGTTGACGGCAGTTGTGATTCAGACGGGGTTCTTCATGGCAATATTGTTGTGAAAGGTGTGGCTGACCCTACGCTTTGCAGTGATAATTTCCCGGATTATTCAGGCCTGGCAGATTCTATCGCATCGCATTTGCGTATGTCGGGCATAACCGGCATCGCCGGGAAAATTATCGTTGATTCATCTCATCTGCAAGAACCCGGCCCGGGGCGTGGATGGGAGTATTCCGATTTATGTTATAGTTATGGCGCCGGATTATATGCGCTTAATTTCCGCGATAATGCCAATCGAGACATGGCGATGCGTAATCCTCAGGGTGAATTCATCACTGATGTTAAAAAGGCTCTTGATTCCGTGGGGATTCATATGCTGCCAGACTCTGGTGAAATGGGCGGTTCTTTTGAGTCATCGTTATATGTCCATGCGTCACCGCTTTATGGAGAGATTGTGGATGTGATGATGGAACAAAGCCAGAATCTTTATGCTGAGGGGCTGCTGAGAGCTCTCGTGCCGGGTGGCACAACCGACGAGGCGTTGGCCAGGGAGACCGAATTAATAGAGACCCTTGGACTTGACACCTCATATTTGAAGGCTTATGATGGAAGTGGATTATCGCGGCAGAATTCCGTTTCGCCACGTTTTATGGCTGATCTGCTTGAAGCAATGACCCTTACCGACCGGGGCGAGGAATATGTGGCGGTTTTCCCGAAAGCCGGAATAGAAGGTACGGTTAAACGTTTTCTTAATGATACGCGTCTTGAAGGCCGTCTGGCATTGAAAAGCGGGAGTATGCGTGGTGTTCAGACGTTTGCAGGATATAAACTCAATAGTGAAGGCAAACCTACCCATGTAGTTGTCATAATGGTGAATCAATTCACATGTAAACGGTCTGCCGTAAGGAACGCCATGACTAATTTCCTTCTGAGGCAGTTCAGAGGGTGAACCGGTTTATTTTCCAATGCACGGTCTGTGTGTTTGGATATGATTAATTACTCAACTAAATGATATATGCAACCTTACATAGATGAAATGCTTGGCTTGACGGCCGATATTGCTGAGGAGCTGTTATGCCTTAAAGATACAGGGGGCAGGGTTTCGGATTTGTTGGCTGAAAAGATAAATCGCCTTGCAACCCTGGCAATCGAAGATGCGGCACTGATTGACACTGTTTCCGGCTCAAATGATTACGAATCAGGTTCTGATGTGTCTGACGAGAGGGAAGATACGGATAGTTGCATCTGTGATGCTGAACCGGATTCTGTAACAAAGAATGATGGGGTTGCCGATGACGTAGCCGAAGTGGAAAGTGGAGAATCACCGGCGGAAGAAATTTACGATAATCCGGAATCAGAATATAATCCAGAACCTACCGATGGTCTGCCGGAGATGCAAGAGCTGCCAAACAAGGAGGTTGTAGGAAATAGCGTGGCACTTAAACGAGCTTTCTCTCTTAACGATATGTTTCTATATAGACGATTGTTGTTTAACGGGTCGTCGCAGGATTTCAATGATGTTTTGGAAATAGTTCCTTCCCTTCAGTCGCCAGACGAAGTTTGCCGGTTGCTTTCAGATCGCTATGACGTTGATTTGCAATCTGATGAGGCTAAAACGTTTATTGAAATCCTTATATCTTATATAAATCGTTCGAATTAATTTTGGTGATTAACGTAATTAGTGATATATGGCTGGTAAATTATATGTCGTGCCGACTCCGGTAGGGAATCTGTCTGATATGGCACCCCGAAGCGTGGAAATCCTGAAGACGTGCGATCTGATTCTGGCAGAAGATACACGCACAAGCAGCGTTGTGACACGCCATTTCGGCATAACCACTCCAATGCAGTCTCATCATAAGTTTAATGAACACGCTGCAGTGGCTCCTGTTGTGGAGAGGTTGAAAGGAGGTGACACAATCGCATTGATTTCAGATGCCGGTACCCCTGCAATATCGGATCCGGGGTTCATGCTTACCAGAGCCTGTAGGCAGAACGGGGTTGAGGTTGAAACCATACCAGGCCCTACGGCCTTCGTACCAGCCCTTGTCAATTCAGGGCTGCCGTGTGAGCGGTTTGTGTTTGAAGGGTTTCTGCCGCAGAAAAAGGGGAGGTCCACACGATTACAGGAGCTTGCGCAGGAGGCGCGCACAATAATCATTTATGAATCGCCAATGAGGTTGGCAAAAACTTTGCGTGAGTTGGCCGACGTTGTCGGAGAGGACAGGGAGGCATCTGTGTCGCGAGAGATTTCAAAACTTCATAACAGCACTCATAACGGTAGGGTGGGTGAACTTGCTGAATATTTCGCTTTGAACAATCCAAAAGGTGAGATTGTTATTGTATTATCGGGAAAACGGTCAGACAAAAGCGCTCCGAAGGTGCATCGCAACAAGTTCAGGCCTAATCCCGGAGAGAATGGGGATGAGGATTGATTACAGATAGACTATTCAACTTTTTATTTATCATTACATTCTAAGTTATGAAAAAATTGACTTCACTCCTCATGGTAGGAGCGCTTGCGTTGACAGCTTGCCATACGCGTACAGAGCAGACAACTGATAACGGGATGCCTACAGCCAGCGATTCACTCCGCATGGCATTGGCAGACCAGGACAGCCTGCTGTCATTGATGAATGATGTGGCTGACGGGATGAACCAGATCAAGCAGATGGAGAACATTCTCAATTCAACAGGAGACCTTTCTGCCGAATCGAAAGATAAACGCCAACAAATACGTAATGACATGCTTGTCATACAGCAGACATTGAAGATGCGACGCGATAAACTGGAGGAACTTGAAAAGAAGCTCCAGAACAGCTCCGCAAATAACGCCACCCTTCAAAAATCGATACAGACACTTAAAACCCAGATCGCAGACCAGGAGGGTACAATCGAGACATTGCGTAAGGATTTGTCGGCTGCCAATATACATATTGAAAGACTGACAGCCAATGTTGATTCTCTGAATTCGGCAATGGAATCGGTCAATGCTGCCAAGGAAGTTGTTGAGCAGGAAGCCACATCTCTGTCGAATGAGCTTAATGAATGTTATTATGCTGTGGGTAGTAAGACGGAACTCCGTGAGCATAAACTTATTGAATCCGGTTTCTTGCGTAAGACAAAGATTATGCCTGCTGATTTTGAGCAGAATTATTTCACTAAAGCCGACAAACGTAGCATGTCGACCCTTGATCTGCACTCACGCAAAGCCAAAGTGCTTACCAACCAACCTGCAGATTCCTATGAGATTGTTGAAGCTCCGAATGGTAGCAAAGTGCTTAAGATTACAAATCCTGACCGGTTCTGGAATGTGTCGAACTTCCTGATTGTGCAGATTGATTGATATTCGGGGCTAATATATCACCTCTGAGAGGTCACACCACATCCCCGCCTGGCATTCGCAAGGCGGGGATGTGTTTGGATATGTGGCTCGATTTGTGTAATTTTGCAAAGAATAACCGAACCGAACAGAATGGGATTTTTCAACAAATTCTTCTCGAAAGAGAAAAAAGAAACGCTCGACAACGGGCTTGAACGAACAAAGCAGGGCATATTCAGTAAAATCACCCGGGCTGTTGCCGGAAAGTCGAAAATCGACGATGATGTGCTCGACAATCTTGAAGAGGTTTTCATAACATCTGATGTCGGGGTAGACACCACGTTGAAAATCATCGACAGGATTGAGAAGCGTGTGGCGAAGGATAAATATGTCGGGTCTTCTGAACTTAACAGGTTGCTGTGTGAGGAAATATGCGAGCTGTTGGCCGAAAACAACAACGAATCGACAGATGATGATTTCTCGGTTCCGGCCGGACATTCCCCTCATGTTATAATGGTTGTAGGTGTTAACGGAGTTGGCAAGACCACCACGATAGGCAAGCTCGCCGCGCAGTTTAAAGCGGCGGGTAATAAAGTTATGCTCGGTGCTGCAGATACATTCCGTGCGGCTGCAGTCGAGCAGCTCGACATATGGGGAGAACGGGCAGGAGTGCCTGTTGTCAAGCAAAAGCTCGGCAGTGATCCCGCAGCTGTGGCATTCGACACACTTCAGTCGGCAAAAGCAAACGGTGTTGATGTGGTAATCATCGATACTGCCGGACGCCTCCACAATAAAAAGGGGTTGATGGATGAATTGTCGAAAATAAAGAATGTGATGCAGAAAGTCGTGCCTGATGCTCCCCATGAGGTATTGTTGGTTCTCGATGGCTCAACCGGACAGAATGCATTTGAACAGGCCCGTCAATTCGTTGCCGCTACCAATGTTAACGAGCTTGCTATTACCAAACTCGACGGCACGGCCAAAGGCGGGGTTGTAATCGGGATATCAGACCAGTTCAAAATCCCTGTGAAATATATAGGATTGGGCGAAGGAATCAACGACCTGCAGGTTTTTCACAAAAAGGAATTTGTAGAGTCTCTTTTCGGCAGTGAAATAAATTGAGGAGCGGAATGCACACAGTGAAAGTAGTTACGCTCGGATGCTCAAAAAACCTTGTTGATTCCGAGCGTGTGCTCAAAATGCTCTCAAATGCCGGCCTGGATGCTGTGCATGAGGGTGATGGGTATGCCAACATAGTGATAATCAACACGTGTGGATTTATTGGAGATGCCAAAGAGGAATCTGTCAATACAATTTTGGAATATGCCGAGGCCAAGAACAATGGCAAAATTGAAGAATTGTATGTGATGGGATGCCTGTCGGAGCGGTATCGTGATGAACTGCAGAAAGAGATTCATGAAGTTGACAGGTTTTACGGAAAGTTCGACTGGACGACTATAGCCGATGACTTGAGCCGGAAACACGGCCATCCATCATTGTGCTATGACCGCACGATAACTACACCGTCGCACCATGCATATCTCAAAATTGCAGAAGGGTGTAACCGGTTCTGTGCATTCTGTGCGATTCCGCTGATAACAGGCCGCTATAAATCACGCCCGATAGAGGAGATTGAAGATGAAGTTCGGATGTTGGTCGGACGTGGCGTCAAAGAATTTAACGTTATAGCCCAGGATTTGTCAGGCTATGGGCAAGACCTTTATGGCGTTCAGAAACTGCCGGAACTTGTTGACCGGCTGTCGCGCATAGAAGGTGTCAAATGGATCAGGCTTCATTATGCATATCCTGCGCAATTCCCGATGGAAGTTATGGATGTCATGGCCAATCGTCCCAATGTATGCGCGTATCTCGACATAGCATTGCAGCATATTTCAGACAAGGTGCTGTTGAATATGCGCCGGCATATTACTGCAGATGAAACCCGGGCGCTCCTGGCGGAGATGCGTCGCCGTGTTCCGGGTCTGCATATACGCACAACTTTGATGACCGGCTTCCCCGGGGAGACTGAGGAGGATTTTGAAGAATTGCTCCGGTTTGTTGAAGAGCAGCGTTTCGAGCGGATGGGAGCATTTGCATACTGCGAAGAAGAGGGCACATATGGAGCGGAGAATTACGACGATTCGATACCGGAAGATGTCAAACAAAAACGGCTCGACCGGCTTATGGATTTGCAAGAGCGCATTTCGATGGAATTGCAGCAGCAGAAAATAGGCCATCGGCTTGAGGTGGTGATTGACCGTGAAGAGGAGGAGTTTTATGTAGGCCGCACACAATGGGACTCTCCGGAAGTTGACCCGGAAGTGCTTGTGAAAAAAGACCGGACACTGATGATTGGCGGATTCTATGAGGTTGAAGTAAAGGAGGCACTCCCGTTTGAGCTTATTGCGGTGGTCGTATGAGTTATGGATTGGAATAGTATTCAATGCCATATTAATGCGTTGTTGGATGGCGGAAACCCTTTTGCTGTATTCATGCTCCCCGGCGACAGCTCTGTTATGCTGGCCGACGGAAAGCGTCAGGATTTCACATTCGGAATTGTGCCATGGCTTGGCAGCCATGCTGATGCGGTGTGTATTCCAACGCTGATGCCGAAAGCCGGGGTTATGCCGGTGGAACGCCATTCCACGACCCGGGAAGATTATTTGTATGGGGTTGGAAAAGTTATTGAAAGCTGTCAGTGCCGTCATGGGAAAACGGTCTATTCACGCATTATATGCGCTGACATAAAAAATGGAGAGAGGATAGACTGGGGGATGACTGCCATTAAACTGTTTATGTCGCATAACCACTGCTTCCGTTTTCTATATTTCACACCGCAGACAGGTGCATGGCTTGGGGCGACGCCCGAACTGTTGCTGGATTTCTGTCATTCGACCGGGAGGCTGTCGACTGTAGCTTTGGCTGGCACACGCAGGCGGGGGATTCCCGGCGAATGGGATGAAAAGAATCTTAGGGAGAACAGATTCGTTTCAGATTATATAGTCGGGCAGTTGGATAATTTGGGCATCAAAGCTGAAGTGGCTCCGCTTGGAGAAGTTGGATATGGCAATATAAGCCATCTTTGTGCGGAGATTTCTGCGAGTTCCACATCGGATATGATTCCGACGATATTAGACGCTATTAGCCCGACTCCCGCATTGTGCGGGTTCCCCAAGGCCGATGCCATCAACGACATATGCAATTATGAAAAACACGACAGGGGGTGTTATGGCGGATACCTTGCTATAACCACCAGGGAGAGGTTCATGGCATATGTCAATCTGAGATGTGTCCATTTCGACAAGCATGGATATTGCGTTTTCGGAGGGGGAGGGATAACCGAGCAATCAGATGCGGAAACCGAATATGCGGAAACTGACGATAAGACGCGCCCTCTCATCAAGCTTATTGAATCGTGTCGCATGCAGGATGATAAATGGCAGAATCGATTCAACTGAATTGTTTCACCTTGGGTTCTGCGGCTGAACCGATTCGCATTTAACGGTTAAAGAGTGTCAGTTTCAACCTTGGCGGGTGGTTATATGGTATTTTTTTTGTAATTTCGCATGTTGAAATGGCAAGTACTACCCGTGATATATTGATTGACGTTGCCCGTCAGCTCTTCGCCTTGAAGGGGGTGGAGAAAACCACTATGCTCGATATAGCCGAGGCTTCGGAAAAAGGGCGGCGCACAATTTATACATATTTCAAGAATAAACGGGAAATACACCAGGCGGTGATTGAGAAAGAGAGCGAACAGATTGTTAGCCGTCACCGAATGATTCAGAAAAGCGCGTTACCCCCGTCGCAGAAACTGGAGATGTATATCCGTGCGAGGTTCGATTTGCAGATTATGGCAAGCCGGCGTTTCTATGATGTGGATAGCCTGCAGAATTTTCTTGCAGGAGGCCGTGGCGATAAAACCAGGCGTGCGGCCGCATTGAAGCAGGTTGAGATTTTCCATGAGATTCTGCGCGAAGGTGTTGAGAAAGGGGAGTTCGATGCTGATCAGGCGCGTCGTCTGGCACCATTGGTTGTCATGCTAATGCAAGGAGTTGATAACCCTGCCAAAGGGGCACACCTTGAGTTTCTCGGCGTTAAACTTGAAGAGGCTTGCGACCGGTTGATAGAATTTATCCTTGAGGGGATTAAGCCTAAACAGACCCCAAACGATAAAATGCCCATTTTTGAGACAGAAGACAAATAAAACCAACAATTAAAAATATTTTCTCAATGAAATTACTCGAAGGAAAAACAGCGGTTATTACCGGAGCTGCCCGTGGCATCGGAAAAGAAATCGCTTTGCGTTTTGCCCGTGAGGGCGCAAATATCGCTTTCACCGACCTCGTAATTGATGAAAACGGTAAAAAAACCGAAGAAGAGATTGCTTCACTTGGAGTGAAAGTGAAAGGTTATGCATCTAATGCAGCCGATTTCGCCCAGACCGAAGAGGTGGTTAAAGAGATACATAAAGATTTCGGCAGCATAGATATTTTGGTAAATAATGCAGGTATCACAAAAGACGGACTTATGATGCGCATGACAGAAGCGCAGTGGGATGCCGTTATAGCTGTTAACCTGAAAAGCGCGTTCAACTTCATTCATGCGGTTCTACCCATAATGATGCGTCAGCGTAGTGGCTCGATTATCAATATGGCATCTGTGGTCGGTGTTCACGGCAATGCAGGCCAGTGCAATTATGCAGCTTCTAAAGCAGGCCTTATCGCACTTGCGAAAAGCATCGCCCAGGAAGTCGGTTCACGTGGAATCCGTGCAAACGCTATAGCCCCGGGATTTATAGAGACAGCCATGACGGCCGCTTTGCCTGAGGATGTCCGTGCGGAATGGTGCAAGAAAATTCCTTTGCGCAGAGGTGGCCAGGTCGACGATATCGCCAGCGTTGCCACATTCCTTGCCTCAGACATGTCGAGCTATGTTACCGGCCAGGTTATCCAGGTCGACGGTGGCATGAACATGTGATATTTGTTCTGACACATTCAGGCGTCGCGGTAAAAAGGCGCTTCTTTTCCGCGACGCCTTTCATCTTTCATACTAACCAGAATGCTAAATTATAACACCAGGCTTAAACAGCTTGTGTTGCCGGAATACGGCCGCAATATACAGCGTATGGTCGATTACTGCCTGACGATTGAAGACCGGCAGGAAAGGAATACGTGTGCCAATGCTATCGTAAGATCAATGGGAAACCTTTTCCCGGAGCTCCGTGCACCGGAAAACGAACATAAGCTATGGGATCATCTGATGATTATGTCAGATTTCCAGCTTGATATCGATTTCCCTTGTGAGGTTATTTCTGCAACTGACCTGTCTACCAAGCCAGAAAAGGTGGCATATTCCCAAAGCTCGATGCGCTATCGTCACTATGGCAGAATCATACAGTCGATGATTGACAAAGCCGCTGCCATGGAAGAGGGAGAAGAACGACAGCAGGTTATTCTTCTGTTGGCCAACCATATGAAGAAACAGATGCTGGCAGTTAATTCCGACGGGGTTGATGACCAAAAGATATTCAAAGACCTCGCTGAATTGTCGCATGGTGCAATCCGCCTTGAATCCGCCACAACACGTCTGCATGAGTTTAAAGAGTTGCCCGTTCCGGCTTCAGGGAAAAAGAAGAAGAAAAAAGGCTGATAACTGACTGTCGTCAATAAGTTTATGAAAATATGATTTCCCGGCAGGAACTGCAAAAAGTAGGGCGCCTATTGAAACCGCATGGCATAAACGGGGAGATTGTGGCGTTGCTTACCGAAGAGGTGGATTTGTCTGAGATGTCGTGTATAGTGCTTGACATAGATGGGATTTATGTGCCTTTTTTCCTATCATCGATAAGGCAGAAGAGTTCAGAGACTGATTTGCTGACTATTGACGGCATTGGCGATGAAACCGCGGCAGCCGGTTTATGCGGCCGCGACCTGTATGTCAAACTTGATGAAGTGCAATCAGATTCCGGTGAACAGGATGGGTTCTATGCCGATGACCTTGTGGGCTATGAAGCATATGCGGATGGCGTTTTTTTAGGAAAAATAGCCGGTGTCAACGACTCGACAGCAAATTATTTGTTTATAATAGAGAAGGCCGGAGGTGAGGAATGTCTCGTGCCTGTGGCAGATGAGTTTATTTCGCTGCTTGATCCAGCGAATAAGCGCATAGAATTTTCGCTTCCCGAAGGGTTGCTTGAATTATAACCCGTAGGAATTATCGGGATTATCCAGTAATGTTAAACGATATATCGAATTATGGAATTTGACGAATTGAAAGCGGTTGAATTTATCAACACCAGCCTTAAGCAGCACGGACGTTCTCCCTATGATGAAGACGAGGTCCTGAATGTCATAGACATGATTTGGGACTACTACGAGGAAAACGGATTGCTTGACATAGAGGCAGAACCTGATGAAGATGCAGATGATGTTGAGTCGGAAGTTGTTGATTATGTGACGCGTATGTTGAAGAAAGACAAACATGCCGTTATATCGGCCGAAGATGTGCCACTGATGGTAAAAGCCGAGATGGAATATGAAGACTCTGTGATTTGACTACGTCGGATGTGAGCCATAGGCGCATATGACTTTTTGAGAAGTAAAACCAAATATGCATTAGATGATGATAGGTAGGATAATAAAACTGACATTGCCGGTGATTTTCTTGGTTTTATGTTTCGGAGTGTCACCCGCGCAGAAAAAAGATAACGCACAAGAGGCTTTGGTTGATTTGTCGGAGCTTTCTCTTGATGAAACGCTCATGCTACCGGATGTTCCAGACAAGCAGGCCTCCTACATAAAAAGCTATATGCGGCGGGAAGCACAGGCTCTTCAGAAAATGGGGTATAAAGTGGAAACGACCCGTAATGGTGAGGTTGTCATTGCAACAATACCGGCAGATGAGCTGTTTGCGCCAAACGATACAGTGTTGCGTCCTACGGCTGCAGACCGGTTGAAGGCGTTTCTGCCGTATTTCCGCACCCATGGTAAATTCAAGGTGATTTTAGCCATGCACTCAGATGATACCGGTTCCGGCAATTATCTTTATGGCTTGACAGAGAAAAGGATTCTGGCGTTATACGATTACTTCGACCGGCACGCGGCCCAGACCGACATGCTGCAAGGTTACCCGATGGCCGATAGTGATCCTTTGAAAAATACCCCGAATACAACCGCCGACGGACGCCGGACAAACCGCCGCCTTGAGATATTCATAGTGCCCGGGCCTATGCTTATAATGGATGCTAAATCCAAGAAAATTTAGTAACTTTGCGTTATATATATCAATAGGGATTGCAACGGTGGTGTCAGGCTACATCTGGCAAATGATTGCGGCAATTCCAGTCGAAAGAAAACCAAGCTATAAAACAATAATTTGCAATGGCAAAAGAACTCAAGGATTTAACCAAACGCAGCGAGAATTATTCTCAATGGTATAATGATTTGGTAATCAAGGCTGACCTGGCCGAACAGTCGGCTGTGCGCGGCTGCATGGTAATCAAACCTTACGGTTATGCGATATGGGAGAAAATGCAGCATGAACTTGACCGTATGTTCAAGGAAACAGGGCACCAGAACGCCTATTTTCCGCTGCTTATCCCGAAATCTTTTCTCAGCCGCGAAGCAGAGCATGTTGAAGGTTTCGCAAAAGAATGTGCCGTTGTTACCCACCATCGTCTTAAACAAAATCCGGAAGGCACAGGTGTGGTTGTCGACCCTGATGCAAAGCTCGAAGAGGAACTAATAATCCGACCGACTTCAGAAACAATCATATGGAACACTTACCGCAACTGGATAACATCCTACCGCGATCTGCCCATATTGATTAACCAGTGGGCAAATGTGATGCGTTGGGAGATGCGTACGCGTCTTTTCCTCCGTACGGCAGAGTTCCTATGGCAGGAAGGCCATACAGCCCATGCTACCCGTGAAGAAGCAGAGGCTGAGGCAATCAAGATGCTGAACGTGTATAATGATTTTGCACATAACTTTATGGCAGTGCCGGTTATAAAAGGTGTGAAATCAGCTAATGAACGTTTTGCCGGCGCATTGGAAACTTATACCATTGAGGCCATGATGCAAGACGGGAAAGCACTCCAGTCCGGCACAAGCCACTTCCTGGGGCAGAATTTCGCTAAGGCATTCGATGTTACATTTATCAATAAGGATAACAAACCCGAACTTGTGTGGGCTACTTCATGGGGTGTGTCGACACGTCTGATGGGTGCGCTGATAATGTCGCATTCCGATGATAACGGGCTGGTTCTTCCTCCGCATCTTGCCCCGATACAGTGCGTAATCGTGCCGATTTATAAAAACAACGAGCAGCTTGCCGAAATTTCAAAACATGTTGAGCCTATAGTGAAGGAACTCCGTGCGTTAGGAGTGAGTGTGAAATACGATGATGCCGATAACCGCCGCCCTGGCTTCAAATTCGCTGATTATGAGCTTAAGGGTGTGCCTGTGCGTCTCGCTATCGGTGCTCGTGATATTGAGAACGGTACGGTTGAACTCATGCGTCGTGATACGCTTGAAAAACAGGTTGAACCGATTGAAGGAATCGCCCGCTTTGTAAAAGACTTGCTTGAAGATATTCAACAGAATATTTATCAGAAGGCTCTCCGCCACCGCGAAGAGATGACCCGCGAGGTCAACTCATATGAAGAATTCAAAGTGGAGATAGAAAAAGGTGGATTCCTGCTCTGCCATTGGGACGGGACACCGGAGACCGAGGAGAAAATCAAAGCTGAGACAAAAGCCACAATCCGTTGCATACCTCTGGAGGGTGATAAGACTCCCGGTTTCTGCATGGTGACCGGCAAGCCGTCGAAGCAGAGGGTGATTTTCGCCAGAAACTATTGATTTCCACCGGCAACTGTTGAGGTGGGGCAGATGCCGCCACTATTAACTTACCGGGAAAAAGATTCCGATATGAATCGACATCCAATTATTGCCATAGTAGTGCCTTGCTTCAATGAGGAGCAGGCACTACCTGTTTCTGTACCTAAGATGTTAGGGGTTCTCGATGGTTTGGTCGCTGAGGGAATTGCCTCAGATGAAAGCTATGTCTTGCTATGTAATGATGGCAGCACGGACAACACATGGGCTGTCATAGAAAGTATGCATAATGATGATTCCAGGATAAAAGGAATTTCGCTGGCCCACAATCGCGGGCATCAGAATGTGTTGCTTGCCGGACTTATGACGGTGCGTGACCGCTGCGATGCTGCAATATCTATCGACGCTGATATGCAAGATGATCCTGCGGCAATCGAAGCTATGGTGCGGAAATTTAACGAGGGGACAGAAATCGTGTATGGTGTGCGCTCTTCCCGCGACAGCGATACATGGTTTAAGCGCACAACGGCTCATGCTTTTTATAAGTTCCAGAAGGTTATGGGGCTTGAAACCGTGTTTGACCATGCCGACTATCGCCTTATGAGCAACAGAGCCTTGAATCTACTGGGCGAATATGGCGAGTCAAATCTGTTTTTGCGGGGCATAATCCCGCAGATAGGGTTGAAAAACGATGTGGTCACTTACGCCCGGTATGAACGTGTTGCAGGGGAATCGAAGTATCCTCTGGCCAAGATGCTCAGTTTTTCAATTGATGGCATAACTTCGTTTTCTGCGCGTCCGATGAGGTGGATATTCTTAACAGGGCTGACATTGCTGCTCATCGACATACTGGTGGCAATATATGTTTTCGTGTCTTTGATGGTAAGCGACCATATCAGCGCCGGATGGGCATCGCTGATGTTGTCGGTGTGGGCTCTCGGCAGTTTGATTCTGATGGCTATCGGAATAGTAGGTGAATATATCGGCAAAATCTTCAATGAGGTCAAACACCGGCCGCGTTATGCGGTTGCAGATATATTGTGGGAATAAGAAGTAAGAAATAAACCGGAGGGGTAAATAAGAAGCAAGAAGTTGACAGGCATATGCCATAAACTTCTTGCTTCTTGTTTCTTACTTCTGATGTCTTCCTTCTTTGCGTTTTATTTACGTGCTCCGAATGTGATGTTCATTCCGAGGGTGAGCTGCGCTGATGCATGACCAACAGGAACGAATTGAGGGGTTACCTTGAAAAGCTGGTGGTCACTTCCGATGAAGAAGTTGAATCCGCAAGGATGGAAGTTTATCATCCAGCCGAATGACGAACCGTAGGTAGAGGCGCCGTAGTTGATTGATGCGTCGAACCATTTCGTGGGTTTCACATTGGCATAGAAGCGGCCCTCGGTCCATGAGAAGCATCCGGCAAAACGCTGCGTAAAGAGAAAGCCTCCGGTCAGGTTTTTATAGAACGGCATTTTATATTCCGCACCAATCGACAAGGTAGCGGCTAAAGCAGTGGTGTTTGAGCCTTTGCCGTCAACGCGCTCGAAGTTTGTGCAATCTTCCAGGCCGTCCCACATGTCGTCGAGCTGGTCTTCGAGGTTCTTGTATTCAGGTTCCTGGTCTTCCATGAGCGCCACATCTTTGAACCCGTCGAACTCCCAGGTCGTTTCGGGTGTGCGGGCTTTGATGTTATTGTTCCATCCAATCCATCCGAGGTCGGTCAATGCTGCCGAGAGGGTCAGCCCATCAACAAAACGGCTCATATCGTAGGTCGCACCAAGGTCGAAGGCCATACCGAAACCGGCGAGTCCGAAATTGTTATATTCGATGCCATCGTAGTCAATCTGGTTCCACTTAGAGGGATCGTCAAGGTCTTTTCCTGACTCTTTATTGGTCGGTACGTTGAGACCGCTGCCGGCTCCGATATTCATCTCACCTTGCGCACGCACTGCCCATTTGTCGTGACCGAGGGTTACATCCATTGTCTTGATGTGGGCGTCAACGTGGGCAAGCCCCAGGAGGAATTTCACTTTGGCACCGGCAGACAGTTCGTTGGTGATTTTGCGCTGGTGTCCCAAGGCGACCTCTGCATAACCTTGCACTTTCAGTCTGACGTTCTTGAAGTCGTATTGTGTGTTGGGGCCTGTCTGACCGAGTTTCATGAATGAGAACAGGTCTTTCGGCAGGTTTACGCCCGCGTTCACGCGAGTGCCGATGTTGATGGTGTTGTAACCACCAAATGCTCGGAATCCTGCTGAAATGATGTTCAGGTTTAGGTTGGCGTTGACCTTGTTGTTGGTGCCGAGTTTCCCGAGGAATTCATCGGCGCTTACGCTCTGATTGAGGAAAGTGGTAAGTTGCCCGCTCGGTGTCTTATATATGAAAGTGCTAACACCTACATTCGACATGGCGCTTACTCCGAAGTTGCCAAGTACGGGAATAGACACATAGTTGCGCTCGGGGGCAAAAGCCGGGTTGATTGCATGGCGGAAAGTATAACCGTCGAGGAAGTAGCCAGAACGGTTTGCCTCCTGTGCATTAACGCCAAGGAGCGCTCCGGCGGCCACTGCGCCTGCGAGCATATATCGTTTGATTGTTTTCATCGGTTGATAATGAATTGGATTTTTCAATGAATTGGATTTGACATGGTTTAAAGCTCATTGAGGTCAACGGTGATGCCACCTTTGATTGAAACCTTTATGTTGTTGAGTTTCAACGACTGGTTTGCATTCAGAGTTTTGCCTTTGCCTTCGGCGCCGGTTTTTGCGGTGAAGTTGATTTGCACACCGGCCATTTTGCCCAAATTATTTCCGTTTGATTTCAGTTCGGCTGAAATCGACGAGGTTGAATTGGCTTTAATGGCGTTGTCTTTGGGAGTGAATGTGCATGTCACATCGTTGATTTCTTTACCATCCTTATCGAGTGCGATAATCTCCGGGGTCATGCCAAGCGGTGTTGTGTTGACAACGTCCATCGACAGCACCACTGAACCGAAGTTATAGCTGTCGAGGTCGGTATCCCAGTTGTCCTCGGTGGTATTGTAGTGGATTACCATATCCGGACCGAACTGGAAGGGGACTACAGCCTCGTAGGCGGTTTCAAAATGGTATTTGTCACCGAGGGTAATAGTTACTTCCTTAGTGGTATTTGCTTTGACATTGATGTCGCTTACTTCGAGTTTTTCAGGGATGGTCTTAAGCAGCGAACTGAGTTCAGGAACGACTACTGGAGTGTATCCCGATTCAACATCTCCTGTTTGGGTGAGACAAAGTTTGGTCAATCCATCGCCGTTTATTTTGATGGGTGCTTTTTTATATTCGTCGCCGATAGTAACCTCCATTGGCTGCTTCTCTGAGTCGGCCGGATATGTAGCAACAATTTTGGCGCTGATGAAAGCCTCTACCGGCGATGCGTTAGTCACGTCGATCTTAATCTGGGGGTTGAGAATGTCGAGATTGTTGTCTTTGTCTGCGAGGAAATCAGGGATGTCTTTAATCTCAACCGATGTGGGGTCGACATCAATGGTAGGATTGACCTTACCGGTGACTGTGCGGAGAACCGCGCTTTCAACACTTGTTGCTGTGTTGAGGCGTATTGTGGCGAATTCCCCGGGTCGGGTTTCCTCGTTCTGGATTTCCATATGGCCTTCAAACTCAACTGCCGATTCCATGTCGAAATGCCCAGGAGCATATAGTCCCTCCCCTTTATTGCTGCCGAGTTCAAATTTAACTACATTGATTACTAGTGTGAAACCTGCACTCTGGCCGCCATGGAACTCTTTGTCTTGGGTAAACAGCACGGTGTGGTCGTCTTCAATGCGGGCATACGACATTGTCTCCGGATCTGTAATCGAAAGGAACCAACGGTCGCTGAATTTCGCTTTTGTGCCGGTTTTGATTGATGCGATGCCATGATAGTCTTCTGACGAGAAGGTGACTTTCACATTCAATACCACCTCTGTCGTTGCTTCGGAAATTGACAGAAGTTGCGGGTCAACATTGTCATCTTTGATGTTCAACTGGGTTGTAATAGGCTTGGTAGGCATTTCCACCGCGCCCATATCTACCAAGGGGAATTCAATAACAGATTCTGACTCCGAACCGCTGAGACCGCTTTCGTCAATGTCGACCAATGCAATCTCTACATCGGTTTTCGTGGGTTCTCCATCGGGACCTTGAACCAGCACATAATCACCTGCATGAAGGCCGTATTCACCCTCTTTCGCTTCTTTGATAGAGCTGTCATCTTCGTTGAGATCGAGAATGTCTTTCATTGTCAGGGCAGCTGTTGAGCTGACCGGCAGATTGAGTTCCTGACCACCGATGGTGGCGTTTAAGTCCATATCCTTACTGAGGTCGTAGCTGTTATCGACACATCCTACAAGGAAGGTGGAACCGAAAGCCGTTGCCGCAATGGCATAGACGGTCTTTCGTAGTGTTTTGTTTACCATAAGAGATAAAGATGTTATAATTACTGTATTGTTGTTATCATGATAGCAAATGTCGCAGAATATCACATAACGCAACCATATGGAGTGGATATGGAAGTAACCTGTGTGGGAGTGCGTTTTTCATATAGAAAAACATTTGGTCGGTGTTAGGTCGTGAACATCCGGCAATTGGTTATACAACTGCAAATTTACAAATAATTGTTGTATAATTACTAATTTTAATGCTGAATACATTGGACTGTTCAGTCGAATTACTCAGTAATTATCTATAAAGCATCATTTTAGCTGTTTGTGGCGGTTTAATCGTCATCATGCCATATGGTGATATGTTTCCGGTCGGAATGTGTCACATCGATTAGACGTTGGTTTGCTGAGCCTCGGAAACGGAGTGATGTGTCGCGCAAGTCACTCACAAATGGCCCGTCGACAATAACGTTGATAAGATTGAGGAATGTGTCTATGCCATCAATGTCAAGCAACTCCTCAAAACTGAAGCCTGTGTAGCACCAGATATTGTAGCCACGCTTGTGCAATTCGTAGGCAAGGGGTATCAAGGCGTTTAATTGATAGATTGGATCACCTCCGGAGAATGTAACGTTGAATCCGTTTTCTTCTACAATGGCGATTATTTCATCAATAGCCATCTCTTCCCCTCCGTTCATATCCCACGATTGGGGATTGTGGCATCCCGCACAGCAGTGTGAGCATCCTGCGAAGTATATGGATGTTCGGAGTCCCGGGCCATCGACTGATGTGCCCGGGACTATGTCGAGGATTCTCAGGGTAGCTGATGATGTCATGGCTTATTTGTGGACGACGCGGTCTGATAACTCGGCCAGTTTTGCTGAATTCCAGCGGTCGGTTGTGCCTACGAGATATCCTGTGATTCTTTGAAGTTTGTCTATTTCATGGCCTCCGCATTTCGGACATTCAGTGAGCTTTTCACTGGCATCTTCATAACCGCATTTCATGCACCGGTTCCGGTTGTGGTTAACAGAGCAGTAGCCAATGTTGTTTGAATCCATCAGGTCGACTATATCGGCTATCGCTTGTGGATTGTGTGTGGCATCGCCGTCGATTTCAACATAGAATATATGGCCTCCGCGAGTGAGTTCGTGGTAGGGGCCTTCTATTTTAGCTTTGTGGCGTGGCGAGCATTTGTAATAGACGGGCACATGATTCGAGTTGGTGTAGTATATCTTGTCGGTTATGCCGGGAATCTCACCAAAGGTTTTACGGTCTTTAGCCGTGAATTTCCCTGATAAGCCTTCGGCTGGAGTTGCCAAAACAGAGAAATTATGCTGGTATCGCTCGGAAAACTCGTTGACGCGCGATCTCATATGGCTGACAATTCTCAGTCCCAGCTGCTGGGCCTCGTCGCTTTCTCCGTGGTGTTTGCCAACGAGGGCTACCAGGCATTCGGCAAGTCCGATAAAGCCGATTCCAAGCGTGCCTTGGTTTATGACCTGTTCTATGGTTGCATCAGGCGACAGCTTCTCTGCCCCTGTCCACAGGCGCGACATAAGCAACGGAAACTGTTTGACAAGAGCTGTTTTCTGGAAATTATATCTGTCGCATAATTGTCGGGCTGTGATTTCCAGCACTTCGTCGAGTTTGCTGAAAAATCTTTCGATGCGTTCATCCTTATCAACGATAGACATGCATTCAATGGCTATCCTGACGATGTTTATGGTGGAGAAACTGATGTTGCCGCGCCCTATAGATGTTTTATCGCCATATCTGTTTTCAAATACCCTGGTCCGGCATCCCATTGTGGCAACCTCATGGCGGAACCGCTGGGGGTCGTCGGCTTTCCAAAGTTCGTGGTGGTTGAATGTGGCGTCGAGGTTGACGAAATTAGGGAAGAACCTTCGTGCGGTCACTTTGCAGGCAAGACGGTAAAGGTCATAATTCGGGTCTTCGGGCATATAGTTGACCCCTTTTTTCTTTTTCCATATCTGAATAGGGAATATGGCCGTTGCCCCGTTGCCTACACCTTCATAGGTTGATTTTAAGAGTTCCCTGATTACGCACCTGCCCTCAGCCGATGTGTCGGTTCCGTAGTTTATGGAGCTGAACACCACCTGGTTGCCACCACGCGAATGAATGGTGTTCATATTGTGGATGAATGCCTCCATCGATTGGTGAACACGGCTGACTGTGCAGTTTACGGCATGTTGTATGGCACGTTGGCGGCCCTTGAGGCCATCGAGAGTTTTCTTCTCGTAATCTTTTATTTCCTGATTATATATGTCTGACAGGTCTTCTCCGGTGACTTCCTCCATTTTCTTTAGTTCTTCGATGAAAGAGGAGCGTACGAATGGGGCAAGATAAAAATCGAATGCGGGGATGGCCTGTCCGCCATGCATTTCGTTTTGGGCGGTTTCTAATGAGATACATGCTATCACGCTTGCCGTTTCAATCCGTTTGGCAGGTCTGGATTCACCATGACCTGCGATGAAACCGTGACGCAGTATGTTGTCGAGAGGATGCTGAACGCATGTGAGGCTCTTGGTGGGGTAGTAATCTTTATCGTGGATATGGAGATAGCCATGTCTGACCGCATCTCGGGCTTCAGCGGTCAGGAGATAGTCGTCGACAAATGGTTTGGTTGTTTCCGAAGCGAATTTCATCATCATCCCTGCCGGAGAATCTGTGTTCATGTTGGCATTCTCACGGGTAATGTCGTTGTTTTTCGCTTCGATGATTTCCAGGAATATATCGCGGGTTTTTGCCCGGCGGGCAATGCTCCGCTGGTCGCGGTATGCGATGTAGCGTTTGGCCACCTCTTTCCGCGGGGATTTCATCAGCTCTACCTCAACGCGGTCTTGAATCTCCTCTACCGTCATCTGTTCGCGACCGGTCACTCCTATTCTGTCGGTGATTTTCTGAATTAGGGTTTCATCTTCACCGAGTGGAGTCTGAAGCATGGCTTTGCGGATTGCAGCTTTGATTTTTTCTTCGTTATAACCAACAACGCGGCCATCGCGTTTTAAAACGGTCTGAATCATTTTTTAGGAGTGTTAGGATGGTGTGTAGTCAATGGTTGGCAAAGAGTGGCCAAGGCATAGAAAAACCACGCACAACTTTGCTTCGACAAAGTTAGGAAAACTATTTTCCTCTCGCAATAGCTGAAGCCATTATTGTTCCTGTGTTTCCCAAAAATGGAAACTTTTATCGATTGTCATTTTTATAATCTGCTGTTTATCAGAAGTTAATCTTTTAAAGCGGGAAACTTGCCGCATGGCGATGTCTTGTCGAGTGTTTTAATATCGATAACTGTCAGAGGCCTATCATCTTGCTTAATATTTCTTTGTCAGCATTTTTAAGCCCGGATTCCATAAGAGGCACTGCAACGTTCAGATCGGTCAGATAGCGGGGCTTTTCATATGCGTAATCTCTGCTTGCAACGGATCGTGTCGGAATTAGCCTCGGGGTTGAGACTCCCGCCAAGTGGATGGCAGTATTGAACATTGATTTCTGAGGAGACACGCATCTGTCGGCATTTGCTTTCATGCTGCGCAAAAATTGCGGATGTTCTTGCGCCATTGCGTCGGATAGCCATGTGAACATGGCCACATGGAGCTGGTAATATGTCGGTATCGGCGAAGCATGGAGAAAACGTTCCCTTTCATCGTCGTAGATATCCTCTCCATGATCGGCGCTATAAAGCATTGCGCATTTAGCACCTGTGGCATCAAGGTCGTTTATGATTGTGGCGAGTATCTCATCGGTATATCGCACGGCATTGTCGTAGGCGTTAATCAGAACCTGGCGGGCGGCCGGAGTGGCATCGGTGATGCAATCAGGTTGGAAATATGCCCTGTCGGCCGGATAACGGTCGTTATATAGGAAATGGGCACCATAAGTGTGGAGCACGATAAACTGTTTACGGTGGATGGTATCTGCCAGGGCTTTTCTGACCATCGGCACCAGCTCACCATCGCACGGATGGGGGATGGCTGAATAATCGGTATAATTGACATCGTCGGCTTCTTCACCGAAAAACTGGATGAACGACCCGTTGGGAGCCTGGTTAGAGTAGAACCGGGTATAGAACCCGGCCTCTTTCATCGCGGTTATGATGCTTTTATAGCAGTTGATAGAGTCGAAATTTTCGGCACAGGCAAAACTCATCAGCATAGGCACGCTTTTGTGGGTGGTGTTTGATTCTGATATCGCTTTGTTGAAGAATACCAGGTTTTTGATGGCTTTAAGGCGAGGGTTGGTAGGGCGGTCGTATCCGGCCAGTTCCCAATTTATGGCTCTTGAAGTCTCACCGATGACATACAGGTATATCTCCCTTTCGCCATTGTCAGGCCGTGTTGGGTGTGAACCATACGAGAACCCTTGTGATGTTTCGGGGTAAAGACGCGTTTTATGATATCTGCTGCGTGCCACAAACATATTATCGACCACATTTACCGGAAATATTTCTCGTGTGAAGCTTTCCGATGCATCCATGCAGATGTTAACCGCGCTCATCAGCAGGCCGGCCAATGCCAATCCGATGCCCCATAGGCGCATTCCTTTGCGAAAGCCTGCCGGAAGGAATATATGTTGGAAAACAGCGATTCCTGCCCAGATTAGTAACGGGAGGTAGAGAAGCACAACAGCGAAAATGGCAATCAACAGATTCGACAACAACTCTGTTGCCTCTGACATGGTTGTGGTCACAACGTTTAAAAACATGTCTACGGCAATTATAGATTCCCCATAAAGATAGAGCAATACCAGTTGAAATGCGCCGAGGAGCATGATGGGGAGGAACAGGATAGTTGTAACGCCGATGCGCTTCCACAGAGAAATCAGAATCAGATAGATTCCGAGTGGTAGCGCCAGATTGACGAGTTTCATCACACCGTTGTAGTTTTCGGTGATATTAAGTGCTAAGTTCGGCACTATCAATGCCATCACTAACCATAATGCCAGTATGCGTGCATCGCTTGTCAATGTTTTGACAACATCTCTTATCTGTCTCATAAATACTTCAATTTATCCCGCCGGTCTTAGGCCGGCCATTCATATCCCTGTTATAATCTGTTCCCGCAGTGTCAAAAAGTCTCGTATCTTAAAGTGCGGGTATATATATGTGCCGGTTCATCAGAATGTCTCGTGCATTCCTAAAGCAAATCCGGTAGAGTGTTTTCCTATGCCGAAATCAACCCGTAGATTGACATTCTTTTTCAGTTCCCATCTGACACCTATGCCATAAGATGGAAGCAGTGTGTGGATATTGATTTCTTTCGGATGGTTAAAAACCGTTCCTACTCCTCCCCACACCACAATGCCGGTGCGTTTCCATATGTGCTGGCGTAGCTCTACAACAATATCTGCTTCATTCTTATTTCGGTAACGGCCTTCATAGTAACCTCTTATCGCTTTCGAACTATTCACCGTAGGCATCATGCACCATGGCGTGTCGCCATATGTGCTCCAGCCATGGGCCTGAAACGCCCATATCCCCGATTTCCAAAAACGCTTATACCACCCGACTGTAAGTTCTGTGGAGGAAAATGAGTAGCGGTTACCAATGAACCGGGGGAAGAATTTCTGCGCCAGTTGCACATTCCATCCGCGAGAAGCGTTGGTAACATAGTCGCGGGTGTCGTATGACACAACGAAACCTGCTCCGTAGTTGAATATATCCAGATGTTGTCCGTGCCATAATTCGGGCCGTTTTACTTTGGTGGCCTTGGAGTAATGGAGGTTTACAGTAGGGCCGATGAAAACGTCGCCAGGCAACCGCCATGTGAATTCAGCCCAAAAGTCAGACCGGAGTTCGGTGTATTTTGTTTCGTTGCTTTTGATATGTTCGTCGTCATAGCCTATTCCCCAGAATTTAAGTGGGAAATGGGCAAAATCCGCATCATATGTTATTCTGAATCGGTCGTTAGGAGAGTAGTGGTTGCCGGAGATGCCCACACGATAGAATCCGGTGAATGATGCCTGGGCAAATACGGAAGCCTCCGAGGCCGGTGTTACTGAGTCGCGGCTGGTGTGGTAAATGCCGGCAGCCATTACGGCCAGATATACGCTTGTGGCATCGGAATAGCTGGGACCACCAAGAAAGGTGACGTCAAACTTTTTATCGGGTTTATCACGGTTAGACTCTCCGAAGTAATTGATAATCCGTTTGATGAATCCGGGTTTTTCAGCAACAGTGTCGGCCAGCTCAACAGGCCCGCTATCTGAAGCATTGGTTGTGAGCGGCATGAACGCCATAAGCATTAATGTTGCAAAAAAACTACGGTATGACATTTTAAAATTTATGATGAATACTACAAATAGTTGAATCGTTTCTGAAAGATGGGAGGCACATTCATGCGGAATGAATCTGTAACCCATTTGTAATATAACAATTTTCGACCTGCAAATTTCACATATGGGTATAAAAAATGTGGATTGCAATGATTTTTTGCACCCACATTTAGATTTTATATCAGCCGGTTATGAAAGCCGGTTCTTTGCATATTCATCCGAATTTGGAGATTTTACGCAATTGATTCTCGTTTAATATACATATACGGCGGCCGTCGACAGTTATCAGTTTTTCCGATACGAATCCAGACAGGGTGCGTATAGCATTAGATGTTGTCATGTTAGACAGATTGGCGAGATCCTCACGGGCCATATAGATTTTAAGCGTCATATTATCGTCTTCAAAGCCGTAATGGTCGCGTAGCACAATGAGGGCTTCGGCCAGGCGTCCCCTGATATGCTTTTGGGTGAGATTCACGATTTTGGTGTCGGAACCGCCAAGATTACGAGAAAGCTCATGTATAAAAAACCACGCCAGTTTGGGATTCTTGTTAATCATGTCTTCAACCAAAGTCATAGGCAGCGTGCCAACAACCGATTGTTCGAAAGCCGCAGCTGAGGAATTATATGGTTCCTTTGCGAAATAAGCCCTGTAGCCGAAATATTGCACTGATCTGATTAAGCGTAGAATCTGCACCCGGCCTCCAACTCCGTCTTTAAATTTCTTGACCTTTCCCTGTAACAGACACCAAAGGAATTCGGGTTCTTCACCTTCGGCATAAATCATCTGGTTCTTTTTGAAATTATGTATTTCAAAAGCGTCGATGATGCGCCGCTTTTCCTCACTGTCCAATACAGTCCAAATCTCCGAAAGGTCTTCGCTCATAACCTTTTCAAGTGTTCGCTTAATCATGTTTTTTGCTGGTGCTTGAAAGAATCCTTGCTTAAAATCTTTGGTTCGGTTAAAAACATAGAGGGGCTTTCGAGAGGGGTACTCAACAAAATAGTTCCCCGTTTATGTTTTACAACACAAAGCTACAACTTTTTTTCCAAATAGTTTGCTAATTCAATGAAAATTTGATTTGTGAAGAAATTATTGCCGCCACAGGGATTGTGGCGCATATGGCTACAACCCCTGTGGCGGTTTCTATCTATATCACAGTTGCTCTTGAGCAACTGTGAAGGATAATTCCGGCCTTTTACACAGAATACTGATGTAGTTACAATGGAAGTTGAATCACTGGTTATGATTGTATCCGACGATGGCTCCGGTTTTCATCATAATCTGTTCGACTGGTAAAAGATCAGTATACGGTGGCGTAGAAGGTATTCATAATGTGATTGTATCGAGCTGATTTCGATTCTGAAGAGGTTATTTTTGGCTTGCTCGAATTCAGCCGGAGTTGCACGCCCGAGATTGTATTTTTCTTGAGTTGCCGCAAACGAGCGACGTGTTTTTTCGAGTGTGGACAATGATGCGAGATATTTCTCACGGGCGCCGCACGCTTGGTAATAAGCCAGTTGTATCGTTTTGTAGAGATCCGTTGACTGTTGGTCGAGCTGCAGCTGTGCGGAAAGGTGCTGGAGTTTTGCCTGTCTGACAGAGTTGCGGGTGGAAAACGCATCAAAAATCGGTATCGACAGGCTAACCCCTACGTATGTTGAGAAATTGTGCTTCATCTGAGCACTGAATGGGTCGTTTACATAACCGCCTACGGTATAGTATGATGACCCGATTCCGGCATTGAAACTCAGTCGTGGTATATATCCTGATTTAGCAAGTGAAATATTGTGTTCGGCGGTTTTAATGCTTTGGCTGGCAGCCAGGATGGAATTATTGTGCATCATTGCTGCATTGAACACAGATTCGGCCGTCGGAATTATAGGCTCGTCTTCCGGAATCGGAGCAATATCGAAATTCCCGACATCAGGCAATTGCAGAAGGTTGGCCAGCTCAACGAGCGAGACTTTTATGTCGTTTTCAGAGGTGACAACCTGCAGTTCATCTTGTGCCTTCTGAGACTCTGCATCAAGCAAATCGGCTTCCGGCACTTTCCCGGCCTCAAGCAAGGCTTTCTGACGCCCGACTTCATAGGTCGTCTGGCTAAGCTGGCTAAGTGCGCTTGCATGGACCTCTTTTGCATATAGCACCTGGAGATATTGGCTTATGATATTCAATGTGACATTGTCTTTAGCGGCCTCATGCTCATAGAGCAACTGCTGCAGGTTTGATTTCGCCACTTTGATTTGCCGGTATTCCGACAGACCCTGGAACAGTGGTAACTGGAGAGAAGCTCCCCATTGGAAATTGGTTGTGTTGCGGTCGGCATATGTGTTGTTTGCCGTCAGTCCACGTCCGAAGTTCAGGCTTTCTCCGGCAGACGCGTTTAAAGATGGAAGAAATCGGTCTTTTGCTTCCGTAAGTTGAAGTTGACCGCTTTCTATATTGAGCTGTCTGGCTTTGACCGAAAGATTGTGGGTCAATGCATATGAAACACAGTTTTCAAGTGTCCATGTCTCCGCCCTCATGTCAACATGGGGTGTGGTAAGCATTGCTATAGCCAGGATAGCGGTTTGTTTCAGATTCGTCATCATTGTAGGTTGGTTAGATGTTGACGTGTTCAGTTCTGTTGATAGCCACGCAGGCGGCTGTCTATATCGATTCCGTTGTTTTTGATTTCAACGTTGATGCCGTCGGTTATACCTGTTGTGATTGGCATTTTATTGAACTGCTGTTTCGGTTGCTCGGATGTGAGCACATAGACGAATGCGCTATCGCCGGTGTATTCCACAACACGTTCCGGCACAGCCAGCACACTGTCGGCCTTTTCGAGAATAACTGTGGCGTTAGCGCTATATCCGGCACGCAGTTTAGACAGTTCCTGTGATGTCAGGGCAGCCTTTACCTCAAATGTGTTTGTTCCGTTGTCTTCAGTGGCCATAGGTGCGATTTTTTCAATGACAGCTTCATAGTTGGAACCGTTTACGGCTCCTACTGCTATTTTCACATTCATCCCTTCGCTTATCAGGTCAACTTCGGTTTCATCTATTTTCCCTTTAAAAATCAGGTCGGTCATATCAGCGACTTTGGCAATTGTTGTGCCGTCGTTGAAAGTGTTGGCCTGTATCACTGATGTCCCGACTTTTACCGGCACTTCAAGCACTATACCTGTTACGGTTGAACGAACAAGGGTGTTGGAACCTTGGGCATTGCTTGACGAGACTCCGTCGCGCACGATTGCAAGCTGGTCTTGAGCCTGGGCAAGCTCCTCTTTCGACCTGCGCCATGCAGCTTCATCAGATTCGTATTTTTCACGGCTCTCAAATTTCTTGTCGTAAAGAGCCTTTGTGCGCTCGTATGTTTTTTGAGCCTCTTCAAGAGATATTTGTGCGATTTTAACACGGTTCTCGGCTGAAGATAGCTGGTTTTCCTCAGGAATGACTTTGATTTTTGCAATAATGTCGCCAGCATTGACATGGTCACCTGCCTCAACCATGACTTCATTGATTATACCTGAAATCTGAGGTTTGATTTCAATCTCATCTCGTGGTTCGATTTTACCGGTCAGCACTGTTGTGCGCTCTATGGTTTCGGTGGATGGATTAACCAGTTCATAGACAATATCCTTCTGTTTTGAATTAAGATAGAGATAAACGAATGTGCCTATGAATACCGCTGCGACTAAAGTCCATAGCAGGATTCTGAAAAACTTTTTCATTATAATTGTGGTTGTTGGTTTATATTTTAAGCATGGGGTATGACGACTATTTGTCGTTGAGGGCTTCAATAGGTTTGATTCTCATCGCTTTGATTGACGGAATCATTCCAGCCATGGTGCCGAGTATTATGAAGGTTGCCATGATTGTCGCAGCCTGCCAAAGATTCATCTGAAAATGTGGCGTTCCGACTTCATTGGTCGTAAGCACCTGTGTGACGCCAAGGACTAATGCAGCGAAACATATTCCGGCAACGCCGGCGACAGAAGTCAACATCATGCCCTCGGAAAGAATCTGCACAATTATATCACGTGGCTTGGCACCGATGGCTCTTCGTATACCGATTTCTTGAGTGCGTTCTTTAACGATTACCCACATTATGTTTCCTATTCCTATTATTCCGGCAAGCAAGGTGCTCATTCCTATGAACATCGCTAACAATGAAACACCCCTGAACAGATTGTTTACCATCTCGAAACTCTCAGATATGTCGAAAATCCACATGGCTCCCTCATCTGTGGGTGAAATGGCATGTCGGGTATATATGACATGACGTAGCCTGCTCTTCAAATCAGAGATTTTGTATCCATCTTTGGCAACGAACATTATAACATCAACATTGTCACCACGATGGAAAGCCCTTCGGAATGCGGTGGCGGATATCAGCACCGATTCGTCAACACGACCATTCATATTGACTTCACTATTCTGCCCTGCGACGCCTACAATATTGTAATAAACCCCGTTGATTTTCATTTTTTCTCCAATGGGATTGTGATTGTCTGGATATAGTTCATTAGCCACTTTTTTACCTATTACAGCCACCTTCCGATCAAGGCTCATGTCGGCATTGTTTATAAAACGTCCGTTGAAAATGACAGGAGTCATAACTTTTGCGAAATCAGGCGACACGCCCATCACAGTTCCTGAATAGCTGTATTTCTGACTTTCAAAACGGCCGTTCCCACTTGAAAGCTGTTCTGTGACTGTTTCAAATTCAGGAAAATTTTCTTGAATTCGTTTAACGTCGGTTACGTCTAAATCCCACCATCGTCCTTTCTGATGGCCTTTATACGGTTCGGAAGTGCGACCGGCAAAAACCGCTCCGCTATTGGTTGCGAATCCGTCGAAGTTGCGCATAAGCATATCTTTTGCTCCTCGTGCTCCTCCGAGCAATATGGCAAGCATGGCAGTGCCCCAGAAAATCCCGAATCCGGTCAGAAAGGTGCGGGTTTTATTACGTGCCAGTGTTGCCCCGATTTCTTTCCAGTTTTCTATGTCAAAAATGGTAAGTCTCATATTGATGCTGATTAATGCTTGATGGCGGTTATTCGTCGCGTAGGGCTTCTACTGGTTTAACTTTCAGGGCTTTCAATGCCGGGAATAATCCGGCCATGGCACCGGCTATTATCAGCACTATTGTAACCTCAACTGCAATATTGAGACTTACTGAAGCGTTTTTTATTATTTCGGCATCCTGAAACAGATAGTTAAGTAGCTGTGTGGTGAGGATACCGGTAACTATGCCGATATATCCGAACAGGGTTGTTATGGCAACACTTTCCGCTATGACCTGGGTGAGAATCGAGCGGGGTTTAGCCCCGATAGCCCGTCGTATGCCGATTTCATGTGTCCGCTCTTTTACTGAAACAAACATTATGTTGCTGATGCCTACAATTCCGCTCAATAGGGTAAGTAGCCCGAGAATCCATATGGAGGCATTAAGGATATTAATTGCATGCAAACCTTTCAATCCTTGTGAGAATTGGTTCCATGTCCATACTGCGCTTTCATCTTCGGGGTTGAAGTCATGGCGCCCGGCGAGAGTTGCACGTATGCTTTTCTCTGCCTCCTCTCCATCCTTTTCCGTTTCAAGATTCTTCAGCATTATGCTCATGTCGCTTAAATCGTCGGTATTGCCATGAATCATTTTTGCTGTTGTAAAAGGAATATAGATATTCCGGTTCCAGGGGGCATCGTAAATGCCGACCACTTTCCATGACAATCCGCTAATGCCGACACGCTTCCCCAATGCATTCCCGTCGGGAGGGAATAACTGTTTGGCATATGTTTGCGGTAAGATTACCACTTTCGCTTTAGCAGCCATATCGCGGTCGTTAATCAGACGGCCGGCAACCAAATCGATGCTTGCTGTTTGTAGCTGTTGGGGGTATACGCCACAATAGCTTTCTGAGATTGATTTTGTTCCTGCCGAAATCGCACCGGAATTGCCCCACATGGTCGAGGTCACTGAATTGACAAATCCGCTGTGTTCATCGGCGATACTTTCCATGTCGGCACCCTTGAGGGTTATGCGCCTTCCTTCACGATAGCCGTGATATGGTTTTGAGGTGCGACCGCCCCACACATTGATTTTTTGCGATCCCGGATCCATCGCTTGCTCCTTAAAGGCATTAGTTACTCCGTTGCCCATGCCAAGCAGCACGATAAGCATGAAAATGCCCCATGCTACAGCGAATCCGGTCAGCGCCGTACGGAGCTTGTTATGCCGGAGGGTCTGTAATATTTCGTTGATTAAGTCGAACACGTGGTTATACGCTGATTAATTGCAATCCTTTGATATGACGAAGAATTGATTTGGTAGATTGCACTAAATGACTAAATAATGATTCCGTCGGAGATTCTGATAATACGGTCTGTCTGTTGGCCTACACCTGGATCATGGGTCACTATGACTGTGGTCATCCCTTCGTTGCGGTTCAGTTCCTTCAGAACAGCCATGACATCTTTTGATGTTTGGCTATCAAGCGCTCCTGTCGGCTCATCTGCGAGAATTATCGACGGTTTTGTTATAAGTGCTCGGGCAATTGCCACCCTTTGTTTCTGTCCGCCAGACAATTCTCCTGGAAGATGGTGTGCCCGGTCAGCCAATCCCATCCGGTCAAGTTGTTCCATGGCCAGCTTGTTGCGTTTTTTCCTGCCTACGCCTTGGTAGAACAGAGGAAGAGCCACGTTCTCAACAGCATTTTTATAATTGATCAGGTTAAACGATTGGAACACAAATCCGATTAGTCTGTTACGGAATTCTGCGGCCTTGTTCTCGCTCAGATTCCTGATTAAAGTTCCATTCAGGAAATATTCACCTGAATCATAGTTGTCGAGTATACCGAGAATGTTGAGCAAAGTTGATTTTCCAGAACCGGAAGACCCCATTATTGAAACGAGTTCTCCTTTGGCGATTTCGAGATTAATCCCTTTTAACACGTGCAGTGGCACGGCTCCAGGATATGTTTTGTTTATGTCTTTTAATGAAATCATAATATGTGCAAGAGTGGCACGTCGAGAGAGTGAGGCATGACGGAATGTGATATTAGGTTATTATAGTCAGATGCTTTGTTGAATATGCCTACGGCGAATTTGTTGCATCTGTTTCTTAGACGCAATCATAGCGTGGAAAGTTACAGCAAACACAAAAAAATTTTCTGCCCTATTGCATAATTAAACCAAGATGCTTAAATTTGCGTTATAGAAACAAACGCAGGGTAGAGGCTCTGTTATTTCTTGAAGAAATTTTGCCACACCAAAGTTGATTGGGAAACTCATCAAATATAACTGAAATGCCGAGACAAACTCTTGCATGTGATGGCGGGCCCCGTTTCATCCTCACTGAGGTTGAAAGTGCCAACCGGCACCAGGCGGATTACAAAGCATGGAGAGAACTCAAAACCTGTCTATCGGAGTTTCATCGCATCCTTTGATGTGGCATCATATAAAAGGGGGCTGTAGCTATTGACTACAGCCCCCTTTCTTGTGATATTGGGCGTTAGAGAATCATCTGGATTCCAGTCAGTGTTTGCATATTTTGATTGATTGGTTGTCAGCTCTGACAATGTATATGCCGTCTGATAATGTGTCAATGTCGATAAAGGTTGCTCCCGTAGGGGCTGGGGTGGCCTCAATGATTTTTATCCCTGTCATATCACATATGCTGATGTTTTCACGGCAAGAGCCTTTTACAGAGATGTATTGACTATCCGGACTTATTTCTATTTCAATATTTTGATTGGTTTCGTTAACGGGATTGAGACCGGCATCGGTTGGCTCGATAACCAAGGAGCGGAATTTATCATTCCAGGGGTCACCCACATATGGTGTGGATTCAGACCAACTGTTTTTAGAGCCCTTCATGGCACTTCCGAGATATAGGGTTACTTTATAGCCGTTGTCAATTTTCAACGATGATATGTCACGGGCTTTAAGGCCATAAAGAGCGAGTTCTGCTTGTGAGAATGAGCCGACCGGAAGCGAAATGGCATAGCCGCCATAGTTGATGTCTTGATAGAATGTGGCAACGGGCTGCTCTGCGGTTTTTGTGTCGAACACACGGTTGATGGCGGTAGCCCACTCATTGTGGTCGCGGGCCTCGCTGTTGTAATTCCAAAGGAAGCCTCCTGTTACGCCGTCGTTATTGCGCCAGTTCTCAAACTTCGACTGCATAGTCCCTAAGTCTGCGCTCGCTTCGCAATCGAACCCTATAAACATGGGCACGTCTCCAAATACTTTCCAATCCGACGGGTTGTTTGCTGCCCCTCCGCCGTAGGTCTGGAGATATATGAGATCGCACGTGCCGGTGGTGGCGTTGAGTTCGGATACGAGCTGTTCCCAATATTCTTTGTATGTATATGGCGCCACTGTTGTCTTATAACCGATTTCAGCAAGCATCTTATGGAATTTCACAGCTGAGGAAAGGTCATAATCTTGTTCCTGGTCGTTGTTGACGGCCACTATTTCAGGCAGGGTCTCCTTTAATGCTTTGAAGTTTTTGTAGAGTATCGATTCTTCACCAGTCCCGTCACTTTCGACCAGTTTTTTGATATTCCCGTAGGAACCGTTGCCCCAGCCTCCTATGCAGATTTCGATACGGTTGATTGAGGTTGGCTCTTTCATCAATGATTTGATGTCAGCCACATAATATGGCTGATATTCGTTGAACACGTACTGGCCGTTCTGACAGATTATGCCTCCGGCTTCTGCGGGCCGCTGATTGTTCCAATCATAGTCAGTGGTCAAAGTGCCATCGCTTTCAACATTGACGTTAAACAGGATTGCAGTGGTATAACCTGAATTGCGCAGGTTGGTAATTGCCTGGGTGCGGTTGCGCCGGATATGTCCGCACGCGTAGATTACTGACTGGGCGTAGAGGTCGGCAGCTCCCGCAATCAGTAGGACGGAGAGTGCTACGAGATGTCTTGAGGCAAGTCTCATTTTGTTTTAAGGAATTTTGGTTATTATTAAATAAGGCCAAATGTGTGCCCGATTATATATGAATTGAGCACACACTGGCTATAATTCAGAATAGCTGATACGACGATATCTCACGTTTATCAGAGCCATAACGGGGCAAGGTGTTTGGAGAGTATATATCCGCCTCCAATTAGCCATAAATCGAGGCAGAACGCCAGAATAAACGGTTTGGCGCCGGCTTTTTTAAATTTATCAATACTTGTTTCCGCGCCCAGCGCTGCCATGGCCATTGTCAGCAGGAACGTATCAACGTAATTGATGGCATCGACAAATACCGCCGGAAGCAGATTAAAGGAATTGAATCCGATAACGGCCAGAAAACCGATTGCGAACCATGGAATGCTGACTTTCCCTTTTTCAGCATTTGCGTTCACATCTTTTTTCTGACGACGGGCAACCCAGAATCCAAGAATCAGCAATACAGGCACCAGTAGCATTACTCGAATCATTTTCACGATTACGGATACATCTGAAATTTCAGTTCCCATAGCATTGCCCGCACCCACGGCATGTGCGACTTCGTGTAGGGTAGAACCTGCATATATGCCCATCTCCTGCGGAGACAAATCGAGCCAGCCTGAACGATATGCTACGGGATATAAGAACATTGAGATTGTTCCGAAAATAACCACAGTAGCTACGGCCACAGCTGTTTTATAGGGTTGGGTCCGGATGGTGGATTCTGCGCCCAGAACTGCGGCTGCACCACAAATCCCGCTTCCGATTGAAGTCAGAAGTGCTGTTTCGCGATCCATTTTCAGCAACCGCCCGATCCAGATTCCTCCAAGTATTGTGACTACGACCACAATTGTGTCTATCACAATGCCTGATACCCCGACGTTGACTATATCCTGAAATGTCAGTCGGAATCCATATAAGATTATGCCTAACCGAAGTATTTTTTTAGAACAGAATTGAATTCCGGGCACCCATGTTTCAGGTAGATTGTTACGGAGCGAATTGGCATAAAGCATACCAAGTATGATGCCAATTATCATAGGGCTGAACGATATGTTCTTAAGGAATTGTGCTTCTCCAATATAGAAAGCTGCGCAAGCAAACAGCGCGATAAGGAGTATGCCATGCATCATGCTGATGCGTTTCTCTGTAAATTTCGGCATAATTATGGTTATTAAATGTTGATTATGAATTTGACCGGGCAAAGATACGAAATTTTATCCTGCCAGATGTAGTCTATATACAAGTTTTCGACAGATGGCGGATTACAACTGCGAAGCTGCATACATAATATGACTTCGAAGAACCGCAACAGCCTCAATACCTGGTATTAATAGTGGTGTATGCAATTTTTCTGATTTTTTTTTGAAAAAAACACAATATTCCAAAAAAGGTTATTATATTTGCAGATGTAATGGATAACACAATCTGATACGACACAAACAATTATAATATTTACCATTTAAACTCCCTACGATGAAAAATTTAGTAGACCAGATTGGCGCTCTTTATGCAACGTTTGAAAAAGAGGCGAAAGCCCACGTTGAGAATGGCAATAAAGCTGCCGGCACCCGTGCCCGTAAAGCGTCATTGGAACTTGAAAAACTCATGAAACAGTTCCGCAAAGATTCTATCGAGGCTTCGAAATAACTTAGCGTTTTCTTCTTCGGAGGTAAATGGCTGTTTATACCGCCTTGATTCGCCAAAAGCAACCGCAGTTTCGTTAATGAGACTGCGGTTGCTTTTGGACAGGTATTCCTATCACCTACATATCGGAATTTCTCGGGTTATTGTTAAGAGTGCTTGTGCGCTCATTAACAAGATTGTCGTTAACCTTGTTGTTATCAGCGGCATTTATGGCCGCACCCGGCAAATCACGTAGCCCTTCTTCGGCTTGTTTATCGCCTGAGAGGGCTTCTTTTATTTTGTCGCCCACTGCGTGGATGGCGTCACCGATGCCTCCGCTCTTAAATTTCTCACTTGCTTCGCTGATAGTCTCCTTAATGTCGATATTGCTCAGGTTATCTTTGATTTTATCACCTACATCGTGGAGTTTGTCGGTCAGGTTAGCTTTTGCTGCCATATCTTTCAACCCGTCAAGAGCCGAATTCAGTTTATTGTTCATAGTTGTCGTTTTTTTGATATTATACTACATTGACAACGAACAAACGAGGCATTGGGTTCATAGATTCAATCAAGAGGTAATTTGCATAATTCCTCAATATATGCCAGGATTTCAGTTTTCCCTCTTTTGTCGACGGAAGATGTGCGGAACACAGGAGGAAGTTCTTCCCATAGTTCCAGCAATTCTTCGCAATAGACTGCTATCGCTTTTTTTGCTGCAGAGGAACTCAGCTTGTCGAGTTTTGTGAAGACTATACAGAATGGCACTTCGTTCTCACCGAGCCATTCCATGAATTCAAGGTCGATTCTCTGAGGTTTGTGGCGTCCGTCGATAAGCAGGAACAGGCATGTCATCTGCCTGCGGTTAAGTATATATTCCCGGATAATACGCGAGATTTCCTGACGGCTTTCACGACTACGTTGCGCGTAGCCATATCCAGGAAGGTCGACAAGAAACCATTCGTCGTTAACGAGGAAATGGTTTATCAACAAGGTCTTACCCGGTGTGGAGGATGTCTGTGCCAGGGATTTTTGGCCTGTGAGCATATTTATCAGAGACGATTTTCCCACATTTGAACGACCGATAAATGCGAATTCATGTCGCATTTCAGTAGGGCAATTCCTCACATCAGTATTACTTATGACAAATCTGGCAGAGTTGACAATCATATTAAAAACAATTTTGGCCTACAAAAGTAGGCATTATAAATAACGGTTCAAAATTACCTGTTATAAAAATAACAACCGTATGGTCATGAAGCGTTGTCGCCGACAGAAAAGTTTTGTAAATTTGCATATGAGATATTGCTCAAACTAACATCAATGAAAAATCCAGGCCGTCAAATTGTATTCCGTTTCAAGCAATTCGAAATTTCGAACTGCAAAAGTGCCATGAAGGTGGGGACTGACGGGGTTCTGCTTGGCGCATGGGCGTTTAACGAAATCAGCGGGGAGCAATGTCGCAAGAATGTCAATATCCTTGATGTTGGCTGTGGCACCGGGCTGTTGTCTCTTATGATGGCTCAACGCTTTGATTCTGCGAAAATTACCGGCATCGACATTAATCAGGACGCATATGATGAAACTGTAGCTAATTTCAGCGGTTCCTGTTGGAGCAACCGGCTGGCTGTTGAATGTTGTGACTTTGCAGACTTTGCCATAGGATGCGAATCCGGATTTTTTGACATGATTATATGCAATCCGCCTTTTTTCACCACTGGCGCTCTGTCTCCTGATAATTCCAGATGTATCGCACGCCATGAGGGTTCACTTAACCTGGAATGTTTGATTTCATTTTCCTCAGGTTTGCTGCGTGAGGGTGGACGACTGGCATTTGTCACTGCTGCCGAAAATCGCAAACGTATTGATTTTCTTGCTGCACTTGGGCATATGGACGTCACTCGGGTGTGTATGGTGAAAACTTCTGCAAGCAAGCCGCCACGCAGAGTGATGTGTGAAATGGTGAAACCTGCCGGTGAGGTTAAAACTGATTCCGGTTCAGATACGATTTTGACGATTCATGACACTTATGGGTTGTATACACCTGAATACATATCGCTTGTTGAATCGTTTTACTTAAATTTATGACAGACTGTCTCATAATTATATGGAATACATGAATAATGGTAACTACCGTAGAGATAATATTGGAATGACTGTGCGCCAACCTGGCAGTGCGTTAATATTATTGTTCTCGTTATTTGCATTTTTCCTGATACTGACTCCGATATTGACCGGATGGCTAGGAGCTATTATAAAGAAACCCGTTGCTGCGCTACGCATAGCCATGGTGGTTCAGGATTTGCTCGTGTTTATTCTTCCTGCCATAATCACTGCATTGGTTTCGACGCGCCTTCCGGCGAAATTGATGGCGGTCGACGTCAGACCAAACTGGCGAATGCTGTTACTATCGCTACTCACGTTATTGGCCTCTGTTCCGGCCATGAATCTGGTGATTGAATGGAATCAGAATATCCACCTACCGGCCAATATGGGGCAGATAGAACAAACGCTTAGAATGTTGGAAGAGAATGCTGCTGCTGTTACGGACATGCTTATGGCAGGAGCTTCAATCCCATCGCTTATAGTTTCTGTGTTGATTGTGGGTGCTTTAGCCGGGTTTAGCGAAGAGCTGTTTTTCAGAGGCGCCATGCAGAGGCTTATAATGTCGTCGAGGATGAATCCTCACGCAGTGATATGGATTGTGTCATTGCTTTTCAGCTTGTTCCATTTTCAGTTTTTCGGTTTTGTGCCGCGTATGCTGTTAGGTGCGTTCTTCGGTTATCTATTGTGGTGGAGCAAATCGCTTTGGATTCCGGTTATCGTGCATATGTTTAACAACACCGTAGTGGTATGCTCGACGTGGTATGCTACCAATAATCCTGAATCTGCGTTTAATGCTGACAAAATCGGGACGGATTTAAATTCGGCATCATCGATTATAATGGTTTCGGCCAGCTTGTTGCTTACCATTGTTGGAATTATGGCAATCCGCCGCCAGCAAAGATGATATTATCTTGAAGGGGAGAACTGCTTGCGGTGGAATATGAAATTACGGCCAAGATATTTTTCTCTCACCACCGGGTTGGCAGCCAATTCTTCAGATGTGCCCTGAAATAGAATCTTACCCTCGAAAAGGAGATATGCGCGGTCGGTAATGCGTAGTGTTTCCTGCGCATTATGGTCGGTGATGAGAATCCCTATGTTTTTTTCTTTGAGTTTGTAGACCACCTCCTGTATATCCTCAACCGCAATAGGGTCAACTCCGGCAAAAGGTTCGTCAAGCATTATGAATTTGGGGTTTATCGCCAGGCATCGAGCTATTTCGGTTCTGCGGCGCTCTCCACCCGACAGGCGGTCGCCGAGATTCTTGCGCACTTTTTCTAATCGAAATTCTGAAATGAGGCTTTCCAGCTTGTCGCGTTGTTGCTCTTTGGTCATATCGGTCATCTCGAGTATTGACCGTATGTTATTCTCAACCGTCATCTTACGGAATACCGATGCTTCCTGAGCAAGATATCCGATGCCGTTTTGTGCGCGCTTATAAACCGGATATTTAGTTATGTTCTTGTCGTTTAAGAAAATCTGCCCTTCATTAGGGGTTATAAGCCCGGTGGTCATATAGAATGTTGTTGTCTTACCGGCGCCATTAGGGCCGAGCAAACCAACAATCTCACCCTGTGTCACATCGATAGACACATGGTTTACTACTGTTCTCTGCCGGTATTTCTTGACGAGATTCTCAGTGCGGAGCACCATTTTCCCATCGGCCTTCGTATCTGGAATTGGGGAAGTGCTGTCAATTTTCTCAATCTGTTGATCCATGTGCCTTTCGTCTTAGAGTTCCGGTTCGTCGTTGTCGTGGTTGCGTCGCAGACGTCCGTCGATATAATCTGTAAGCAATCCTATGGCAACGGCATTCGTTCCACCTTGAGGGATTATCAGGTCGGCATAGCGTTTTGAAGGCTCGATATACATGTTATGCATAGGCTTGAGCACCCCTTCATAACGGTCGATAACCATTTGCGGAGTGCGTCCGCGCTCAATGCAGTCGCGGGCAATGACTCTTATAAGCCTGTCGTCTGGATCGGCGTCAACAAAACATTTCACATCCATCATCTGGCGCATGACCGGGTCTGTGAGAACCAATATCCCCTCAACGATAACAACATCGCAAGGCTCTACATGCACCGTTTCTTTCTGGCGCGTGCATGTCAGATAGGAATATGTCGGCATTTCAATCGGGCGCCCCTCTCTCAGCTGCTGTAATTGTTCGACCAACAGAGTCCATTCAATGGCATTCGGCTCGTCGAAATTGATTTTACTGCGTTCTTCGGGGGGGATATGCGATGAATCTTTATAATAGTAATCCTGAGGAATAACGGCAACTTCTCCGGCGGGAAACGACGCCAGAATTTTATTAACCACAGTTGTCTTGCCTGAGCCGGTTCCACCGGCTATTCCGATAATCAGCATAATCAGTCTGTTCAAATTTCCGCATATATCCGGAAGATATAATGCCGACAATAGTTTGCGTTAATGGCTACGAAATTAGTAAAAATACCCCAAACAAACTGTATGCGGGTGTGTTTTTTACTAAAAATTCGTACCTTTGTCAATGAAGTCGATAAGGCTTTTTTTGCATATCTTGATTTTTCCCGTAAAGGAAAGTCAAGATGATTTTAGTATAAGGGCTGTAAGCATCAGCCATAACACCTGTTGATTCATGGTTATAACAAAATCACTTGAAGAGTTCGGGAAGTATATATTTTTTCTGCGTAAAACATTTTCCATTCCCGACAAATGGACCGTGTATGGTAAACGGACAATCCAGGAAATCATAAAGTTAGGCGTGGATTCGATACCTTTGGTAATTGTTATCTCACTGTTTATCGGGGCTGTGATAACTATCCAGATGCAACTCAATGTCACATCTCCGCTTATTCCGGCCTATTCCGTAGGATTGGCTACCCGCGACATTGTGTTGCTTGAATTCTCAAATTCGATGCTTTGTCTGATTCTTGCCGGCAAGGTGGGGTCGAGTATCGCATCCGAAATAGGCACTATGCGTGTGACCGAGCAGATTGACGCGCTTGACATAATGGGGATAAATTCGGCTAATTTCCTGGTGTTGCCAAAAATAACAGCTTTTGTGTTTTTCATGCCGGTGCTCGTTATATTCTGTATATTCACCTCGTTTATAGGCGGCTGGGGTGTGGCCCTGTTTACCGATATGATTAGTGTGTCGAAATATATCTACGGGCTGCAGGCGTTTTTCCAGGAATGGTATGTATGGTACGGACTTATCAAATCGCTTGTATTTGCATTCATAATAGCCTCTGTAGCATCATTTTTCGGCTATAATGTAAAGGGTGGCGCTCTCCAGGTAGGAAAAGCAAGCACCAACGCTGTGGTTTCGAGCAGCATCCTGATTCTGCTTTTCGATGTAGTATTGACAAAACTCCTGTTGCAATGATTGAAGTCAAGAACATTTCAAAGTCGTTTGACGGCAAAAATATACTCCACGATATAAATGCCACGTTCTATACCGGCAAAACAAATCTGATTATCGGGCAGAGCGGTTCGGGTAAAACCGTGCTGATGAAATCGATAGTGGGACTAATCCGTCCGGAATCGGGGGAAATCCTTTACGATGGCCGAGACTTTCTGAAAATGACAACATCGCAGATGAAATCTCTGCGAAAAGAGATAGGGATGCTTTTTCAGGGGTCGGCATTGTTTGACTCTGAGACAGTGCTCGGCAATGTGATGTTCCCTTTGAGGATGTTCTCGCAAATGGGGAAAGGGGAGATGATGGATCGTGCGAGATTCTGCCTGGAACGGGTCAATCTGCAGGGGGCTGAAAACAAATATCCGTCGGAGATATCAGGTGGTATGCAGAAACGTGTCGCCATAGCCCGTGCCATAGCCCTCAATCCAAAATACCTTTTCTGTGATGAGCCCAATTCCGGACTCGATCCTAAAACATCGATTCTTATTGATGAGCTGTTGCATGACATAACCCACGAATATAACATCACCACCATAATCAATACCCATGATATGAACTCGGTGTTGGGCATAGGGGAGAATATCGTGTTTATCAATAAGGGCCGCAGGGCCTGGGTAGGCGATAAAGAACGGATATTCACCACTTCAAACGAAGCCCTTAATGAGTTCGTGTTTGCCACACGCCTGTTCCAGGAGGTAAAAGACTACATAATCACAAGCGAGCACAATAAGAAACAAGGTGGCACGATGTGACGTTTACTATCGGAGTGTGGGGGAGCTTTAAGGGGGGGTATGGTTATTAAGGTAAAAGGATTGCAAGATGACAGGTCATAGGATACCATTCGCTGATGATGTTCACGACAGCAGGTTGAAAGCTCAAGATGCCGATGTAGTTACGGATTTGACTCAGGAGCAAAAACGTAATCTATTGGGGGATGAGGAACTCCGGGCATTACCCGGCTATTTCCGCACATTGCTCCGGAATGCCGGGGAAACGGCTGAAACGGAAGACATCAGGCGCCTACGCGAGATTATGCGTCGCGGGGTGTGCAGCGGCAGGTATAACCGCGACAAATTCGGCAATTCGGCCGTCATAAGAAGTGTTATAACCGCCGGAGAGTTGTGTTTGAGGGTCAGTCCCGACCGTAATATGGTAATTGCCATATTGCTTTATCCGCTGTGTCTGACAGATGCGCTTTCGGAGACTGACATCAAAGAAGAATGGGGCGATGATATAGCAAAGATGGTGCGGGGGTTGCTTAAGGTTTCAACGCTTTATCAGCGAGGCGCGGCGGTTGAATCTGAGAATTTCCGCAGATTGTTGATGGCTTTTGCAGAAGACATCAGGGTCATTATCATTATGATTGTCGACCGGCTGGTGCTTATGAAAATCATCAACCATCATCCTAATGAAAAGCTGGTGCATGATGTGGCCTATGAAGCTAACTATCTATATGCATCGCTGGCCCACAGGCTTGGATTATATTCTATAAAATCGGAGCTTGAGGATATGTCGCTTAAATACACCGACCGCGCGACATATACATCCATAGCCAGGCAGCTTAATGAGCGTAAGAATGCGCGTGATGCATATATTTCGGCATTTATCACGCCTATAAAGGAAAAGCTTTCAGGGTTAAATCTGAATTTTGATATAAAAGGACGAACAAAGTCGATATTCTCCATCTGGAACAAGATGAAAAAGCAGAAGAACGATATCGACCACATTTATGACCTTTTTGCGATACGCATAATTATCGACACTCCTCCGGAGAAAGAGAAAAGCGATTGTTGGTTGGCTTATTCAGTTGTCACCGATATGTACCAGCCGAATCCTTCACGAATGAAAGATTGGATTTCGATTCCTAAGAGTAATGGTTATGAGTCGTTACATATAACCGTAGCCGGACCGGAAGGGAAATGGGTTGAAGTGCAGATCCGTACCCGCCGCATGGATCTGGTTGCAGAAAAAGGACTTGCGGCCCATTGGCGTTACAAAGGTATAAAGAGCGAAAGCAATCTTGATGCCTGGATGAATAATGTGCGCGATATACTTGAAACCGCTGATTCCGGCCCTATGGAGCTGATGCGTAATTTCAAGATGGATATATATGACAAAGAGGTGTTTGTGTTCACTCCTAAAGGGGATTTATACCGTTTACCCGCCGGAGCGACATTGCTCGATTTCGCATTTAATATCCATTCAAAGCTCGGGTGCATGTGTGTGGGAGGAATGGTCAACGGAAAGAATGAGAAGTTGACCTATAGGCTCCGTAGCGGCGATACTGTGGAAGTTCTCACATCTGCGTCGCAACAGCCAAAACAAGACTGGCTTAATTTCGTTGTCACATCCAAAGCCCGGACAAAAATAAGACAGACGCTCAAGGAGCGTGAAAACCGGTCGGCGGAATTGGGGCGTGAGATGTTGCAGCGACGGTTCAAGAACCGCAAAATCAATCTTGATGAAGCAACCTTGAGCCGATTAATCAAAAAACTCGGATTTAAAAACAGCACGGATTTCTTCAATGACATAGCAAATGAGCATCTTGATGTGAATGCTGTCACAGAGAAATATGTAGCATTCGATGTTCAGCAACACGAGGCTCATACCACCCGCATATCTGCAGAGGAGTTTACATTGCAGAACCAACCAGAAGAGTCTGATGTATCGCAAAACGATGGCGGGGATGTGCTTGTAATAGGCAATGACATCAAGGGTATCAGCTACCGGTTTGCCAAATGTTGCAATCCGATTTACGGTGATGACGTGTTCGGGTTCATATCATCTGAGGGCGTTATCAAGATACATCGGTCTGATTGTCCGAATGCCCGTCATATCGAAGAACGTTATCCATACAGGATGATAACCACCAGATGGTCTGGCAAAATCGGATCGCAATTCGGAGCCACCTTGCGGGTTGTGGGGCGTGATGATATAGGTATTGTAACCAATATAACATCGATAATATCAAAAGAGAAAAATGTTGTGCTCCGAAATATTGCCATTGATTCACACGATGGCTTATTCCACGGCCATCTGATTGTCGGTGTTAATGACACCCGCACTCTGACAAGTCTGATAAAAAAAATTCAGACTGTCAAAGGCGTTAAAGAGGTCAACAGGGCCGGCTGACAAGTAGGCTTCGGCATCATTCATCTTAATATCGTATTCAAATCAAAAAATAGTGACCATGAATTATAACATACTTTCTATTGCAGCTGTTGTTGCTATGGTTTCATGCGGGCAGTCGGAAAATCCTGATGCGCGTGAGCTATATAATCAGGCAGACCAGGCTTTTCAAGCAGGTGATTATGCATCTGCGACCATTCTGCTTGATTCACTTCAGAAGGGATACCCTTCGGAAATCGGTATTCAACGGGAGGCTATGTCATTGCGGCCTAAGGTTATTGAGCAGGCTGCAATGTTGGAAATAGCCTCTATTGATTCAATGGCAAATGCCGACAAGCAGTTTATGGAACAGTTAAAACCTAAGCTGAAGTGGATTAAAACACCCGGAATGATTGAGGGATATTGGATTGATGATAAAGCATATAAACCGGATTTCATGAATTCCACAGGAATTGAAGCGAGGGTGTCTGAAATCGGGCAATTCTATGTTGTGTCATCATCAAACCCTTCAGTAGGGCATACTTCCATAACGCTTGTCATTGGAGATTATTCCGCAACTACACCTGAGGTGGCATATGATGGGGAAAGCAACTACCGCATAGGAGGTGGGGAAGTAATCACATTCTCTCCAGAGCAAAGTGATACAATAGGTGCACTTGCAGCTAAATTCCAGCCGCAGACACTTCCACAGAATATTAAAATCACGTTTAACGGCAGTAAGGCTAAGAAATCGGTAAATCTGACTACAGCTCAGACTCAAGGCATTGCTAACGCTTACCGTTATTCATCGTCCATTATAAGAGCCCGTGATAACGAAGTTAAACGACAACGTTTAATGAAAACGATTGAGATAGCCCAACGACAGATGCAGACTATGTCGAACAAGCAATCTTAGGGAGGATAATCCACATTTTCACTTACACTCTCATAGAGAGCGTTTGGATTTAACACATTGCCAATTAATGGAATGATGTTGAATCATTTCAAATATAGCTTGAGGTCTTTTTGGGCGCTTTTCACAAGTTTCTTCGGTTACGATGCTCGCATCTTTCGCTCATCAACTTGCGAAATTCTCTCCAAAAATCCTCTAATTATATCTCTGGGTTAAATTCAAACAGTTTCCAAGAATAATATTAAACCAACTCATTTTAGAGCTTTTTTATGAAACAATCATTATTTCCCCTGGCTTTTGGGCTATTGAGCATTAGTTTCGCTAATGCGCAGGCAGCAGAACAACCTGTGATGGAAACACCGGCAGGCAATTTACGTAATTTTATCGTATCATCAACATCTTACAGCAGCCAATTTGGAGTGTTTATAAGTGCCGATTTCCATGATGGCTTTCATCGGGAAGTGGTCTTTGGAGACGACGGTGTTACTGTATGGTTTAAAGACCCGATTACAAGTTATCTAACGGGAGCCTGGATAAAAGGAGAGTTGAAAGATGACATCATCACAGTGGATACCCCCCAGCTTATCAAACTGAATGAAAAGAGTGACGGTACGATAGAGCCAATATATGTGCAAAGGCTTAAAAATGTGGTTATCGATGGGAAAAAGAAATGGGTTATAGATGAAGAAACTGCAATGACCTATACATTCCGCAATGATTCGATTATCTCTAATGAACCAGAAGTCATGCTTGGTCTGATTGATGGAGAGGATGGTGCATTAGATCCGATTGGTATTGGAGAAACCAATGTCATATATGCGAAAGTCCAAGAAAAAGTGTCAAAAATGCCCGAAGGAGAAGCCGAACTGTGGTCGTGGAATTATTACCCAAAGCAAGCCTCCCAGATTGAGGTTATGTTCGACAACAATGAGATGTATATGACAGGCTTTTGGGACGACCAACCTACAGCTTGTATAAAAGGGCGTGTTGAAGGAAATAAAGTATACTTCCCGTCTAAACAATATCTTGGACGCATTACTGACCAGGAGACATATAATGATTATTATGTTTATTTCATGTCAGCACAAGAAGGTGAGTCCGATTTCATAACTCCGTATATTCCGTTAAGCGATGAGCTGGAATTTGATTATGACCCTGAGGCTAAGACCTTAGTCCTGACCAATGAAGATCGTTATGCAATGGTCAAGTATGGCAAAAATACCGGTTACGAAAGTACGTCACATGCCATGCTTAAAGGCCAAATCAAAATGGCTCATATTGACGAATTGGATGTACCTGCAACTCCGTCGTTTGACATGCCTTTCTTCCGTTATGATTTAGAATATGGCTGGGGTTCAATTGAGGTGAATATCCCGATGGTAGATGTCAAAGGCAATGCCCTGTTGCGTGATAACATGTCATATTCCGTTTACCTGGATGACAAGAAACTGGTATTCGATGAAGAAGACGCCTTGTATGAAAATTATAAGGGTCTTGGAGAGCCTACTGATGAACTGCCATATATGTTCAGGAATGATTTGGGCATTGATTATAAGACATATCCCAATAAGCGTTATTTGATGTTCTACAAACTTGATTTCGAAAAATTCGGTGTGCAGAGCTATTACACTGATCCGGCTACAAAAGAAAAGACATCTTCAAAAATCGCTTATTATAACCGTTTGACAGAAGAGACGTCTGTTGCAGACACACCTCAAAGCGCCTCATTGGAATCTACCGTTTCAGAACAGGAGATTGAAAATGTTACGTATACCGACCTTACCGGCCGTAACGTCATGCCGGATTACAAGGGTGTGTGCGTGAAAACTGTGCGTTATACCGACGGCACAGTCATGAATTCAAAAGTTGTGCGTAAATGAATATTAGGCAATGATGTATAATATTAAGCATGCTATAACCGCAGTGGTGTTCCTGTTCTCGTCAGGAGCACCACTGTGTGCTTATAATGAAGTCGGATATAACAACCTCTCCGACGCAGAAAACACCTCCGGATGGGGGACGTCAAAAAAAGAAAATTATGATATAGCCATCAATATCGGAGGGGCACCTTTTACCGGGCTTGATATAAAATCAATAAAATTCCCGGTTACGATATCTGAGGGGGTGTCTGCGTTTAAAATCTGGCTCGCCAATACCCTTGATAATTACGGGATTGAAAACGCCGCTATAGAATACCGCGAAGTAACTCCTAAAGACGGATATATCGAACTGGTTCTTGACAGTCCGTACAAAATAACAGATGAAGGGGTTTATGCAGGATATTCCTTCGTTGTTGATGCCAAAGACACACAAGAGCAGCAAAGGCCGGTAGTGTCATTTCTTACTGATGCGGGAGTTACAACTCACGGATTTTGGGCTCGTTCTTCAAGAACATATACTACATGGCAGAATATTGGGGGACAAATAAACAGATACATACCGTTCGAGGCCATATTGGGGAATGTAGAAGCGAATTCGGCTGCAACCGATATTAATGCAGAGGTTTATGCGGCAGTCGGTTCCGGCTTCAGCGTTCCATTGACTATCACAACATATGGTTCAGATCCAATTGAATCTATCGAATGTGATTATGCTGCAGACGGATATAACGGCACCGTGAAGGTTACTATCGAAAAACCTGCAAAGGCCTCATTTTTATCCAGCCTGGACTTATCGGTCGCACTACCTCCGATTGCTGAACGGTGCGAAAAGAATTTGAATATCTCTTTGACAAAAATCAACGGACAGGTCAACAATAATGTTGGCAAATCATGCATCGGCAAGTTGACCGTCGTGTCTGAAATACCCGTTCTCCGGCCATTGGTTGAGGAATATACCGGCTCCACATGCGGGTTTTGCCCGCGTGGAATCACCGGATTCGACAATATGAAGAAGTTGTATGGCGATTTATTTGTGGGAGTGACATATCATTCGCTGGATCCATTGAGTATCATCGAGCCTACTGATTACCCAAATCCGGCTCCAGCATTGCCAGTGGCATGGATTAACCGTGTATATGAGACGGATCCATATTTCGGAGATAATGCTATTGGACTTTCTTCATTCGGTCTTGATGATGTATGGGAAAGGTATGCATCCCGCTTTACCCCGGTCAGCTTAAGTGTCAAAGCAGCTTTTTCTGATGACAATTCCGAAATCATCGACATCAGTTCTACTTTAAAATTCGTCAAAAACACAGGTGAACACGATTATCGAATGGCATACATGCTCATTGCCAATGATTTATCAGATGAAGAATGGTTCCAGGACAATAAGTATTCAGGTGAATATGGGAAATGGCCGTCGGATCTTGATTGGCTCGTTGAGCAGCCTAAGTATATCAATAATATGCATTATGATGATGTTGTTGTATTGTCAACTCCAGCCAGAGGGATTGAGGGCACACTCCCGAAAATGATTGAAGTAGATAAGGCGATTGAGAGCAAGTGGAAACTCGACGTAACCAAAGCGGTCAGCCTTGAAGGCAAACTTTTAGTGCAAGATAAGTCAAAATTGCATGTGGTGGCTGCCGTAGTATATGTTGAAACCGGAGAAATCCTCAATTCAGCCATGACATCTGTGTCTGCATTCGGCGGTGTTAATGAGGTTCTTAACAATCTGTCGGCTATAGAAGGAATTTCATATTATGATATACAGGGACGCAGTATTCCGGTTCCTTCAAACGGTATATACATTAAGGTTGTAAAATTCAAGGATGGCCAATGTGAAATTTCAAAGGTTGCGCTTTAAAGCATAAATCCAGTTTGAATCAACTTGATTATTACGAGGGCGTTGCAACGCCCTCGTAATTTTATATTCCGGATGGCATGCTTGTATGGCGGTTTGTTTTGAAAGCTCTGAGGAATCTCAAAAGCCGGGGAATAATAACCTCAATAACAACGTGGCGACATATGCATTGCATGATGCCGCCACGTTTCATATTAAGAATGAAGGTCGTTTTTTATTAACTTATCAGAGTTGATTATTCATCAGTGTTTTTCTCGGCATATTCTTTCAGCAGTTTATCCTGCACGTCGCCCGGAACAAGCTCGTAGGAAGCAAATTTCATGGTGAAAGAAGAACGGCCGCCGGTAATTGAGCTGAGCGCGGTTGAATATGATGCCATCTCTTTCAAGGGTACTTTTGCTGAAATTTTTTCAAACCCGTTTTCCGACGACATACCCATGATGATGGCGCGGCGTCCTTGGAGGTCGCTCATGACATCACCCATGACATCAGACGGAACCATTACCTCAACATCGTAGATTGGTTCGAGCACTTTAGGATTGGCATTACGGAATGCCTCGGAGAAAGCGTTGCGTGCTGCCAGTCGGAACGAGATTTCGTTGGAATCGACCGGATGCATTTTGCCGTCATAGACACATACACGCACGTCGCGAGCATAAGAACCGGTGAGGGGGCCTTGCTCCATGCGGTCCATCAGGCCTTTTATGATAGCAGGTATGAAACGGGCATCGATGGCACCTCCCACAATGCAGTTATGCACCACAAGTTTGCCGCCCCACGACAGTGGGATTTCCTGGGTGTCGCGCACACTCATCTTATATTCCTGATTGCCGAATTTGTAAGTGTCAGGCAGTGGGGCGTCCTCAGTATATGGTTCAATAATCAGATGCACTTCTCCGAACTGGCCTGCACCTCCGGATTGTTTTTTATGACGATAATCTGCACGTGCGGCTTTTGTGATGGTCTCTCGATATGGAATTTTCGGTTCTTCAAATATGATGGGCAATTTGTCGTTGTTCTCTACCCGCCATTTGAGTGTACGGAGGTGGAATTCGCCTTGACCGGAGAGAATGGTCTGCTTCAACTCTTTGCTCTGCTCAATTTCCCATGTCGGGTCTTCTTCGTGCATACGGTTAAGAATGACCGACAGCTTTTCAGCATCACTCTCGGTTACCGGCCTTACGGCGCGTTGATATTTCGGAGCCGGATATTTAATGAAATCATCGAAAGCTATCTCACAGCCTTTTTCATCAAGGGTGTTGCCACGACGTACATCTTTCAGCTTCACTGTAGCACCTATGTCGCCGGCACACAATTTGTCGACAGGGGTTTTCATCTGGCCACAGACGCAATAAAGCTGGGCGAGACGTTCTTTACTTCCTCTGGTAACATTGTCGAGATCGGCTCCTGCATTGAGCGTGCCAGACATAACCTTGAAGTATTGCACTTCACCGATATGGGGCTCAACAGTGGTTTTAAACATGAATATGCTCAGAGGACCGTTGCTGTCGGGTTTCACTTCGTCGCCCGCGTTGTCGATAGGAGACGGCATGTCATTGACGAATGGCACAACGTTGCCAAGGAATTCCATCATACGGCGCACACCCATATCCTTTAATGCACTCACGCAGAATACCGGATAAATAGATCTGTCGACCAAACCTTTGCGGATGCCTTCGCGCATCTCGTCTTCGGTCAGATGCCCTTGCTCAAAGAATTTCTCCATCAAGGTCTCATCGTTTTCTGCGGCAGCTTCAACAAGAGCCTGGTGCAATTCATTGGCTTTGTCGAGCTCTTCAGCCGGAATCTCCTCAATGGTAGGCACACCGCCATCGGGTCCCCAAGAATATTTCTTCATCAGCAGAACGTCAATCATAGAATTGAACGACGGGCCGCTGGCTAAAGGATATTGGATAGGCACTACTTTCGGCCCGAAAATCTCACGCATTTGTTCCAACGTGTTTTCATAATCAGCTTTTTCACCGTCAAGTTGGTTGATGGCAAAGATTACAGGCTTTTTAAGAGTAGCGGTGGTGCGGAAAATGTTCTGCGTGCCTACTTCCACTCCATATTGGGCATCTACGAGTATAACACCGGTGTCTGTGACACTCAGTGCTGTATAGGCGTTTCCTACAAAATCATCAGCCCCCGGGCAGTCTATCACATTAAGTTTTTTATTGAGGAACTCTGCATAAAAAACAGTGGAGAATACGGAATAGCCATATTCTTTTTCCACTGGGAAATAGTCTGAAACGGTATTCTGAGCTTCAACTGTGCCACGACGTTTTATAACTCCACACTCGTAGAGCATAGCTTCAGCGAGTGTGGTTTTTCCCGAGCCTTTGCTGCCGAGCAAAGAGATGTTTTTGATTTCGTTTGATTGATAAACCTTCATGTTATTAGAGTTTTAGTAAGTTTATAATGAAACTTCTGAAAAGGCAGCACCGAATATGCCGAACCGATTCTCCAATCGGGCTATTGGTGACATGTAACCTTTCGGAGCGCAAATTAGCAATTATTCCGCTAACGACAATAATATTTCATATGTTACGCAACATGTTTAGCTTAAAACTATAGCTTGGCGATTTTGCCGTCGTCAAATCCATGACAACAATTTATCCAATAAGTCAATCATGGGGGAGATGTTTTGACAGACTCTGCCAGGCTCTTCTGTTTGTGGGGATTTTTTCGTACCTTTGCAGCCGCAAAATCCAAAATCCACATACTTACATATGGACGAAAATTGCCAGATAGTTTCTTTCGGGAGATTCGAGTTCAATCCGGCTGAGAATACCGCTGAACCACAGTGGGATGATTTAGCGGTGATTGCCACGCGGAACCTCGTGCTGTTTCCCGATGTCACCATACCCATTGCCCTCATCAGGGATAATGCCCGCAAGGTTGCCAACTATGCCTCGGCAAACAACATCCCCGTAGGCATATGCTGTCAGCTCAACCCGTCTGACGAACATGTGACCGACATAAGTAAAGTGTTCCACTATGGCGTTATAGCCGATGTGGTGCAGGTGCTTGACTTGCCCGGAGGCGGACACACAGCATTGGTCAGGGCTCGTGGAAAATTTAAAATAATCGGAGCATCCGAAGGGAATAGTATCCCTGGTTCGGAGTTGAATGTCATGGCCAAACCGGTTGCAGATAAGTTGTCGGAAAGCCCCGACAAGCAGTTTGAGGTGTTGCTCGACAGCATCCGGCAAGCATGTAAACAAATATCGTCTGTATCAGACGGCAATCCTGCGTTTATGCTGACAATAGACGGTCTGACACATCCGGCAGAACTTGTTAACACAATTGCCACCAACCTGCCCATCGACCCGGCAGCCAAAATGAAACTGTTGGCCGTCAACATGGTGAAACAACGCGCTTTCAAGCTGTTTCAAGCATTGCAGCTATTAATCGACAACCTGGAACTTGCGAATAATATCAAAGAGCGGGCGCGCGAAGAGATGACTCAGCAGAGCCGCAATGCATTCCTCCATCAGCAGATGAATGCAATAAAAGAGGAACTATACGGCGATGAGGATGAAGAGACCGCTACTTTACGCAAACGTCTGAAAGAAGCAGAACTCCCCGAGAGCGTGGCAAAGCAGATGGAGAAGGAAGTAGACCGGCTAACCCGAATGAACCCGTCTACGCCTGATTATTCCACATTGCTTACCTATATTGAGACTGTGCTTGATTTGCCATGGAATATCTCGACCCCTTTGAATGAAGATTTTGAAAAGGCTGAGAGTGTTCTTAACAGTGACCATTACGGTCTTGAAAAAGTGAAAGACCGCATTCTTGAGCAATTGGCCGTGTTGATGAACAACCCAGAAGGGAAAGCCCCTATTCTCTGCCTTGTCGGCGCCCCAGGCGTAGGCAAAACTTCGTTAGGACAGTCTGTTGCAAAGGCATTGGGTCGCAATTATCAGAGGGTGTCGCTTGGGGGGTTGCATGATGAGGCTGAGATCCGCGGACACCGCCGCACATATATAGGGGCCATGCCCGGACGTATAATGGATTCAATCCGCAAAGCCAAATCAAGCAATCCGGTAATATTGCTTGACGAGGTTGACAAAATCGGTACGGATTTCAAAGGAGACCCTTCTGCAGCTCTACTTGAAGTGCTTGACCCGGAGCAGAACTGCCGGTTTCACGACAACTACATCGATGTGGATTTTGACCTGAGCAATGTGCTGTTCATTGCCACGGCAAACACTTTGTCAACGTTGTCGCAGCCGCTCCTTGACCGTATGGAAATTATTGAAATTTCAGGTTATCTTGTTGAGGAGAAGATGGAAATAGCCCGTAGGCATTTGCTACCGAGGGTGCTTGCCCAACATAAAATCGATATCGACAGACTGAAATTCTCAGATGATGCATTACGCCATATAATCGAAAATTATACCTCGGAAAGCGGCGTGCGTCAGCTTGAGAAATCACTGTCAGCAGTGGTGCGTAAGACCGTATTGCAGAAAATGCAGAAAAAAGAGATTCCGGAGGAAATCCGTCCGGAACATCTGCATGACTATCTTGGACTGCCGCGTCATATTTCCGACCGATATGAGGGTAATGAATTTCCCGGTGTAGTTACCGGTCTGGCATGGACAGCCGTAGGTGGTGAAATTCTGTTTATTGAGGCATCTTTGTCAAAAGGGAAAGGGGAGAAGCTGACGTTAACCGGTAATTTGGGCGACGTTATGAAAGAATCGGCTATCATTGCATTGCAATACGTCAAAGCCCATGCCGACGAACTTGGCATAGCTCAGGATATGTTTGAAACATACAACCTACATATTCATGTGCCGGAAGGAGCCATTCCCAAAGACGGGCCGTCGGCCGGTGTCACTATGGCCACTGCAATTGTGTCGGCCTTTACACGCCGCAAAGTTATGGCGCGGCTGGCAATGACCGGGGAGATAACGCTCAGAGGAAAAGTGCTTCCCGTCGGAGGTATTAAGGAAAAGATCCTGGCGGCCAAACGCGCCGGAATCACTGATATAATCCTGTCGGAAGAAAACCGCCGTGATATTGAAGACATCAATGAACGCTATCTGACCGGCCTTGTTTTTCATTACGTTGAGACTGTGATTGATGTTATTAAACAGTCCCTGACCGAAGAAACCGTCTGACTCATCTGACGGATGTATAGAATATTTTGATAATTTACACGAAACTGCCATATGGCTGAAAATTCCTTACTTAACCGCCTTGACGGGATTGAAGCCCGTTTTGAGGAGGTGTCAACACTGATTACCGATCCGGCAGTAATAGCCGACATGAAACGCTATGTGCGGCTGAATAAGGAATATAAAGACCTTGAACGGCTGACGGGAGCCACGCGCCGTTACCGCAATCTGCTGGGAAATATCGAAGAGGCCAAAACGCTCCTTGAAAACGAGACGGATGCTGAAATGCGCGAGATGGCACATTTGCAGCTTTCAGAGGCTGCATCAGAGTTGCCTACTTTGGAAGAGGAGATAAAGCTGCTTCTGATACCAGCTGATCCGGAGGATGCAAAAAATGCCATTGTGGAGATTCGTGGTGGCACAGGTGGCGATGAAGCCGCACTATTTGCCGGGGATCTTTTCAAGATGTATTCGAGATATTGCGAATCGAAGGGATGGCAAGTGGCTGTGACGAGCTTTAATGAGGGTACGGCCGGAGGCTTCAAAGAGATAGTGTTTGCTGTAACCGGAGCTAATGTTTACGGCACATTGAAATATGAGAGCGGGGTGCATCGTGTGCAGCGTGTTCCGGCTACCGAGACACAGGGGCGTGTGCATACATCGGCTGCCACAGTAGCTGTTTTGCCGGAAGCAGAGGCCTTTGATGTGGAAATAAATGAGGGGGAGATAAAGTGGGAAACATTCCGTAGCGGCGGAGCCGGAGGCCAGAACGTGAATAAAGTGGAGTCGGGTGTCAGGCTACGTTACATGTGGCGGAATCCAAATACCGGTGACACCGACGAGATTCTTATTGAATGCACCGAAACCCGCGACCAGCCGAAAAACAAGGAGCGGGCATTGAGCCGCCTGCGCACATTCATCTATGATAAAGAGCATCAGAAATATGTTGATGACATAGCTTCCCGACGCAAAACACTGGTGTCGACCGGTGACAGGTCGGCAAAAATACGCACCTACAACTATCCGCAAGGGCGTATCACCGACCACCGAATCAACTATACTATTTATAACCTACAGGCGTTTGTCGATGGCGATATCCAAGATTGCATAGACCATCTGATTATCGCCGAAAATGCCGAGAAACTCAAAGCCGCCGAGCTTTAAGCGTGTGTTTGAATTTAACACATTACCAATTAATCGTGAGATGTTGAATCAATAAATATCGACAAAATATGGACAGACAGGAACTAATCGGGAATATTGCCCGGAAACGCTCGTTTTTATGTGTCGGGCTCGATAGTGACCCGTTAAAGTTGCCGGCATGTGTCAGGGCGGATGCATCCTCTATGGCCGAAGCCATGCTTGAATTTAATAAAAATATCATTGATGCAGTGGCGCCTTATTGTGTGGCATTCAAACCCAATACAGCATTCTATGAAGCAATGGGTGCAGAGGGATGGCAGGTGCTGGCACAGACGGTTGAATATATCCGCGCCAATTATCCCGACCAGTTCATCATTGCCGATGCAAAACGTGGCGACATAGGGAATACATCGGCTTTATATGCACGAGCATTCTTTGAAGACATGAATGTGGATGCGCTGACTGTTGCCCCTTACATGGGGTCTGATAGCGTTAAACCGTTTCTTGGCCATGATGGCAAGTGGGTCATATTACTCGCATTGACGTCTAACCCGGGGTCTCACGACTTTCAGTTCACAGAAAGTGTGGGTCTGCCTCTATATGCACGGGTGCTTCGCACAGCACAGGAATGGGCCGGCAAAGATGAAATGATGTTCGTGGTAGGTGCTACACAGGGTGAGACTTTTGCCGATATACGCCGCCATGCTCCAGAGCATTTTCTGCTTGTGCCTGGTGTGGGTGCCCAGGGGGGGGATCTTTCTACGGTATGTCGCTACGGTATGACCGAAGAATGCGGGCTTTTAGTAAATTCGTCGCGCGGCATCATTTTTGCTTCAAAAGAGACCGATTATGCTCAAGCTGCCGCCCAGGCTGCAAAAACATTATCAGAAGAAATGGCCGCAATGTTGAACCAATATAGTAAAATTTAACGCTCCTATTAACGCTTTTTCATTGGAAATAAGCTATATTTGTCAGCGCTAAGAGCAAATGTATTGTTATTCAATTACTGAATCCAACTTAAAACATCATAAATAAAATGACAATCGACAACTACAATTTCGCAGGCAAAAAAGCCATTGTGCGTGTTGACTTCAATGTGCCTCTGGATGAAAACGGCCATATCACCGATGATACCCGTATCCGTGGTGCACTTCCCACTCTCAAAAAGATTCTTGAAGATGGCGGAAGCCTCATCATCATGTCGCATATGGGCAAACCCAAAGGGAAGGTCAATCCGAAATTCTCTTTGGCTCAAATTAAAGACGATGTTGCCAAAGCCCTCGGCCGGGATGTGACATTCGCTCCTGACTGCGCAAACGCTGCTGAGGCAGCTGCAAACCTCAAACCGGGTGAAGTACTGCTGCTCGAGAATCTCCGTTTCTATCCCGAAGAGGAGGGTAAACCTGTAGGTATCGACAAAGAGGATCCCGCATATGACGCAGCTAAAAAGGAGATGAAAGAGCGTCAGAAAGAGTTCGCAAAAACTTTAGCATCATATGCCGATGTTTATGTTAACGACGCATTCGGCACAGCTCACCGCAAACATGCATCGACAGCTGTCGTGGCCGATTATTTCAATGCTGACGACAAGATGCTCGGCTATCTGATGGAGAAAGAGGTTACCGCTGTAGACAAAATCCTCAGCGATATTAAACGTCCGTTCACCGCCATTATGGGTGGTTCGAAAGTGTCGACTAAAATCGGCATTATCGAGAACCTCATGGATAAGGTTGACAACCTGATTCTTTGCGGTGGCATGACATATACATTTGCCAAAGCCATGGGCGGCAATGTGGGTAATTCAATCTGCGAAGAGGACAAACTCGACCTTGCCCGTGACATTATGACAAAGGCTAAGGAAAAAGGTGTAAATCTTGTTCTTGGCACGGATTGTGTTGCTGCTGACAGCTTCTCGAATGACGCCAACACTAAGATTGTTTCGGTTATGGATATTCCTGAAGGTTGGGAAGGCCTGGATGCAGGTCCCGAAACCCGCAAGGCTTTCGCTAATGTAATTCGCAATGCGAAAACTATCCTTTGGAACGGCCCTGCCGGTGTGTTTGAATTCGACAATTTCACTGCCGGATCGCGTGCTATTGCCGAGGCGATTGTTGAGGCGACCAATAACGGAGCGTTCTCACTTGTAGGCGGCGGTGATTCTGTTGCATGTGTCAACAAGTTCGGTCTTGCCGATCAAGTGTCGTATGTATCGACCGGCGGCGGTGCTCTTCTCGAAGCTATCGAGGGGAAAATCCTTCCTGGGATCGCAGCAATCAGAGGCGATAAATAATTTTTACGACCTGCTTATATAATACGGAGGCACACAGGCCTTTACCGGCCTGTGTGCCTCCGTTATGATTATAACAGACAACCGAATAAAGGCGTCATGATGGTCAATGATGAGTTTCGCCGGTTTGTTGACCGGCACAGAAATGAAGATGTCGCTAAATTGCGGCTTAAATATCACTGCTGCGGACAAGCATGGGTCGAGGCCGCTATCAACCACATCGAATGCCTGAAAAAATGCGGGCGTAAGTTCGGTGCATTCCAACCCGAGCTTATGACATCGCCGCTTTCGGTTGAGCAGGCCACATCAGAAAGTGTAGCGCGTCTGCATGCCGCGATTGCCAAAGAGACAGTGGCTAATCCGAAGCGGATTCTTGACATGACATGCGGCATGGGAATTGATTTGCGGGCCATATCCGAGGCTCTCTCATGCAAGGCTGTCGGTATAGAACTATCGGAATCGGGTGCCGAGACCGCTCGATATAACTTCAGAGACAATCCTGACGTGGCTATAATAACCGGCGATTCGGTTGAATGGTTAAAGAAATATGACGGCGATAAGTTTGACCTGGTGTTTATAGATCCGGCGCGGAGGGGTGAGAATGGAGAACGGGTCTACAATATCCGTGATTGCCGTCCAGACTTGATGGGGTTGTTGCCATTGCTGGCATCAAAATGCCGGTATGCAATGGCAAAACTGTCACCGATGCTCGATATTACACAGACGCTACGCGATTTGCCACAAGCTCGAAAGCTTTATGTGGCCGAGGAGGGCGGGGAATGCCGAGAACTGCTTGCGTTGCTTGATTTTGAGCGGTCAGACAACCATGTTGAAATAGTGGTCACCGACGGGGCGGCCGAATATCGGTTTGACCCGGAAGACGAGCGCTCGGCGCGTGAAACCTTCGCACATCCGGTTGTGGGTGATTTCTTGTTTGAACCTGGCGCTGCCGCCATGAAAGCGGCTCCGTTTGGGCTGTTGTGCCGCAGCAACGGCTTGAAGAAACTGCATTGCAACACGCACCTGTTTGTTGCGGCAGCAGTGGTCGGCAATTTGCCAGGCAAATGGTATAGGATTGACGGTGTGTCGGATATGTCATCCCGCTCATTGAAAGCTCTTGGCAAACGGCTGGGCAGGGCAGATGTGGCCGTGCGTAACCATCCGCTGCGACCGGAAGAGATGCAGAAACGGCTTGGCATTAAATCCGGTGGCCGTCACAGGCTGATAGGCTGCACCACCGGAGATGCCGCGTCGCGCACTGAGAGCGGGGTAGTGCTGGTGTTGTCGCGATGCGAATAATTTCTGAAGCGGGTCATCTCTTCTGGAACATGCGGGCCATGTCGCGCTTGTCGTCGCGCTCTTTGATGGCCTGACGTTTGTCATATTCCTTTTTGCCCCTGGCTATGCCTATGACGAGTTTGGCATAGCCTTTTTCGCTTATGAACATGCGCAGAGGAATTATGGAGAACCCCGATTCTTTGCCGTTTTTCTCGATGCGGGCAATCTCTTTTTTGTTTAGCAGCAGCTTGCGGTCGCGCCGCTCGGTGTGGTTGTTATAGGTGCCGTAGAAATATTCTGCGATATACATGTTTTTCACCCAAACTTCTCCGTTGTTAACATAACAGAATGTGTCGACTAACGATGCTTTACCCTGACGGATTGATTTTATCTCTGTACCGGTCAAAACCAGCCCCGCAGTGAAGGTCTCAGATATGGCATAGTCGAAAGTGGCACGACGGTTTTTTATGTTTACTTCTTTGAATTTCATCGTAATATATTATACTAAAGAATGCAGGAGGAAAGAGATTAGATAAGGTGAACCGAGGATAAAGGCTGTGGCTATAATCATAAATATACCCTCATGACGCTCATCCACACCGACATATTTCCAGCCTTTCCATATGATGAATATAACATAGAACGGAAGGAACTCGATCAAAGCGATACGCACTTTAACTATATTAGCCACTAGAGTAATCATGCCGAGAAAGGTCAGTGAATACATGGTCATTGCCATCAGTCGCCCGCGTAATACCGGTTTGCCCCGGCTTAATAATTTAGGCATATAGAACTGAAAGCCGTAGCGGGAAACCAACGAGCCAAGGAAAAGAGACACAAATGTAATCAAGGCTCTTTGTAGCGCTCCGAGAAAATCCGGGCCTCCGTCGTATAACATCCTTACAAAAGCCGAACTGGCACAAATGCCTATGATTGGCAGAAAACATGCATAATAGTCGCACATGGCGCGACGTTCTTCCCAGGCCTCCTCAGACACTTCAGCCTCGCCAGGTGCTGTGGCTATATCAGCAGTACGCAATTCATCAAAATCGCGTTCCATGTCGGCTTGCACATCTTCCCATCCTTTGGCAGGGGAAAAAATCAGCTGTATGAGATTTTTCAGATATTCACCCATAGAAAATTCTTTAACTGCAAAGTTACGAAATCCGCAGTTCTTAGCCAAAGAAGTTATGAAAGGCAATTTCCACTTTGAGGATCTTAACTATGTAAGGGTTCATAGTAGTTAACCCAAAGTAAAAGACTCACGTACATGATTAAAAACCCCAATATTTTCGGTAATTTTGGGGAATGGAAAAGGTATATAAATCAAAAGTCGCCAAATGGTATCTTTGGACTTGCATTAGTATGACTCTTGCATTTGTGGGTTCGATATATCTAAGCTATAAATCGACATGGGTTCTTTTGATAAATGTTGTATTTATGGGCTTCTGCCTATGGCTTATGTTTGATATTTTATTACATACGGATTACACAATAAAGGGGGGTATATTGCATATCCGATGCGGTTTTTTGTTCCGTATGGATTTGCCGGTGTGCAAAATCTCAGAAATAACACATAAATCAACAATACTTTCGTCGCCAGCCCTATCAGCAAAACGTATAGGATTGAGATATGGCAGAAAGAGTTGGGTTTATATTTCACCTGAAAATCAAGAGGATTTTATAGCAGATATCAAATCAATAAATCCGGAAATCACAATAGACTAAAATCCCCACTGACCCAGCTGCTGCTCGTATCAAGGGCGAACAGGGTGGCGCTGCCGAGGTTGATTCCGACGGGGTCAAAGGCTTGGCGTCTGACAGATTAATATTTGGAGAAAGAGGGTTGCGGGGTTGGGCAAAGTTGAGTAACTTTGCAGAAAAGAATATGCGGCAACGGTTTGGCCGGCCGCTGAAGATTATTAGTTTAGATTTTTAAGAAAACTGACAACAATGTTGAAGAGAATCCTTTCAATTTCAGGGAAACCGGGGCTTTACCGCTTGGTCAGCCAAGGTAAAAATATGCTTATCGTAGAAAGCCTGACCAACGGCAAACGTATGCCTGCATATGCGCGTGATAAAGTTGTTTCTCTCGGTGATATTTCAATCTATACGGTTGAAGATGACGAGCCTTTGTCGGAGGTGCTCGAGAAGGTAAAGCAGACAAACAACGGGCAGCCGGTGGACGTAAAAGCTATGAATGACGGTGCATTACGCGAGTATTTCAAGACTATTCTGCCGGAGTATGATGAGGATCGTGTTTATACCACCGATATCCGCAAACTTCTGAGTTGGTATAACCAGCTTATCGCTGCCGATGTGACAGACTTCAAAGACAGCGAAATCGCAGAAGACCAGGCTGCTGAAGCAGCCGATGAAGCTGAAACTGAAAAGAAATAGTTTTTGCGAACATATGAGGGCGGAAGAGAAACTTGCACAGCTTTATGAAGAGAAATTCGGAACCGCACCCGCTAATGTTGCGCCATTGGCGGGTGCGGGTTCTAACCGCCGATATTTCAGGCTGTCGGGTTATATGCATAAAGGTGGAGGGGAGACGGTTATAGGGACAATCGGTACTGACCGGGATGAGAACCTGGCGTTTATCGAATTATCGCATCATTTTGCATCGAAAGGTTTGCCTGTGCCAGGAGTTTTGGCTGTTGGTAATGACGGTCTCGCTTATCTTCAGGAAGATTTGGGCGGCGAATCGTTGTATGACGCGATTGCCCATGGTAGGCAAAGCGGCGGGTTTACGATAGACGAGCAGGAGTTGCTTGCCAAGACGATAAAGATGCTACCGCATGTGCAGTTCACCGGCAGCGAGGGGTTGGATTTTTCGGTGTGTTATCCACAAGAGGCGATGGATGCCAAGATGGTCAGCCGTGACCTAAACTATTTCAATTATGATTTTCTGAAACCCTCGGGACTTGAATTTTCAGAATCCCGGCTTGATGATGAGTTCGATAAACTGTCGGAGACATTGATGCGACGCGCTTCTGAAGCCTCGGCATTCATGGTACGCGATTTCCAGAGCCGAAATGTGATGCTGGTGGAGAATGCCCCTTTTTTGATTGATTTCCAAGGTGGGAGACGAGGCCCGGAGGAATATGACGTGGCGTCGTTTTTATGGCAGGCCCGGGCTAATATCCCGGAAAACCTGCGCGATGTTCTGATTGAGGAATATATCAATGAGGCACGGATGGTATCTCAGGACTTCAATGAAAACAAGTTCCGGGAATATCTGCCATTTTTTGTGCTGTTCAGAATGCTTCAGACGCTTGGAGCCTATGGGTTCAGGGGATGGATTGAGGGAAAACCGCATTTTATAAAAAGCATACCTACCGCACTGACCAACCTGCGGGAGCATCTGCATTCTACAGTGTTTTGCGAGAAGTTCCCATATCTGAATGAAATTATCAACCGTTTGCCGGAATTGCCAAAGGTGGTAGAAACAACCAGATTGAGTTCTATCTGTAGCTATGATGGCTTGACAGTGATTGTGGGCAGTTTCTCATATAAACGTGGGATGCCGGTTGATTTGTCGGGCAATGGCGGCGGCTTTATCTTTGATTGCCGTGCAATACATAATCCCGGACGATACGACCCTTATAAACATTTGACCGGAAGAGATGAACCGGTCAGACGTTTCCTGGAAGAAGAGGGGAGGATTGACGGATTCATCTCCCATGCTAAAGCATTGTCAGACGCATCGGTTGAAACATATCTACGACGTGGATTCAATTCGCTTTGCGTTTATTTCGGGTGCACCGGGGGGCAACACCGGTCGGTTTATTCAGCGGAAGCATTGGCTGCACATATTGCAAAAAGCTATCCTCAAGTAAGGGTAGTGCTGTATCACCGAGAGCAGGATATTCTGGAAATTAAGGAGGCGGATATATGAAAGCCATGATTTTTGCCGCGGGCATAGGCTCGCGTTTGAAACCGTTTACTGATTATCATCCTAAAGCGCTTGCGACGGTAGGAAAGATTCCGATGCTGGAACGGGTGATTTTGAAGTTGAAAGATGCCGGAATCAGACAAATGGTTGTGAATGTGCATCATTTCGCAAATCAGATAACCGATTTCCTGAAAGCGAATGGGGATTTCGGTTGTGATATTGCCATAAGCGATGAAAGGCGATTATTGCTTGACACCGGAGGCGGACTGTTAAATGCCCGGAAGTTGTTTGATTCGTATAACGAGCCAATTCTCTTACACAATGCAGACATCCTGACCGATTTTCAAATAAATGACATGCTGCAATTCCATGAAACAACAAATTCAGATGTCACATTGATGGTCAGCCGCAGGGAATCGTCTCGTATGCTTTATTTTAATGCCTGCGGGCTGTTGCATGGGTGGCAGAATTTGAAAACAGGAGAGATAAAGCCTGAAGGTTTTGTTCCAGTAATCGAACTTAATCCATTGGCATTCGGCGGTGTGCATATTGTGAATCCAGGAATATTTGAGTTATTGTCGGAATATAAGGCAACACAGGGAGATGTGTTTTCTATAATTCCGTTTTATCTGGCAAACCTTCACAATTTGACTATATCCGGGTTTCAGCCCAAAGAACCATTCAGATGGTTTGATGTAGGGAGCGCATCAAAGCTCGCAGAGGCTGACAGGGAATTTAACATATAGTTTTACATAAGCTGGTCAACAAAAATAATCTGTATTATTCATTGGCCAACCCATCTTTTCAACAAGCCAGGGGATGTAAAGCCCATATGACATGGGGAAATTATAGCGATAAAATTTGGGCAGGTGAGAGGGAATGGTTAAATTTGTATCTGAAATAACAATACCAAGATTTTAATAAAAAATGGAAGTAACCGGAAAAATCATAGTGGCTCTTCCCGAAATGTCGGGTACATCAAAAGCCGGCAACGCATGGAAGAAACGCGAATATGTGCTTGAAACACAAGAAACTTATCCACGCAAGATTCATTTCGACTTTTTTGGAGAACGTGCCGATCAGTTCCCGTTGAACGTGGGGGATGTTATTAAACTGAGTTTTGATATCGAGAGCCGTGAGTATAATGGCCGTTGGTTTACAAGCATACGTGGTTGGAAATCAGAACCAGCCAGCGCAGCAGGCACAGCTGCAGCTCCAGTTGCAGCCGGTCAGGCATTTCCGGAACCTCCCGTAAGCGCTCCGGCATATTCCGCATCTGCTGCACCTGCATATCCTGGCGCAAATGAATCTGCCCCGAATGATGACCTTCCGTTTTGACCGTACGCATGACAGAGATAACGAAAAAAGCCTGACAAAATTTGTCAGGTTTTTTCGTTATACGGTATTTAAGTCGTAATGCGGATTATTCTTGCTTAGAACGTGTCGATATATTAAAGGCTATTGTCAATTATTGCTTTAACAGCAATATGACCTTTACGGCAAGGTCGAAGAATATGATTTTCGCATTGCCATTGGCAGAGATATCAAGGCGCGCGCTTTCAAATTCATTCAACAGCCTTTCTACATTGCGCTCATTTATAAACGGGGAGAATTTACGGCTGAATGTTTCCTCATCCTGATTAAGATAAACCAATCCAGGAATGCGAAGATTGGTAATGAAATTTTCACGCATCATGCGTTCACAGTATGCCAAAAAACGCATTGAACCTTCTCGCCCCAACCCTGCCACATCGACAGACCATTTTCGTAAGAGCCCGATTTTGCGTTGATAAGCCTGACGCATGAGGGTAATGAAATATTCAAGAAATTTATCAGCATCGTTTCTGGCAGATAACTGTTTCTCGATATTAAGAAAACTACCCTGAGCTAAATGAGCCATGCCCGGAGCCTGTTCAGGCGCCACGGAACATTCCTGAATCAGATATGTCTCAAGTTCGGGTTCTGACAGAGGACGAACTTTGACCCTCTGCATACGGGAGTAGATTGTGGGAAGAATCTCCTGAGGAGTGTTGGACACAAATATCAATATGCTGTCGGCCATCGGCTCCTCAATCATTTTCAGCATCTTGTTGGCACATTCGGGTTGCATTCTTTCCGGCAGCCACATCAACAACACCTTGAAACGGGTAGCATAGGATGTAACCGAAAATTTCCGGATAATATTCATGCTTTCTGCCACATAAATCAGAGGCTGACCATTCGGATTGTTGAGCAATTTTAACCAATTATCGAAGTCCATAAACTTGTTCTCCGTCAGGAACTCCTTAAATTCCGGAAACAAGTCGTCGGAAATGGCAGTTGAACTTTCGGATTTTAATATCGGAAAGGAATAGACCGTGTCTGGTTGGTTGAATGATGCATGTTGTTTGCATGAAGGGCACTTGCCACATGAATCTCCATCAATACGGTTTTCGCAATGGATATACTGCGAAAGTGCCCGTGCAAGAGCGAATTTGCCAATCCCGGCAGGGCCTTCAAGCAGTAAGGCATGAGGCAGACGATTGCTGTCGACAAGTTCGCGCAAATGCGCCTTGACGTTTTCGTGGGCGGGTATGTCGGCAAATCTCATTGTTGTTGGAGCGGCTGAGAGGGAATTTCAAACGTAATCGGGTCAAATTTTGGATCATCAGGTATCAACGACGGATTATGAGCCAGTTTCTTGATAAATTTCAATATGACCTGCATCCCTTTCCATCGGATACTTTCCTCAATGTCGCGTGGCGCCGGAGGGGTTCGAAGCATCATGTCAGACATTGTTATGGCTTCTTCATAATAGCCAGCCTTCAAATAAGAAGCACACAACAAAAGATATGCATTGGCCGACAGTTCATACTGCTGCTTACCGGGAGTACGGGCATCAGAACATATTTTCCCGAATAATTTAGCATATTCATCAAAAAGGCCAGCGCGGTAAAGGAGACTTAGGAAATATTCCATACCCTCACGGAGCTTGTGCCGTGAATGGAAGAATGCCAGCAATTGCGCTGCTGCATCCGGAAAGCCGCTATTGGAAAGCTGTACGGCAACCTCTATCCATCGTTGTTCATTGTCGCCGGTATATTTGTCGAATAGTGAAATGTGACGTTCCGCATCTGACGGATGCAATTTCATTATGTCGAGAATTACATATGCATTAGCACCATCCCGCTCCATGAAATTGTGATAGACTTCAACCGCAGCCTCGTTCTTGCCGCCGCTTGCATAGGCTTCAGCAAGGGCTTTCGATGCAAACGCATTGTCGGGACAATCGGCAAGCACACCTTGCAAGATTTTGATGGCATCTTTGTTCATGTCTTTTGCGGCCACCATAGCTATACCTTTAACGAGGCGGCCATTAATGTTTGAAGGATCAATGGCAAGAGCATAATCTGCGGCAGCAATACTCTCGTCGACACGATCCATGGTGAATTCCACCTTCGACAGCAATATCCAGTTGTCGGGATTGAACGGTTCCCGCCTGGTGAGCTCTTCAGCCAAATCGCGGGCCAAAGGAACATATGTCTCGTTATTATACAGAGCTTCTGCCGCTTCATAATAGAGCAATGAAGGGTTTTCGGCCTTTTCTTCGATGATGTGGAGGCTCTCTGCTATAAGATCATCCCGGTTCAAATCATGGAGCGTGTCGATAAGCCTGATGACAGCCTCACAACTGAATTTATGCCCTGATGACAGCAGATTGGCCAGCTCCGGCTCTGGATTACCATCGGGATAGCAACTCAGAACCAACCGCAATACACCCCATAAAGCGCTGTCGCGGCGTCCACGCCGTTCAAGCATGGCTTGAGCCGACTGGTCGTTGATTCCCGACAGGAAGAAAGCCTTCCTTTCGTCGAGAAAGTCGCTATCCGGATAGAGCCTTGCACCTGCAAGGAACACATAAAGCTGCACCATCTCATCGCCTTCATCCTGGGCATAGTCATATATGTCGAGCAGCTCGTCTTCATCATAGAATTCAGAGTTGTCATTATCCACTATCCCTTGTCGGAAACGTATATAGAGCTGCCTCATGTATTGCTCGTCAGACTGCTGGCCGTCAATCATAAATCTTTAGCGGGTGTTTGTTGAAATTTTAGGCACTAACACATCAGGCTTTTTTGACTTTCTCCCAGCTGTCTTTAAGAGCAATTGTGCGGTTGAAAATCAGATTTTCGGATGTCGAATCATAATCGGGAGTGAAGTAGCCGATGCGTTGGAATTGGAATTTTTCACCTTTACGGGCATTTTCAGCGATGAACGGCTCAAGTTTAACTCCCCTAATCTCAATAAGAGACTCAGGATTCAAAAGCTCGCGGAAATCCTTATCCGTTTCTGCCGAAGGATTCTCAACAGAGAAAAGCCTATCATAGAGCCTGACCGTGGCATCAACAGCATGTTTGGCATCAACCCAATGGAGAGTGCCTTTCACTTTCCGTTGGCTACCAGGAAGTCCGCTACGTGTTTCAGGATCGTATGTGCAATAGATTTCCTCGATATTGCCATCTGCATCTTTTTTCACCCCTGTGCATTTCACTATGTATGCCCCTTTCAGTCTCACTTCCGAGTCAGGAGCAAGGCGGAAGAATTTCTTAGGCGGATTCTCCATGAAATCATCACGTTCTATGTAGATTTCTTTTGAGAACGGCATAGTGTGAGTGCCGGATGTGGGATTCTCAGGATTATTCTCCATCTCCACCATCTCGTTTTGGTCATCGGGATAATTGGTTATAACCAATTTCACCGGATTAATGACGGCCATGCCACGTGTGGATATAGCATTGAGGTCTTCTCGCACAGCATGTTCGAGCAACGACACACTAATCATAGCCTCTTCAATCTTCGTGTAACCGATACGGTCAATGAAATTGCGGATTGCCCTGGGAGTGTAACCACGCCGACGCATACCAGAGATTGTCGGCATACGGGGATCATCCCAACCTGCCACCAGCTTCTCTTTTACAAGCTGCAACAGTTTACGCTTGCTCATAACTGTGTATGTCAGATTGAGACGGTTGAATTCAATCTGACGCGGACAATAGCTTTCGTCAGCCAGTTCTTTCACGAAATATTCATATAATGGGCGATGGGGCACAAATTCCAAGGTGCAGATTGAGTGTGTGACACCCTCAAAATAATCGCTCTGACCATGAGCGAAATCATACATCGGATAGACATTCCAGGTGTTGCCTGTGCGATGGTGGGGATATTTGATTATGCGATACATAATCGGATCACGGAAATGCATATTCGACGACGCCATGTCGATTTTTGCGCGAAGCACACGAGCACCTTCATCAAACTCTCCAGCATTCATGCGCTGGAACAGGTCGAGATTCTCCTCAACGCTCCTTTCGCGATAAGGGCTATTGGTGCCAGGTTGTGTAGGAGTGCCTTTTTGGGCTGCGATTTCCTCGGATGTCTGGTCATCGACATATGCTTTCCCCTCTTTAATCATTCTGATTGCCAAGTCATAGAGCTGAGGGAAATAATCAGACGCATAATACTCTCTGTCGGCCCAATCGAATCCGAGCCAATGAATATCTTCACGGATGGCATCTACATACTCGGTGTCTTCTTTGGTAGGGTTGGTGTCGTCGAAACGGAGATTGCATGTGCCGCCGAATTTTTCAGCCACACCGAAATCCATGCATATAGCTTTGGCATGTCCGATATGCAGATAGCCATTAGGTTCCGGTGGGAAGCGGGTGTTTAGCCTACCGCCGTTTTTACCGGCCTTAAGGTCGTCTGCAACAATCTGTTCCACGAAATTCAATCCTTTCGAAACCTCAGCGGTTTCGGCATCTTTATTCTCAACCATATTGTAGTGTATTGATATCTTCAGTTACATATGAGGTTTAAACGAAGAAGCAGCTGACTTCCACGTATCTGCATTTAATGTGCAAAGATACGGATATTTCCGCGATTAGGCCTGTTGAATTTTGCGTTTTTTTACCATGCCGTTGCCTGAATGGAACAAATATGTTAATTTTGTGTATCTGACATGCCATTTCCGCCATGCCAGAGGTCACCAATTGATTAAATCCATATGGAAGCAGATGTTATATTTAAATATTTCAAGAGCCTGAACGAATGCCAGATTGAGCAATTCATAGCATTAGGCGGCCTATATCCCGAATGGAATGCGAAAATCAACGTTATTTCACGGAAAGACATCGATAACCTCTATGTTAACCATGTGCTTCATTCGCTTGCCATAGGGAAGTTCATCACACCGGCAAACGGCACCAAATTTCTGGATATGGGAACCGGGGGTGGTTTTCCAGGCATACCATTGGCGATTTTATTCCCGGAATGCAGCTTCCATTTAATCGACCGCATCGGTAAAAAAATCAAGGTGGCACAGGCTGTTTCAGAAGAAATCGGATTGAAGAACGTCACATTCCAACATGGCGACATAGGGGAGTGCAGGGATAAGTATGATTATGTAGTGTCGCGTGCCGTTATGCGGTTGGATGAGCTGGTGCCGTTAGTGCGTAAAAACATATCCCACATACAAAAAAATCCGTTGCACAACGGACTTATATGCCTGAAAGGCGGTGACCTTTCCGACGAAATGCGTAAAACTCCCGGAACCCCATATGTGGAAAATATCTCCCTTTATTTCGGTGAGCCATATTTTGAAACTAAGCAGCTCATATATCTGCCTCTTTGAACCAATGAGTTAAGACTCCGTTGTATATTTTAGATTGTGTCAGAAGCCGATATCCTCTTGATGAGGGTAACAAAACCACATCTCGAATTTTAACTCACCCCTTTGAACCATTGATATAAATTGTTATGGATATAAAACGGTTTGAATTTAACTATTTCGGGGAAAACACCTACATCATATGGGATCCCCGATCAAAAGAGGCGGCCATTATCGACCCCGGAATGGTTAATCCCGAAGAAGTTGACGAAGCGGAGGCGTTCCTGGCCGACAAGTCATTGGAGCTTAAATATATACTGCTCACACATATTCATATCGACCACACATTCGGAATCGACATACTGAAAGAAAAGCACAATCTCAAGGTATATGCCCACAAAGGTGACGCGCAATTAGGGCTTACCCGTAGGCAACAAGCTAAAATGTTTCATCTGCCGTTAGAACTTGGCCCAGTTGACATAGACAGCTTTCTTGACGATGGCTCCACACTGAGACTTGGGAAAGAGGAGATAAAGGTTATACATACGCCAGGCCATTCCATGGGGGGAATCTGCTTCTACGTCCCGGCTTCCGGCTTTGTGCTGACAGGGGATACCCTTTTCAGGGGGAGCATAGGCCGAACCGATCTGCCTGGAGGAAACCAACGGCAACTGATACTGGCCATCAGGTCGAAATTGCTCACATTGCCCAGGGAGACCAGAGTTTATCCAGGCCACGGGCCGTCATCTACCATAGGAGAAGAGGCCCATTCAAATCCGTTTCTTTAAACAAGGAGATTATATGGCGTGATAATATCTTTTATTAAAAAACATCATAAAACGCCGTGCCTGAAATATGGCACGGCGTTTTATGATGATGAGATGGTGAAGGAAGACCTTATTGCTTATCTGATTTTGGCAAGGATTAAAGCGGAACGATGGGGGACTATGGTTTTACCACCCTTTATGGTGCGCACTGCGCCGGCATCGGTTTTTAGTCCATTATGGTTGATTTCACCATCGTAGGCTATTACCATCCAATCTCCTTTGGGTATGTTGGTTTCAGCGTCGTTGTCAGCGCCATTAAACACGAGTTTTATCTCTTTCCACTCATCACCATTGGCGTTGTTGAGAATCGAATAGGATATGAGATTCGCATCTGTGGGCTTGTCGAAACGGATATTGCGGGCGATGTCGGCCGCCGTTGACATGCGGAAAGCCGGATGCGACTTGCGCAAGGCAATCAATTCCTTGTAGTAATCGAACTGACGGCGGTTGACATGCTTCAGATTCCAATCTATGGCATTGATTGAATCGGGGGATTTATAAGAATTATGAACGCCCTTTTTATCGCGGAACACCTCTTCACCGGCAAACATGAATGGAGTGCCTTGCGACGTGAAAACTATGGTCTGAGCCAGACGGGCAGCCCTCTGACGCTCCTCCATTGAGGCTTCGGGCATCGATTTCGCGAGTTTGTCGGTCAGACAAAGGTCGTCGTGACACGACACATAATTTATAACCTGCTGCGGCGATGAGGCATATGGGAATTTAGAGTTCGCACCCTTTGAATAATCCACCTGGGGGTGGGCTGTGGAAGCTACTATGCCGATTTTAACGGTTTCTTCCAACCCCGGTTTACCTGTAGCAAATCCACGGTCGGCAGCATCGGAATAATGTCCTTTAACCGCATCGCGTATATCATCGGAGAAAACGGCGATTCCATTCATCTTAGCTACATTCTCCTTTAATGCCCTTAGCTCAACCGGCAGCGGGGAGTCTCCGGCTGTCCACCCTTCTCCATAAACGAATATATCCGGATTAATGGCTTTTAGCTCCTTTGCAACACGATTCATGGTCTCTATGTCGTGGATGGCCATAAGGTCGAACCTGAACCCGTCGATATGGTATTCTTTAGCCCAATATTTCACGGAATTAACGATAAAATCACCCATCATCCTTCTATCAGATGCTGTTTCGTTACCACATCCCGACGCATCGCTGTATGTTCCGTCTGGCCGGTGGCGATAAAAATATCCAGGAGCTGTGAGAGAAAAATTTGAGTCGTCATTCTGAGCCGTATGGTTATAGACCACGTCCATCACAACGCCGATGCCGGCTTTATGAAGATCCTGAATCATCTGTTTCATTTCTTTGATGCGGGTTGCCGGATCAGCCGGATTGGTAGAATATGAGCCTTCCGGCACATTGTAGTTCTGCGGATCATAGCCCCAATTATAGCCATTTGACGGCAGTTGCGATTCATCAATACTGTTGAAATCATATGACGGAAGGATATGCACATGGGTCACACCAAGCTCCTTCAAATGGCCAATACCTGTGGCTTCGCCCGATGGCGAGGATGTGCCGCTCTCGCTCAAGGCAATAAATTTGCCTTTATTCACTATGCCGGAATTAGGATGCACCGAAAAGTCACGATGATGCATTTCATAAATAACTGCGTCATTAATGTTTTTCAGCGATGGGCCATGGTCGCCGGCCCATCCTTCCGGAGTTGCTGATGAGATGTCTATGATCGCTCCGCGATGACCATTGACACCAACCGCTTTGGCCCAGATGCCGGGTGTTTCGGCGAGCCATTTACCATTATCTTTAACCTGGAAGGTGTAATATTTCCCATAGGGTACGGGGGTGATAGCTGTTTTCCATGTGCCGTTTTCAGATTTTTCCATTTCGACAACAGTTTCAGGTACTCCTCCACGGGCATTGGCGTAGATTTTAAGTTTTACCGCCTGAGCACTCGGCGACCACATGCGGAACTTTGCGGTCTCACCAATAATAGTGATACCCAGGTCATCACCCATATAAACCGGATACTGGGAATAGGCAGAATTTACGGAAATCACCGTGGGTGATGCCGGCACTGCTGCATGTGACACCAATGCCGCCGAAGCCATAACCGAACCGACACATAAATCAGTCATTAATCTGTTCATTTCTTGATGATTAAAATGATAAAAGCAAGTATTTCTCTACACGGCATCTGCTATATGACCAGTTACAGATGCACAGATTGCACAAAGATAGGAGATTTGAAGGGGAAATGCAAAATGTGGCAACAATAGCTACATGTGAATGATTTCAAATCAAATTTCACAATATACAACGTCAAATCCACAACAAATAGTGGTTATTGGCGCGATTAGGCAAGAGATTGACAGTTAAGATTGAATAACCATGCGTTTATGCATTACGAAATTGAGCTTAAAACATTTTTTAGGAGACGGGTTTACTGAAAATACAAATATTTTCACTACCTTCGCAGCCTAAATAGAAAAAGAATTGATAATTCAATAGCAAATCTATGAAGTTTGAATCAGTAAATCTTGATTTGTTGTTTGAGACAAGCTGGGAGGTGTGCAATAAAGTCGGTGGCATCTATACTGTACTATCCACTAAAGCATTAACCCTTCAGAATCTCTATAAAGACAAAACTATCTTTATTGGTCCCGACGTGTGGTCTGAATCAAATCCATCACCTTATTTTACTGAAGTTCCGTCGATTCTACGGCCTTGGAAAGAGAAGGCGCAGTTGCCTGAAGGCGTATCTGTCAGGGTGGGGCGGTGGAACATTCCAGGAAAGCCAATTGCGATTCTTGTGAAATTCGACGGCATGTATTCCCAAAAAGACTATTATTATGGTGAAATGTGGGAACGCTACGGTGTTGATTCGCTTCATGGCTATGGCGACTATGATGAAGCCTGTGCTTTTGCTCTTGCGGCCGGACTTGTAATAGAAAGCATTTGTGCACATAAACGGCTTCGCCATAAAAATGTGCTTGCCCATTTTGATGAATGGACTACCGGAATGGGGCTGTTATACACACGTTGGAAACTTCCTTACGTTGGTACGATTTTCACCACGCACGCAACTTCAATAGGACGCAGCATATGCGGCAATGGGAAGCCCCTCTACGACTATCTGCCGGCATATAACGGTGACCAGATGGCACAGGAACTCAACATGCAGTCGAAGCATTCGCTTGAAAAAGCCGCTGCACATGCCGCCGACTGTTTCACCACGGTCAGTGATGTGACAGCAGTTGAATGCGAGCAGTTGCTTGACAAACGTCCCGACGTAGTCACTCCCAACGGATTCATTGCCGATATGGCTCCCACAAAGCTGAGGGCAAAACGAGCTCGTCTGACTGCCCGTCAGGCGCTTGTTAATGTGGCAGAGGCTCTAAACGGCGTGAAATTCCCCGAAAACACATTTATTGTGGCGACCTCCGGCAGATGCGAATACCGCAACAAGGGTATAGATGTGTTTCTTGACGCGCTCAACAAGCTGGAACATGATGCGCCATCTCGCAGGATTCTGGCTTTTGTGCTTGTTCCGGCCTGGATGAAACAGCCTCGCCGTGACCTGCAACAGGCTATCGCCGGTGGCGAACCGCCAGTCTATGGATTGCCCGAACCAATTCTGACACACGAAATAAATAACCCCGACGACGATGCGATACTCAACCGCATCCGACAACTCGGATTCGGGTCTAATAGCAGAAATGTCGAGGTTGTCTACATGCCATGCTATCTTAATGGCAATGATGGGATCCTGAACATGGATTATTATGAGGTGCTTGCTGGGTTAGACGCTACTGCATTCCCGTCATATTACGAACCTTGGGGTTATACCCCATTAGAAAGCGTGGCATTCGGCATTCCGACAATCACCACATCACTTTCAGGATTCGGCCAATGGATTCTTGCCTCATCAACGAGCGATTTTGCAATAAGCGGGGTTGAAGTGATTCCACGAACCGATTCCAATTACGACCAAGTGGTCGAGACGCTTGCCGACGATTTGCGTAAACTCGCTGACGCCACCGACGATTACCGCGACAAGGCTTCTAAATCCGCCCGTAACACAGCGGATAGGGCAGAATGGAGCTATTTCATAACTTATTATGTGGAAGCCTATTCAAAAGCGCTTGCCGCAGCCGACAAACGACGAAACTTCACTGACGTTACGTCATCAATCTAAATGAACAACATTCAATACCATAACGCTAAATTATGAAACTTCAAGTTAGCAACACTAATGTCCCCACATGGAGAGACATGACTGTTAAATCTGATCTTCCTGCCAAGCTCAAACATCTTGAGGAACTGGCAAAAAACCTGTGGTGGGTATGGAACAGCGAGGCAAAAGCCCTGTTCCGCGACCTCAACCCCGATTTGTGGCGCTCATCAGGAGAGAACCCGGTGATTCTTCTTCAGGGTCTTTCATCAGAACGCCTTGAGGAGGTTATATCCGATAAAGAGATGATGACCCGCATGGATCATGTCTATAACATGTTCAAGGAATATATGGCCAAGCCCATGCGCAACGACCTTCCGTCGGTGTCATACTTCTCCATGGAATATGGTCTGTGCAATGCTTTGAAAATCTACTCAGGTGGCCTTGGTGTATTGGCCGGCGACTATATTAAAGAGGCTTCAGATAGTTGCGTGCCTATGACAGCTGTAGGATTCCTTTACCGCTTTGGCTATTTCACACAGTCTTTGAGCGTTGACGGACAGCAGATTGCGAATTACGAGCCGCAGAACTTCAACCAGTTGCCGATTGAGCAGGTTATGGATAACGGACGTCCGATGATTGTGGAGATTCCTTATCCGGGCCGCACTATCTACAGCCATGTGTGGAAAGTCAACGTCGGCCGTATGAGTCTGTATCTTATGGATACCGATTTCGACATGAACTCTGAGTTTGACCGCGTAATAACACATCAGCTTTATGGGGGTGATTGGGAGAACCGTATCAAGCAGGAGTATCTCCTCGGTATCGGCGGTATAATCATGCTGAAAAAACTCGGTATCAAAACCGAACTTTACCACTGCAACGAAGGCCATGCCGCATTGCTTAACCTTCAGCGTCTGGTCGATTATGTTCAGGAACAGCATCTCGACTTTAACGTAGCGCTCGAACTCGTCAGGGCTTCAAGCCTTTACACCGTCCACACACCTGTGCCTGCCGGTCACGACTATTTCGACGAAGGCCTCTTCGGCAAATACATGGGTGAGTATCCTGCCAAGCTCGGCATCTCCTGGAACGACCTGATGAACATGGGTCGCGAAAATCCTAACACCAACGAGCGTTTTTCGATGAGTGTTTTTGCATTGAACACTTGCCAGGAGGCCAATGGCGTAAGCTGGCTTCACGGAGAAGTGTCGAAAAAAATGTTTGCCGGTATATGGAAGGGCTATAACTGGCAAGAAAGCCATGTTGGTTATGTTACCAACGGTGTCCACATGCCGACATGGGCAGCATCGGAATGGAAAGAATTCTATGCAGAAAAACTCGGGCCGAAAGTGTTTGAACATGCCGACAATCCCGAAAACTGGAAAGGAATCTTCAAAGTCAAAGATGAAGAAATCTGGAACATGCGCTGCTGCCTCAAAAACAAGTTCATCAACTTTGTAAAACGCGATTTCAAAGCTAAATGGCTTGCAAACCAAGGCGATCCTTCAGCTGTCATGAAGATTGTTGACAAAATCAATCCGAATGCCCTCATCATCGGTTTTGCCCGCCGTTTTGCCACCTACAAACGTGCCCATCTGCTGTTCACTGATCTTGAGCGTCTTTCCAAGATTGTCAACAACGAGCAGTTCCCCGTTCAGTTTGTCTTCTCCGGTAAAGCCCACCCCGCCGACGGAGCTGGCCAAGGTCTTATCAAGCGTATCATGGAAATTTCACGTATGCCGGAATTCCTGGGTAAGATTATCTTCCTTGAAGATTACAACATGATTGTTGCCAAACGCCTGGTTACAGGTGTTGATATCTGGCTCAATACCCCGACACGTCCGTTGGAGGCATCCGGCACATCAGGAGAGAAAGCCGAGATGAACGGTGTGCTCAACTTCTCAGTGCTGGACGGCTGGTGGTATGAAGGTTACCGCTTTAATGAAAAAGCTGGCTGGGCTCTTACAGACAAACGCACTTATACAGACCAGGCACAGCAAGACAAACTCGATGCAGCAACAATCTATTCGATGCTTGAAAATGAGATTATCCCCCTTTATTTTGCCAAAAACTCCAAGGGATATTCTCCGGAATGGGTGCAGTATATCAAACGTTCTATCGGTGATATAGCCCCCCATTTCACCATGACCCGAATGATTGAAGACTACATTGCCCGCTTCTACAACAAGGAGGCGGAACGGTCGCAGAAACTCATCGCCAATGATTATGCCCTGGCAAAAGAGATTGTGGCATGGAAAGAAAAAGTGGCTTCTGCATGGGATGGAATCAAAGTGTTTGATGTGGAATCATCTGACTTGACTAATTCTACCACTGGCAGCGATTTTAATGCACGCGCCATAATCGACACTAATGGCCTTGGCAAAAACATCGGACTTGAACTTGTGGTCTACAAGAAAGAAGATGGTGAGGAGAGATTCGATTTCACCAAAGCATTCGATGTGGTGAAAGAGGATGGCAATGTGCTCACATATCAGCTTCATATGAAGATGAAAGATCCCGGCGTGTTCCGCTACGGTTATCGCATTCATCCAGTCAATCCCAACCTGCCTCATCGCATGGATTTCGCCTATACCCGTTGGATTTAATCCAACTGACTTGACTTTGAAAACAGACAGAGCGTGCGTTCAACCACACGCTCTGTCTTTAATAATATTATATTCACCACAGGCTATTATTAAAAGCGTAATGCAATGAAATTTATTAAGTTGGGTAAAAATTATCATATAGGGGGGGGGTATTACTTGATATGTGCCATGTCTACGCTCATACCTTTATGTCTATTCTCGGCTATAATCGGAGAAGAGCAATCAGCAAGGTTTTCCAGATTTATTATCATATTGGGGTCAGAGTGCCTCTTGATTATGTCGCCAATATGGTTAGCCGGAAAAAGGTGGCGTTTAATGGCAAGTTTCATTGTGGCATCGATTTGCCTGTTTTGTCTGGTGAATACTCTATATTACAGATATTGGCAAGATTTAATTCCGTATCATTCCATTATAAATGTCCAAAGCTACAATTCATTTGTATTCAGAAGTATACCTGATCTCCTACGCCCGATAGATTGCTTATATATGGTTTGTGCCATCGTACCGTTTATTAGCTACCGATGGTTGAAAATGCGTGATATCGACAGATTTCCTGTCAAAGTGGGTATAACAGTGATTGTTATGACTCTGATGATTTTCGGAAGCGTGAGACTGCTGGCATTAAACGCAAGGGTCAACCATATGCAATCAAACGGGAAATATGAATATGATTATTCTGACGCATGGAACGACATGCTTTACGGGCAATGGAGCCGGCCGGACTCATGGCGCAATTCAGGATTGTGTTTCTATTTCGTGGGCCAATTGTTGACCCTCGGAGATTCTTTAACAATTTCTTTATCTGATGATGAAAAGAAAGCCGTGGATGAATTCATCTCAAATCCATATGGAGGTTCTTATGCCCATGCATTCACCGGGAATAAATCGAAAAATCTGATTCTCATCATAGTAGAATCCCTAAATTCAAATATTATAGAACGTGAAGTAAACGGGCAGGAATTAACCCCGGTGTTAAATAGCCTGATAAAGTCTGACTATGTTTTAAGTTGTACAAAAGTTGTATCACAAATCAAAGACGGCTGTTCGTCTGATGGACAAATGATATACAATACCGGGCTATTACCCGTCAAAAACGGAGTAGCGGCAATGCTTTTCGGCACAAACGCCTTTAAATCGTTAGTGACTCAGATAAAAGTGAAATCGGCCAAGGAAATCATTGCCGAACAAGGCTCGGTATGGAACCACACTGTAACATCATCGAGTTTCGGTTATGATGAGCTAATCGAAAAAGTGACAGATAAAATTGAGGCAGAAAAAGGCCAACGTCATGGCCATGATGCCTCTATCTTTATGTATGCCTTAGATGAGATGCCTAAACTGCCAAAACCGTTTTTGTTGGAACTGACAACATTATCAATGCATTCCCCATATAAAGACCCCAATGCTACTATCGCCGATTTTTTGGTTAATCAGCCTGATACCCCTATTCAGGTTGCCAATTATTATCGTATGGCGAATTATTTCGATACACAGCTCGGATTGTTTTTAGATCATCTGAAACGGTCTGGCGTTTATGATGAGTCGGTCATAGTGATTGCTTCAGACCATAACATGAGGTTATCCGGTGATGAAGAAAGTGGAAAATCTCCAATAGTATTTATAGCCCTGAATGCGGGTATAACCAAGATGATTGATTATCCTGTCGGACAGATTGACGTATTTCCCACCATCCTCGACCTGATGGGTGTTGAAGATTGTTCATGGCGTGGATTAGGAATAAGTATGTTTAATTCTGAAAACCGCTCTGCAGTTGATGTGAACGGAGTTCTTCATGGCAAATCAACTCCGGAAATCGACCAACGGAAAAAAGATGCGTGGGATATATCAGATATGATTATCCGCTCAAACTATTTTGATGTAACGCAGGAACAATCAGTTAATTAACTTGTGAGTTTGTGTAATATTTGCCAATATATCAGTAATTCAGCATACATGAATAAAGAATGCATTAATAATAAAAAAGAGGCCTGGCTTAGGATGGCAGTATTTTATGGTATTTGCACGGGCTGCCTGCTGGGAGTGCTGTATATATTTGTTGATTCCATAGGCAGAACCACATACTTGATTAAAGACCTGATTGTGTTTGGCAGTGAAAGTCTGCTACTGATGTCTCCAATATGGATTATTGGAAGGAGATGGCGGTGGACTGCCACTTTGGTTATTACTTTAGTCTGCCTGTTTTTATTTGCCAATATCCTATATTTCAGATATTGGCAGGATTTAATACCGCTTCATACCATTTTCGACCATAAGAGTTATAACAGCCTGGTGTTTGCCAATGTGCCGGATTTGTTGCAGATACAGGATTCCTTTTTTCTATTGGCCATCATCGTTCCTATTGCCGGTTATCGATTCCTGCATATAGAATCGATTATGGCATTCCCTTTAAAACAATCCATATTATTGCCATTGGGCGCAATAGCCATTTATATCATGGCCCAGTTATTATCGGCAAATGCATTGAAAAATTACATGCATTCTACCGGAGAACACACATATACAATCAGGGATGCCATAGCATATAAATTCAAGGTGTTATCTACCAGGCTTGCCAGCTGGAAATCAAACGGACTCGTATGTTACACTATCGGGCAGCTATTGCATCTTCCGGATTATAACGGCATACGCTTGTCAGCTGAAGAAGAAAACATGATAAAACGGCATATCGGGGTTAATGTTTGCACTGACACAATTTGTGGTAACAAAGGGAAGAATCTGATTCTGATAATTGTGGAATCTTTAAATGCGGATGTGGTTAACATGCATGTCAATGGGCGCCCATTGACACCGGTTCTCAACCGGTTGCTTGAAGCAGAGGGAACCATCAGTTGTCTGAATGTGATTTCTCAAGTTAAAGACGGAGGCTCTTCAGACGGTCAGATGATCTATAACACCGGATTGTTGCCTATTAAAAACGGTTCTGCCGCAATGTTGTTTGGATCGAATGACTACCCATCGTTAATCAGCACTCTAAAACCAGCCTCATCGATGGAAATCATCGCTGAAAACGGGAATATCTGGAATCACAGAACCACATCGACCAGTTTCGGTTATGACCGGCTTGAAGAGGAGGTTACCCGTAGGGTCTCATCGATGGCAGGAAACACACAAGGTAATGATGCCGCTGTTTTCAGATTTGCTGTTGATAGAATCGATGATATGCCGGAACCATTTATAATGGAAATCACCACATTGTCGATGCATTCACCGTTTCAGGATGCCGGCGCAGAATTTGCTCCATATCTGAAAGTCATCAACGGAATGCCGCCCTATATGGCCAATTATTACAGGATGACCAACTATTTCGACACACAATTAGGCATTTTCCTTGACAGGTTAAAGTCATCAGGCATATATGACCGGTCTGTAATAATAATTGCATCAGACCATAACGTGCCACTTCATGGCGAAAGCGAAATTGGGGGAGCGCCGATTGTATTTGTGGCGCTCAACACAGGTCTCACAAAATCAATTGACCGGATTGTTGGCCAGATTGATGTGTTTCCGACCATTATAGATATTATGGGCGGCGGAGACTGGCGTGGAGTCGGATTAAGCATGTTACTCGACAACAACAGTTCCGCAGTAGACGCGACAGGGAAGCTCTATGGTCATTCCACTCCGGAAATCGACCGCTATAAGGCGGATGCATGGCAAATATCCGACCTTATTATCCGCTCAAACTATTTTGCAAGAGACACTGATTGAGTGAAGTCATCAACATTAGAAGGCTCCAAAGCATCCCCCAAAAAATAAGGAAGCGGCATGTCAGATTAAACATGCCGCTTCCTTATTTTTCAGACCGCTCGTTATTATTCAAAAATATGTTTTAATTTTGAAAACAACCGCTGCTTTGTAGATTCAGAGGGTCTGATGTTAGGTTGGTCACGCAATGATTCAAATGCAGATTTTTCCGTATCGGTTAAAGACTCAGGCACGAATACCATAACGTTAATCAGCTCATCACCCGTGCCACGGCCTTCCGGCGAAGGCAACCCCTTGCCACGCAAACGAAGCACTTTACCGGGTTGTGTGCCGGCTGGGATTGTCAATCTTGCCCGACCGGTGATAGTCGGAACCTCAACTGCACCTCCGAGAGCTGCCGTAGGAATATCAAGCATCAGGTTGTAGATTACATCATTCCCGTCGCGAATAAGCTCAGGATGTTTCACTTCCTGAATCACCACCAGCAGGTCGCCGTTTACTCCTCCACGACGCGGAGCATTACCTTTACCTTTTACGGTAAGAGTCATGCCATCCTGCACACCTGCGGGTATGTGGAATGAAACCAGCTCTTCGCGCCGTTGAACACCTTCGCCATTGCAATAAGAACAGGTTTGGGAAATTATTTTCCCTTCACCTTCACATTGCGGACAGATGCCCACTGCTTCTTGCGGGCCGAAAATGCCCTGCACAATCTGGCTGATTGTGCCAGTTCCATGGCAGGTGGGGCAGGTTGTAAACGCCGTGCCATCTTTCGCACCGGTTCCGTTGCAATGTTCGCATTTCACATTGGTGGGTATCTTCAACGTTTTGTCGACGCCCGACTGTATTTCAGCCAATGTCATTTTGACTGTTATACGAAGGTCGGAACCCCGTCGCTGGGGCTTTTGCCTCCGACGCGACGAACGTCCGCCTGTAGCACCGCCGAATCCGCCTCCGAAATTGAAATGGCCGCCGAATATGTCGCCGAATTGAGAGAAAATATCCTCCATCGACATGCCACCGGCACTGTAATAACCGCCTTGGCCACCACCAAAGCCCTGAGGCCCCATCGAATGCCCGAATTGGTCATACCTCTGGCGTTTTTCATCGTTTGAAAGAACTTCATAAGCCTCAGCGGCCTCTTTAAACCGTTCTTCCGCAGCCTTATCACCAGGATTTTTATCAGGATGATATTTAATGGCCAACTTCCTGTAGGCTTTCTTTATTTCATCAGCGCTGGCGTTTTTTTCAACACCAAGCACTTCATAATAATCTCTTTTTTGCTCCATTGTTATGGTGTGCTATATAATGCGTATGATATTGAAACGGCAATGTTATTGCGCAACAACAACTTTGGCGTGTCTCAACACTTTGTCATTGATTGTGTAGCCTTTTGAAACGGTATCTTTAACCTTGCCACGTTCTTCATCAGATTCCGCAGGAACCATGGCTACAGCCTCGTGAAGCTCAGTGTCGAATGCTGCACCTGTAGACTGCATCTCCTTAACATCGTTGTCAGCCAGATATTTAATCAGTTTGTTATAAATCAGGCGCATCCCTTCTTTAACCGCTTCTGCATCATTGGTGTCGCGTATGGCTTCCAAACCTCTTTCAAAATCATCGATGATAGGAAGAATGCCTTTCAATGCCTTTTCAGCGGCAGATTTAATCAAGTCGGTACGCTCACGGAGGGTACGTTTCCTGAAATTATCAAATTCAGCCATCAGAAACAGGTATTCCTTCTTTTCTTTTTCAATCTCTTCTTCCTTTTGATTCAACAGGTTCTTAAGAGATTCAAGTTCTGACATCTCTACAGACCCGTCATCAGTGGGGTCAACATCATCGATAACTGCGTCTTCATTATCCTCAAAAGTTTTTGCCGACGGTCTTTCCGATGCAACATGCTGATTGACCGGCTGCTTATTGTCACCTGCATTCCGGTCTTTATTATTCCGATTCATATATTGTTGTTTATTATTAACGATGTTTAGTCAAATGTCATTGGCAATACAAGCAAAAACTTTGCCAAATCATTGCTCATTTGCAATTGGCATCAGCCATATACGCTCAAACGGCTGTTTCATTCAATTTTATAAAAGAATAACAACTCTCGCAAGTGATGGGTTTAGGCCTACGAGAAGAGTTTTTTGACGAAGATGTCACATCCTGTAAATTTCGCCGACAAGGAATCTGTCAATATGTCACCGTAGAATAACCCGAATACCGAAGATCCGCTACCAGACATCGCAGAATACACGGCTCCCATATCTATAAGGTTGTCTTTCACCGATTTTATTTCAGGATATTTGATAAACACCGATTTTTCAAAATCATTTTTCACCTTTCCTTGCCATTGGTCAACAGTATGGGTGGTCAACAGTTCCGGGAGTTTAAGAGCCGGTACACATGGAGCCACTCCTGCATATGCATCTTTAGTAGATACTGCCACTGGCGGTTTAACCACAATAACCCAAAGATTCTCGGGCAACACAAGGTTTATGGGCGAGAGGGTGGTGCCGGTTCCTTCACATAGCATGGGCCGGTTATAGATAAAAAACGGACAATCAGCACCCAACGATGAAGCCATCCCGGCCAACAACTCGTCTGAGAATCCTAACAAAAACATCTCATTTATCGTTTTCAAAGCAAAAGCGGCATCAGCCGACCCGCCCCCCAGTCCGGCTCCGTCGGGAATCACTTTATGCAGAAAGATATTCACACTGGGGAAACCGGCATAATTTCTCATCAGTGCAACCGCCTTCATAACAAGATTTTTATCCGGAGGGCAGTCTATGCTACGGCCCGATATGCTGAGATGATCCCGATCGCCATCAGATATGACGATTTCCAGCACATCACACCATGGAATAGGCATCATAACCGTAGATATATCGTGATAACCGTCTGAACGACGGTTTAAGACATCAAGACCGATATTGATTTTAGCATTAGGGAAAACTATCATGGATTTTTCAAATTTCCGGCAAACTTAAAAAAAAAAGCACTATCTTGCAACCTTCAAACAGCCTCATGCATCTAAAAGATAAACATGATTTGAAAATCAAAAAAACACGACGATATGAAAAAACTACCATCAATTCTGGCCACCATCTTATTTCCATTCGCCATGGCCGGCCAACCTCAAACAAACATAACCGAGAATCCCGATTCAATCATCCAAACTGATTCGATAGTTGTTGCAGAGGCTGTCCCTACAATAGAAGAGAATACACTGACATCAGAGAACCCATTGACATCATCCCTGACGGTCATAGATGGCGATGAATATGTTTTGACTGACGGCAAGGCCTACAAAATCGACGACCTTGCGAACTATGACAAAGGCGATACCAAAGCGCGTTTGATTCAGAAAGTTGTGATGCTCGCAATTTGTTTCATCGTGCCATGTGTGACAATTCTCGCAATTCTAATCATTCTCATGGTATTTTTCCTGAAGAAGAACCGTTCAAGAGACGGAATCATACAAAAAGCCATCGACTCCGGCTATCAGCTTCCTGATTCATTTTATACAGGACAACGAACAGTATTTGTCGATCAATCATACCCCACTGACAATAGTGCTGTAGACAATGATTCCGCAAAAGGGCCTTTCGGATTCAAAATGACAGATCCGTCGATACGTGACCCTAAGAAATTTTCATCCGGAGTGACATTAGCTGCTGTCGGCCTTGCAATACTACTGTTTTTTGTATGCCAAAGAGAGTGGGGAATCGGATTACTTGCCGGAGGCATTCCTCTGTTTATCGGCCTGGGTCGCTTGATAGGATATTTTTATATCCCCGGATATACATCTGCCGGATTAAAAAAAGACGATTATTACCGCCAGCATGTATATAATCATTACAGCCGCAAAAACAATCATATCGAGCCCCAAACGCCATCATGCCCGCCTCCGTGTCCGGGAGAGAGGAACGAAAATAGATGAGGCATGTATAACCAAAACGGCATAACTTCATTTGTCAAGCATTAGAAAACCGAAATCAAATCACAGCACCGAAAGCTAATGGCAATCAATAAGATTGAAGAAATGAAACTTGTGACCCTCTGTATGGCCACCGACAACCGAGATGCATTTTCCCGGTTGGTGGTGGCATATCAAGAGGAGCTAAGACGTTTCATCTTGAATCTGACTTCGGGAGACGGCTGCCTGACAGATGATATAGCTCAAGATACTTTCCTGAAAGCATGGCTTGGCATAAGGTCATTTCAAGGCCTTTCAGGTTTCAGAACATGGCTGTATCGAATCGCTGTAAATGAATTTTTATCATATCGTCGAAAAAATTCAAAAGCAGTCTGGTCAGATAAGCCTCTTGAAGATATGCCTATCGTTTCAGAAACAGATGCTCACAGAATAACCGATGCGAAAATTGATGTCAATACAATGCTAAAGCATCTTCCGGATGCAGAAAGGATTGTCACTTTGCTATTTTATCTTGAGGATATGCCCATCAAAAAAATATGCAAAGTCACATCAATGCCAGAAGGGACAGTTAAATCATACCTGAACCGTGCACGACGCCATATGTCTGATTTTCTTAATAATAATTAACCACACAATGAATTCCTATATGAAAAATAAGTTTGTCAAAAGCATTCCTTCTGAGGTTAGCATCAAGCAAACCGACAGAAAGCTACGGGAATTAATCTGTGAGAGGCTTCCACAAGCTCCGGAAGATGTTTGGTTTTCTCAGAAAGTGATGAACAGGCTTCCTGAAAAAAGGAAGCGTCAGCATATGCCGCTGGCCGAGAAGTTCTGCTATATAGCGAGTCTTGTTTTCCTGATAACAGGGTGGGGGGCGACGCTGATCAATGCCCTCCGATTCGGACTGACGCCTCTGACGCTCACACTTGCCGCCATCCTGCCGGCCATAACCCTTTTCTGCGTATTTACCGTAGCAGCCCCAGCACTCCGCCGCACATTCGGCGGATTATGGCCATAATAATCGGATAATTATCATTAAATTTGCAGCGTAAAATCCTTTCAATACTGCTTCAATCCAGGATACAATGCTGCGCAGATGCCTTTCTATATTATCGTTAGCCCTGCCTGTGATGATTTCTCAGGTAGGGAATATTGTTGTGTCATTTGCCGACAATATCATGGTCGGAAAATATACTACTGAGGCTCTGGCCGCATCTTCCTTCTGTGTCAACATATTCAATGTGGTCATCATATGTAGCATGGGATTCTCATATGGGCTCACTCCGCTGATAGGAATGCTTTTCGCCACTAAAAAACATTCCGACATCGGGCTGACTATGAGAGCCGGATTGATTGCCAATATTTGCGTCGGAATCTTGCTGACAGGCATTATGGGTGTCGGATATTTCTTTCTTGACCATATGGGGCAGCCGGTAGAACTGCTGCCAATCATAAAGCCGTATTATCTCATATGTTTGGCGTCGTTGGTATTCCTGTCGGTTTTCAATGCCTTTGCCCAATGGAGCTATGCAGTCAGGAATACTGCCATGCCTATGTGGATATTGTTGAGCTGCAATGTAATAAATATTGCCGGGAACTATGTGCTGATATACGGACATTTCGGAGCACCGGAACTCGGACTGACCGGTGCCGGCATTTCAACTCTAATGGTCAGGATACTTGCAGCCGTCATCATTACTGCCATATTCTTCTTTAAAAAGTCTAACGCACCTTACAAAAATGGATTCTGCAACAAAGCATTGCCAATAACACGCCAGCTCATGAATAAAGTTATTGGAACGTCATGGCCTGTGGCGCTTCAAATGGCGTTTGAAGCATCTGCATTTTCGGGGTGTGCGATTTTCGCAGGCTGGTTAGGCACAATAGACCTCGCCGCCTACCAGATTATAGTGGTTGTTAGTTCACTGGGATTCTGTATATATTATAGCATCGGCACCGCAATCGCTGTGCTAGTGTCAAACGAAGTGGGGAACGGTTCAATGGCAGGATGCCGCCGGGTCTCTTTCGATGGTTATGCCGTAATGTTGTTTTTTGCCGCATTGGCAATGATGGTGTTTGTGTGTTTTTCAAAACAATTCATGGGGATGTTTACCGACGATGCCGCCGTATTGATGACCGCGCAAAGCCTTATTTTCCCGTTAGCACTTTATCAGCTCGGCGACGCCACCCAGGTGACATTCGCAAATGCCCTTAGAGGAACATCACATGTGATGCCTATGTTGTGGATAGCCTTTGTAAGCTACGTGGTTGTGGGTCTGACATCGTCGTGGATTATAGCATTCCCTTGCAATATGGGTCTATATGGCATCGTGTTGAGTTTTTCAATCTCATTATTCCTGGCGGGTGGATTATTCCTGCATTTCTTTTTAAGATTGACAAAACATGCCACACCGGCCATCACACATTAGATTTATCAATTTGGCGACATGGGAAAAATGCACTAACTTTGCGACTATAAAGAAACTGTTTTCATTTTGGAAAAAGAGATTGACATCGATGGCCAGCATCTTCATTATGAAGTGACCGGCAACGGAAAACCCTTGATTTTGATGCACGGATGGGGGTGCAGCCACACCACCGTCAGCGTCATAGCTGCAGCGGCATCCATCACCCATACGGTCTATAATCTTGATATGCCGGGATTCGGACTTTCTCCCGAACCAGCTTCGGTATGGGGTGTGGCAGAATATTGCCGGATGGTGGAAAATTTCATAAAAGCATTGAACCTCTCAAAACCGGTGCTTGTGGGCCACAGTTTCGGAGGCAGGGTTGCAATTATGCTCGCGGCGCATCAAAATATAGAAATTGACTCACTGGTGTTAGTGGATGCAGCCGGTGTCAAGCCCCACAGAAATCTAAGGTATTATTTCAAAGTGTATTCGTTCAAAGCCGCCAAAACTTTGATGCGTCTGGCTCTGAGCAACGAAAAATACACTTCCAGAATTGAAAGAATGAGAGCACGTCGTGGATCGTCAGACTATGCAAATGCATCTCCAGCAATGAGAGCAATAATGAGTAAAGTCGTCAATGAAGATCTCACCCCGTTACTCTCGTCTGTATCAAAACCGACATTGTTGATATGGGGAGAGAATGACACCGCAACCCCTATAAGTGATGCAAAAAAAATGGAACAGTTGATTCCCGATGCCGGATTGGTTAGTTTTCCCGGTTGCGGCCATTACAGCTTTCTTGAAAATCCAATCCAGTTTAAGGCTGTGCTGAACTCATTCTTATCAACCAGGCCATAACAAATGCTGTTTCTTTAATCCCCAAAACGATTTTATTCATAATATCTGACCATTATGTCTGCAATGACAATAGCGATAATCACAGGATCCATATTGAGTGCGACCGCGATGTTAGACCTTATAAAGGTGTTCTTCCGCGACCTGATGATGCTCCAGCAGAACTCCTATCGCAACGAGCGCTACATGAAATGGTTTTCACAGTCAGGTGAAAGCACTTCCATCGGACGGATATTCTGTTGTATCGGGATGCTCTTTCTTATGGTGCACCATCTGCCATTTTTTGCGGGAGCCATAGTTGCATCAATAATCACCATCTGGCAGTTTATCATATTGAGCACAAAACGATATAAGAAACCACTGGTATGGACTCCGCGTGCCAGACGTATCTTCGTTACTATGGTCGGCCTTGCAGCCATAACATCAATTATACCCGGAATTTTATTTGGGCTCCGCATTTTCTGCATCATACTGATGGCTATATTGGTGGTATCACCACTATTGTTGCTTGTCGCCAACGACATCTTGCGGCCGGTAGAAAAAGCGATAAATAAGAAATATTACGATGATGCGGCATCTATCCTTGCGTCTATGCCCGATTTAAAAATTATCGGTATCACTGGCAGTTATGGAAAAACCTCAACCAAGCATTATCTTAACAGAATTTTACAGGAACATTTTTCAACCATGATGACCCCAGGCAGCTATAACACCACCATGGGGGTCATACGCACTATAAGGGAGTATTTACAGCCATATAACGAGGTGTTTATCGTTGAAATGGGTGCAAAGCAGCCTGGCGACATAAAAGAAATCTGCAATCTTGTAAACCCCACCATGGGTATAATAACCGCCGTTGGAGAACAACATCTTGAATCATTCAAAAGCATTGAAAATGTGCAACACACCAAATTTGAGTTAGCCGATGCGTTGCCGGCAGACGGGCTTATAGTTGTAAATAATGATTTTCCGTTTGCCGCCAATCGTAAAGTAAACAACGCAGAGTGCATCCATTATGGAGTTGCGAATACCGAAAACGCCGATTACGTAGCATCTGACATAGAGTTTTCTCCCAACGGAACGGATTTTACAATAACCGGTAAAGGTCTTGATGCGCCTCTACGACTTCACACAAACCTGGTAGGGGAGTGCAACGTGTCGAACCTTATGGCTGCAGTCGTTGTCGCCTTGAGGCTGAATGTGCCAAAAGATAAAATCCGTTATGCGGTCGGGCAAATAGAGCAAGTGGAGCATCGCCTTAACATGAAGCACACTCCGGGGGAGGTGACCATTATCGATGACGCATTCAACTCAAATCCACAAGGCTCGAAAATGGCTCTTGAAGTCCTCGCCATGATGACCGGCGGAAAGCGCATTGTTGTGACACCCGGCATGATTGAACTTGGGGCGCTGCAAAAGGAGGCAAATCAAGAGTTCGGGAAGCAAATTGCCCGTTGCGCAGATGTGGCAATCATAGTAGGTCGATATAATGCAGATGCCATAATGCAAGGAATTACCGAAGGGGAAATGCCAGTGGCAAACACTCATTATGTCGGTTCTTTCGCAGAAGCACAGAAACTGCTACAGGCGATGCTTCAACCGGGCGATACGGTGCTGTATGAAAACGACCTGCCAGACACATTCAAATAATCCTGTTTACAAACATCCACCAGTCGGCAGCAAATGCCTGTAATTACAGGTTCACTACAACTGGCAATATAATCTTTGATAACGTATTTAACATAACAATGAAAACAAATATAGGAGTCTTTTTCGGGGGACGTTCCACCGAGCATGAAATATCAATAATTTCAGCCAACCAGGCTATCAATGCTATCGACAGCAGAAAATACGATGTCACACCTGTCTATATTACTAAAGACGGCAAATGGTTTACAGGGAGCGCCCTGTTGAATCTCGCCAATTACCGTGACATACCTGCTTTGTTGAACATGTGTGAGGAGGTTTATATGCGGCCGATTTATGGCGATTACAACCTCTATTATTCCATGCCGAAAGGGGTCTTTTCCAAAAAGACCATCGCCTGTAAACTCGATGTGGTGATACCTGTTCTTCACGGAGCTAACGGTGAAGATGGTACATTCGAGGGGATACTCGACTCAATCGGTATTCCATATGCCGGCTGTGACACACTTTCTTCGGCCAACGGGATGGATAAAATCACCATGAAAATGATTCTGCGTGAAAACGGAATTCCGGTGGTGGATTACACCTGGTTTACTGACCGCCAATGGTTTGCACAACGTGATGAATTGATTGATAGAATCGAACAGAATATGGGCTATCCGGTTATTATAAAACCTGCAAATCTCGGTTCTTCAATAGGTATAGGCTGCGCCCGGAATCGCAACGAATTATGCGCCCGTGTGGAAGACGCCTCCCGATATGCATCTCGTATTATAGTGGAGCATATGGTTGAGCAACTACAGGAAATCAATTGCTCTGTTTTAGGTGATTGTGATGAGTTTGACACCTCTGTGTTAGAAGAGCCCATAAAAACAACCGACATACTGTCGTATACAGACAAATACATGGGCGGTTCCAAAGGCGCCAAAGGAATGCAGGCATCAGCAAAAAAAATTCCGGCAGATTTGCCCGTGGAGATGACAAAAGAGATTCAAAGACTCGCCGGCGAAACCTTCCGGGTTCTTTCGTGCCATGGGGTTAGCAGGGTAGACGTGATTGTAGACAAGTCTACATCCAAAATCTACGTCAACGAAATCAATACGATTCCGGGATCGTTATCATTTTACCTTTGGGAAGCAACCGGGCTTACATTCGATAAACTTATGGACAAACTGGTAAGCCTGGCGTTGAAACGAAATACACGCCGCAGCCAAAAAACATTCTCATTCCCTCAAAACATATTTGCCATGGGAGGAGGGTCAAAGAACGGTGTAAAAGGCGGGGTGAAGTCAGGTAAGCCTAATAAAGGGTAGTTGGAAACTAATCTGAAAATTAGTATCTTTGCACCCGATTCACCCAACAACTTTCCAATTCATTTCAGAATATGAAATTCGCGGAATATAACAAATTCAACCTTTCCGATATAAATAAAGAGGTTCTTGAACAATGGAATAGCAACAACCTCTTTGGACAAAGCATGTCAACCCGAGAGGGTATGCCCTCATTCGTTTTCTATGAAGGGCCCCCATCGGCCAACGGTATGCCTGGCATACATCATGTCATGGCCAGGACAATTAAAGACATCTTCTGCCGATATAAGACCATGAAGGGGTTTCATGTAAAACGTAAGGCAGGATGGGATACCCATGGTTTGCCTGTGGAACTGGGCGTGGAAAAATCCCTTGGAATTACAAAAGAGGATATTGGTAAAAAAATATCGGTTGACGAATACAATGCGGCCTGCCGTCATGAGGTGATGAAATACACCAAAGAATGGTCATCGCTGACAAACTCCATGGGATATTGGGTTGACCTTGAGAATCCATACATAACCTACGACAACAGATATATAGAGAGTGTATGGTGGCTATTGCGCCAGCTTTATAAGAAAGGATACCTTTATAAGGGCTATACCATACAGCCTTATTCTCCGGCGGCAGGCACCGGGCTTAGCACGCATGAGCTTAACCAACCAGGATGCTACCGCGATGTGAAAGACACAACCTGCGTAGCCCAATTCCTTATAACCGACCCCATAGCAGAAATGCAGGGACATGGTAAGGCATACTTCCTGGCCTGGACAACCACCCCTTGGACATTGCCATCAAACACAGCATTGTGTGTCGGGCCGGAGATTGAATACAACATAGTGGAGACCTTCAATCCATATTCAGGTAATCCCGAAACTGTTGTGTTGGCAAAATCTCTCATGGGCCATTTTTTTAATCCCAAAGCCGAAAACCTCGATTTCAATGATTTTCACAAAGGCGATAAACTGATTCCATTCCGTGTGGTCAAGACACTGACCGGTAGCGAACTGGTAGGGATGCACTATGAGCAACTAATTCCCTGGATGAATCCTGGTGAAGGTGCATTCAGAGTGATTCCAGGTGATTATGTGTCTACGGAGGACGGTACCGGTATCGTGCACATTGCTGGGACATTCGGCGCTGACGACTTGCGTGTGTCACGCCAAAACAACATTCCTCCCCTTACTTTGATTGATAAGGATGGGAATATACGCCCGATGGTTGACTTGCAAGGCAAGTTTTACAGGATTGAAGACCTTGATACTGAATATGTCAAAACAAATGTAGATGTAGAAGCATATAAGCCATGGGCAGGAAAATTCGTCAAAAACGCATATGATACAGAGAAAGGCGATGCCGACGAAACTCTCGATATTGAAATATGCATGTGGTTAAAGCAGAATGATAAAGTTTTCAAAATTGAAAAACATATCCACTCTTATCCACATTGCTGGCGTACTGACAAGCCTGTGCTATATTATCCGCTCGACAGCTGGTTTATACGCACCACAGCTGCACGCGACCGTCTGATTGAACTGAACTCCCAGATTAAATGGAAACCGGCGACTACCGGTTCCGGACGTTTTGGCAAATGGCTTGAGAATCTCCAAGACTGGAATCTTTCGCGTAGCCGCTATTGGGGAACCCCGTTGCCGATATGGCGCACGGAAGACGGTAAAGAGGAAATCTGCATAGAGTCTGTTGAAATGCTTTATGCTGAGATAGAGAAAGCAGTTGCAGCCGGTATCATGTCGGAAAATCCATATAAATCGAAAGGATTTGTACCTGGCGATTTTTCAAAAGACAATTACGACAAAATTAACCTTCATCGCCCCTATGTTGATGACATCGTATTGGTGTCAGAAACAGGCCGCCCAATGCATCGTGAAACAGACCTGATTGATGTATGGTTTGATTCAGGGGCAATGCCTTATGCCCAAATCCACTATCCATTCGAGAATAAAGTGGGACTGGATTCAGGAGAATTATATCCGGCCGACTTCATTGCAGAAGGGGTTGACCAGACCCGTGGATGGTTCTTCACTTTGCATGCAATTGCTGGCATGGTGTTTGATTCGGTTGCATATAAAGCGGTGATTTCAAACGGCCTAGTGCTTGACAAAGATGGAAACAAAATGTCAAAACGGCTCGGCAATGCCGTCAACCCGTTTGAAGCAATTGAAGAATTCGGCAGCGATCCGGTGCGTTGGTATATGATTTCCAACTCATCTCCCTGGGACAATCTTAAATTCGATGCCGAGGGGGTTAAGGAAGTTTCCCGTAAATTGTTTGCGACGTTATATAACACTTATTCCTTCCTTTCACTGTATGCCAACGTTGACGGATTTACCGGGGCCGAACCGCCAATACCTTTAAATGAACGTCCCGAAATAGACCGTTGGATTATATCCCTGCTAAATACCCTCATATCGGAAGTTGACGATGCTCTTGATGACTACGAGCCGACCAAAGCCGCCCGTGCCATAAACACATTTGTCAACGATAATCTTTCCAATTGGTATGTGCGCCTCAACAGAAAACGTTTCTGGGGCGGAGAAATGAATGCTGATAAATTATCTGCATTCCAAACACTATTGACCTGCCTGAAGACCGTGGCTCAATTGATGGCACCGTTTGCACCATTCTTTGCCGATAAGCTATATCAGGATTTAAGCATCCCTGCAAATTCTGAAATGGGTAAAGACACTAAATCAGTCCATATCTCATTTTTCCCGAAAAAAGATGAAGATGCAATTGACAAAGCTCTTGAACGCAGAATGAATCTGGCTCAGGTGGTGACATCGATGGTACTTGCCCTTAGGCGTAAAGTAGGCATAAAGGTGCGTCAACCGCTACAGACATTAATGATTCCGGTCGCCAGCGATGAGCAGCGCCAGGAAATCGAGACTATGGCGCCGCTCATCCTGTCGGAAGTCAATGTCAAGGATATTAAGTTTGTCAGCAATGAAGAAGGGATATTGGTAAAACGGATTAAAGCCGATTTCAAAAAACTAGGTCCAAAATTCGGAAAGCAGATGAAGTCTGTTGCCCAGGCTATATCAGAAATGAGCCAACATCAGATTATCGAACTTGAAAGGGATGGAATACTGACGCTCGACATTGAATCTCAGCCCATAACCGTTGAAATTGGAGATGTCGAGATAAGGAATGAGGATATTCCGGGCTGGCTTGTTGCCAACGAAGGCTCTGTTACCGTTGCTCTGGATGTCACAATAACTGGCGAATTACGCCGGGAGGGTATCGCACGCGAATTGGTTAACCGTATACAAAACCTTCGAAAGAGCCGCGATTACGATATAACACAACGAATCAACATAGCCGTTGCGCCTTCAGAATTGATAAATGATGCAGTCAACGAATATGCAGACTATATCTGCAAACAAGTTCTGGCAGACTCTTTATTGATAGCAGATGTCAACAATCCATTGGAGGATGAAGTTTTCGACATCGATGGCACAGTAATCCGATTAGCGATTACTCCGGTATGATTATCAACCGTCAACCAATATCTCCATTAATTGTCGGAAGAATATTGGTTGACGGTTTGCTTTCAAAACTGAAAATGCCCTTCCTTACAATCGAAGTGCCTGACTTGAAATGAGACTAATGTCCGTGGCGGTTTTAGCTAACGGATTTTGAAACGATTTGCGTCTTTAAACGTTTATTACAAATAAAAGTCTTGTTAATGGGGTGTGGTTGATGCACGGTAACAACCCGAATGTGCATCAACAAGTTTACCCCGGTAAGACATAAGCAGTATTATCAGGAACCCTTAAAAACATAGTTACTCATGAGCGAAAAGACCCGTTATACCGACGAAGAACTGGAAGAATTCAAGACCCTTATTTTGCAAAAACTTGAAAAAGCAAAAAAAGAATATGAGTCTTTACGCGCAGATGTGATGAATTCCGACGGAAATGACACATCTGACACATCACCTACATTCAAAGTCCTTGAAGAAGGGGCTTCAACTCTCTCAAAAGAGGAGGCCGGCCGTATGGCAATGCGCCAGGCTCAGTTTATAAAGCATTTACAAGGTGCATTAGTACGCATTGAAAACAAAACATATGGCATTGACCGGATTACAGGCAAACTGATTCCGAAAGAGCGTTTGCGCGCTGTGCCTCATGCCACGCTTAACGTTGATTCAAAGACAAAATAAACCACTTGACACAAATCTTAGATATCCTGCACAAATCTGATTATTGTGTTGGAATATGAGCCGAATGTGACCGAATATAAAACCACGCACAAGAGTGATTCCTATAAAACCAACCATAAATAGGGGAGTATTGGCTATTTTTATAGTAGCAGTTATTCTCATCGCAGATCAAGCATTGAAAATTTGGGTGAAGACAAGCTTCTATCTTGGCGAAAGTGTCACCATTTTTTCATGGTTCAAATTGGTATTCATTCAAAATAACGGAATGGCTTTCGGCTGGGAAATCGGAAGCAAACTGTTATTAACGCTGTTGCGCATTGCCACCGTAGGTTTTTTAGTATTCTATATACTGCGCATAAGAAACCGCAAAGAAGCTCTTACAGGTTACATTGTAAGCCTGTCGTTAATAATTGCAGGTGCAGCTGGCAACATTATCGATTGCGTATGTTATGGCCTGATATTTAATAATCCGATGCCACCATATGTTGCGTCTATATTTCCTGCTGGCGGTGGATATGGCTCGTTATTCCATGGACTGGTGGTAGACATGTTCTATTTTCCGCTTTGCGAATGGAACTGGCCTGATTGGATGCCATGGATTGGCGGTGAACATTTCATTTTTTTTCGACCGGTCTTTAATCTGGCAGATGCAGCCATAACTATCGGTATGGGTATACTGATACTGTTTTATTCCAAACAGATTTCGGATGTACCATGGTTAAAAAAGTCACAGAGAATGGATGATAACCATGTAGAAGATAATGCCAATAAACAACAGCATTGATTGAGCAATCAGAAGAGCAACCTGACATTATAAGATCATATTTCCCATGTTAGATATCGTTTCTCGCTATGGCTACATATCAAAGCTATTAATATCTACGGCTATATTATGCCATGCCACAGCCTGTCAGAAGAAGCCTGAAGGGATTTTAGACAAAGAGGAGATGGCAACTCTTATGGCCGATATACACATGGGAGAGGCAGTAATTGATTACAATTATAGCGAATTCCCTAATGACTCTACACGCAAAATGCTTAAACAGAGCATCTATGATGCTCATGGAGTAGATGCGTCGACTGTTGATACATCATTTGTGTGGTATGGCAATCATATTGAGGAATATATTAAAGTCTATGACCGTACGATAGAAATCATCCAAGACAGGCAAAGAGATTACGCAAGCGCCGCAAATGCCCAGATTGCCATTGCAGGAGATTCCGTTGATGTCTGGAACGGATTTCGGCATATTATTGTAAATTCTGCCATGCCGTCCAATATCATAACATTTAACATGACACCCGACAGCACATGGCATAAGGGTGATGTGTATATGTTGCGTTACAAACCCATCAATACTCAGGCGTCAATAAAGAGCAGACTCTTGGTTGATTACTCCAATGGCACGACTCATTATGTTGATGAATCATTCAGGGATAAAATCCAGAATTCAATCAAATTGCCGATAGACTCCACATTAACGCCATTAAAAGTATATGGATATATTGAAATACCGGCTAATAATACGTCAACTTTTGAAATTGATAGCCTGGCACTCATACGTATGAGACATCACCTTATACGCCACACGTATTTGCCAAAAAAAACGTTTCACAATGACATTTCCGCCGTGACTACGGCTAATCCGGATTCGGTCACCAACCTCGACGCTGATATTTATTCAATATCCATTGATGAGCAATCTAAGAATACGTATCAGCGTCAGACTTCATCAAACCACCACCGACAAGCCGCCTCTGTAAGCAATATGCCGGAATCATCAGCAACAAGTGCCCGGCAAACCGAACATCGTCAGACGGCAAGCAAACATAAAGTTGACAGAGCTACGAATGCGGCAACGAAATTTCGAGCTAATCACCGTCAGCAGGTAATGCAAAAACAACAAGCAACTAATGAAGCCGAATCGGTTAAATAGTAAATAAGCTATCCGTTTTTATTATATGGTGAGATATGAGGAAGTAACTGCCCGACGATTTCTGACACGAACATTAATACACAACGGAGCAATCTTGCCGTTGAGTATTGTTGATTTTAATGGCAATTCTTCTCAAATGGTCTCTTCATTTGAGATGGAAACATCAGAAACCGTATTTGAGAATCATCCTGTTGCTATTATTGCTAAAAACAAGACTACCCTAGACGTAATGAAAGAACTGAATAATTACCTCATTCAGTTGTCTGAATTCAATCTTAAAAGCATAACCGAATATCTCCAGATGAAGGATTTATTCATAAATACCATACAACAGCATCAGCCGTATAGCAAGAACGAGGCTTTGGCTATCCGGCTGATATGGATATGATATAGAATTAGTGTGAAGATAGTGGATAATCTATAACACAGGCTTCTGTGTCCTTACCATTTGAGATTTCCGGTATCAAATACCGGCCCCTCAGTACATACACATACATTCCCTTTAACTGTATCTTCAACACAGCATAAACATGCACCAAGCCCACATGCCATAGTGTTTTCCAATGACACCTCACATTTGGTATTCTGCCGTTTTGAAATCTTTGCAATACCTTTCATCATGGGCAATGGCCCGCAACAATAAATAATATCCCACGCCTGATTCAACACCGGATTTTCAGTTACCAGACCTCGAGATCCCATTGACCCATCGTCAGTAGAAATCGCCACATTGCCATATTTTTTGAATTCATCAAGCAATAATAGGTCTGTGGCTTTTTTTGCAGCAAGCAAGAATGAAGGCGTTATACCGCGATCTTTTAAGATTTTCCCAAGATAGAGTAGTGGTGCAACACCGACCCCTCCACCAACCAGTAGCGGATGCTTATTCGTATCTTCAATCGAGAATCCTTTTCCTAATGGAATAATTACATTAACAGTTTCACCTACTGCAACGTCACATAAGCGTTTGGTGCCTTCTCCTGCATTTCTGACAAGTATGAACAACTGTCGATTTTCCGGATCTGCAAAATTTATAGAAATCGGTCTTCTTAAAAAAGTCCCGTTACATCCTTCAATCTTAATCTGCACAAACTGGCCTGGTTCTATTGATTTCAGAATACTTTCAAAATCTGACCGAATATCCGGTATTGCACCAGAATCGCTGCAATCTTTTCCAGATTCAATATTGTTGTCGCCCAAACCTAATACGATTTGAGAATACATCGGTGACAATCGTTTATTCGCTATAACCTTTAAGTCGATAATCGCTTTAGCCATGAACATTATGGTTGTTATAAATTCGGATTTTTCCTTTTTGCAAATTTAGTAAATAATCGATAATTGTGATAAGATATACATCGCATTTTTCAGTCTCGGATTTGCTGGGAATTCCTATAGAAAGGGGATTTGCCGAAACTCTATTTAACATAACCCCCATTATAAAACAATTATAAGAGGGGTAATAAGCACAGTTTTATTATTCAATCGGAACACACATATTGTAAAGATAATATCCGTCCATAAACTTCCATGCTCTAAAAGTCTAAAAACAATCGAAAAGCCATGAAATAAAAAAACTTAATTGGTGTCAACAGGGTAACAGAGAATTCGAATTAGCGTATTTCAACGTTGTTTAACATCCAAAGGCATTCTTACAATTGTTTTATAGATATAATGGCTTAAACCTTTAGAACAGCAACACGCACTATCTAATGAAAAACAAATACTGTATTAAAGAAATGTGAAATGTCTCAGAGATACATGCAACTGTAAACCCAACGGATGTGACGTATTACTATTGCAAACAAAGAGTTTTCAATAGTAATCAGTCCGACAGAAGCTCCACAGGATGCATTTGTAAATCGCAGAAAAGAAGGCCATGTTGTAGATGCAAACACCTTTTCATGCACAAGTCAAAATAGCGTTAAACAATCCGACCATCAGCAGGTATTACAATCGAGAATTATTATGAAAGGTGTTTACACTGGCAAAAATATAGATACCAATAGCGACGAGGCCCAATTAACAGCGCTTAAGATTCGGCATAATATGCTGATAGCCATACGCATTACATCCATAAGCTCAAGCATCGATTTCAGTATTACAGTCTGACCGGACAATCACCACGCCACCCACGCATCTACAATCAAACAGCCGTTAACAGTCAGTAAGATACAACCAAAAATTCAAGTTAATGTTAACAACAAAGGCCACTCCCCTACAAACCTAACGCTATCTGAAGCACTGAATAAACACATGCCTATTTCTTGATATAGAAAAATCCATAAATATCAATTCTATTCAGCAAACTGCATTATCGCATTTGCAAATTTGCAATTTACAAATAAATTAATTACATTTGCACTCTAAAAAATTGAGGAATCGTACCACTTTTCAAAAGTAAACAACATGGATATAGTCAGTCGACTGAAACTCTTTATGGAATATAGCAACATAGCTATTTCCCAATTCGCAGACACGTGTAAGATTCCACGTCCCACAATGTCTCAAATACTAAATGGACGCAACAAGAAAATATCAGACGAATTGATTTCTAAAATCCATCTCGCCTATCCACATCTTTCGGTTTTATGGCTAATGTTTGGCGAAGGGAACATGATGGCAGATGGAAATATTAGATTCTCAGAGGGCAAAAAGGAGGCAAATCCAAACGAAGGATCAGGTCAAACTACTCAAAATGAACGAAATAATTTATTCGCATCATCAGATATAGCCCCCTCAGAAACATCACTCGAAAACAATTCAGACAACAGCCACGAGCGATTCAATGATTATTTCATAGAACCAACAGAATTCGCCACGTCCCAAAAAGCAATGAATGACAGTGCTACCGCTACAATTGATTTCATGTATAATGATCCTAAAATTGAAAGGAACAAAAAAATCGATGCACAAAGCGATTTAGAACCGGCCAATATGCAACAACCCGGCCTTCACTCAAATCAACTGGAGTCCATGACCCGGGAAGCAGACACCTCTAACACTGATGAGGAAAAGGCTACATGCAATCAGCAACGCCAGAAAGACTTTCCACAAACATCAAATATATCAATCCCCACAAGTTCAAATAAACGCATTACAAATATCGTGGTCTTCTATTCCGACAATTCTTTTCAATCATTTGCCCCCACCGAATAATCTAAAAAACAAAGCGTCTGCGGTTTAACCGCAGACGCTTTATATGATTCGCAATTATTAATGCGCTCAGAAAAGAGGTCGTAGCTTATTTGCTGCCAAGGCTATCCGAAACAGTAAGACGCAGACGGCCTTTGGCACGACGGCGGGCAAGGACTTTACGCCCATCAGCTGTTGCCATTCTTTCACGGAAACCATGCTTATTAACTCTCTTTCTGTTAGAAGGTTGATAGGTTCTTTTCATTGTGGTATGATGTTTTTGTTTTTATCATTCATTATTCGGAGTGCAAATTTAACAGTTTATTTTGAGATAACCAAACTTTCATACCCTTTTATATCCTAAAAATCTCTCTAAGAGCGTTTTCCCCAAAAAAGCACCAAGTCTGTGTAATCTTTTTGTACTGCAGTCAATCAATACCATGGATGAGTGCGTAATGACAGCTTATCTAACTCCACCCTTCCAAAACGTCGAGCCACAATCAGGTCTATAGGTTCATAGTCCGGACATGAAGCATCCAATGAACTAACCCTTACCCTTCCCGACGAATGGATAAAACGCCCGTCTCCAATATAAATTCCTACATGGTTTATTTTCCCCGAGCTACGATTGCCGAAAAACAGCAAATCACCCGGCTGCATTTCACCCACAGAAACCGATTGTCCGATTTTAGCCTGCTGCGATGCGTTTCGCGGCAAGATAATTCCTTGTGAAAAATACGCTATTTTCGACAATCCCGAGCAATCCATCGATTTCGACGACGTTCCGCCCCATAAATACGGCACCCCCATATGCCTTTGGGCAAAGGCCACCACACTATCCATATTACAGGTGTTTGAAGCTAATGACTCAAGGTCTTCAATATCATTAGAAGCAATGCAGCCCCTACGACCATCAGGAAGTAAAACCGCCACACAACCCAAAGCTGAATCTATTTCGTCTGACGCAGAACCAACGAGTATTGAACCGTTAACAACATCTGAAATCCGCTCAGAAACAGATTGCCCACAATCTGAATAAATATATGTCTGATCACCCGACGTCACGACTACCCTTTTAGCCGCCCTCCATTCTGCCATAGCATCCCGCGACATTAGCCTAAGTGAATTGTCGATGACATATCCCTGATAGCCTTCCGGGGTCTCTATTTTCCACCATGCGCCGTTCTTGCCATGCAACTTGACCGGTGTTCCCATAACTACCTGAGTGCCCAATTCTGCCGCATGTGAAGGTTTTTCTCTCACACAGGCAACAGACACTTTCGCCAATGCCCATTCGTCATGTCCTACTTGTGCCGATATCTGGATAACGCCCCCTATCACCAACAATCCTAAAACAGCGGCTTGCCTGAAAATATGTTTAAAACTCTTTTTTAGTTCTATCCTCATATCTATATTCAATTATATGCCGATGCATATGGATACAAGTTTCATTCATCTTACACTTTTGACCGAAGCAGTAGAAAACTATTACTAACTAAAAGCATCCCTAATCCGCATTTATCCGGACAGGGATGCTTTATCAATCCTAATCATCGCCATCATTACTAATGGCTCATTTAGACTGACTGCAATCCGCCCTAATCAAGCGAGAGATGCAATCACAGACTTCACTTTTTCGCCCAACCGTTCTGCAGCCTCCATTGTCGGCGCTTCAGCGTAAATTCTTATAATCGGCTCTGTATTGGACTTTCTGAGATGAACCCAAGAGTCTTGGAAATCAATTTTCACCCCGTCCATATCAGTGATTTTCTCATCAGCATACCGCTCTTTCATCGCACATAGAATGGCATCAACATTGATATCAGGAGTTAGTTCAATCTTGTTTTTCGCAATCGCATATGCCGGATATTCCTTCTTCAACTCACTAACCTTTTTGCCGCTTTTTGCAAGAAGTGTCAGGAAAATAGCAACCCCGACCAATGCATCGCGTCCGTAATGCGCTTCCGGATATATGACACCACCGTTACCCTCACCACCGATTACAGCACCGGTTTCTTTCATCTTAGCAACAACATTCACTTCACCGACAGCAGATGCATGATATTCGCATCCATATGACCTGGTAACATCGCCCAATGCTCGCGAACTGCTCAAATTCGACACAGTTGCCCCAGGAGTGTGTCTGAGAATATAATCAGCAACTGCCACAAGAGTGTATTCTTCAACAAACATTTCACCATTCTCCATGACAATAGCCAATCGGTCAACATCTGGATCCACAACAAAACCCACATCAGCTTTGCCATCTTTCATCAAATCAGAAATCTGAGTGAGATTTTCCGGGATAGGTTCAGGTGTATGGGCGAATTTACCTGTAGCCTCACAATTCAGTTCAATAATATTTTCAACACCAAGCGCACGCAGCAACTGTGGGATAATGATTCCTCCCACAGAATTAACAGCATCCACAGCCACGGTAAATCCAGCTTTTGCAATAGCATCCCTGTCAACAAGCCTCAAATTAAGCACTTGTTCTATATGACGCATAGCCCATGTCTGATCAAGCATTTCTTTCCCTAAGCCGTCTACAGTTGCAAAGCTAAAATCTTCGGCATCTGCAATACGAAGCACTTCTTTTCCTTGGGCATCATCAAGGAATTCCCCACGTTCATTGAGCAACTTCAGGGCATTCCATTGCTTAGGATTATGCGAAGCTGTCAAGATAATGCCGCCACATGCCTTCATGCCCACAACAGCGACCTCTGTAGTAGGAGTACTTGCCATACCTATATTAACCACATCAAAGCCCATACCTCTCAACGTGGCTGTAACCAAATCATTCACAATCGGGCCTGACAAACGAGCATCACGTCCGACAACAATAAGATTTGTATTCCGGCTGGTATTTCTTTTTATAAACGATGCATATGCCGCCGTGAATTTCACCACATCAAGCGGACTAAGCCCCTCTCCGGGTCGCCCCCCTATAGTTCCCCGAATTCCAGAAATCGATTTTATAAGTGACATGTCTATATATTTTATTTAAGGTGTATTGACATATTCCATCATTGTTCATCAGGAACATCATAACCACTTACCCCTTGTTTGAAATAGCGCATATTATACACATATGGCATAACCTGTGAAATCTCAGAGCTTAGGCCATACTGCGACCTGATTACAATATTCACTTCGCTCTCCATTCCGACATAATTCAATGGCATCTGTATGCCACTGCCCCATTGCGATGAACTGCTAAGGGTGTAATTCCCGAACCGGAATGAAGATGAACCCATTGACAAATCATCAGAATTCCCCCAGCCGTCAAGAAGTTCGTTTTTAGCTGCATCGTAATTATACAGATTGTATCGGGTGAATCGGAAATAGATTAATTCATCATCCTTGGCCATCATATTTTTGTCACCGGCATTGACAATCTGCATGTAAACATTACCCTCCTCATCCAGGCGGTAATATGGCGCATCAGGCCCCGTCACAAAATCATCATCTTTGGGCAAATCGAGAATCACATTTTGATTAGCCAAAAAGCTGTTAATCGCATGGGCCTCATCAGTAAGCAGTTCCGCATAACTTTTAGAATCGTCACACGAGCTCAGCCCCCACATAACACCTATAGACATAGATGCTATCGGCAGGCATCTTGTTATTATCTTAGTTATTTTCATCATAAACGTTGTTTTGCTATTCAGCACCTTTACAGACATCCATCAAACAATGGCATCAGTTGCTTGAACACATCAACAGCTTCCTCCATTGTCCCATAAAATTCTCCACCGGCAGCATTCAGATGGCCACCGCCGTTATAATGACGTTCACACAACATGTTCACCGGGAAATCCCCTTTGCTGCGTGCAGACACTTTTATGTAATCATTTTCTTCCCTTAAAAAGACGGAATATACAATATCAGGCATTGTCAGTGGTTTGTTTACCAACGATTCCGTATCCCCTTTTTGATATTGGAAACGATTTAGCTCCTTTCTCGTCAATGTTATCAATGCGGCTTTATGTTCCGGGAAAATTTCCAGTTTTTCCATAATCGCATATCCGTTCAACCGTAACCGGTTCAAACTGTTTGAAAAATACACCTTCTGATATATGGAATCCTTGTCAATTCCACGCCTTACCAAATCAGCAATTATCTCATAAAGGTCTGCATTATTAGAATTATATGAAAAGTTACCTGTATCAGTCATCATACCGGTATAGATGCATTCGGCGCATTCCCTATCTATACATTCCGACAAGCCAAGATCTGATAAGGTTCGGTAAACCAACGATGATGTTGACGGTTCCTCCGGATGCGACATTACGATATCAGGAAATTCCGAAGGATTCAAATGATGGTCAATCAACACTTTCGGGGCTTGTGAGGCCAACATCGGCTCTGCAACCAAATCTATTCGCTTCGGCTCATTATAGTCCAGGCAGAAAATAAGTTGAGTCGACGCAAAAAGTTTTCTCGCAAATTGTTCAGAACGAGAATACACCACTATCTCAGCTGCCCCGGGAAGGAACATCAGATATTTAGGCGGCGTATCAGGCACCACAACTTTAACCTTCTTGCCTATATTTGTCAATGCCCGGCACAACGCAAGCGAAGACCCCATTGCATCACCGTCAGGCGATATATGGCATGTAATCACTATGTATTTCGAGCTGTCAAGCAGCCCTTCCAACTGGCTTATGCCATCTGGCGACAATATTCTATTCAACATCTGAAAACAGGTTGTCGTATCTTTTTTATAACATGCAAAGATACGACAACCTGTTTAGTTATGCTTGAAAACAGGTAACAGCAACCTGTTTTTTCACTTTATTTCACTTTTTCGTCATCCGCCCCATTCATTCAAGCGGGATGAAAGTCACGGCTTGCCCTCCTGATGGATTCATTATTATATCAAGGGTATCAGTAGGGGCAACCACCCTACGTTCAATACCTATATCCTCCGGATTAATAGACCCTGGCACATCGGCATATATCATAGCCTCATATCTTACACCTTGTTTAAGAAAGCCGAGAGGCTGCTTCAATGTGCGCCCCTCTTCATTTGTACCAGCCCCCAGGAAATATTTTTCGCCAGCCCGACGGGCAATAACTACATACTTCCCGATTTCGCCCTGTAATGCCTCGGACCAATCACAATCCGCGTCGAAATCACGGAAAAAACGGAATGCATCATGGCCATTATAATTCTCTATCATGTCAGCCGCCATCTGCAATGGAGAATAGATTATCACCCAGTTGGCAATCTGCCTGGCTATGGTTGTCTTTATGCAGCAATGGGCATTCGGTCCATTCCACTCGATACGGCCTTTATCGGCCTTCGCCCTTGAATAATCAATATCGAAAATCCCTGGAGTATAATCCATTGGTCCCGATAGCAGACGGACAAAAGGCAACGTGCACAGATAACCGGCATCATTACCCTCCGACCAGGCATTCCATTCCATACCTCTAGCACCTTCACGCGTCATCATATTTGGCCATGTACGTCTGATTCCGGTCTCTTTGATAGGTTCGTGCACATCAAGCATAATCTGATATTTAGCAGCAGTCTCAACCACTTTCTGATAATGCTTTACCCCATATTGTGAATGATGATAATAACCCCCTTTAAACCCTCCGGCATAACCGGTCTTCACCGTATGCACACCAAGCGAGCTATAATAGGAAAATGCGCTGTCAAGCGCCTCCTCATATTCAGGGATATTGCCACCTGTCTCATTATGCATCCATAATTCAACATCCTTTTCTGCTGCATATCTGGCAATGCTGTCAATATCAAAATCAGCATATGCCTTCATATAATCGAAGTGCTGGTTTCCGCCCCAATTCTCCCAGCCTTCATTCCATCCCTCAAACAGCACTCCCTGCAGATTATTGTCATATGCGAAATCGATATACTTAATGGCATTCTCTGTCGTTGCTCCATGGCGGGTTCCGGAAATCCAGGTCTGTGTGCCAAGATGCATCCCCCACCATATTCCTACATATTTCTGAGGCTTTATCCATGAAGTATCTGCAATCCTCGAGGGTTCATTCAAATTTAGGATCATTGCAGAATTTATAAGGTCAACGGCTTTATCACCAATCTGAATGGTCCGCCAAGGTGTGACGAAAAGTTTCGGAACATAGGCTTTAACTCCATCGGGCATAGGCGCCAAATCGGCTTTCAGCACTCCGGTGCTATCACGGCGGAGCGTCATCTCCGGATAATCATATAATGCAGCTTCATGCACTGAACCAAACACGCCATTATCAGTCCGGAACGTAAACGGTGTGTTGGCATCAGCGACATCTTTTATCGGCAGCTCCCTATATTTCAATTCATATGTTTCATAACTGCCTGGAATAGACCAAGACATACCCGGTTGTGCAAAATTGAACTCGGTAAGTTCATCCATCACCACAACACTGTCAACGTCAGCCAAATCCCACTCATACCTGAATGCAATACCATCATCAAAAGCCCGGAATCGGATAATCGACGCAGACTCTCCACCTCTCAATTCCACAGACATCTCATTATAGTGATTTCTGACACGCTTATTCTCACCCCACGGCTGTTCCCACGTATTATCAAAAGAACACTGCGACATAATCACCTTCTGCACATCTGCGCCTGGGATAGACCCGTCAGCAGCTACAATACCGAGTCTTGAAGGAGATATGAGTAATACATCATCAACCGTTACAGAATAAAATGGCACACCTTTGTCGTCCCGTTCAAATATCACTGAAATCCTACCGTCTGGCGACTCCAGCCGCGAATTTGATGAGCAACCGCCAAGCATACAGACAACCGTTGCAGCCGCCATCATATTTCCGATCATACTGTTCATAAATGTATTTATACTGTTACTGAATAAATTATACCACAAATGAAATAAAATGCAAACATACATATTTCCAGTAAAATCATGCCAACCACAACAGCCAACATTAGTGAAGTAGAACATATCATGGCCATAAAAAAGGTTAAAATCCGGAAATTCCCAACATTAATGACCCTCATATATGTTTTAATCACACCGACTTATATTATAGTTTCAAGCATATGACAAAGATTCAACTGAAAAGGGTGTATTCCGATCCGGAAGGGACTACCGCCAACGATGGATACAGAATCTACATCGACCGTTTATGGCCAAGGGGAGAATCAAAAAACACGTTCCATTATGACTTGTGGGCAAAAGATATAGCGCCCTCCACAGAGCTACGCGAATGGTTCCACCAGCACCATTTTTAGCGAATTGTAATGAATGATGTTTGATGGTATTGAATGTTACTAAGCTGTATGTCAACGTAATTAAACCGAACTGAATTTATTTCCAGCCGTTATAACTCAAGATTTATAGGTAACCTTATAGGTAACATCCGAAAAGTTTACTATCTTTGCAATCGGATTGGTTCGGTTTGGATATGTACCACCGCCTAATCCTGTATATCAGACAATTAAACGAATTTGAATTATGGCAAAGACTCTCTCCAGATTCTACTTCCTTAAAAAGGACGAGAACAAGGATAAGGCAACACTTTTCGTGAGGGTACAAGACCCGATACGAAAGATTGATGTCCAGTTTACAACGCGGCTCCGTGTGTCGGTGCCGGAATGGAAAATTGCTGTATCGAGCGAGGACGCATTGGCTCGTCATCGCAAAGAGTACCCCAAACTGCACGACAAACTTGGTCGTATCGAGGTCATGCTTAAACGTGAGATGGATGCTCCGGAGTTTGACCGCGAAAAAGTCAAACAAGAGATAATGGCAATAGCAGATCCTGATAAGTCTGAGATTGTGCGTCGCCAGCGTGAAGCTGAAATCATTGCAAGAGAGAATGAGGAAAGGCTGCGACGGGAGGAAGCGGAAAAAGCCCGTATTGCCGCCGATGCCGAGCGTGCCAACATCTGGAATTTTCTCAACCAGTTTGTCGAGGACATAAAATCCGGCAAACGACTCAATGGCAATAACCGATACACAGCCGGGAGCTGTAAGGCATGGAGTAGTTTCAGAAAACTATTCAACGGTTTTGATCCGCGCCACAAATTGACGTGGGCAGATGTTGACCGCTCGTTGGTAACGAAATTTCTCGACCATCTCCAGAAACTCGACTATATGGGCAGTTCAATCAACAAATACCTTGTATCATTCCGAGCTATGGTCGGCTACGCATACGAGGATGGGTTGCACAACAACGACCGTGCTTTGGGCTGTTTTTCCAAGCGTAAAGTAGAGGAAAGCGACAAAGCCGCCGAAATCTACCTCACTGAAACAGAGTTGCAGGCATTGGCTGATATGGAGCTGACAGGACTTAAAGACCAAGTGCGTGATATTTTTCTCGTCGGTTGCTATACCTGTCAGCGCGTAAGCGATTACAACAATATCCAGCCGGAGGACTTTACGACAACGGCGAAAGGCACTCCAATTATCCGCCTTGTTCAGCAGAAGACCCGAAACGAGGTAAAAATTCCTATAATGAATCCCAACCTCAAAGCCATCTGCGAGAAATATGATTATCATCTTCCCTCGGTGATTGACCAGATTCTCAACCGCTACATCAAGGATATTCTAATGACACTCTCGGAAACAGTGCCAACCCTCGCGGTCAAAGTCCCGACCAAACTCACAATGAAGCAGAAGGACAAAGAAGCCGCTGGAGAATTGACAGTAGAGCGTAACGACAAAGGAGAAGTAGTAATACCCCGCTACGATTGTGTCACCACCCACACCGCCCGACGCAGTGGCATCACCAACATGTACCTCTCCCACAAATTCACTATCGTCCAGATGATGCACGTTAGCGGTCACAAGACACAAAAGACCTTCATGGACTACATCAAACTCTCCTCCGACGAAATCGCCGACGAGATTGATGCTATTGTCAACGGTGCAAAAGAAGAAGTGTTCTAAGAGGCAAAGCGTCTGCACATGACTGAAAATCAAAATAAAAGTATTAACTTTGTGTATGGAAACAGTTGTTCGTATTCATAACGAATCAGAATATAATGAAATACTGCGACAAGCCGTCGCAGTTATTGAGACTGCGAGAAGCAATGCCGCCAGAGCCATAGTCAGCACATCGAATGAAATGCACTGGCGCATCGGGCAGTTGCTATATGAGCGTAAGCTCGAAAAAGCGCATGGGGCATCAGTTGTGAAACACCTTTCGGTTGATTTGAAACACCGTTATCCTGATATGGGTATGTCGGAACGTAATCTATGGGATATGAAGCGCTTTTATGTGCGATTCCGTCAATCCAGTCCAAAACTGCGACAGGCTGTCGCAGTTTTACCATGGTGGAACATCAATAAGTTGATTTCAAAGCTGGGCGATGACGATGAGGCCATTCTCTATTATGCAGAACAGACCGTCGCAAAGAGATGGGGAAGAGATTTGATGGTCAACGCTGTAAAGCTGGAGATGCACAAGCATCAGCCGGAAAACAACGCCTCGAATAATTTCGCCATTGCTCTCCCTGAGGCACAGGCGGCATACGCCAACGAGGTTTTCAAGGATTCCTATTGTATGGGATTCCTTGGCGTGACCGAGCCACTTCTTGAACTGGAGCTTGAGCGGAGATTGGTAGAAAAAGTAAAACAGTTCCTTCTTGAACTCGGTCAGGGATTTACATACATCGGCAATCAGCATATACTGTCCTACAACGGCAAGGATTACAAGGTGGATATGCTCTTTTTTCATCGGGGGCTACGGTCACTCATCGCCGTCGATTTGAAAATTTCGGAGTTCATGCCCGAATATATCAGCAAGATGAACCTCTATCTCTCGTTGCTTGACAGACTTGAACGTGGCAAAGATGAAAACCCATCAATCGGCATAATCCTATGCGCCGAGAAAGACAATGTGGCGGTTGAGCTGGCACTTGAAGGATTTACAAAGCCCATCGGTGTAGCCGAATACAAACTTATCGTTCCTCAAAAAGAGCTGAAACAACTAATCACCGATGAAATAAAGACCTTCAACCAAGAAGTTGCCGACAAATCAACAGAACAATCAGAAGGAAAAGACTGAGCATAGCCTTAGTTTTTCTTTTCACCAGCCCACATATATAGTTTGGTTTAGTTTGTCGGGCATATATATAGCCCGAACCAAACCGAACTCAATATCATTTTCCACTACGGTGCCAAATGTGTGTAAAAAATATGCGATTTGGCACTCTCGTACACCTCATATACAGTCTATAAAGAGATGGATAATCACGATTGCCCCTATCCAAATCTGCCATCACGTTTCCAAAAGTGGTGCAAAAAAGTAGATTTGGAAGTGTGATGCATTTGTCTTAGATGTGATTTATAGGTTGGTAATGCGTCACGCTTCCAAATCTCATAAAAAAAACAGAGATTTGGTAATGCGATGTCGGAAATATTTCATATCTTTGCAGTATAAAAACATCTTATATGCTGATAGGAAGAGAGAAAGAGATACAGGAACTTAGACAGGCCTACGATTCAGCAGAATCCAAGTTTGTCGCCATATTCGGACGCCGAAGAATAGGAAAGACATATCTTGTTAGAGAGGTTTTTCATGATAAATTTGCGTTTTCTTACTCCGGAATGGCTAAAGCCACAACGAAGGAACAGTTACAACGATTTTACCTGTCTCTGAAAGATCACGGCTATAAGAGTAGTGTAAAGCCAAACAATTGGATCGAGGCTTTCTATATGCTTGAACAGTTTCTTAAGGAACTGCCGGAAGGGAAAAAGGTTGTATTCTTGGATGAATTGCCTTGGATGGATGCTCCTAAATCAAGTTTTATGTCTGCCTTTGAGAACTTCTGGAATGGTTGGGCATCCGCGAGAAAAGACATACTCCTTATAGTTTGTGGTTCAGCGACCTCTTGGATGGTAAAGAAGATACTGAGAAATAGAGGTGGCTTGCATAATAGATTGAACAATCAAATTCACCTACAGCCTTTCAATCTGCATGAGTGTGAGTTATACGCCAAAAGCATAAATCTATCAATAGAACGGCAAGAAATTATGGAGGCTTATATGATTTTGGGAGGCATACCATTCTATTGGTCGCTACTCAACAAATCGTTAAGTCTGCCACAGAATTTAGACGCATTGTTCTTTGGGAAGACTCCTAAATTGGGGAATGAGTTTAATGAGCTATATTCATCATTATTCAAACAGCCCGAACCATATCTAGATATCATAACTGCGTTAGCAAAAAAGAAAATCGGAATGACACGTGATGAAATCATCGTAAACGCTAATATTGCAACCAGTGGGCTGCTTACAAAGTATCTGGAAGATTTGGAAAATTGCGGATTTATCCGACGTTATCAGGCTATTGGTTCTAAGACAAAGAATGCCCTCTATCAGCTTATTGATAATTTCACGATCTTCTATTTCAAATTTATGGAAGGCAAGAAGAATACTGATGCGAATTACTGGTCTAAAGTACAGATGGCACCTATCTTTAACACATGGAGCGGACTCGCTTTTGAGCGTTTATGCCTTTTGCACTCAGAGCAGATAAAGAAGGCTCTTGGGATAAGCGGAGTTATCACTAACGAATACTCATGGCGCACCGCTGCCACTGACGAACATCCCGGAGCGCAGATAGACTTGCTGATAGACCGCAGTGACAAGGCAATAAATCTTTGTGAAATAAAATATTCCGATGGTCCATATACCATTGACAAGAAATATATGGAAAATCTACGCAACAAGGCAACTTTATTTCGTCAGTTGACAAAGACTCGCAAAGGAATCGCCTTGACAATGATAACAAGTTCCGGACTTGTGAAGAACTCATATTCAATGAACAGCATCCATTCGCAAATCACAGCCGATGACTTGTTTGTGGACGCATAAACCTAGAAGTAGCCGATAGATCAGCAGAACAATCAGGAGAGAAAGACTGAGATAGCAGTTTTTTATTTTATCCAGTCATGATAGGTTCTGTTCATCGGGCATATATAATTCCCGAACCGAACCAAACCAAACTATATTGGCAAAGAGGTGTCTATTTTTTACCGAAATTTGATTTTATAATAACTTTGCCAATTTTTCGTTCAAGGCCCGCTTTTGATGTGGGAATTCCAGTCTGCCGCGCAAACTGTTGTTTGGCTTGCGTTATGCCGAGAGCTCTTTTCCATGAAAATGATAATCCGGGAATATTCATAATTGGTGGGAGAATAGATGGCGCACCGGGATTGCCCCGATGCGCTATCGGGATTTCAGTTTTATTTTTTGAACAATCGGTAGATTTCCCTAACCCACATGACGAGGGATGAAGCAGTTACGATTATGACGAGGTCGATAGCACCTGAAGGATTAAAACTCCAGTCAAGGGTGTGGAGCATCGGCTCAACATTGAAGAACTCGTATGCAATCTCTGTGATGAACAGCTGGCCGATAACTATGATGCCAACAATAGTCCAGAAGCCTTGACTCATTTTCAGCCTGAACACGCTTTCGCCAGTCTCAAAACTGCGGGCATTGAACATATACCAGAAGTGTGTCCAGACGAATATCGAGAACAGAAGGGTTGCTTCGTATGGAGTCATTTCAGACACTGCACCGATTGCAGTGTGGAACATCTGCGGAATAGAAGTAACCTCGGCATGGTTGAACAGCCAATAGAATCCAAGGGTGATGGCAAAGAAGATAATGCCTACACTGCAAAGCTCCCAGAGCATCGGTTTTGAGAGAATGGAGGCTTCACGCTTACGAGGCTTTTCGTCCATTACTCTCTGAGAAGGAGGCAGAGAGGCAAGTGCCATTGCACCGAAGGTATCCATGATGAGGTTTACCCAAAGCATCTGTGTAACGGTAAGCGGGGATTCGGTTCCCATGAACGAGCCGAACAGCACAAGGAAGCAGGCAGCGACGTTGACTGTGAGCTGGAACAGGAGGAATCGCTGGATGTTCTTGTAGAGTGAACGGCCCCACATCACGGCTCTACCGATTGATGAGAATGAATTGTCGATGATAGTGATGTCGGATGCTTCTTTGGCAACAGATGTGCCGTCTCCCATCGAAAGGCCCACATGGGCGGTTTTGAGCGCAGGAGCGTCGTTTGTACCGTCACCTGTTACGGCTACGACTTCGTTGTTGGCCTGAAGTGCTTCTACAAGGCGCTTTTTATCCATCGGGCGCGCACGGGCAATGATTTTAAGTTCGCCGACGCGTTCTTTGAGTTGCTTGTCTGAAAGATCGGCAAATTCAGGGCCTGTTATTATATTGCGGTCAGTGTCGGTGGCATCATTCCACAAGCCGATCTGACGGCCAATTTCTTTCGCTGTTCCAGGGGTGTCACCGGTTACAATCTTAACCTTTATTCCTGCATCTATCACTTCATTTACAGCATCAGGGACATCAACACGAACCGGGTCGGAGATAGCGACGATACCCAGAAATGTCAGTTTATTGGCTACTACCTTTCCGTCGGCAATAGTCGCATCCTTGTCTCCCAGTTCCTGATATGCAAAGCCGAGAGTACGCATTGCCTGATTCTGATATTCAAGCAGCTGTGCGTCTATTTCAGCCTTTGTCACACCACAGGTGTTCTTGCACATTGCGAATACAATTTCGGGAGCACCTTTGACGTATAGTATGTTCTTACCGGTTGCCGATTTCACCACGGTAGCCATATACTTACGCTCTGTAGTGAACGGAAGCTCTTCAAGTCGGGTCGCACCGTTGCGGAGGTCAAGATAATTTGCACCGCGCTCTTTGAGCCAGAGCAGCAACGCACCTTCTGTAGGATTGCCGAGTACCTGAGGCTGTTCTCCCGAGAGGTCAAGCTGGGCTGTTGAGTTTACAGCAATGCCTTCATGAAGCACTTCGTTGGAAGGCTCGCCGAAGAAATTGGTCTTGTAAACCTGCATCTGGTTCTGTGTCAGAGTACCGGTTTTGTCGGTGCAAATCACAGTGGTGGCGCCCATTGTCTCACAGGCGTGCATCTTGCGGACAAGATTGTTGGTCTTGAGCATACGGCTCATCGAGTATGCTAAAGAGAGAGTTACTGCCATTGGCAGACCTTCAGGAACCGCAACGACTATAAGCGTAACTGCTACCATCAGCGTCTTCAGCGTATGGGCAAGAAGTAGCGACCATGTGGCACTGTCGGCACCGGGATTGAGCATAGAGAACGCTCCAATCACCATCGCAAAGAAGATAATGAAGAATCCTGCGATTGTGAGAATACACTTGGCTTTTGACCAGTCTTCAAATTTCTTGATGACAAGCCAGAAGAAAAGTGCCACAGGTATTATCAGAGTCCACGCTTGCCATGCTCCCCATCCGAGGAAGTGAATCAACTGACCAACGATTATGAGACCGGCAAAAACGTAGCTAACATTTGTAATCCAGTCAGCGAGACCGTCAAGCTGCTCATTGAGGGGTGTTTTAACGGAATCATCAATCTGAGCTTCCTCAAAAACCTTACCCATTTCAGTCGCGTCGCCCACCTTCAGCACACGCATGACACCATGACCTTCCATGACCTTTGTGCCACGCATTACATGGTTTGATGGATAAGTCGCATCCTTGTCAAAATGTGCTTTGTCGGTGGTCTTAGCGCAGAGTGGCTCTCCCGTAAGAGTCGATTCATCGACACTCAGAGTAACGGCATCAAGCAATTCTCCGTCGGCAGGTATCTCATCACCGGTGTTGAGAATCACGATGTCGCCGACAACCACATCCTTGCGGGGAATAGTGGTCATCGTGCCATTTCGCATTACTTCTACCAGCTCATCGTCATTTACCTGATTGAGAATCTTAAAGGCTTTGTTGGCCTTTTGCTCAAAGATGAAGGCAAGTGTCGTAGCAAGACCGATGGCGACAAAAATGCCAATTGGCTCAAAGAACACTTTCCAGTCCTGACCAAGTCCGAAAAACTCATAAAATGAGATTCCGATGGACAAAACACCTGCGACCAGCAGGATAATAATCAGTGGATCGGAGAATTTATCCAGAAATTCTTTCCACCAAGGGTCTTGTTCGGGAGGTGTCAGAATGTTGACACCATTCTTTTTGCGGCTCTCCAACACTTCCGCGTCGGTCAAGCCATTATAAGTATGATTATTTGGCATATAATATCGAAGTATTGTTTAAGAAATAGGGTGAAGAAGCCAAGTAAACTCAACCTCTTCACCCCAAAGGATACATCAGGCTGCGTTAGAATGCGCCTTCCCGTTTAAGTTCATTAACACGCTGTTGAATAGCGTCGTATCGGTTTCCAAGCCTATTCTTACGCTCTTGTCCAATGCCGTACTCGCCACGAATAACTTTCAGAGCTTCAGCTTCAACGTCATTGGAAACGACAGATGAAGCATTGTTAGTGGCAACATTGTTCGTGGTTTGTGTGGCAGCAGGGGTGGTTTCTTGAGTATTTACAACAGCCTCTGATGGATTAGAACTTTCGTCATTATTGGCGTTTTCTTCTACAGCATCTCCTCCGGAAGGAATTTCTGCTTCATTGGACACTTCCTCAGTATTTTCAGTGGGTGTTGTTACCTCCTCAATAGTTTCTTCCTCAACTATAGGTGAGGATTCTGTTGATTTACCGGGAAGCAACCACCAAATCAGAAGAATGATAACAATTATAGCCAGTATTACCCAAAGCCACTTGCCATTCTTTTTCTCTTCTGGTTCGGGGGTCGGGTTAACTGAATTAACCGAATCTGTTGGTTGTGGTTGTGCTACAGAAGCAACAACCGGTCCATCGTCATCCTTAGTGAGGTCGAACTTACGTTTTCCTCCCTTTGAAATGTCGAAGCCGTGATCAGTTCCTTTATTTAATTGGAACTTGCTTTTGTCTTGTTTTGCCATAATGAATGAATTTTATTCTTCTGTATACATATCAACAAGAGTCTGCAAACCTCCGTTATAACCATTACCGACTGCTTCAAATTCCCATTCGCCTTCATTGTTGATTATAAAACGAGCGGCAACGAGGGCATCTTCAGATTTATAATCTTTGCTGAGTTCATAGAAACATAGAGCCTCGCCGGATTCTTCATCGATAACAGTAATCTTGGCGTTTTCAACCTCGCCAAATGTCTCGACATTATCATCATTAGGGATGTATACGGTTGCGGAGATTGCAACTTCTTGCACTTCAGGAGCTATCTTGTTAAGACAGATATTGATAGTTTCAATACCTCCTTCCATCTCGTCTTTTGCTCCGAGGACTGCTCCGTCGGCACTCATAGGACGAGTAGAATCAAGATAGTTTTTCTTATTGCCAAATTTGGCGCGATCGAACTTTTCAGTACGATTTACAGAGTTGTAGAATACGAAACCCTCGTCATTAACAATGATTCCGTCAAGATTCAGAAGCCATGCTTGCGTGTCTAAATCCCCTTTTTCCCATGTCAGCTCGACACGGATATTGTCGAGACCAAGACTTTTCGATATGGCAAATCTATCGCCACCATCGAGTTTTTTGAGGTTGAATTTACCCATAGCTTACTTTATTGGTACATGTCAACGAGGGTTTGAAGACCACCATCGTAGCCCTTACCTATAGCCTCAAACTCCCAGTCTCCATCTTCGTTAAGAACGAGAGCACCGGCAACTACAGCTGTCTCAGATGAGAAGTGCTCTTTGAGATTGTAGGAACACAGTTCTTCGCCAGTTTCTTCGTTTGTGATAACGATTTGAGGATCGCGAACATTCTTGAATGTTGTTTTACCTTCCTCATCGTAAATGGTTACGCAGAAGACTATTTCTGTGATTTCGGGGCGTACCTTTGAAAGGTCAACGTGCATGGTTTCGCCTGCTTCCTCACCGCCATCATCTTCTCCATCACCAAGGTCATCAGCGGAACCCACTACTGAGCCATCGAAGCTGACAGGGACAGTGTTGTCACGCCAGTTTTTCTTGCTGCCGAATTTTGTGCGGTCGTAAGCTTCGGAACGGTTGTTGGACTTGTAATAAACAAAGTCAGCATCTTCGGTTATTACACCATCATCGTTAAGGAGGAACGCGGATGCATCAAGGTCTGCACCTGATTTCCAATTCAGGTCAACCTGAATTGCTGAAAGCTCATCACCTTTGCCGAGTGAGAACTTTTCACCTTTTGAAAGGTCGAATTTTTTTGCCATTGTTGTTGATATTATATGATTATATTTTTCGGTAGTCTGCAAGCAGTTTTTTATATTCAGAAGAATTGAGACCAGCTTTTTCGCATAAATCTATATATTCTTCAATCTCTTTGATGATACGGGAAATTTGTTCGCGATTTTTTGATTTTCTATATTCTTCGATAGCGGCTTTCCTTAATTCCACGCCTTTTTGAGAACGTATTATGTCAGAAAGTATACAAGCCATAACGTTGTTGTTTTGGCTCCTATACCAATCGCGAGCTTCCTTGAGTTTACCTTGTGCTATTAAAGAATCTCCATCGTTATTCTTTTCTCTGGCGGATTCTTTATATTGCTTGGTCTGATTGTGAATTCTTCCACCAATAACGCGCCAGTCACCATTTCCGTTAGCCGCAGAAGCAACCCAAACCCATTTGCCGTTAGGGTGAATGTCACCATCGTTATGCCTGGATTTAGCTCGCTTAGGTTCATCAGCGGCAATCAATGAAAGTTCGTTTTGAACGGAGCTAATAAGACGGTCTGTTCCTGATTCCTTTTGCAAAGAATTGAGAAAACTTTGAAGAATGGAACGAGCATCAGATAAATTTCCCGACCTGACTTTTCCTTTCGCTGTAGCTTTAATCTCTCGCCATTGCCGTTCAAATGATTTAATTGAATTATGGTTGACAATTGGTGCTTGAGTGATATTATATTTCGCAATTTCAGTAGAAATTTCTGCGATTACATTATCAACTCCTGATATGGCTTGACATTCAGAAAGAAAGTCCTTAAGCATCTGTAGTGCCATGTCTGGCTGTCCACCACGCTGCTTTCCATTGGCCTCGGCCTTAACCAGTCTCCATTTCTTTGAAATTCCCTTTATTTTAATTTGATTGCCGCTTTCCCGCGGAGGATTAACATCAACGGGAGATTCAACAATAATTGTCTCAGGTTCAAACATAGGAACTACTTCAGAGATAATGAGGTTCATCGTGTTATCTCGAAGTTTTTTATCTGTCTTAATAGTTTTTGAAAATCCGGAGCTAAGATTTTGTTCAAAATATGAATTACCGGCAACAATTCCACGCAGCAAAAGAAGAACCCTTGAACGATTTATAATTCCATTCTCTTTAAGGAATTGCTCTAAAGTGTCCTTTATGGATACTCCGTCAGAATTTTGAATATAGTCGATTGTATTCCTATTAAGGCTATAATGGTATTGCTGCCCGTCGGAAAGTAAGATAGTATCATTGACCAATGGCAACGATGAGCTTAGAAAGTCGGTTGCTGCTTTACTTATAGCATCCTCTTCATTTGACTTTTGAAGCCATGGATTCTGACCTATAACCCTTTCCCAAATCATCTTTTCGACATACTTCTTGCGAGGATCAATCCCTAAACTTTCAAAGCTCTTAATGATGGGAGCAGTATCATTATTTACACCGAATATAGAAAACGTTAAATCAGGTCCCTCTGCCCATGCGACAACTACCTTGTCGCAGACATATTCGTTAGATAAGGATTCATTAATATATCTATTTATATAACGATCATAATCAACGACTCTGACTCGATTATATCCGCTGTCCTTGAATAGACCTTGTAGTAAGGCTCTTTCATTGGGCTTTATGTCTGACTCACATACAAGTGTGAGAGGCATTTTGGCTCTGTTATCGCTCAATGAGCCGAATCTATTGAATAGAATATGACGGAAAAAATCTCGGAAAATAGATTCTGAGGCATCAAGCAGTAGATTTCTAATGGGACGAGTCTGACCGCCAATAGTATAGGAGCTGTCTTCAACTAATCGTTCAAAATAATTATCGAAAGCGTTGGTAGTTCCCGAATGGGCTGCACGGACAGCATCATCTCCAATTACAATACCTGTATCGGAGCAATAGAAAGCCAAAGGTGCCGGCCAATTCCCATTAGGAAGCGATACAAGTTTGTTCTCACCATCGCGTTGCCAATACTCAAAGGATATGCGATGGTGAGATATTGATATGATTATTTTATAACTATCCCCTTTCATTATAAGAGTTTCAACAACGTATTGTCATAGAATTTCATACCCTCAAGGATAATGATAGGAGCAACGAAGCTGAAAGGTTTACCGCCCTCCTGTGCTTCTCGTCTTGCCGAACGGAATTCCGGCATATTCTGTACATAACCCGAAATGTTCATATCGCGACAGGCGGCCTCAAGCTCGGCTGGATTAACCGACCAATTAAAGAGTTGGCGAGCGGCTTGATAGAAGAAGCTACAAAATTCAGTGAATTTATCGGCTTGAGATTTAGTGTTATCGGCACGAAGACGTACACCAATTTGGCCAAGCATCGCAGGAGTAATGGAGTTGGTAAACTCTATTGGTCGTGGTATCATATCGTTACCTATAAGCTCGAATCCAGACTCTCCGATAATCTCGGAGGGTTGTTGATTGCGAGGTCGCTGTAGAATGGTATCTCCCTTGGCTAAACCTTTCGATACTTCATATTTGATATTAGTATCGTGAAGTTGAGGTAGTTCAATAAGTTGCCATCCAGCGAGGGTTTCCATCAGATGTGTTTTGCCATAACCCATCACAAACATTTGTCCATAATATTGCTTGGCTGCTCCGGCATTAATGGTATTAAGCCACTGGAAAAGTCGAGATCCCTTACCGGCAAAAGTAACACGAACATTTGGTTTGCGACGAGCCGGCCATTCGGTCTCCGGAGTCTTATTCAGATCATCAATAAGTTTGTGTGCGACTTGCCCGGCATAGAACATCAAAAGCCCCGTTACATACATGTTAACACACATGAGCTGTGGACAATCAGCTGCAATGCGCTGATATAGATGTTCCAGTTGATTATCGCTAAGACGATTAACGATTTGATCGAAGAAGTATGGCGCTGTATGCTCATTGTATGTGTCATTGCCGAAATTAAGTCCAACCATTTGGATTTTGTATTCGGCACAAATGGAGCTTAAAACCTTCTTGAACTGAGGAAATTTTGCAACAGATTGTGACACACGTTGAGCGGCAAAACGCAATGAGTTTTGCTTTATCATAGTGACTCCATTCTTAAGGTAGAATAAAGCCGATATATCGGTGGTACTACCACCGACATCAAAGCATAAATTTAAGACGTTGGTTTCTGTGCCATATTTCACCGAAATGAAATTGGCAACTGCTTCAGCTTCTGATAGGCTCGGATTTGAATTTGCATTCGTCATCGTGTATAGAGGCTCCGGATCATACGACACCTCTTTGTCTGGATTATCCGGCATAAAATCCTCAGACGAGATCTCTTCGGCAGGAGCTTTGTTTTCTTGTGCACCAAATCCAGCATTATCACCGAAAGAGTTGCTTCTGCCAAAATCTCCGCCGAAACTGCCTCCGAAGCCTGAGGAACCATTACTTCCAAAACCGCCCTCGAAGGAAGAATCTTGACTGCCGAAGCCGCCTCCGAAACCGCCACCAAAACCACTTTCAGAACCGGTTGATGTCTGCCCAACTGTACCAAACGCCCCGGTACCAATATCGGTCCCTAACGAACGGGTATCAGTATAGCAGCTAACATTTAACTCGTATCTTTCGCCGTTTTCTTTTAAAACCGGTGAAATCGTTTTTAGCGTCTCCCAAATACTCTGATATGAATACAGAAGTTGTCCCGCCATTGCAGATGGATAAGACCATTTTATGCTATTAGGTACTAAACCCTGTGCAAACAGCGTAGCATAAACTTGAAGCATAAGAGTCCGCAGGAATGCACTCTTATGTGCTTTGTCATCATCTGTGTCCTCCCATTTCATATTATGAATTTGGGTAACTTCTCCAACACCATTAGGATAGAACAAAGTGATTTTATTCTTTTCGGAATTAGAGAACGGAAGATTATCAGCAAAGCTTGGGAAACCGCCTACGACTTCACGCTCGTTCCTCATTTTGAGTGTTTCGCCAGTTTTAAGTGCAGGCAAGCGACGATTATCATGAATAGTCAACACGCTCTTGATTGCGTTTGACATAACGCTCGGACCTGCACCTTGAAAAAAGAACACTTGATTCTCACGAGGAAACAACGGCTTCCCAGGGAGTTCATTTCCCATTAGTGAAACACGCTGATTCCCAAATGAAAATCCTTGTTCCTGAGTGCTGTCGCTCGAATATGCGATTGATGTATTGGTACTTCCAAAGTCAATTCCCAAATGTACAGGATTCAACGAAGAGTGAGCACCGGGGCGCATCCAATCATGAGGTAAGTTCGCGCCTTGAGCAGAACTATAGTTTATGAGGAGATAACCACCTTCGTTGCCGGTTGGAGAAAGAAGTCTAACTCCTTTGAACGGCTTGTTTGAGCGATATATTTCGTATTTGTAAGGGTTGTCTGCAACTGCTTCATCAGAAAGAACCAATAGCTCCGACTTGACAACACTGTCGGGCGCAACAATTCTTCCGTCACGACTTAATAGAACAGGAGCTTGCTCTCTATCAACGACAATTCGGAAATAATCGCCTTGCATATAACCGACGAATGGGAAAGCACGATATGACGTACTGGTACCGTTGTGAGGCAGTTCGTTATACATAAAGTATGCATCCCATTGTGGAGAAACGAAATTTGGCCAAATTAAAATATCCTTATTTTTGATTTCTCCATCGGAAGTATATACTTTCTTGAACTGTCTACGTATGCCGGAGTCAGTAACCAAAGTAAGGATTACTTCAAGGTTATCTGTGCGCACAGACGGGTCATATGTCGCTTTAAGAGTTGATGCAATGGCACTTGATGAACCGGACATTCCAACCAAGGTGGCAACATTTTTCCCAAAAACGTTTAAGCCTTGAGCACTTAAGGGAAGTGCAAAATATGCTTTATCTTGCATCCCCTTGACATCGGCTGTCAGAACAAGAATTGGTAGATTCTTAAATTCTGTCGCACCAACATTTAAGTCAAGTTTGGCGATATGAGCATTATCTTCGAGCAAGAGATTTTTTGGATCGAACTCTACACCTCCGTTCATTTCTGTTTCCGAAATGACACCTTCAACGCCATTGAGAATATCCTTATGACAGAACAGTTTCTCGAAAGGTCCACCAAAAGCAGCACTCACAGGAGGTGTACTGCCAATAGAAAGTTCAAATCCATCTCGTGCAGCACGTTCTTCAATTTCTTGTTTCCAAGAGTTGAGTAAAGTACGTATTGAGATATAATTAACACCCTCTCCGGCAGGAAGCGACTTATAATATTCCTCTGCTTCGCCTAATCCTTGGAGGATATGACTAACATAGGCATGTAAGGTCGCTACTTGCATGGGTTTCATTGATGACTTTAAAGGATCAATGAATTTACCCGTTAAGACATCAATCCATGGGCGTTCATCTGAAGCATCACATTTGTAGCCTGTGGATGTGAATAATAACGATTCTGGTGCCGTGGCACCGACAACCGTGTTCCTATATTTTATTACGTTAATAAACGGAGTCGCTGTCTGATTGTCGGTAAGATTTTGGTCGCACCAACGATTTCTACGGCGAAGGAGCATATTTCCAAATGCACCTTTAGGCTCGTAAACATTATTTGTTTTTGCGACATCTTTACCATCGCTGTATGAGAGTTCGATTTTCCTTACACTAATATGTGCATAATCGAGTGCCATACAGGCAATAAGGCCTTTCCATTCGTCAACTAATTGACTATAATAGCCAACAAGATTATTCGGGGTTTTATCACCTCCACTTGTCGCAACATGGTCAAGCGCTGTTTTGAACAAGTCAACGCGAGCGAAAGCAGTCGGTATGCCGGACACGAGTTGACCGACATTTGTCTGTTTGCTTAATTGTGGTGTGATTATATTTTTGATGAACACAGAGGTATTGCCCAACTCCTTCCATTTATTGAGATCACCGGAAGGAATGGCTGATGTATTCACATCTATTGTAAGCGATTTTTCTGCCATAGTTATTCGTTAAAATGTTGAGCAATAGTAACCGCGTTATACATTTGTGCGAGAAACTCCTCCTTGAGAGTCGTTGCTTGAGTTTCAACTGGGAGTGAATCCTCACTTTTCAATATCGTTATCAGATTATCAAATCTACGATTTGAGGCAGAGCCGATAAATCCCTTGGTGTTCCAGTGATGGGCTTCATCTGCGAAGATGGTTCCGGGGTCAATGTTATGTAGACCGTTGATGTCTGTAATAAATGCTTCAGGAGCAAAAATAAATTTCCCGGCACCTACTGATTTGAATACTTGGTATATCCACCCGAATACGACGCTGCTCTTAACGAATTTGTATCCAAATTCCTTGAGATACTCATCTATCTCGGCACATTGCGCATCAGAAAGTTCGTTGAAATTAGGGAATTTTGCAGAGTCGAGATAGTTAAGCAACTGAGCGGTTCCACAGGTGCCTTCGTGCGCACCTTCAAATTTTGACAGGATTATGTGAGCCAAGGACAGTAAGGCTCCGAGTTTATTCTCGAATATTTCACCGCGTTCAGACCCCACAAAACTTGCTCCTGACAACTGCATATTACCATTGTCATCGACTGCAACTGTTCTATAATCGTACTCGGCTTCGCCTATTTTTTCAAGCTTTGCGCGATCTTCGTTAAAGAAGTCATATGCAGCAACTGCACACATCAACTCTGCAACATGACAATCGTTTCGCTGTTCATGCCCTCCTGTAACCACATTCCCGGCTTTACCATCTGAATAGTTTATTTTTAAACTGCTCGGCCAGCCAATGTGGTACATTCGCTTATAAGTCTTCTTTACGGTTGTATCATCATTGTAGAAACTTAAGGCTGCTTGAGAGTTTAGCGCAAAATTATTGGCGTCAGCAATGATTTTATCTAAAGTCAGTTGCTGAGATGTAGGCGTTTTGAATGTGAAGTAGTCGGTTAAAAGAGTAGACCCGAAAAGAACTTTTTTCAGGTTTAACTCATTGTTACCGCCTGTAAGGAGTTTAAGGGCTTCACTTATTGCGATAGGCATTACTGGAATAGATGAAGCACCGGTTCCCCCAAATACACTTCCGAAAACAAATACTCGTGCGGTTGCAGCGTGTTTATTGAGGAGTTCAAGATATCTGGCAAGTTCTTTCTCTTGTGTCTTTACAGTATCTCCTCCTTTTTTGGCGTTTATTGCAGCTTCAATTATACCATGATACATTAGCATTGAGCCAAGATGAGTTTGTGCTCTGTATCCATGATCAAGTTTGAATTGTTGAACAGAATCTCGTTCAAACAGGAGGTCTGAAAGATCTTGGTTATCTTGTCGCTGTTCGTCGGTAAGATTTTTAGTTGATGCGAGAGCGTGGAGGGTCTGCCTATTCGGTATAGAATAATCAGTAAAAAATCTATATAAGTTCAACTTGGCAGAGAAGAACGTATTACTGCGTTGTTCTCCACCCTGATTCGATGCGTCGTTTGTTTTAACTTTGTTGTAGAGCCCTATAAGACTCTCGACTCGATCCTTATTACCATTATTTTGGTCGGTGTCAAGAGTAAGAATCTCAATAGTATGGTTATCGAATAGTCCCGCCGCGCATAAATGCACAAAAGATTCGAGGCACCTCATTCCGGTACCACCGATAGCTATCAGGAATAGTTTATCGTTCATTTATTTCTCCTTATGCGTTTAAAACCATGTACCAACCTTAGAGTTTGGGAAAAGTTTGCTGACAACAAAACCGACGAGAATGTAAACGACAACACAAACACCGGCAGCTATTCCTGAATGCATGAAGTAATCGCTCTGTATGCTCGGAACGGCTATCCCTTTACCGATGATGAAGTTGATTATAAATCCAACGACACCAGTTGCAACACAGAGAACCCAAAACCAAATTCTGCGAGTTGTGGTACCGGGATTGTTTGGTTTAAACAGTATAAGATTTGAGATTATCACGGCGAGCAGAAAAAATGCCACCATGATTACGATTGCCCACATATAGGCAGATGTGATCGATACTTGTTCCATATGATATTTTTTATTTATTCAGAAATGGTTTTTATATAATATGTGTAAAGAATACGACCCTGAGGATTTGATGAACCAGCGGTCAATGTTTCTTTGATAGAATTAGCTAACGATGGATTCCCTGTCCAGCCAAAGAAGTTGTTTACTTCAGCTATATTTGGAGTGGCTTTAGAAATGACAATGTTGGCCCTAAATAGATTTGTAGGATTGATGCCCCCTATAAATTCGCCATTAAACTGACTATCGAAATCAACCGTTATTTCCTTCCAGCCAATAGGCAAATCTTTAACATCATGCATTGATGCTGCAAGGAACATATTAACTTCGGGCTTATCAATTCGTTCTATTTCTTCTATTTTTATTGAATCTCCTTTCGCTGAAATTGTCATCATGGTTTCTCCCATATCAAATACACGGACTTCAACATTTTCAATATTGAACCCGTTTTGAGCTCCGAAGTCAATATACAGGTCACTTAACAGGTGGTCATATTTGATATTTTCTGGAATTCCTGATTCCTGCATGCGTTTTGCATTAGCAATGGCATCAGCCCAATTTACACCAAGCGGATAATATTCTGCGTATGCGCCAAGAGATATGTCTAAGGGTGCGAACTGACCGGGAGCTCCATTTTCAGTGGCATAAGGTTTGGCGTAACTTATGTAGTCATTGGTGCCTCCATTTACCATTACAGCTGTCACAACATCGACACCCTTGTCATTATGGTAGTTGCCACCTTGTTTTAGAGATATATACTGCGTACTGGTGGGATAAGCAAAATTACGACCTCCGAGAACGTACCTCTGAGTATTCGGAGCTGTCAAACTAACTGCGTTTGCAACTAATGAATTCAACCGATTGGCATTATCATCAAATACAGCCAGGAACATATGCTTGGCTTTCCCTTTTTCCACAAAGTCCCATTTGAAAAAGGTTATGTTATTACCATTGGCAAGCCATGTAATGAAACATTCTTTTGCGTAAGCGGCTTGTTCTATAACCTGCCCCTTATATTCTTCAAAATCAGTCATAAGGAGTGCTGGTTGATTCTCAGATACTATTCTTTGCAATGTGGCTTCAATCGGAGCTTTTTGTTTATTATAGCTGCTCGGACTGAGCATATAATTATAAAGTTGTGTATGAGAATAATCCAATGGAGTTATTTTCTCATCAGCTAATCCATAAAACTTGATGGCTTGGTTTGCTGCAAGTTTGTTTATAATTGCTTGAAGTATCTCCTTACTTTCAGGCGTAGAGTATGCGTAATTCATGCCGTCTGACATATCAACATACACCGATGCGCCATCATTCAGCAAATGCACGTTCTGAGTCATATCAACGTACTTGTCAAGCTGGGAACGTTGAAATGTATATGAAGGAGTTCTTGTCAGAAACCAGACTAAGAGACCAATGAATGCTATTGCACAGATTGAGCCTCCAATGATTAAAAATCTTGAAGATGAACTATCCTTTTTCCCATTGCGTGAGCGGCGAGTTGGAGTTGTATGAGATGACCTACGGGCCATGATTGGCTTATATTTGTGCTCTATAGACATCTCCAGATTCGAGCGGGTACGAAAAAAGCGTGAGTTGTCTGTACTTGTTGCTCGTCCCACTATCGGAGGCTTCTCGCATTGCCTATTGGAGTTGGACGGCAACGCAGAAGCCCACGCTTGAATATGTGACAAGTGTATTCAGCGATAACTCCTCCCGGAGCACACTGATGAACACATTATATACATATCCACGGGCATCTACCGTTGCTTCATCCCTGACTCCAATGTGAATTTTGCGAGAATTCCCGATAGTCAAGAATCAAGCGTCGAGTAAACGCTTTATATTATGTCACTGCATCCCGCCTCTCTAAACCCCAGACCGGGGCTTCTGCGATGCGGTCTGCAATTGCAAATTTAATACAAATTTTTAATATAACAAAGAAATATGCTGAGAAACATAAAGGTAGAGAATGCCACCGGCAACTGCGTGAGCTGCCGATGGCATTGAATTGGGATTATTGTCACATGTGGAAGCCGCCGTTGAGGTGCTTGCCTCGGCGTTTGGCGCGCCATGCGTCGAGGGCTTGCTTAGGAGTAAGCTCCGGATGTATTGCCTTGAACTCAGGGAATGTCTCGGCATCGCCTCCGGATACTGAACAGCCTCCATCATCGGGGGCAGGCGGTTGCTGAGTATGACTGAGCGATGAGGCAAAGGAAGAAGTCGCAGACTGCTTAGGCTCGTCTGGATTTGATGAAAATACTTTGGGGACTTTGACTTCCGGTACGAATTTCAAATAGACGGTAGAGTATTCTCCCTTACATCCATCGACACGGATTGCTTTACCGGCAACGTAGTCATTAATCTGCTGTCCCGAAAATTTCACTCCTCGGAAATTGGTTATCGGGACAATGGAGCCGTCGGCATACATCCATTTTGAGTCGGGATGCAATGGTCGATTCTCTGAAAGATGCTTTCGAATATTACTGTAACTGAAACGCCGGTCAATCTTCGATGCAGAAAACCGTTTCCCTTTTCGGGTGTACCACAGGCCTTGCACCTCATTGGTGCCACGCCTGTATTTGTATTCTATACCGACACCTGACGCTTTGAGTTTAGCCTTGAATTTGTCAAAATCGCAGATGCTACGATCTTCCCATGCATCATTTACTGCATTGAAAATCTCATATCTGATTTTCTCGACACCACGAAGTTGGTCCACATTCGTATGCTGCTTACCTTCGGAAATATGCAGCCCATACTCCTCAGTCAAGGAACGACAAGCGTCTTTATTGCGGCTATAATCATTACTGTCGGAGATAGTATCACCGAAATTATTGATGCGGCTATACACCAAATGGCAGTGCGGATAATCCTTGTCGAAATGTCTGACCAATATATAAGGAGTGCCTTTTATGTCCATTCTCTCCATATATTTTCCAGCGATTTCAACCATCATTTCCTTTGTCACCTTGTCCTTATCCAAGGCGTGAAAGTTGAGAGAAATGTGTCCGACCGGGTCTTTGACATTCGGATTCATAGATATGTTATCCTGTAAAGAGGCGGTGATTTCCGCTCGCCCACCTGACAGAAATACATCTTTAGAGTCGATGATTTTCCATTCATCACAGGGCGAACCATCCGGTTTGTCCTTCTTCTTTCGGGTGACATAATCAATGCAACCTCCGGCACTTCCGCCGTTGCTTATCTTGCCCATCATACGCTGTCGGGAGTATTACGATAGGTTTTGATAAGCGACAAAATAAAGTCCCGGCATTCGTACATGTCCCGGAAAAGTTGGACAAGGTTCTCATTTGTTGAACCTCTGTTTAGAATAGATGAACAGAATTTGGCGATGCGATTGAGATTCTCGGCTATGCCTTGGAGATCTCTAATCGCCTTTACGTCTTTGGGTTTTAGACGCTCCGTCACCGTACAATGGATTGATGCCTGACGGATATATTCCGAACGGTTCAATCCAGCAACAATTGCCTTGTTCATCATTATCTCATATTTGTCGAGGTCGTATTTCACCGGAACAACGATTGACTTACGTTCCCCGGCTGGCAATTTGGGGCGACCTTTGGAAGGTCGGGAATTGGATCTTCTCATAATAGCAGTGTGTTTAGAAGCCTGTGACCATCGGGAGCGGTTGGGCGAGTCGTTTTCGGATTACATGTAATACGAAAACATAAACTCGCTCCAACCCCAACCGAACACTGACGATAGTTTCGAGCTGCGCGAAACTAAGCCCGCTTTTAGTGGTCGTGATTAATCATTTTTAGACAGTTGCAATCAAACAATCAGAGTTTGCGCCAGATTTCGTGGTCGGCGGCGTAGTCGTCCATGTGGCGGAGAAGCACCGAGTCGATAAAGCCGGAGATGGTGGTGTCGATGCCTCCGAGACGGCGAACCATCAACGCGATGCGGTTGTATAGTTCCTTGCTGATGCTCGTATGCTTTCGCTGGTCAAGTATCTTCGGGGCGAGGTAGGCTGACTTGTATTCCTCGTACTCCATCTTGCGCTGTTTTATGCCGATGCGCTGTAGTTTCGGCTCGGTTGCTGACAGTGGTGCAACTGTTGTGTTGTTCTCGGCGGTTGCGTTATCCGCATTGTTGACAGTGGTGTCGCTGTTGGCTTCAACACTATTGTTGAAGATGTTGTCAGTCATTTCGGATGACGGAGTTTCTGTAAAATTCTTTTTATTACTCATAATTGTATTTTTTGATTTTTGTAAAACTTGTTGTCAGATACTCATTCAGGTCATTGTACCCTGAGTAGAGTGTGGAGCGGTCAATCACCTTTATTCCGAATCGTTCTGTCAACTGACCCAATGCTGTTTTACCTGCAACATCGTTGTCAAGATAGCAATGGATAGCGTTGTAATCCCGCAGACGGGGGATTGTCTTGTTGACATTGCCGACGGAGTTGAAAATGATTATGTCCGTTCCGATGATTCCGAGTGTCAGTGCCGACAGATAATCAATGAACCCTTCAAACACTGCGCACTCTGTTGACGGGTCGTCGCGTATACGCCGTATGGAGATGTCTTTCGGCGAGATGCAACCTTTGAAATATCGGTTGCGTATCTCATAGCCATCTGACTCGTTGGCAAAGGCAACAGAATAATATTGTTTGCCTCGGCAACTGTAATGCACCTGTTGACAGTGTGCCTTTGAAATCTCCGGTGGAATGCCGCGCTCTTGGAGATAAGCGACAAGTGCGTGGCTCTCCAACGGCACTATTCGGATGTCCTCAAAACTCGGAGCAGAGTGTCGCGTAACGGATGTGGAAGCGACTGTCTGCATTGATGGTATCGGGCAACTGTCGGCTATGCAACGCAGGAGATGACGCATATCGGTTGACTGATATATCTCGGCTGCAAGGTCTACGATATTGCCTCCTTTACCGATACCGAAGTCATACCAGCAGTTGAGCGTAGTCTCCACCTTGAACGATGGCGTATGCTCCTGTCTTAGCGGTGACTTATACCAGAGTTTTCCCCACTCCGTCTGACCGGCTCATGTCCGAGTCGGGACATGAAGGTGGCTAAAGGGATAGATTTTATCTCTTTGAACATTGTGGCAAAAATGTTTAGGGGTGGTAGTTCAGGTTCAGCGCACATATATACACACCGTACCGAACTAAACTCGATTAGTAGTAGAAGTCGCGGTTGAACTGATAGGCTCCGTTCTCCTTGACAATCATTCGCTTGTTCATCAGAAAGGTCTTCAGTTTGGTGACCTTGCCGTCGCCATACGGATAGCCGCAAGATGCGTATGCCGCCTTGATTTTATCCTCGCAGTTCTGACAGCCTTTGATGGCTCCGTCGGCGAAGGCGAGTTCAAGAGCCTCGCGATGTTGGTCGGGCGACAACTCATTGTAAGAGAACACCTGTTGCTTGGAAGCTTTGCCAAAGGTGTGGTTCTCGACAATCTCCGGCAGACCGTAGTCATTGACCCTGAAAGCGAATGGCGCGAAGTCCATAGCCCGGATACATGATGCCGACACCTCGGTCACTTCATCATCAGTCGTGCTCTTGGAAACCTGCAATACTGTCTCGGCTTTGTTGTTCAGCTCCGTGCCTACATGACCGCGCACGTTGTCATCGCTCTTGTTGAGATGCAGGACGGTGTGGATGTGTATCTGATACTTGTCCGTCCATTCCATCAGCTTGTTGATGAGCCTTGAAGATTCGGTGGCATTGTTGATGTCAAACATCAGGTCGCGTACACCGTCTATGATTACCAGTCCGACATTCGGTGTTATGGCAATCGCCCGGTCGATAATCTCCAGTCTTATGTCAGGCACCTGTGCCCTAAGCTGGGCAAAAATAAGATTGTCGGGATGACGGTCGAGCGGCAGACCGGCAAGTTGCAATGCCCGGCGAATCACCTTCTGACAATGATAGGGACTCTGCTCGGTGTCGAAGTAGAGGACAGTCCGCTTGTTGTCGGGAAATTCGGCTACATATCGCAACACCTCCCCGTTCATCAGCGCAGCCGCAACGATGGCACTGACATTAAAAGTCTTCTTGCTCTTCGCTTTCCCGGTCGATGCCGAGAAGTTGCCGAGGGTGCCGATAACGGAGCCGTTGCAAAAGAGAACCTCCGGTGCCACGGCAATCTCGTCCGTCACTCTGATTTGCGAAGTATGCCACAGTACATCCAATTCGTTGGCATCCATCATCGTTTGCCGCGCTCAATGATGAGACATTCCACATCTGCCTGACGGTAATAGACCTTGCGGCCGATTTTTACAGGCTCGATGTATTTCTTCCTCTCCCAGTTCCAGAGCGTGGTGGGGCAGATGTTGAATTTTTCCAGCACTTCCGCTTTGGGCAGAAGTTTTTCCTGCGACTGTTTCACCATCGGCGAGAGCAGTGCCTCCTTCGCCTCGCTGATAAAATGGTCGGCAAACTCCACAAGGTCTTCGATTTTTATGTTGAGGGTAAGACCGGTAACCCCACTCTTGACGAGTTCAATAATGTTATTCATACAAGTTTTTGTTCCGCCGGATGATGGAAGGCATGGAGCGATGGCGGATTTAGGTCATCCCATACCTTTCGTCACGATTGACGTGGATTCGTGGTCTTTCCAATTTGAAAACAGGCATGGCGATAGCGTTCTCGACTCACTTGGGTCAAGGCAAATGACATGACAATATCAAATATGGAAGTGGGAAGTGGCCATTAAAACGATATACATTCCGTGGGCTCTCTGGCTCTCCCAAAGCCTCAAGCATTACTGGGAACAAAATTTACGGCTTCTTCTTTGCCAAAGGAAGAAGGCTGGCACTTAACCCTGCGCGGGTCATGAAAAGTCGGTCATCTGCCTTCGGTCTCCGGATACCGTCAACATTCTGACCATTGGTTGGTCGCAGAGGTGCCGGATTGTGAATCCGTTTCTCCCTGCATTTACTCGACAAATGTACCGCCATGTGAGATTGTTTCGCCTCTCGATACCGGTTTCCCGATATTTCCGAGATTTTTTCTCAACTTTTTTATTTCGTGGGATTATCAATGAGAATAATCGTACCGACGGATTGTCTGCCAGTCTATCATTATAACTATCAATCTTGCATTTTGTTTACTCAAATAATTGATATATTGATAGTTGGCTGATATTGTCTGGCTTTTGTCCGATGTTTGGTCAGACCTTGCGACAAGATTAGACCAGATTATCAGATACGATAGAATCTCAAAACGGCAAATGTTAAAATTCAAATGTCCGATAATTTTTTTCGTTGAGACACCATTTTTGACCATGATAACAGGTGCAACTCCATTATCATCATCCCGCCTCTGAATTTCAACGACGGTGTCTTTGGCAACACCACCATCATCAGACTGCACCAAAATAGTATTCAGAGGCTGTCAATATCAGGCATCACGTATCTGATTGACCTGCGTCTGATATTGCAACATCGGCAATATGTTGATAGTTTACAGCAAATCAGACACTTCCCCAACAGGCCCCAATCTTTCCCCAACATGTCCCAACAAATTTTTCATGTCTGAACCATCTGAACAACAAAAGCCCCGACCGCCACGTCACATCGACGCAGCAGCCGGGGCATGGGAGAGGCAACCCCTATCCCTCAGGATTCCGGGGATAAGGCATCACGCTGTACTAAGAAATGTTAATGGATTTAATTTCGGTTTATTTATTTCACACCATCTTCACTTCAACCAATACAATTGCGATAGTGACTTTTGTAGTGACTTTGCAAAATAGTGGCTAAAATAGAAATCGCTAACAATCTATAGATTAGACTATTAGCGATTTTGCAAGTGGTGCCACCAGGAATCAGCAACAAAACTGGGAGACCTTTGTAAAAAAAATACACCGACGAGCTTGACGCATCTCCCGCATTTCAACAGTTGGTCAAAGCCATAAAACAATATCCATCGATCACGCTGCTATATAGCTCTCACAACACGGCGCACAATAATGCTATCGTTATTGCCGACCTTCTAAAGAAACAGCCAGGCATAAATGTAATATAATCCGATGGAGATATGTCAAAATTCGATATACCGCCATTGAGCATCATGATTGAGATAAAAACTGTGTGAAACCCGTTATTTGCCGCTAAATTGTAGGGATACACGCTCGTGCATCCCTACGATCCGGAGCTTTGCAACACATCCAAAAAATCTGCCACAGCCTATAATGACCATGGCAGTTATTATTTGTGTACGAGTCCAAATCACGCGGTTTGGGAATCCATTATTAATTTTGTCCAGCCTGCAAGCCTTTGGGGCGTTAGTTCCGGATGGTTCACTTCATCCAACAACAACCCCACCGCCGCCTCCGCCTCCGCAGGCTTTGCCAAAGACTCATCGAAATCATATCCTATAGTATCATACGGAGCGATAAACATTGCGCCCGTACCGCTCAGCCTGTCATGCAATATGCCCACTGCCGAACAGAAAGTATCACTCATTGTCTCATCTCCACATCCGAACAGGGCAATCTCTTTCCCCCTTAAATCCAGCACCTCTATGCCGTCTAAGAAATCGAACCAATCATCCTCAAGCTCACCACTCCCCCATGTGCTTGTGCCAAGAACCAATATGTCGTAACCACCTACAGCCGATGGCAACGTTTTCCCCACATCATGAACATCACTATCAGCAATATTTAGCATTTTAGCGATACGCATAGACACATTCTGGGTAGTCCCCGTGGCTGAACCATAAAATATCCCTATTTTTTTCATATTACTCACGTTTATTGAAATAACATATATGGCATGATGTTGGTTCGCCAATCCCCAAGCGCCAAATTCCACAAAATTCCCCCGTCATATTCCGACAAAGCCCCCTCCGCCTCTACATATTCATTTATTTCAAGGCTGCCATATATTTTCACAGCCATTATAGTGCTGTTATTCTATTTTTTCCGTAAATTTGCACCTTGAAAATTCCAACATTAACACCACATTCAAGGATGACGGACATAAAGGAAATTAAAACAGCACTTATATCGGTATTCCATAAAGACGGATTAGACGAGATTCTCCGCATACTAAATTCACACGGCGTTAAATTTCTTTCCACGGGAGGAACCAGGAACTTCATTGAGTCGCAAGGATACAAATGCGATGCAGTTGAAGACCTGACAACATATCCGTCAATACTTGGAGGCCGGGTGAAAACCCTTCATCCAAAAGTGTTCGGCGGAATTCTGAACCGCCGCGACAACACAACCGACCAGGAGGAAGCCCGTCAATACCAGATTCCCTCAATCGACCTTGTGATTGTGGATTTATACCCTTTTGAAGAAACGGTGGCATCAGGAGCTTCCGAGGCCGATATTATAGAAAAAATAGATATAGGCGGCATATCATTGATACGAGCCGCCGCGAAAAACTTCAACGATGTTGTTATTGTGCCATCAAAAATGCAATATGAGCCGTTGAGGCGTACTATTGCTGAGAACGGAGCCAAAACATCGTTGAACGACCGCATTTGGTTCGCCAAAGAGGCGTTTGCAGTATCATCGAAATACGACAGTGCGATATTCAATTATTTCGATGGAAACGAAAAACCGACAGCACTCCGGGTGGCAATAGACAGCGAAAAAACCATGCGCTATGGCGAGAATCCACATCAGAAAGGATTCTTCTTCGGACGCCTTGACAAGCTTTTCGAGCAGATTCACGGGAAAGAGATTTCCTACAATAATCTGCTTGACATCGACTCCGCCACATCATTGATTTCAGAATTCGATGAACCGACATTTGCAATTCTAAAACACAACAACGCATGTGGAGTGGCATCCCGTGAGACTGTAATAGACGCATGGAAAGATGCATTAGCCGGAGACCCCGTATCAGCATTCGGCGGAGTGTTAATCTGCAACCGCCCTATCGATGCAGCAACTGCAGCAGAAGTCAATAAAATCTTCTTTGAAGTCATCATTGCACCTGACTACACACCTGAAGCCATAGGAATACTGGAACAGAAGAAAAACCGCATCATCTTAAGGCAGAAAGCACCACTGACAACAACCCGTCAATTCAGATCGGTACTTAATGGCGCATTGGTTCAGGAACGAGACCTCAAACATGAGACCCCTGAAGACCTGCGTCTTGTGACAACAACACCTGTAGATAACAGCCGTGTTGAAGACCTTCTGTTTGCCAACAAACTAGTGAAGCATTGCAAAAGCAATGCCATTGTGCTTGCCAAAAACAAACAGCTATGTGCAGCCGGTGTCGGGCAGACATCACGCGTTGACGCCTTGCGCCAAGCGATTGAAAAAGCTCATACGTTCAAATTCGACTTGAATGGCGCAGTGATGGCATCTGATGCATTCTTCCCATTTGCAGATTGCGTGGAAATCGCACATAAAGCCGGAATAGACGCTGTCATACAACCTGGAGGATCAATCCGCGACAATGACTCAATACAATATTGTGATGAGAATGGCATTGCAATGGTCATGACCGGTTTCCGCCATTTCAAACATTAAAATTAATTACCACAACTATCCTCATACATCCGACACAAAGATGAGACTATTCTCTCTGACAAAAGAAATAGCCATTGATTTGGGAACCGCCAACACAGTCATCATCCATAATGACAAAATCGTGATTGACGAACCCTCGATAGTGGCCCTAGACCGCCGTACCGACAAACTCATAGCGGTTGGTAAAGAAGCCCAGCTTATGCTTGGCCGTGAAAACGAACAGATACGCACCGTGCGTCCGTTACGTCAAGGTGTCATTGCCGACTTCAATGCCGCAGAACTGATGATTCGCGGCCTGATAAAAAAAGCAAGTTCAAAAAGCAACTGGTTTTCCCCGTCATTGCGCATGGTTGTCGGAATCCCATCGGGTTCAACCGGTGTGGAAATCCGTGCCGTACGCGATTCCTCAGAACATGCCGGTGGACGAGACGTTTACATGATTTATGAGCCAATGGCAGCTGCCCTCGGCATCGGTCTTGATGTGGAAGCCCCTGAAGGCAATATGATCGTCGATATAGGCGGCGGAACAACCGAAATCGCAGTCATCTCGCTTGGAGGCATTGTAAGCAACCGCAGCATACAGATTGCAGGTGATGATTTGACAGAAGATATCCAAGGCCATATGCGCCGTGCCCATAACGTAAGGGTCGGCGAGCGCACTGCAGAGCAAATCAAAATGAATGTAGGTTCAGCTCTCACAGAACTGGAGAATCCGCCTGAAGACTATATTGTGCATGGCCCGAACCAGATGACAGCCCTCCCGATGGAAATACCGGTTTCGTATCAGGAGATATCACACTGCATCGAAAAATCTGTAACAAAAATCGAAACCGCCGTGCTTGGCGCTCTTGAACAGACCCCTCCTGAACTTTATGCCGATATAGTTCGTAACGGAATATGGCTGGCAGGTGGCGGAGCATTGCTGCGCGGTCTTGACAAACGCCTGACAGACAAAATCGGAATCCAATTCCACGTGGCGGAAGACCCATTGCTTTGCGTTGCCAAAGGCACAGGAGTCGCTCTTAAAAACATTGATAACTTCTCGTTCCTTATCAGATAATTGATAATCTGATAAGATCTACGGGTTAAAGAGATTGTATATCGGAAGTGCGCAACCTGCTTAATTTTTTCATACGCTATAGCGCATGGTTTGTGTTTGCTGCATATTTCGTGGTGAGTTGCTATCTCCTGTTTCAAAAGAACCCATACCAGCACCATGTCTGTCTGACATCGGCCGGCACCGTAGCTTCAGGAATTTATGATGTGACAAGCAATATCACCGGGTATATAAACCTACGCGATATAAATGAAGACCTCCAACGCCGCAATGCAGCGTTGGAGTCTGAAGTTATTGCCTTACGGCATCAAGCGCGCCTCCTGTGCCAGAATATAATGCAGGATTCACTTAAACGTGTCGACTCATTAAGCCGATTCGATTTCGTAATAGCCTCCGTTATTAACAATAGTGTAATCCGGCCGTATAATTTCATAACTATCAACAAAGGGAGCGCCGACGGAATCGCCCCTGAAATGGGTGTTATGGATCAAAACGGTGTGGTAGGTGTCACCAACGTTGTTTCGGCACACCATGCCAGAATCATATCGTTGCTGAATCCCAACTTCAGGCTATCATGCAAGCTCCGTGGCAATGATGCATTCGGATCACTTGTGTGGGACGGCAAAAGCCCATCTGAAGCCATATTAGAGGAACTTCCCAAGCAGGTCAAGTTCAAGACCGGAGACACAATAATCACTTCAGGCTATTCCGCAATGTTTCCTGAAGGGATTCCGGTCGGGGTCATTCTAGGATCTACCCGGGGCGAAGATGACAACTTCCACACACTTCGCATACAGCTGTTAACCGATTTCACAACATTATCTACCGTAAAGGTTATATCTAATCGTGACATTGTTGAAATATCGCAAGTAGAGACAGACAACAATGCTTCAGAATAGCGACATCCTGAAATTGTGCAACCGGAATTGTCTTTATTCAAGAACCTCAACATCCGATATAACCCAAGCATAAAGAACCACGCTAAGACAGGCATACGTAAATGTCAAAAGAATTGATTAAATACGCTCTGATATTCCTGGCTCTTGTGCTGAGTCAGGTAGTGGTGTTTAACCATATATGCCTGTTTGGCATGGCAATCCCGTTGGTTTTCATCTATTTCATCATAAAATTGCCAATTACGCTTGGTGTGAATTGGTTAATGACATTGTCGTTTTTTCTCGGATTGACCATCGACATATTTGCCAACACACAAGGAATGAATGCCTTGGCTTGCACAGTGTTGGCGGTGCTCCGTAATCCGGTTCTTCATCTTTATTTCCCACGTCAAGACGATCTGACCAATCCGATTCCATCTGTGCATACCCTGGGGCTTCCTGTATTCATGAAATATGCAGGAACTATGGTTGTTATCTATTGCGCCCTGTTTTTCGCCATTGAAGCATTCACATTTTTCAATCCACTTAGGCTTGCGCTCAGGATCGTGGCATCGTCGGTTCTTACTTTCATCATTATCCTAGCCTTTGAAGGATTTTCCTCTCCATCACGCAAATAACAGCCATGCGTAAAGACTATAACCTGGAAAAGCGCAAATATGTAATCGGCGGTTTCATCGCAATCATCGCAGTCATTTACGTCTGCCGCCTTTTCGGGCTTCAGATACAAGATGATAAATATAAGGATTATGCCGATAACAATGCATTCCTCCGCAAAACAGTCTATCCTTCAAGGGGAATGATTTATGACCGGAACGATTCTCTTGTTGTCTACAATCAACCGGCCTATGATGTGATGATGATTCCGCGTGACGTACATGATTTCGACACCATTGATTTCTGCCGAACATTATCAATCACCCCGGAAGAATTTGATGCACGTATCAGTGCGATGAAGAATTCAGCGAGCTATTCATCCTATACCCCTCAAACACTGATTACACATCTTTCGGCAAAAGATTACGGGAAACTGCAAGAAAAGCTCTACAGGTATCCAGGATTCTTCATCCAGAAACGTATTCTCAGAGAATATGCCTACGATGCAGCAGCAAATGTTCTTGGGAACATACGAGAGGTGTCGGAATCAGACATTAAGCGCGATGACTATTATAAAGCCGGAGACTACTGCGGAGACCTTGGCATAGAAAAAAGTTTCGACAAATTCCTGAGAGGGATTAAAGGAAATGAGATTCTTATAAGAGATGCACGCGGACGCATACGCGGACGTTTTGAAGACGGAGCCCGAGACATAGCACCCGTTTCAGGAAAAGATTTGAAGCTAAGCCTCGACATCAAACTGCAGGAATATGCCGAAAGTCTTATGGTCAACAAAATAGGCGCAGTCGTTGCCATTGAACCGGCCACAGGTGAGATTTTGGCAATGGTGTCGAGTCCGACATATTCCCCGAAGCTGCTGGTAGGGCGTGAAAGAGGGAAAAACTACCGCGAACTTGTCAACGACCATTACAAACCGCTATTCGACCGTGCACTTATGGGAGCATATCCTCCCGGTTCGACATTCAAACCCTCACAGGGACTAATATTCCTTGAAGAAGGGATTGTTAATCTCAGTACCGCCTATCCCTGTTACCACGGCTTTATCAACGGGCGCCTACGCGTCGGCTGCCATGGCCATGGATCACCTATCCCATTAAAACCGGCACTTCAGACTTCATGCAACGCATATTTCTGTTGGGGATTCAAAGCCATGATTGATAACAAACGCTCTAAATACGGAAATTCAGCCAATGCATTCGAGGTCTGGAAGAAACATCTTGTTTCATTAGGATATGGATATCCGCTTGGCGTTGACCTTCCGGCCGAAGGGCGAGGCTTCATTCCAAACGCCAAATTCTATAATAAAATATATGGTGAAAACCATTGGAGCGCCAACACCATTATCTCTGTTGCAATCGGACAGGGAGAAATCCTTGCGACCCCACTCCAGATTGCCAACCTATGCGCAACCGTAGCCAACAGAGGGTGGTTCATAACACCTCATGTTGTAAAAGAAATCCAAGACACTGTTATTGACGAGCAATACCGAACCCAACGCCATCCGACCATATCCGCTGAACACTTCAACGATATTGCAGAAGGAATGAGAATGGCTGTTACAGGAGGCACATGCCGTTTGGCAAATCTTCCAGACATAGAAGTTTGTGGCAAAACAGGCACTGCCCAAAACCCCCACGGCAAAGACCATTCGGCTTTTATCGGATTCGCCCCTTACCAAAATCCCCGGATAGCCGTTTGTGTCTATGTCGAGAATGCCGGGTTCGGGGCTACATATGGAGTGCCTATCGGCAGTTTAGTAATCGAAAAATATCTCAAAGGATACATCTCTCCTGAAAGAAAATACCTCGAAGAACGGATGCTCAACTCAAACACCATCATATATAGCGGCGTAAAGAAACATTAACGCCATTATTGCTATCATCATATAAAGCCATATGGAATTTGGTTCATCATATATGCTCAACCGCAAACAGCGCTGCACCCCTGAAGAAGGAGAGTCGCTGTTCCGTCATATCGACTGGTTCACAGTCATATTATATCTACTTTTGGTAACCGCCGGCGTGATATCAATATACGCAGCTAGTTATGATTTCGACAATGCCAGCATCTTTTCATTCAACGAATTTTCCGGCAAACAGATACGGTGGATCGGCCTGTCGCTACTACTTGGACTTGTGCTTTTAATTATCGATGGCAGGATGTATGAAACATACGCCTATCCTATCTACCTGGGGATGCTCGTATTGCTTACAGTTACAATTTTCGTTGCTCCTGACATCAAAGGTTCCCGGTCATGGCTGGTTTTCGGCCCCATGAGCCTGCAACCTGCAGAATTTGCCAAATTTGCAACGGCATTAGCATTGGCCAAACTGTTCAGCAGCTATAATTTCACACTAAATTCGTCAGCACGTAATTACCTCAAGGCATTGCTGATAATATTCATACCGATAATTCTGATTCTTGCTCAAAAAGAAACCGGGTCTGCCCTGGCCTATCTGTCACTTTTTTTCGTGCTCTATAGGGAAGGGATGAGCGGTCTAGTGCTGTTTGCGGCATTCGTTGCAGTCGTTATTTTCGTTGTGGCTATCAAATACACCTCCACCTTGATTCTCGGAATACCCTCCGGAGAATTTACGGTAATGTGTATGGTAATGATTCTAATGGTTGTGATGCTGGCATTCTATGTGCGCAGGCTTGAGCCGGCCCGCAATGTCTTGTTATGGTTTGCAGCAACCGGCATAATAGAAGCCATACTGTCTAATTGGAATCTACATGTCAACGGCTATGTGTATTTCCTGTCTGTTATAGGGGTGGCCATAATCTATTGCCTTTTTGAAATGCTGCGCATCAAAGCCAGGAGGTTAATGGTCACACTCCTGACCGTCGTGCTGTCAATAGGTTTCCTGTTCTCAGTCAATCTTGTGTTCTCCAACATGATGCCACATCAGCAAAAACGAATAAAAGTGGCATTAAGCATTGAAGATGACCCACGCGATGCAGGCTATAATGTAAATCAGTCAAAGATAGCCATCGGTTCAGGGGGAGCAGTCGGAAAAGGATTCCTAAAAGGCACACAGACCAAACTAAAATATGTGCCTGAGCAACATACCGACTTCATATTCTGCACTATCGGGGAGGAAGAAGGCTTTTTGGGCACATGCGCCGTTGTTCTTCTTTTCTTGATACTGATTCTGCGGATTATAACTCTCGCTGAACGCCAACCAACAGTCTTTGGCCGTGTATATGCCTATTGTGTCGCATCTTATCTGATTTTCCATTTCTGTATAAATATCGGCATGGTAATCGGGCTGTGCCCTGTAATAGGCATACCGCTCCCCTTTTTCAGCTACGGCGGCTCATCTCTTTGGGGGTTCACATTCCTGCTGTTCATCCTGCTCCGCATTGATGCTTCGCGACGTTCCCGCCACACCATGTGACCATCGACGGAATCTGCCGGAATCGGTTACAAATTAACTCCCCACCTTGATTTTAAGGCTTACAGCTTTCTAAACCGCTTAATAATTAGTAACTTTGCATTATTATGCAAAGTCTATGCCACGTGCATTTATCTTGCATTCATATAAATCTCTACATTTTATATTTTTCTTACTATTCATCTTTACTTACCAAATTTATCTTTTGAATTCATGAAAAAACTACTATCGTTTTTCGTGTCGATTCTCATGTTGGCTCATACCAATGTGTCAGCAGCCATGTTTTCAACGTTTCCGGGCATTCTGCAGGAAAACAGCAAAAATGTGAAAATCATTTTCGACGCAGACCAATCAGGAGTTGAAGCTCTAAAAAAAGCAACCACCCTATATGCCCATATCGGGGTGACATTGCAATCAGCACCAACCGAGTGGGTTCACATCATAGGGACGTGGACATCCAACACCGACAACAAACGATTCATTAAAAACGGTTCAGGGCTATGGGAACTATCCATTGGGGATATCCGAACCTACTTCGGCATCAATGAACCATCGGAAAAAATCGCAAAGGTTGCGATAATAGCGCGTACAGCCGACGGCAAAAGCCAGACTGCCGACAACTTCATCGACATTGCCGAACCCGGATTCCAGATCAAGCTGGAACATGATGCCCCTTCTGATGTCATATCAAAAGGGCGCAACATTACTTTCACATTCATGTCAACCGATCCGTGTGATTTGACATTGGCCGTAGATGGCAAAAACATAAGCAATGGAACCGGTACGACAGCAATCACAGGTAGCCATAACTTCACCACACCGGGGTCATTCCATTCGGTTGTTGCCACTGCAATAAACGGAGCCACCACGCTGACCAAAGAACTGGTGATAGCATATCCTGGGCAATCTCCGGTTGCCGTTTATCCCGGAGGAGTGCCCCGCCAAGGATATGTCAGGAATGCCGACGGGACAGTGACATTTTGCATAGCTGCCCCCAAAAAAGAATCAGTTCTTATTCTTGGGGAATGGAATGACTACACACCGTCTGCACACACCCTAATGAACCGGCATGACTATAATGGAACCAGTTATTTCTGGACTACCACAGACCGACCTATCGCCGCAGGGGAATATATGCCGTATTATTATCTTGTTGATGCTGAAAAAGCGGTTGCCGACCCATATGCGAAGTTAGTTCTGGATCCATGGAATGACAAATCGATTCCAGCCGGATGCTTTGAAAATATGCCAGAATATCCCTATCATCTGTTCAACGACAAGGTTCTTGCCGTCTACCACAGCGATATCGATGAGTATGAGTGGGACGAATCAACGTTAGGATTTGAAATACCAGACCACCGCAGCCTGACAATCTATGAACTGCTACTGCGCGATTTCACCGGCGACGGTTCCGATCTCGACGGCAAACAGTTCGGCACACTCCGTTCAGCCATGCCTAAGATAAAATATCTTAAAGATTTAGGCATCAATGCCGTAGAATTACTGCCTATAATGGAGTTCAGCGGAAATAATTCATGGGGCTACAATCCGAATTTCTACATGGCTATAGACAAAACTTATGGAACACCGAAAGACATGCGCGACTTTGTGGCGGAATGCCACCGCCAGGGAATAGCTGTAATCCTCGATATTGTGCTTAACCATGCCGATGGGCTTCATCCATGGTATCAGATGTATGCCCCGTCGACAAGCCCATTCTTCAATGCTAATGCCCCCCACGCCTATAATTCATTCAACGACTGGAACCAAGACTATCCACTCGTTTCAGCATATTGGGAAGATGTTATAACATATTGGATGGAAGCATATAAGGTTGACGGATTCCGGTTCGACCTGGTAAAAGGACTTGGAGCCAGCAACAGCTACGGAACAGGAAACAACGCAGCCACTGACCGATATAACCAGTCGCGAATCATAAAAATGCGACAGCTGCATGCGGTCATAAAATCGGTAAATCCCAATGGCATACATATCAATGAATTGCTTGGAACAGCTGAAGAAGAAAATGAAAATGGCGAGGACGGACAACTTAACTGGGTAAACGTTAACGGTGCCGCTGCCGCATATGCAAGAGGAACAGGCTCAGCAGATACCCGTGGCTTTTACGCCACTGGCTGGGGACGTAGAACCGGCCAGACCGTAGACTATGCGGAAAGCCACGACGAAAAGCGTATTGCCCGCGCCATAATCGAATCGGGACATAATTCTGTAAAATACACCGGTACAACCCCGTCGGTTGCAGCAATAAAACGCCTTGGATCAGTTGCAGCACAAATGCTGCTATGCCCGGGGGCAAAAATGATATGGCAATTCGGCGAGCTTGCTGCCGACGACCAACAGGGTTCAGAGATGGAGAAACTGCGGCCGATTCAACCCAAATGGGGGCATCTCGACGACCAGGCACGCAAAGCTCTTCATGACCTATACCGTACGCTGTGTCATTTCCGGCTGATGAATCCTGATATATTCTCTGGAGACGATGTTGACTGCACGCTGAACGGATTTGCATCGCCACTATCACAACAACGCTATATAACATTGCGCCTTGGGAATAAAGAAATCGTGGGATTATTCAATCCCGACGTAACGGGCAGCCGACGCACTGTCACCGCACCGGTGGCACATCTTACAACGGATAACTCCCAATATATAGCCTCGTCATGGCAAACAGAAACAACATTGTCTTATACACCCGGCCAGGTCAGCGCGGAGCTTGCTCCAGGCGAATTCTGCATATGGGCAACCAACGATGTGGCTGATACCGATGCGCCTGAGATTGACAATTTCTCGCCTGAGAAACAAATAGCCATAACCACGTCAGCCGGATGCATTATCATTCACGGAGACTATTCAGAAGCCCACGCTTTCACTGCCCAAGGTAGCGCGGCTCCAATATCCGAACCCGTAGAGCCTGGAATCTATATCGTGATTGTTGACAGCATGGCACACAAAATCGTAGTCAGATAATCCCACTACTATACTCATTATAACCGGCAGAGGCAATTATATTCGTGCTTCTGCCGGTTTTTTGTAACCATTTTTCTTCGATCAATGATTCGGTAAAAATTACCGAAGTAGTTGAAACTTAAGTTAATATGTCGAATTATCAAATACAAATGAATCGCCAAAGCGTTCATTATAAAACTCTTATACCATGAACGTATTGGCGATTCTCAAAGACTTCACCTTTCGGTGTAAGTCGGTATTTGAAAATACTACAACCAAGATGAGCAAAAGGTTCCTCAACTGGCTGATTTTAACAATACGCACTGTAGCGTTGATTCCGGGCAAAGTCAATTTTACCCGGCTGTCGCGCTATGGCGGTCGTACAGCCAAGACCTTTGCTTCCAATTTCA
>CAJTFH010000002.1 GCA_910575545.1 Bacteroidales bacterium
CGCCAATACGTTCATACGCTAAGATTTTTATAATGAACGCTTTGGCGATTCATTTGTATTTGATAATTCGACATATTAACTTAAGTTTCACCTACTTCGGTAATTTTTACCGAATCATTGTAATACAATACAGAATAAGTAATACGATACAGAAGATATATTTGGTATGAGGATTTATCCGTAATGTCATCCTCATATGAAGAAGAGGGTGTGTCAGAATGGCTCATCTGGGTCGTCGCCCGAGGGCTTCGGGTTCGGTCATTGACCTTAGTCAACTCCCTTCACCCTCACCCTCAGGCCCTACCATCTGAACCATTCTGACAGCACCCTCTCCATCCGGATGCAAAAAAGGCGTTGGTCGAATTTCGACACAGCGCCTTCTTTCATATCAGTATGGGATGTCTGAAGATTTAAGAGAGTGTTTGAATTTAACACATTAATATTAAATGAGGTGAATTCATCTTTTTGGGGGTATTTCATACATCCTTCGAGTGGTCAGAGGTCTTCGAGGGTGAAGTCGTCGTCTTCGTCGTCGAGGTCTGAATCGAAGTCCATATCGTCGTCGGAGGTGTTTTCTTCGGTTTCCGGTTCGGAGGTGTTGTCGTTTTTGTCGTCATCGTCGTCAGCCCCTTTTCCTTTTTTCTTCTTTTTGTCGGTTGCGGGCAGACCTCCGTTTTCGGTGAGTTTCTCCATTATGAGGGCTTCGATTTCTTCGGCCAACTCGGGGTTGTCGAGCATCACGGCCTTTGCTGCGTCGCGTCCCTGGGCGATTTTCGTGCCATTGTAGCTGAACCATGAGCCGCTCTTCTTGATTATGTCGAGGTCTACGCCGAGGTCGATGATTTCGCCCGATTTCGAGATGCCTTCGCCAAACATTATGTCGAACTCGCAGCGTTTGAAGGGTGGCGCCACTTTGTTTTTCACAACTTTCACTTTGGTGTGTTTGCCGAAAACGTTGTCGCCGTCTTTGATGGCTGTGCCCGGTCGTATGTCGATGCGCACCGATGCGTAGAATTTCAGGGCGTTTCCGCCGGTGGTGGTCTCGGCCGGGCCGAACATCACACCGATTTTCTCGCGCAGCTGGTTGATGAATATACACACGGTGTTGGTGCGCGAAATCGTTCCGGTGAGCTTGCGCATTGCCTGCGACATCAGGCGCGCCTGGAGGCCTACGTTGCGGTCGCCCATATCCCCTTCGATTTCGCTTTTGGGGGTGAGGGCTGCAACTGAGTCGACCACAAGGATGTCGATGGCCGACGAGCGGATTAGCTGCTCGGCTATTTCGAGAGCCTGTTCGCCATTGTCGGGCTGGGCAATGAGCAGGTTGTTGACATCGATGCCCAGCTTTTCGGCATAGAAGCGGTCGAAGGCGTGTTCGGCATCAATCATGGCGGCTATGCCCCCGCGTTTCTGCGCTTCGGCTATGGCGTGGAGAGCAAGGGTTGTCTTACCTGATGATTCCGGGCCGAAAATCTCGATTATTCGCCCGCGCGGATACCCTCCCACTCCGAGGGCGTAGTTGAGCCCGATTGATCCAGAGGGTATGACCTCTACTTTCTCAACGGCCTCTTCGCCGAGTTTCATGATGGCTCCGCGGCCATAGTTTTTTTCAATCTGGCTCAGCGCGTTGCTCAGCGCGTTGGCTTTTGCCACCTTGGGGTCGACGTTTTTGTCGGGTTTCTTTATAGTGGTTTTCTTGCTTTTAGGTTTTTCCATATTCTTATATCGTTTTTTTATTTTCAGAGTTCGGTTTTGTTTTCTGATGCAAAGTTAATGCGCGGGTGTGCCAAAACCGGGCACCTCCGGGTTAAAAGATTGTAACGGCTTTAGCCCCGTAGGGATGCACCGGTGTGCATGCGCCTGCTGCTGCATAAATGGTTATACAAAAATAATGCCTAAAACCGTGCCGGGCAAATTTCGGGGGCTAAAACTATGAAGCTCGGGGCATGAAAAATGGGATGAAAAAATTTTTCAAAAAAATTTCATCGCGGCTGAACCATTCCAAGCAGGGCGTGTTTTAATAGTACATAGCAAAATTACTTTTTCCATTGCAAGAAATGTGATAATGATTGGTTTATTATTTAGCGAGAAACTACCGTGAGGCAGCTTCTCGTTTTTTTTGTGCTAAGTAAGTCGTCACAATTATTTTATATTATCGGAGAGAGATTTTTCGAGGGATTTTAGCCTGAGAATGAAGGAGTGTAGTTGTCTACACGACTGAATATGAAGGCTAAAAGCACCGAAAAAGCTCCGCCGATGATATAAAGTCTCAAGATTCATAATATGCGTAATAATTTTGATGACTTACTTATAAAGGCCATAACGGCTAAAAAAGCCATTACAGCTATTATAGCCGTTATAGTGGTTAGCGGATGATGGTTTTGGCGACGTTGTTGCCTTGGCGCATCAACAGGAGTGAGCCGGGGAGCGGGTGGGCTACGGGTTGGCCGGTAAGGGTGAAATATTCGGGAGTGGCGGTGGCGTTGCCGACCGCAGTTGAAGTGATGCCGGTGGTGGCGAATGTGATTACGGTGTTGTGAAAGCGGCCGTCGGTGGCAAGGGTGGAGCCGCATTGGTATTGGTCGGCGGAGAAGCCCACGGCGCATGAGCAGAGGGTTATCATACCGTCAGTGAATGTGCTGTTGAGACCGGCATCGATGAGGGTGTAGCGGTCATAACCCGAGGCTGCTTCGAGATAAGTGGCCCTGGTCTGAGCCCAGATGGTCTGCGGGGCGTTGCCGGCGTAGTGGCCGGGTTTGAAGGTGAACAGCTCTGTCAGTTCCATGGTCACATACATCGGGTCTGAACAGTCGATGATTATGTCGTGGGGTTCATCTGTGTTTGGTGTGCCGTCGGGAAACAGGGCGGTGAACCCCGGTTGGTGATATGGGTCGGTAATGAGGTAGCGTTGACCATCCACGCTTTTTCTCACTTCAACCGACCATTTCCCCTCTTTGCCGAAATATGGCGTTATCCATCCGTCGGAGAATTGCGCCGACATGGGTTCTCCCCACTCGTCGGCGGAAGCCATAGGGGCGATAGCACACATAACTGTTATAGCCAGTATGGGCGCGGTTATATGTTTCAGGAGCTTTAGCATGGTTGGGTGGATATTTGGGTTGGAGATATTATAATCAAAAGGCGGGGCGGCCCTGGGGCTGCCTCGCCTTTTGTGTTTTTATGTCGCGGGATTCGGATTAGCGAACAACGATTTTGCTGACGGTCTTGCCCTGGCGTTTGATCAGGAGCTGACCTGCTTCAGGGTTGGCTATGCGGATGCCCTGGAGGTTGTAGTATTCAACAGGAGCGTTAGCGTCGCTGTCGGCGATTACATCGGCCAAACCGCCAACTACCGGTTTTCCATAGATGTTGTTATCGTAGGTGATGACAGAACTCTTGCATTCTACTGCATAGTAGTTAGAGCCTTCAATTACGCCATAGGCACCCCAGTTGCCGAATGTGAGTGTTGTCTGATTGGTTGCGGGGTCTTCACCGATAGTTGCTGTTACCTCGTTTGTATTTGCGTCGATTGCAGGCTTGATGTAGAACGGAATTGTTGCGGTTTGCGTAGTCAGATTCTGGTAAACCTGGTTCTTTGCTACAGCGGTTTTATTGTTGTGATCAGCCTCAAGTTCAACCAGTTCAGATGCACCGGCCATGTTGTAGAGAAGAATATTGTCTTGTTCGTTGATACCCATAATCAGGTAGTAGGTCGTTTCTGCGTATGTATTAGTCTTTGGATCAACCAAAACCTCGCTCTTCATCACTGCATTCGCGGGATCGAATTCAGGGGAATAGTAAACGCTGCCGTAAAAACCTTTATTTTTTTCATAGCCTACGAATGCTCCGCCTCTCGTGTAATAGAAAAACAGGAGGTTGTTTTTGGGATTATACAACATTCTGAACGGAGAGCCTGAGAAGATGTATTCTTTGCCGTCATCGCTCAAGTTGCCGTAGAGGTAGAGGGAGTAAATGTTTCCGTCTTCTTCAAAGAGAGGGGTGCTTGCAGGGATTTCAAGGGTATACAACGTTCCGTTAGCTGTCGGAGTTGACTCTGTTATAGAGGCGTTGATGTCTCTGTCGGCTCCGAACAGACCTCTCAGGATGAAAGCATCCTTGCCATTAGAGTCCTTGCCATTTTCGAGAATCGACACGTTTCCAGCAGTCTTGAAATTGCGTGTGTCTTCGGTTGCGTTATCGCTCAAGTCTCCGTCTCCAGTTGCAAAAACAACGTAATTTCCGGCCATGGAGTTTTCGTTGGGATCCTTGATGCGCGGAGCTACGGATTTCAGGCCGGTTTTACCAGCGGTGGTTAAAGCAATTTCAAGGGCGGTTTCTGCATCGGGAGCATTGGTTGTAGCGGTTGCAGTTACGGCTGTTTTCAGAGAAGCTGCAGAGAGAGACCCTGCTGCAAACAGGGCTACAGAGAGCAATGTGTAAAATTTCTTCATACTGATTGAATTATTTTTACTGTGAATAATAATGATTTGCTTATCGGTATGCGGGGTCACCGGTCACCGGTGTCCGCGTTTTGTTTTTAGGCTTCCGGAGCTGCCGAGAGCAATGCGGCGTCCCCTATGGTGATGATTATGGAAACTCTGCTGGGGTCAGGCGGCCTTGGCCGACTCGGGGCGTCGCGACGCCCTTTTGAGATGTTACACATCGCAAATTTATGTTTTTTTTCTCATTCTGCAAACTTCCCCGCCAAAATTTTTCGCTTTTTTCTTTTGGGCACGGTTTGGCCTTGACATTTTGCTAAGGAACATGGGGCGAGGGGCAACTTCTTTAAAAGGCTTATAAAGGCCGGTTAAGGCCATGAAAGGCTGATAAAGAGGGTGTGTCATAATGGCTCATCTGGGTCGTCGCCCGAGGGCTTCGGGTTCCTACCATCTGAACCATTCTGACAGCACCCTCTCCATCCGGATGCCAAAAAGGCGTTGGTCGAATTTCGACACAACGCCTTTAAGATGGGGCTGGCTGTTAAAGATAGAATAGCTATTATGGCTTCAATAGGGGCCGGGGAGAATGGCGTTTGATGGCCTTGACCGGCTTTTATCAGCCTTTTAAACTATCCTTTATCAGTCTTTTAGTGTTTTTTTAAGTTGGTTTGTTGGATTATTCAGACCAGGTGAGGTTCCAGATGGCAACGCGGCCGGTGTTTTTGGCGGCGGCGCTCCAGCCGGGGGCGTTGTTGACGATTTCGATTGAGAAGTCGCCGGTGAGGTCAACAGCCATGGTGTGGGTGTAGGCGTGTTTCTGCTCGGGAGTGGTTGTAGCCACGGTCTCGGTTTTGACAACGGTTCCGTTCTGGATTACGTTGACGGTGAAGGAGTATTCACTGCCGCTGTAGGGGAATCCGTAGTTGAATGTCAGCTCTTTGCACGGCCCGGTGAGCTTGGGCGATGTGATTTTGCCTGTGGCTGCGGGGTCGGAGTTGCCATAGAGACAGACTGCCATGGTCTTGTCGTCGCCGATGAACACGAAGCGAGGATTGCCGTCTTTGCCGCCTTCTGCCACACCGCTGAGCACGCAGGCGTTGGTGGCCGTCCAAAGGGTGGCGTTGGTGTAGGTGTTGGCTTTTGTGGTTGGTGTGCCGCCGTTGAAGCTGTTGAAGTCGCCTTTATATGTCACCGAAGGTGTTGGAGGGGTGACGGGCTGGTCGGCGGCGTTGAGCTTGACGTTGTCGATGCACCATGTGGCAAAGTTGGCGTCGGCGGTGGCTTTGTAGCGCCATCCGATGTAGATGTAGCCGCTGTAGGCCGACAGGTCGATTGCGCCCGATTCTGTCCATCCGCTGTAGCTGCCGTTGGTGATCGGTGCCATTTTTGCGGGGAGCTTTTCGGGAGTGCAGGCGGTGGGGTCTGACGATGTTAGCACAAACACCTCGAAGGTGGTTGTGGTTGCGTTGTAGTTGTTGTTCTGGCTGTCGAAGGTTAGAACCTTGTTTTCAACTTTGCTCATGTCGATGGCTGGTGTGATCAGCCATGAATCGAATGGGGCAGTGCCTTTATAGCCGGTCATGGCTGCGTAGCTTTCATCGTTGAAGGTGGCGATATACCAGTTTTTAGTGCCTTCGACCTGGACGTTGAACCAGTCGGCGGGGATGGAGCCGGTGAAGGTCTCGTCGATTGTGGTTACGGAGTAGGATGGCACTTCAACGTCGCCGCCCGGCACTTCCACCCCTTCGAGGGTGAATTCGGGCGCTGTGCCGTTGTTGCCGGTAACACCGTAGGTGCCAAGATATTTGCCCATCACTCCGTTTACGGTCAGCACTTTGCCGAGGTTTTCGGGGTGGTCTTTAAGTGCGACATATTCGCGCATCACAGAGCCTTGCGGCAGGGGTATAACCATTAGCTCCGACAGGTCGCGGCTTTCGGGAGTGAGGCCGATAACCACTGTGTTGGCCAGTGTTGCCCGGTCGCCGAACTCGATGTCTTTCGTGGGATCTGTGATGGCTGTGACTTCCGGGGCGACGGTGCCGACGATGTAGCCTTTGACCCATCCGGCTGGGTTCTGCCCTTCGTTAATCTGAGCAACCACAGAGCCGATTTCCCACGGATTGGTTTTGTTGCCGGCAGGGAGGGTGGGGTTGCCTATATTTTCCAGGTCGTCATAGTCGATGAGCATCATCTGCCATGGTGTGGGGGTGGATGTTGCCGAACCGTAGTAGGAGAGGAATCCGGTTATGTCGAAAGCCTCGTTGGGGACGGTCTGATAGTAGAAATTCGAGTAGCCGCTTGTGCGGAGATACATTGTGCCTCCGGCGGGGATGTTTAGCAGCTGGTTGAAATTCTCGTGGTAGATGCCGAAGGTGTGGAGTGGCAATCCGGTGTCGGGGTTATTCTGCGGAGTGATGGTTACGTTGTTGATGCGCACCAGCTGGCTCTGCCATTTAATCAACTCCTCGGGGTTTTCGGCACTTGGGATGCCGGGCAGTTCATGCACTATGATTTTAGACGGGTCGGCAATCCCGTTGAGCTGCACATGGGCTTTGAACAGTTCGGGCGACATGAACGAAGCCTCCCATGCCTGTCCTTTTTCATACCATTCGGGTTCGCCGATTTGCTGCAGGCCATTGTATTTGCCAATGTTCAGGCCTGTGAGGTCAACAACGAGTTCCTGGCCGAGTCGGTAGTTGAGGTAGAGGTTGTAGGTGTTTACCGAGAAGGTCAGCGCGGCGGTTTCATCCTGGATTGTGATGCTTTTGAAGATGTTTCCGGCATAGTCGGATGTTATCACCCGGCCAGAGATGATATAGTGGGAGCCGTCGGGTTTCGTGCCGATTTTCTTGATGTAGTTCTGGGCGTTGTCCCAGAACTCGGTTTTCACTTCGAGAATCGAGGTGTTGGGCTTTAGGGTTGCCACCGGCGTTTCAAACTCCGGGGCGTCGATATTGTCCTGGCAAGCGGTGAACCCTCCCAATGAGGCCGCGGCCATAAGCCCGCATATAAATGATTTCAGAATCTTCATAATTCAAAAAATTGCGAAAGAGGGTGGGTTATTTGACTTTGATGTTTGTAACGCACCATGTGGCGTAGTTGGCGTCTTGCGTTGCGGTGTATTGCCATCCGATGAAGAATTTGCCGGTGGCAGCGGCGAGGCTAATGTTGCCCGACTGCGCCCATGAGCTGTAGCCGCTTGCCGGCGGTTCGGCGAGAGTGCATTCGAGTCTGGTCTTGTTGGCTTTCTGCGGGTCGGCATTGTCAAGTATAAACACCTCGAGCTTTGAAGTCGCCGAGCCGTAGCCGTTGACCTGGGTCTCGAATGTGAGCACTTTGTCGGTCATAAGTGCGGGGTCGAGCGGCTGCGAGATGAGCCATGCGTCGAATGGGGCGGTGCCGTTGTAGCCCGACATTGAGGCATACCAAGAGTCGCTCCCTTCGGGGAAGTTGCGGGTGAACCAGTCTTTGTTGCCGGTGACTGCCATATGCAGCCATCCTTCGGGGAACAAACCACCGGTGAAGTCAACATCGAAAGAGCCTACGGGGTCTACGGTTACGGATCCGAAAGGTATGAACCCGATGAAGCCTGAGAGGTCGTTGACAGTTACCTGCCATGTTGATACGCCCGAGTTGTTGGTGTAGTTGGTGATTACGCCCACGAGGTCGCCTGTGCCTGAGGGGGCGCGGGTTGACCAAAGGAGGCCGTAGCCGGCGGTTAGCAGGGTCAGCTTGTTGCCTTTCTCGTCAATCATCGTGCGCGAGTTGTTCAGGCGGCTCGATTCGCCGAGCATTTCGCCGGGGTTCTGGAAATGCAGCCCGTTGAAGCGCACTATGCGCCCTTCGAGGTTGCGGGCGGCTTCGGGGTCGGAACGGAGTGTTTCGAGTTCGGGGATTGTCAGCAGGAGGGTGTCGACGGCTGCCGGGTCTGGCAGCCCGTTTATTTCCACTCCATTTTCCCAACGGGCTTTGACCATACGCGATGGGCCGTCGGTCGGTGATGCCGAGCCGCCGACTTGTATGCATCCGGAATATGCGCCGTAGTACATTCCGGTGAGGTCGATGACCAGTTCCTGGCCGAAGCGGTAGGTTTTATAGGTCTCGTTCATGTTAATAGAGAAGACAAGTCCGCCAGTTTCATCTTGTATTGACAGTTTTTTATAGAAGTTGGCGGTTGAGTCTTCGCTGACAACGCGGCCTTTTACAATGTAGTGAGTGCCGTCGTCGCGGGTGGGAATCTGTTCGGAATAAGATGCCGCGTCTTTTGAGAACAGTTCTTTAAGCTCGCTGATTTTGATGTTGGCCTGTTGTGTGGCTTGGGGAATGAAGTCGGCGATCGGCGCCTGTTCGAAATCGTCGTCGCACGCGGTGAATATCCCGGCTCCAACGAGGGTTGCGGCTATATATAATAATGATTTTTTCATCTGCTTTTGAATCTATGTAGGTGAATTTTTCTGTTGCAGCCCTGTTGTCAGAAGCGCACACCGGCGTTGACAAACACTTTTATACCCTGGGCATACATGTATTTTGTCGGGAATGCGTCGGGATTGTAGTTTTTGGTGTCGATGCGGAACTGCTCTGTGGCCTGCGTGATGAGTTTGCGGTTGTTGAGCACGTTTGACACGCTCACGTTGAAGTTGAGGCTCACTTTGCGGTTTATGTAGATTAGTTTTCCGACCGAAGCGTTCATCACCCAGTTGTTGTGGAGTTTCTCCTGCGATGTGAAGCGGTTGACGAGCTGTTGCAGCTGCTGTTCGTTCTCGACTGCGGTGCCGAGCCCGGCGATTACTTCGTGGCGCGGGTAGGCCAGGCGCACGTAGTAGTCGGCCAGCCATGAAGCATCGACGTTTAGGAACCACATCTTGGGTGCGTTCCAGGCCAGGCCGATGTTGAAGGCTGTCTGCGGGGTTGAGGTGCAGTAGTAGTTTTTGAGGAATACCTGTTTTGTCTGGTCGGGATATAGGCCGTTCTCAGCCGAGCGTGTGCCCATGGGGTTGTTCATGTAGCGGTAGCGGGCGAAGTTCCCGGCGAATGTTGCACGCAGCGATGAGGTGATCTGGTAGGCCATGCCTAACTCGATGCCTTTATACTGGCGGTGAACGCCGTTGAGGGCGAAGTTGCAGAAGGCGTTTAGGTCTTCATCCCAGAATCCGTAGCGCTCGATGGCATTCTGCATGTCGGTAAGGTAGGCGGTGATTGCGCCACGGAAGCGGCGGTAGTTCCATGTGTAGCGGATGTCGCCTGAGAAGATGCGTGCCGAGCGGGGATTGCCTATTGTGGTGTCTTTGATGCGTGGAGACAGGTAGACGTCGTTGATGGTCGGGGCCGCTGTTCCGTATTGCAGCTGGAGTGTGAAGTAGTTGCGCCCGTTGAGTTTGTAGGTCGCCCCTGCTTTTGCCATTGCGTCGTTGAATTTCATTGTGGCCGATTTGCCCAGCGAATTTTCGGGTGCGCGTCCGTTGCGCATATGGCCGAATCGGTAGAACTGCTCGTAGCTCATCATCAGGCCGTAGTTCACATCCCATTTCGGCAGGTTGATCTGGTTTTGCAGCCAGCCCTGCACTTTGAGTGCGTGGATGTTGTAGTCGTAGCCGATGCGGTCTCCTTTTAGGGCGCGGCGGTTGGGGTTGTTGAGGTTGTTCTGCACGATGTCGGGGTCGGCGGCGGGGTTGTAGATGTCGCGGTCGGCGAATCCGTCGACGTCGAGCCAGAACTGTCCGCCGAGCAGGTCGCGCACGGTTGCGTAGTCGCTTGTGCGGGTTGCGTTTATGTTGATACCGGCCTGTAGGGTCATGTAGTCGTTAAGTCGCTGGTTTAGCGTTGTTCCTGCGATGAAGTTGAACTGGTTTGAGTTTTCCATCTGCTGGATGTAGGTCGAACCGATTTGCTCGCTTTCGGGACGTGTCTCGTTGGCGATGTTGTTGAGGTAGTTGGCATGGTAGAAGCTGTCCCAGTCGAGCTGGCGGAACTGGGAGTCGTTGCGCCACAGGTCGGCATAGTATTCTGCCATGTCGGGTTTGTCCTGGCCGTACCAGTAGGATGGTAGGCGGCGGTAGTAGTCGGGGCGGGTGTCGTTGCCTTTGTAGTAGCTCAGGCGTGTGCGGGCGAAGTGCACCCATCGGAAGGCAACCCCGGTGTTGAGGGTTGTTTTTTCGGTTTTGTAGAGCCAGTTGAGCATTACCGTGGGGTCGAAGTTCTCGCGGATGTTGTCGGAGCGCTTCTTGCCGTCTTGCCATCCCCAGGTGGGGTTGTAGAGGTTGTCGCCGGTCAGGTCGAAGATTTCCTGCACGGTGGCTTTGCCGTTGGCATACTGGCGGGGATTGCACCATGCGGTGAGTGTTATCGAATGGTCTTTGTTAATCATTTTCTCACCTGAGAAGAAGAATCCTCCGGCGTTGTAGAATGTGCCGGGCACCACACCCTCGTCGGCATAACGGCCTATGGCGCTGATGGTGAATGCCAGTCCGTTGTCCATCATTCCGGTTGAATAGGTTGCCATGGCGCGGTATTTGTAGTTAGAGTTGGTGTAGCTCAGCGTGCCATTGAATCCGGGGGCGTAGGTGTCGGTTATGGTGTTGAAGTTCTGGCTGCCGCCGATGTTTCCCCATCCGTAGGCCGACGCGCCAAGGCCGACTGTGGCCGTTGAGTTGCGGAACGCACGCGAGGTCATGCCGGCGAGCTGCTGGAAAGAGAATCCTCCGCGGATGAGGTCGTTCATCGGCAGGGAGTTTATGTAGGTCTCCTGCCATGTGCTGTTGTAGCCACGGTAGTTGCTGTAGAGCGGAGAATAGCCGTAGCGTGAGAATTTGTAGTAGATGTCGTCGTTGGCGCCGGTGAGAGCTCCCACGCTCTGCTGGTTGCCTTCTTCGTCTTCCATCATGCTTTCGTCGATGAGCATCTCGGTCTGGTTGTCGGTTACGAATTCATTGTCGGAGAATTCGTTGAACAGGCGCAGTGCGCCGGTGTCGATGCTCTGTCCGTTGTAGAGGTGGGTCTGGGTGGCGTTGCTGTCGTAGCCCGGTGCCATGATTGTTATGATGGCCTCTCCGGGGCGCGCATTGCTGATGCGGAAATCTCCGGCAGGGCCTGTGGTTACAGAAATCCCTTGATCCTGGATTGTGATGACGGCTCCCGCAACGGGACTACCTGTATCGGCGTCGATGACGCTGCCGGTCACCACGGCATTCTGGGCCATGGCTGGTAGCATTGCCGATAACAGCAGTGATAGAAACAGTTTTTGTCTCATATGTTTATAAGTGATTAAATTTATTTTACACTCCATAGCTTATACACCGTTTCCCGCAATGAAGGCGTTTTTAACATTTCATGGCATATTAATATCCCTGAGTCATTCGAAAAATGCGCTCTGAGCGGTGTGGAGAGGGAATAAGCCTCCAAAGATAAAAAGAAATATTCACATTTCCGCCAGTCACCGCAAAAATATGCAAAAACAATCACGCAGGTATTATGTTAGGTCTGACCTGTTTAGTGCATAATCCGGCGTTATGCGATATTGTTGCTACAGGTTGCTGTTTAGGCGGGTTAAATTCAAACGCTCTCTTAGACAAAGGTATGAAAAGATTTTCACAGGCATAACCGTTGCTGTGGCGCTGGGGTGTTGGGGATTCGGGGGATTTTTGTAATTTTGCAGAAAAAGCGACAGCTATGATTGAAGATTCAGTTAAGAAAAGGCTTGAGGCCGATGCAGACGGCCTGGCCACTTATGAGTATATAGCCAACCATATCGACACATGCCGGGATGATATAGACATGCTTGTCGACAATATGGATCGTGTTGACCACACAGGCCAGTTTGTGATAAGTGCGGCCAGGTATCTCTATGCCATCGACCGCGAAGGGTTTGGCGATGCGGTTGACAGGCTGATAGCCCTCGGTATAGAGAAAGACCGTGAGCGCAAGTATATCGGTGCGCTCATGGAGCAGTTCTACGGGGCGGATTATGCCGGCCGAGCTGCCGAGCTTTCGGCTGCCGACAATAATTTCCGCAGGATTTACAAGCGGCTCTATCCTCAGTCGCCCATATGATCAGATGGTAAATTTTGCTAATCGGTTATGAAAAAGAAACGGAATCTGTTGTTTATAATAGTGGCGCTTGCCACTATTTTGGTGGCCGGAGCCATTACGCTGAAAAAAACTTCACGAAAAATGAATAAGACAGAAAATGCTGCTGCGGCAGCGCAGACCGCCGGTGGCGATGCATTGGTGCTTCTTGAAACCTCGGAGGGGAACATAAAGGTGCGCCTGTTCGGCGACACGCCCAAGCACCGTGACAACTTCCTGAAACTCGTAAAGGAAGGGTATTACAACGGTGTGCTTTTCCATCGTGTAATCAACGAATTCATGGTTCAGACCGGCGACCCGGATTCTAAGAATGCCCCTGCGGGGAAAGCCCTCGGTGCCGGCGGCCCGGATTATACCCTTGAGGCTGAGATTGTTTATCCGAAACACTACCATAAGCGTGGGGCTTTGGCGGCAGCCCGCCAGGGTGATCAGGTGAATCCGGAGCGCCGCTCGTCGGGCTCGCAGTTCTATATCGTCACGGGCAAGGCCTATAATGACTCCACCCTCAAACAGATGGAACGGCAGTTGCAGATGATGCAGAAACAGCAGATTTTCAACGAGCTGACAAAACAGCACAAAGATTCTATAATGGCGATGCGCCGCAACCGCGACCAGGCCGGACTGCAAAAGCTGCAAGACGAGCTGGTTGCCATCACCGAGCAGAAAGCTGCAGAGAATCCGGCTGCGTTGACCTCTGAACAGCGTGAGGTTTATGCCACGCAGGGTGGTACGCCCCATCTCGATAATCAATACACCGTTTTCGGCGAGGTTGTTGAGGGAATGGATGTTGTTGACAAAATTGAGAAAGCTGAAACCGACGGCCGTGACCGTCCGGTAAGCGACATACGCATAATTTCGGCAAAAGTCGTTGATAAATAGTCTGATGCAGATTAACCGCTTTACACTCCCTAACGGATTGAGGGTGGTTCACACCCGCGACACCGCCACCGCAATGGTGGCGGTTAACGTGTTGTATGATGTCGGAGCCCGCGATGAGAGTCCGGCATTGACCGGTATGGCCCATCTGTTTGAGCATCTGATGTTCGGCGGGTCGGTCAATGTGGCTGATTTCGACGGGGCGTTGTCGGCGGCCGGAGGGGTGTCTAATGCCTGGACGTCGAGTGATTTCACGAATTTCTACGATGTTCTCCCTGCGGTTAATCTTGATACGGCGCTCTGGCTCGAGAGCGACCGGATGCTGCGGCTGGCTTTCTCGGAAAAGTCGTTGCAGGTGCAGCGGCATGTTGTTATCGAGGAGTTCAAACAGGTGTGTCTAAACCGCCCTTATGGCGACCTCGACCATCATCTGCGTTCATTGGCTTTTACCCGGCATCCCTATCGTTATCCGGTGATAGGTAAGGAGTTCAGCCATATCGAGAAGGTGACTGACGAGGATGTGCGCAACTGGTTCTTTTCGCATTATGCCCCCGATAACGCAGTGTTGGCTGTTTGCGGCAATGTGGGGTTTGACAGAGTGCGGGAATCGGTTAATAGATGGTTCGGTGATATGGAGCGTCGCGGCATTGCGCCACGTAACCTGCCCCGAGAGCCTCTTCCCGCATCGCCAAGATCGCTTGAAGTGAGCGGAAATGTGCCGCAGACGGCTTTGGTTATGGCATATCCGATGGCCGGATATGGCAAAGAAGGGTATTTCGAGGCCGACACATTGAGTGATATTCTGGCAAATGGCCGGTCGAGCCGCTTCTATCGTGAATTGCAGTTGGGCACAGACCTGTTTACGGAAGTAGATGCCTCTATACAGGGCACTGAAGACCCAGGCCTGTTTCTCATCAATGCCAAGCTGCGTGAAAACTCCCCCGATGCCGAGAGGCTTGCAATTGAGGCCATAACGGCCCAGCTTGAGCGGCTAACGACAGAAGAGGTGTCTGAGCGGGAACTGCGCCGCTGCGTGAACCGCCTCGATTCTAACCGCACATTTTCTCTTCTGAATTATCTGACAGTTGCCCAGACATTGGCACAAGCGGAAATGCATGGGGAAGATCCCGACAGATTTATGGAACCGTATCTTGCCCATACGCCCGGGTCAATCCGCCTGGCGGCATCGCGGATTTTCAACCCTGACCACCGGTTGCTGCTTACATACCGCCCTCTAAATTGAGGGTTCTGACAGCTTGACTTTATGATACAGATTGGAAAATACAGATTCGGCTTTGCTTCGTTTTCGATGATGGTTGTGTTTGCCGTTTTGAGCGTATGCGCCATTGCGGCGGCTTTCCTGAAACCGGCTGATTGGCAAACGAGATTGTCGGAGATTCCCAGTGAATCTGAATCCGAACCATTGGATTCAGCTCGATTTCAACGGCGATGTCCGTGATAGCGAAACCTATGCCCTTGTAAAACGGGCGTATGAGATTGTCAAAGCCAAATACAGCCGCAAACGGGGATAGATTGGCCTGTAGGGGACGTTATACATAGCGCCCGCGCAGACGTTTTCGGGGTGGGGCTATTTTTCGAGGGTGGCGAGGATGGTGCGGAGTTCTTCGTCGGTGGCTACCAGGCGGGAGCGGCATTCGGCAATCAGTTCTGTTGCCCGGCGGGTCAGGGTGGCAAGTCGGTCGATGTCGCAGTCATCGCTCTGCATGGTTCGGAGTATGCTTTCGAGCTCGCTGATGGCTTGGTTGTAGGTGAGTTCTTTAACGGGTGTCATAGTGATATTGCTTTTGTGGTGTTGCGGTTGTTCCTGTGGATGGTTGGTTGTCTGCTTATCTGTTGCCGGAAGATGTCTCAACAGCTGTGGCGGTTGAAATAACTTTTCCGTCGGCAAGTGTGGTTTCGATTATGCTGCCGGTGCGTATGCTGTCGGCCGAGGTCACTGCATGGCCGTCGACTCGGGTGATTGAATATCCGCGTTTTAGGGTGGCAACCGGGGATAGGGCTTCAAGAAGGGTCTGGCGGCTGTCGAGGAGTGATCGTTGTCGGGATATGCGGTTCGATGCAGCATCGGCAATGGCTTTGAGTGTCATGTCGAGGCGTGTGAGTTGTGGTTGCAGACGGCGCCCGCTGATGCCGGAAAGGGTTGTTGCGGCGTTGCGCAAACGCGATTGCGCGCGTTCCACAGCGTTGCGTGCGGCGATAGGGAGAAGGCCTTCGGCATGTGCCAGCTGCTCTTTGTTGCCAGTGAGCCGGGAGGTTGTGAGCTGCAGTATGCGGTTGCCGACGGTCATGAGAAATCCGAGTGCATCGTCGCCAAGGGCTACAAGCCATTCGGCAACGGCTGTGGGGGTTTTCAGGCGCTTGTTGGCCACCCAGTCGAGCACTGTTATATCGCGTTCATGGCCTATGCCTATCGCCACGGGGAGTGGGAACTGAGCCACATTGGCTGCAAGCTCGTAGTCTTCATAAGCCTGGAGGTCGGAGGTTGCTCCGCCGCCACGGATAATCACCACTCCGTCCCACATGTCCATATCTGTTGCTACGGCTTCGAGAGCTGCGATGATTGATGCCGGTGCTGTTGCACCTTGCATTACGGCAGGATATAGCTTTGTGGAGAACCGCAGATGGGATGGGTTATGGTAGAGCTGGTTGATGAAGTCGCCATATCCGGCTGCACCAGGTGCGGAAATCACGGCTATGCGTTGTGGCACAGCCGGCCATTGCAGCTGGCGGTTCATTTCAAGAATCCCTTCCTGTTTCAGACGTTGAAGAATCTCGCGGCGGCGGCGCATGAGGTCGCCCATAGTGTAGTCGGGGTTTACGGCGGAGACTACCAGTGAGAATCCGTAGACTGAATGGAAGGACGCCGACACGCGCATCATCACTTTCAATCCGGTTGAGAAACGTTGGCCGGTGGCGGCGAAAAATTCGGCATCGATTCGAGGGAAACTGCTTGCCCAAATCACTCCGCGGGCCTTTGCAATCTGTAGGCCACGGTCATCTTTCTGCAGCAGTTCCATGTAGCAGTGGCCTCCGCGCACAGCCACGTCAGACAGTTCGGCCGTGACCCATACATTCTGAGTCTCCGGGCGCTGCACCAATGCAGTGACCATGCGGGTCAGTTCAAGCAGTGATAAGGTGCGGTTTTGCATTCAATCGGTTTCTTTGGCTTGTAGAGGAGGAGCTCAATCAGTCTGCCTGACCATCTTTTTCCCGTTCCATTTATAGCTAAGCTGCTTATGCATCAGAGGGCTGACCCATTTAGCGTCGTTTTCTGGAAGGAAGTCGCCAAGGTTGTTGGTGAGGGTGAAAGTGGAAGTTTCGGGTGCGTAGGTGAATTTTGCCAGGATGAACGGAACTGCGTTTTCCAGGTCTTTCTTGCGCTCTTTCGCTTCAGGCAATGTCCAGTCGTCGAGCATAGGCACCATGAAGAGGCCTTTGTCGATTTCTTTCCACCGGGCGGTGTAGAATTTCACCGAACTGTCGGGAACGGGTGTGTTGAGCGTGGTTACTACCATAAGCAGAGTGTCGCGCCCCTGTGTGAGCAGCGACAGCTCTACTTCTGAAACTTTTGATGTGGCGACTGTTATCTGGCTGTCTGATGCGGAGAGGATGCGGCAATCGCCTTTAAACGCGTTTTTCGACGGTTTCGGCGAGCCGCTGTTGTAGTAGTCGATCATGTCGAGCCTGGTCATGCGGTCTATCGACGGGAATACCGTGGCCGGCGCGTCGGAAAAAGCCTTTGTGGCGGTCAGTGGTTCCGGGGTTGCGTCGGCTTTTGTTTCAGGCGCAGATGCGGCTACAGTTTCAGGGTTGAAACTGATGGTGGGCATGGTTGAAGTGGTCTGCGCATTTATGGCGCAGAATGCCGCAGTCAAAGCAGCCCCGGCCGCTAACAGTCGCAATAGGGTCATTTGAATTTCTTTTTAGACTTTTTCTTGAATATCTCGAAAGCGTCGTATGCATCGGCGAGTTCTTCGGCTTCTTTGAATTTAGAGCGGCGCTGCGACGCTTTGGTGTAGTCTTTTTCAGGGTCGGCGATTTCGCTGTAGACGCGTTTCCCCATGAATTCGCACCCTTTCAACGAAGCGACCACCCGTTTCGCGTCGGATTTCTTCACATCGAACAGCGAGTAAGACGGGAAGAGGTCGATCCGGCCTACATCTACACGCTTTCCCTGCACAACGCTGTTGAGCATGTCGATGAGGTTGCCTGCGAAAAAGCCGTCGCGTTTGCCGGTGTTTATGTAGACGCGTTCCATCCCTTTCGAGGCTGTGCGGCGGTCTTTGTCATCGCCGCCACGGTTGTCGCGAGGTTCTTTCGTGCGACGTTCTTTCTGTTTTTCTCCGGTTCTTTCTTTTTCTCCGAATTTCTCTCTTTCGCGGCGCTCTCTTTTCGGCTTTTCGTCGATGAAGTCGATTTTCGGAGCATCTTTGTAGTATTCGAGCAGACGTTTGAATTCGAGCGAGAGCACGCGTTTCACAAGGTCTTCCGATGTGAGCCATCCGAGTTTCTTCAGCACTCCGGGGAGGTATTTCTCCATTTCGTTGTCGTCGACTTCCACACGCTCGATCCGGTCGGCAAGGCTGTAGAGCTGTTTCTCGATTATATGCTCAGGGGTGGGCACTTCCTTGCGCTCGAACTGTTTTCCGATTTTGCGCTCTATGTCGCGCAGTTTCCCTTTTTCGCGGGAGTGGATGATTGCTACTGATACGCCTGTTTTTCCGGCGCGGCCTGTGCGTCCTGAGCGATGGGTGTAGACAGCCGTGTCGTCGGGAAGCCCGTAGTTGATCACATGGGTCAGGTCGTCAACGTCGAGACCGCGGGCTGCCACGTCGGTTGCCACGAGGATGGATATTACGCGGTCGCGGAATTTTTTCATCACAATGTCGCGTTGCTGCTGCGAAAGGTCGCCATGAAGGGCGTCGGCGTTATATCCGTCGTGGATGAGGTTATCGGCCACTTCCTGGGTTTCGCGTTTTGTGCGGCAGAACACTATGGCGTAGATGCTGGGGTTGTTGTCGGCGATGCGCTTGAGGGCGAGATATTTGTCGCGGGCGTTGACCATATAATAGATATGTCGCACGTTGGCAGCGCCTTCGTTGCGTGTGCCGATTACGAACTCAACCGGATCGTGCATATAGGTCTGGGCTATTTTGCCTATTTCGGGAGGCATGGTGGCCGAGAACATGAGCATTTTCCTGTCGTCGGGCACATGTCCGAGAATTTCGTTGATAGAGTCGAGGAAACCCATGTTTAGCATTTCGTCGGCTTCGTCGAGAATTACCGTGTGCACGTTTTCGAGTTTCACTACGCCACGGTTTATAAGGTCGATGAGACGCCCCGGGGTTGCAACGATGATTTGCGCGCCCTCTTTTAATGAGCGTATCTGGCTCTGTATGCTTGAACCGCCATATACGGGTATGACTTTCAGGGCAGGTATATATTTAGAGAAGTCGGCGAGGTCTGATGCAATCTGCAGGCATAATTCGCGTGTGGGGGAGAGGATGAGCGCCTGTGGCACGTTGTTGTCGGTGTTGATGCGCTGAATCACAGGTAGTCCGAAAGCGGCGGTTTTGCCTGTGCCGGTCTGAGCGAGCGCCACAACGTCGCCCTCCTTGTCGAGCAGATGTGGAATCACTTTCTCCTGTACTGGCATCGGATTCTCAAACCCCAGCTCTGCGATTGCGCGGCACAACGGCTCGCTTACGCCTAATTCTTCAAATGTCATTGTAATAATTTTATAATTCTGTATTAACCGACAAAGCTACTAATAAAAATCAGATTACGCCCATGTTGGTTCTCTCTATTTTTTAACATTTTGTTAATTTAACATCGCGAAGCGTTTGCTTTAATGATGCAGAAAGGCACCGGGTCGTTGTTTGACGCGGTGCCTTTAGACAATCTCTTATAGTCATTATAGCCGTTATGGCTTTTAGTGGTGGGTTCGGGGTTACTGCAATGTTTCTTTAGTTGTTAAACACCTTCTTGTTTGTCAGCGGAGGCGGGAGTAGGAGTAGCCGAAGCGGTCGAATGCGGCGCGGTCGAGGGCTTCGCGGTCGGCCGGGTTGGCAATGGAAATCAACAGCTTGGCCCTTTCCGGGAGGCTCTTGCCCCGCAGGTTGACTATGCCATGCTCGGTCACTATGTAGTTGGCCTGGAAGCGTGTTGTCACAACTCCGGCGCCCGGAGTGAGAACCGGTTTGATTTTCCCTATGCCTTTGCTGGTGGTCGAGGTCATGGCAAGGAACGACAGGCCGCCTTCGCTGCGTGAGGCGCCGTATACAAAGTCGTGCTGGCCTCCAATGCCGGAGAATATGCGTGTGCCGATTGAGTCGGCGCATATCTGGCCGGTCAGGTCGATTTCGAGGCATGAGTTGATTGCCATTACCTTCGGATTCTGGGCGATGATGAAGGGGTCGTTTGTCCATGCGACATCTTTAAAAATCATGTCGCGGTTGTAGTCCATCAGCTCATAGAGTTTCTTTGAGCCGAGGGCGAGACAAGCCACCGATTTGCCGGGATATACTTTTTTTTGTGAGTTGTCGATAACGCCGCTGCGGATTAATGGGAGCACCCCGTCGGTCATGGCTTCTGTGTGAAGGCCGAGGTGTTTGTGGTTGGCCAAAGCGCGGATAACCGCGTTTGGGATTCCACCTACGCCGATTTGCAACGTAGCCCCGTCGGGGATATGCTCTGCGATGGCGTTGCCGATGGCGGTCTCGGTCGGGCCCGGTTCCGGAGTGGGTACCTCAACCAGCGGGTCGTTGACCTCTACGGCAGCCGCGAGCCGCGACACATGGATTACAGGGTCGCCGAAACTGAATGGCATGTGGGGGTTGAGCTGGGCGATAACCGTTTTTGCGCATTCGGTGGCGGCGGTTGCCAGGTCGGCGGAAACACCGAAGCTCACATAGCCCTCTTCGTCGGGCATGGAGCAGTTGAGCAATACGACGTCGACAGGCCATGTGCCATCGCGGAACAGTGCCGGCACCTCTCCGAGGAACCTCGGAGTCGTGGCACCGTAGCCTTCGGCAATCCATCGGCGCACATTGTTCGACACAAAGCATGTGTCGACAAGGAATGAATCCTTGTATTCCGGTTTGCAATAGGGCGCTTCTCGGTCGGCTACCGAGAAGCCTGAATGAAGCACCACACCGCGCAGCTCATGCCCCCGGCGGGTCATTGCCGCAACGAGGGTTTCGGGAATCGACGTGCTACCCTGAATGTATACGTGGTCGCCGTTTTTTATGAGTTTGACAGCCTCGTCGGCGGTCATAAGGTTTGGAATCATGCTCTGGGGTGTTATATGGTTTGTAATTCGGCGCGTCGGGTTTTCTCAGATGAGTGGTCGAGTGCGAAGGTTTCGAGACGGTCGCTCAATCGTGTGAACGAGCCTTCGTCGCAGAGCATCGACACGCATATGCGCACCCCTTGCTGTCGGCTGCCGGTTGATGGCAATGAGATGGTTGATATTCCATAGCGGAGGAGTTCTTTCTGCAGTTCGTCGCCTTTCATGTCGCGGTAACCCACAGTGAAGAAGAATCCGTCGGAAATGGGTTGGTCGCCGTCGCGGTCGTAGACGATATGGAATCCGTTTTCAAGGAACATCCGTTTGGCGATTGCTGCCCTTCGGCCATATTCTTTTGAGGTGTCGACAAAATCGAGTTTCCCTTCAACCGCAGCTTTCATCATCTCTGCGAAGGCATATTGGCTGGAGTGGGCGGTGCCCGATGAGGCGCAATACAGCACCCCGTAGATATATGCGTCGCCGAAAGTGGGCATTTCATAGAACTGCTCGAAGAAGGGGTATACCCTGTCGGCCACTTCGGGCGACATGCATACCATGGCGATTCGCTGACCCGCATAGCTGAATATTTTCGATGCCGACACAAGCAGGATGCACCGCGAGGTGTATTTTGCTATGGTTGGCACGAATGGCTCCCGGTATGGGATGCCGTAGCGTTGGCGGAAGTCCATGCCGAGGTAGGCGTTATCTTCAACGACAATGATGTCGTGTTTCTCGGCCATGCGGGCTATGATTCCATATTCCTCATGGGTCAGGTTTGTCCATGCGGGGTTGTTGGGGTTGCTGTAGAGGATGGCCGATACGTGGCCTTTCGACAGGATTTCATCAAGGCGTGCCTCGAGGGCTTTGCCCCGGCAGTCGTAGAGGTCGAGCGATTCCTGATTCAGCCCGAGGAGCTTCACCTGGTTGTGTTGCGCAGGGAATCCCGGGTCGATGAATAGGATAGTGTCGCGTCCGGGCAGACGCTGCCCAAGCAGAAGGAACAGTGTGAACGTGCCCTGCATTGACCCGACGGTGGGCACTATGCATCTCGGCGGGATGTCGATGTCGAGAAAAGCTTTCAGGAAGCGGCTGCCGTTATCTTTCAGCTGCGGGATACCTGCTATGTTTGGGTATTGCCCTGCGATGCCCTGTGTCAGTGCATCGCGCTCGGCTTCTATCCCTATTTCGGCAGGAGGCAGGCCGGGGTTTCCCATTTCGAGATGCACGAAGCTGTCGCCAAGATGATGTTCGAGGCGGCTTGCGAGCGACACTATCTGCCTGATTGTGGCTGATGCGATGTTGGGGATGTTCATCGCCCCCATTTCTTGCGCGAGGAGTTCAGAAGTGATTGGTTTCATCGCTGTTGCGTTTTTGTGGGGTTGGTTATCTGTTGATGATTGCCTTTGCTTTTTCAAGGCCTGCGCGGAATGCCATCAGGTTGTTTTCAACGATTCTTTCACCTTTGGCGCCGAAGACTTCTCGTATGGCGTTTTCGATTTTATCGACGGGGATGTCAATCATCGGGGCGGCGGCTCCGAGCAGCACCATGTTTGAGGCTCTGGCTGATGCCACCTCTTTTGCCACTTCGTCCATGTCGAAAGAAACAACGCGGCCGGTGGCATCGAGGGCGCCGGTAATGTCTTCCATCGGCGGATAGCTGGTGATGTTGACCATCGGCACGGTGTTGGTTACAATCCATCCTTGAGGCGACAGCCATTGAATATATCTGAGCGCTTCCATCGGTTCGAGCGACACAACAAGGTCGGCTTTCCCCTGCGGAATCAGGTCGGATGCTATAGGTGAGGAGCTGAGGCGCAGACACGACATTACGTCGCCACCCCGCTGGCTCATGCCGTGGACTTCGGCTTGTTTGAGATATAGGTTGTCGGATAATGCCGCAGCCCCGAGTATGGTTGCTATCGACAGGATTCCCTGGCCTCCGACTCCGGCCAGTATGATATCTGTTTTCATTGATTCAATTGCGATTATTTCTTGATTCAACTCTGCTTTTTTGCATGGCGGCGGGCGGTCTGTATGCACTCTCTCCGCGATATGATTACCGACAGGCCGGGATGGTTGAACTCGTCGGTAAACAGCTGTTTCATCTCTTCATGGTTGCGTGGCAGGGAGTCGATGGTTTTCAGCCGTTGGGGTTTCACTCCGAGGCCTATGCAGATTTCTTCGAGTTTGCCTGTGCCTTGCGAGTCCTGTCCGCCTGTCATGCCGGTGGTGAGGTTGTCGGAGATGATTACGGTCATGGTAGTGTCTTCGTTGACGGCATCGAGCAACCCTGTCATGCCGGAATGGGTGAAGGTTGAGTCTCCGATGATTGCAACAGCCGGATGCTGGCCGGCATCGGCTGCACCTTTTGCCATGGTTATTGACGCGCCCATGTCGACACATGTGTCGATTGCGTTGAAGGGCGCGAGCCATCCGAGGGTGTAGCAGCCTATGTCGCCGAACACTTTGGGGCTTTCGAAGGTTTCAAGGGCTGCGTTGAGGGCCGCGTAGACGTCTCTGTGGCCGCATCCTTGGCAGAGGGCCGGCGGCCGGGCGACAACCTTGTCTGACGGCATGGCTGCGGGATGGGTCAGCTGCTCTTTCATGTCTGGGAGAAGGCCGGCCAATGCAGCTGCAACGCAGTCGGGCGTGAGTTCGCCTGTGCGCGGCAGGTGACCGTCGAGTCTGCCATAGACTTTCAGCCCTCGGTCAAGCAGTCCGCGCAGGCTTTCTTCTATAACGGGTTGTCCCTCCTCGATAACAATGATTGCGTCGCAGGCAGATGCCAGTTCGGCGATTTTCTGTTTAGGGAGAGGGTATTGCGATATTTTAAGCACGCTGAAGGGGCATCCTTCGGCGAAGCATTCTTTGACGTAGTTGGCGGCGATGCCTGAGGCGATTATGCCGAGGCGGCTGTCGGTGCCGGGTGTGAGGGTGTTGAATGGCGACTCTTCCGACATGGCTTCCATTTGGGTCTGCTGGGCTATGAGGTCTTTATAGCGCACGCGAGAGTTGCCCGGCATCAGCACCCAACGGCGTGTGTCGGCCGGATAAGCCATGGTGTTCTCTTCTGTGGCTACGCTGTCGGTTGTGACCACCGCTCTTGAATGCGACAGGCGTGTGACCAGGCGCAGCATTACAGGCAGACGCAGTTTCTCAGACAGTTCAAACCCGTATGCGCCCATGTCATAGGCTTCCTGCTGGTCTGACGGCTCAAGGATGGGCAACATGGCAAAACGGGCATAAAAACGCGAATCCTGCTCGTTTTGTGACGAATGCATCGAAGGGTCATCAGCTGAAATTACCAACAGGCCGCCGTTGGCTCCTGTCATGGCTGAATTGACAAACGGGTCGGCAGCCACGTTTAACCCCACATGCTTCATCGACACGATGGCGCGTTTGCCGCAAAACGACATCCCGAGGGCCTCTTCCATGGCGGTTTTCTCATTTGAAGACCAATGGGAATGGATTTTACGCTCTTTTGCCACCGGATTTTTCTGGACGTATTCAAGAATTTCTGTCGAAGGAGTTCCGGGATATGCGTATGCCCCTGAAAGGCCCGCGTTGATAGCGCCTAAAGCGAGCGCTTCATCCCCAAGCAGTAGTTTTTTCGTTTTCATGGAACTGATCTAATACTGTGTTATATGCCGCCGGTTGTCGGGACGCACCCGGCAGCCTCCGGCTGTCAATATCGCAAAGATAGCACAATTCCCCGAAAAAGCAACATCTTCTTCCGCTGTTCTACAGCATAGTATTGGCGGTAATAAACATGTGCCATGGTTTGCGGGAACGGTGGATTTTGGTTAGCTTTGTGAGGAAATATGGATAACAACAACGATAGGAAACGGACGCTTTACATAAGCGACCTTGACGGTACGCTACTTGGGGCCGACAGCCGGGTCAGCCAGCGCTCTACGGCGATTCTTAATGAACTGGTGCGCAGAGGAGTGATGTTCACATGTGCCACGGCGCGTACCCCGGCCACTGTGCAGCCTCTGCTTAGCGGCATCAGGCAGAGCGTGTTTACGGATGCAGAAGGGATGCAGAGGCCGTTGCCGGCAATAGTCATGACGGGTGCCGGTATGTGGAACCGGGCTGAGTCGCGGTTTGAGAAATGCAGCCTTATAGGCCGCGAGGATGCAGAGGCGATACACCGGGTGTTTGTGAGCCAGGAGCTTAGGCCGTTTGTCTATTGCGTGGGGGAAAGCGGGTTCATAAATGTGTATCATCCCGAAAAAATGACTTCGCGCGAGAACGGTTTCTATCAGGAACGCCGAAATCTGGCATTGAAACGTTTCCATCTCGGACAAGAGCCGGCACGATGGGACAGGGTGGCGCTGTTTTTCGCCATAGGCCCTGTCGGGATTGTGGAGCGCACGGCACAGGAACTTGACGGTCTGACCGATTGCGCCGCAGCGTGGTATCCCGACATATTGCTGCCCGATACTGGGCTTATCGACTTGTATGCCCCGGGAGTATCGAAGGCGAAAGCTGTGAGGGAACTGGCTGTTGAGGCAGGAGCTTCCGAAGTGGTTGTTTTCGGAGATAATCTCAACGATTTGCCCATGATGCGTGTTGCCGATCTGGCGGTGGCGGTGGAGAACGCTCTTCCGCAGGTCAAAGCCGAGGCCGACGTGGTGGTTGGTGCCAATTATGCCGATGCGGTGGCTGAGTTTATCGCTTCACGCGAGGGGTTGCCCCTGATTGTCTGACCATAACGATTGCCGCTGATGAAGATGAATATCTATGAAATAAGACGTTTCGGGGTGGTGGCGTTCCTTGTCATATCTTTGGCGCTGGTTGCCTTTTTCCTTTATGTGTCGAATAATATTGTTAATGATCTTGCCGTTCAGGAGCGGGAGCGGATGCAGATATGGGCCGACGCCACAAAGCAGATTGCCGATCTGGGGCGCGACGACGGGGAGGCTTCCGAGGAGAACATCGATTTCCTTTTCAGCATCATAGAGCGGAACCACACAATCCCGGTGGTGCTGACCGACAACGAGGGGAATATACTGTTGCACCGTAATTTCGACCTTCCCGAGCCGGTTGACTCTCTTTCACCATATCTTATTTCGCCGGTAAACGAGGCGTTTCTGCGGGGTAAGTTGTCGAGATTACGCAACCGCTCAAACGTTATCCATATCATAATCTCGCCCGACAATTTCCAGTATCTTTACTATGATGATTCAAAGCTGCTGCGCAGGCTGAGTTATTATCCCTATATACAGCTTTTTGTGATGCTGGCGTTTATATTTGTGGTCTATTATGCGGTCAGTTCGACAAAACGCGCCGAGCAGAACAAGGTGTGGGTAGGCCTGTCGAAGGAGACCGCCCACCAGCTTGGCACCCCGATTTCTTCGTTGATGGCATGGATGGAGTTGTTGCAGTCGATGGGTGTAGACCCCGATATGGTAAGGGAGATGGATAAGGATGTCAACCGCTTGTCGACAATCGCATCGCGTTTTTCAAAAATCGGGTCAAAGCCTCAGATGGAGGTTGACGACTTGAACAAAGTGGTGGCAAAAGCATCGTCATATATGGCGACGCGCATATCTTCGCGCATCAGCCTGACGGTGAATCTTTCTCCCGGGGAATTGTCTGTGAGGTTGAGCGCACCTCTGCTTGAATGGGTGATGGAGAATCTTATAAAGAATGCGGTTGATGCTATGGAGGGGTCCGGGTCGATAACAATAGAGACCGGACGCGATGGGCAGAAAGCGCACGTAACCGTTACGGATACCGGCAAAGGAATATCGCGCAAGAACCAGAAGACGGTTTTCAATCCGGGATATACTACCAAAAAACGGGGCTGGGGCCTGGGTCTGACGTTGGCCAAGCGGATTATTGAGCAGTATCATTCAGGCCGCATCTTCGTGAGCCGTTCTGAGCCCGGTGTGGGCACGACTTTTGCCATTGACCTTCCGCTGGCATCGGCAGGTGAGTGAATGCCGGCCATTGCCACGGCGATGATGCATGTAAAGGCGCCGGTTGCTGTTTAATGATTTTTAAGAATCTGTAGGTGGCTGATTCGCAAGATGATAATTACCCCCCCCATCAACTAATAAATTAATTTGTTTTTAAGGATTTATTTGATACCTTTGCATGGTAAACCATCACAGTCATGCAAACATCACACACCTTAAGCGTTCTGTTTTTCCAATCAGGTTCTTTAAAAATTATTTTTCAGAGAGCATCATTATTGTTGCTTGCCTTATTGTTTTCGACCACGGTTCAATTTGCCTCAGCTGCTGAAGCGGGGCGTTTCAAGGTTACAGGTGAAGTTGTCGATTCACTTGGGGAGGCTGAAATCTATGCCACCGTAAGGGTATATGCCGAGGTGGATTCTGCAAAGGCGGTGTCGCTCGGCACGACCGATGACAAGGGTTATTTCAGTCAGGCATTGAAAGAGGCCGGGAAATACCGGCTTACGATTGCCTCTGTGGGAAAGGCTTTGATTGAACGGCGGTTTGAGCTTACTGCCAGACAGCCGGTTGCTAATCTCGGCCGGTTGGTGGCGCAGGATGCCTCTACTGAACTGAAAGAGGTAGAGGTGGTGGCGCAACGTCCGCTTGTTGTGCGCGAAATCGACCGCCTGGCCTATGATGTCAAAGCCGACCCCGAGTCGTCGACCTCCAATCTCAGGGAAATTCTCAGGAAGGTTCCTTTGGTGTCGGTCGACAATGAAGGGAATATACAGGTGAAAGGTTCTTCTGATTTCAAAATCTACCGCAACGGTCGTCCGAACAATTCATATACCAAGAATGCCAAGGATATTTTTGCGGCTATACCGGCATCTTCAATCAAGAAGGTGGAGGTAATCACAGACCCCGGTGCCCGCGAAGATGCCGAAGGGGTGGGTTGCATACTCAATATCGTTACCGACAGTGAGACGGACATGAAGGGGATAACGGGGTCGGCCAATATGAATCTGAACAGTGTGTCATATGTTCCGCATTTGAATCTTTGGCTGACAGCCCAAATCAATAAAGTGACGTTTGCAGTGTCTGGGGGAGGGGGCTATTATCCTAAAAGCAAGCAGGTCGAGGGGCGTAGTCATACTGTGACGGAGTTTTTCGAGGAGGACACCCGTCAGGAATATTCGTCGTATTACGCTTCTCCCAACGGCCAGGGATGGTTCGGCTTTGAAGGGAGCTGGGAACCTGACACTCTCAATCTTGTGACGGCTGAGTTTAACGGATGGAGATGGGGGCTTGTAAATCCGGAACAGAAGGATTTCATGCAGAGGTTCGACAAGGATGGCAATCTGACGATGCAATATGGCACGACCAATGATGTGTCGTCGAACAATTACTTCGATTTCGACGGAGCAGTTAATTACCAGCGCTCAACCCGCCGTAAAGGGGAGGCAATAACCCTTAGTTACCGCATTTCCACATCAGACCAGCATGAGGAAGCGGATATTGATTACATTGATATGGTGAACTGCGATTTCGGCTACACGGGCAAGTATTACAATTCCAAGCTGCGCTACCTGGAACAGACCGCACAGGCCGACTGGAGCCGCCCTTATGGCAAACACCATAAACTCGATATAGGGGCGAAGGCTGTGTTCCGCAACAACCATTCGGTGAGCGATTACCGGTATCCCGGCAACAGCCTGATGGATACCCACGACGATTTCACACACCAGACAACCATCAGCGCCGTTTATGCCGACTGGCGTGGCTCATTCGGCAAATGGACTGTCAGGGCGGGGCTGCGATATGAATATTCCTATCTTAGCGCCAAATTCAAAAACGGGTCTGTAGGCCATGATGATTTCAACGTGAACCTCAACGATTTTGCCCCGAATGCAGCCGTGGCGTGGAATATCAATGATGCCAACACGATAAAACTGAGCTATAACCGCAATATCCGCCGCCCCGGCATCAGTATGCTCGACCCCTCGAGGTCGATATCGCCTACGACCGAAAACTTCGGAAACCCCGACCTGGAGAGTGTGGCATATAATAACCTTAACCTAAACTACTCTCTGATTAAAAACAAGTTCAATCTCGATCTGAACCTGTCGGGAAGTGTTTCAAACAACAATTTCGGGCGTGTGCAATGGGTTGAAAACGGCAAAATATTCTCCACAACCCGCAATGTGTCTGAGTCGAGAAGCCTGGGGATGTCGTTTTATTTCCAATGGTCTATCGACAGCAAGACCCGCTGGATGATGAACACATATCTGTCATATAACCATCTGAGCCAGCCGTCGCCAGTCAATGCTGACGGAACTACAACCACTGTGAAAATGGGACGATGGAATGTGAATCCGTGGACACGTTTCAGCCGCGACCTTCCCTGGAGACTTGAAGCGTCGGTGTCGGCATACTGGTGGTCGGGCGGTTTCAACGATGTGTATACCTACACCAAACCGACGGCACGCAACATCGGCTACAGCATAGGCCTAAGCCGCAAATTCCTCAAGGAAGACCGATTGGTGGTGCGTCTGGGGCTGAATAATATCTTCGGGCCTATGAATCTGCGCAGTGAATCTGTTACTGAGAACCCGGGCTACCGCACTTTGTCGGTCTCAACCTATGGCGGCCGTCAGAATGTGACCCTTTCGGTTAATTTCCGTTTCGGTTCGCTCAAGGCGCAGGTGAAGAAAACCGCAGCCTCAATCAACAATGATGATGTGGAATCAAACAAGAAATCATAAGCAGTTCGTCAAAATTCGCAGTTATATCCGAATATCACCTTAATTCGCAAAGGGTTAAACATAGAGAGGTGATAGTTAGGGCGTCGTGGTCCACAGCTGACGTGCACTTCACGACGCCTTTTTTGTGGTTGGTTGGGAAAGCAATGAGAGGTCAGAGCAGCAGGCAGGCATCGCCGTAGGAGAGGAAGCGGAAGGAATTGGCAAGGGCATAGTCGTAGATGGGTCGCCAGTCGCCGCCGGTGAATGCCGACACCAACAGCAGCAGGGTGGAGCGTGGCTGGTGGAAGTTGGTAACCATCCCTTTCACTATGCGGTAGCGGTAGCCCGGGGCGATGATGATGCGTGTCGATGCTATGAAGGTGTCTTCTCCACGGTTGTCGAGGTAGGCGGATATGGCATTAAGGGCGTCACAGACGCTTATGTCGGCAGAGTATTCTTCAGTTGTGTCGGCATATGGAGCCCATTGCGGCACTTCTCCGTCCCAATTGCCGTTGGCAATGAGCTTACCGGCATGGTAGAGGCTTTCGAGGGTGCGCACGGAGGTTGTGCCAACGGCTATTACGCGGCGGTCGGTATCGGCGAGTTCCTTGATAAGGTTTTTAGGCACGGCGATGAATTCGCTGTGCATCTGATGGTCGCCTATTTCGTCGGATTTTACAGGCTGGAATGTGCCGGCACCCACATGGAGTGTCAGTTCGCGGCGCGGTATGCCCTTCCGGCTTATCTCTTCAAGCACGCGGCCGGTGAAGTGCAACCCTGCGGTCGGGGCGGCCACGGAGCCGTCGATATGTGAGTAGACGGTTTGGTAGTCGGTTGAATCAGAGGCTTCCGTGTGGCGGTTGAGATAGGGTGGGATAGGGATTTCCCCCACTGCCGAGATGATTTCGGAAAAGGTCACTTCGGGATTATCCCATGAGAATGCCACAACAGATGAGTTGCCATCTTTTGATAATCTTTCTGCGGTGAAGGTCAGTGTTTTTGTCCCGGTCATAAGTTGCATTGAGAGTTTCCCCTCTTTCCAGCGTTTTGAGTTTCCCACGAAGCATGTCCATGAGCATGAGGATGTTTGGGCAAAGCTGACGGCATAATCGCGTGGTTCTGCAGGTTCGAGGCAGAACACTTCGATTATCGCGCCTGAGGCTTTGCGGAAGCGCAGACGCGCGTTGATGACGCGCGTGTTGTTATAGACAAGAATGCTGTCGGAGGAGAGCAGCGAAGGGAGTTCGGTGAAAACGTGCTGCGAAAGGGTGCCGTCGGCTTGCCTCACAAGGAGTTTGCAGTTGTCGCGGTCGGCCAGCGGATAGCGGGCTATGCGCTCTTCAGGGAGCTCGTAGTCGAAATCGTCGATGCGTAAATCTTTAACCATGGTGCAAAATTACGAATATGTCGGCATATGTCGGCGGAAATCGCTATTTTTGTAAATCAAAAACGATTGGAAATATGGCAAAAATAGGAGATACAGTAAGGTTTCTGAGTTCCACCGGAGGTGGCCGGATTGTGAAAATAGATGGTAATATCGCTCATGTCGAAGATGAAGACGGGTTTTCGGTGCCGGTGCTTCTCAAGGAGCTCGTGGTGGTAAGCGCCGCCGGCGACGAAGGGGTGCGCCGCGACATTTTCGGCGGCACAGGTCAGCCGCGCCAGCAACAGGAGAAGGAGCGGCAGAGCAAGTTCGTGCCGACCGTAGTGCCCGAAGCCCCGAAGCCCGAACCGGTTATTGAGACTCCAACGGGTGAGAAACTTAATGTTGTGCTGGCCTATGCGGCTATGGAGATAAAGCATCTGACTACAACCGCATTTGAGGCGTATCTGGTTAATGACTCAAATTATTTCCTTTATGTGACCTACCTGTCGCGCACCGATGATGCCGAGGGGTGGACTACACGTTATGCCGGGTTGGTTGAGCCTAATATGCAGGTGTTTCTTGAAGAGTTGTCGCGCGAGCAGGTGGGGCAGCTCGATCGTGTGGCCGTGCAGTATGTAGCTTTCAAGCGCGACAAGATGTTTGCCCTTAAAGCGCCTGTGGCCATAGAGGCGCGGTTGGATACCACCAAGTTTTTCAAACTGCATTGTTTCCGCGACAACCCATATTTCGATGAACCGGTTATTGCGGTTGATATAGTGAAGAACGATGTGCCGCAGCGGGCCATGTCGTTTGACAGCAGCTCTTTGGAGGATGCCATGAGGCAGAAACGCGCCGCCGACAACCGCCGGACGCAGCGTCCCGTCAAGAAGCATCCGGCAAAAGATGCCGACGGCCCGTTGGTTGTCGACCTCCACATCAACGAACTGCTCGACAACACCAACGGCATGTCGAATGCCGACATAATCAACTATCAGGTTGACGCTTTCCGCCGGGTCATGGATGAGAATCTGCGCCGCAAAGGGCAGAAGATTGTCTTTATCCATGGAAAAGGGGAGGGTATACTCCGGCAGGCGCTTATGAAGGAGCTGAACTACCGCTACAAAGGCCATGATGTGCAGGATGCATCGTTTCGTGAATATGGCTATGGCGCAACTCAGGTGACAATCAGATGATGACGCTATGATAATCTGCTTTTCAGGTACCGGAAACTCACGGGCGGTTGCCCGTGAGCTGTCGAGATATATCACCGGAGAAACCGTTGAGGTTGAGAAGGGGTTGCTTCTTGATCCGGCTTCGTGTGTTATAGAAGTGCCGGAAAATGAGGCAGTGGTGTGGGTTATGCCTGTCTATTCGTGGGGGATCCCTCCTGTAATGGAACGGTTTATAATGAAAATGAAGATGAAATGCGCGCCGACAACAGATCATTTTTTGGTGCTGACGTGTGGCGATGACACAGGCTATGCCGACAACCAGTGGCGGCGCCTTGTGGGTCGCCGGGGATGGAATCCACGCGGCAGTTTTTCGGTGCAGATGCCCAATACTTATGTGCTGATGAAGGGGTTCGATGTTGATTCTCCTGAGGTGGTTGCTGCAAAAATGGGGGCAATGCCCGCAAGGGTCGAAGCCGTGGCGTCAGCCATAAAACGGGGTTTTGCTGACAGTGATGTTGTGCGCGGTTCATGGGCATGGGTGAAAACCGCCATTGTCTATCCCTATTTCCGCCGGTTCTGCATGTCGCCTCGCCCGTTTCATGCAACCGACGCCTGTATCACATGCGGCCTGTGTGCCCGCAGTTGCCCGATGGAAAACATCGGGATGGCCGACGGCCGTCCCCGCTGGGGCAACCGTTGCGCCCTCTGCCTCCGCTGCTACCACACCTGCCCCACCCACGCCGTAGCCTACGGCTCCGCCACCGCTGCCAAAGGCCAAAAAACAGATACACAAAGTTAACTGATGTTAAAACAGGGGGGGGGTAATAATTAAATTGGTGTTAATTTTGTAGTGGTAGAAATCGGAAATCCCGTCATCCGGTTTGTTTATGCTATCGGGCAGCAATGCTCATTTCACTGCGGTTAACGCAGGTAGTGGCAAATTCGATTATTGGGAAATCAACGGGGAGCGGTTTGATGATGCGGTGGTTGATTATAAAGTTAATGGAAAAACAACGGCGGTGGCTTATTTCGTTGACGGTGGACATTCAAACGCAAACCCAGTGCGACCTGATCGTGAGATTGATGTAAGGGTTGACGGCGACCGCCTTCTTCTTCCGGAGGAACTGCGCGGAAAGGTAGAGATTTATAATCCGCAAGGCATGATGGTGAAAACGCAAAGTGTGGCATCAGATATAATAGATATATCATCGCTGCCCGCAGGTGTTTTCTTGCTGACTATCGACACCTCCAACGAACTTCTTACGTCGAAGTTTACCCGTTGATAACTGCATGAAATGCAATAATAGAACAGTGCCGCATCAGAATTTCGCTTTTTGATGTGGCATCGTTTTTGGTAAAGTTTATGGGTGATGGGGAAATCGACTGTTGCAATCACTAAACTGGCCTGTTAATCCGTTTTGGAGGATTATGTTGGGGTTAGGATGATGCGAACTCGCGTTGCAGCCAGACTCGCATGTTTGGGTCGGGGATTGTTATGCGGTTCTGTTCTATTCAGTCGGAAGTGGGGATTTTTGACAAGTAGATTGCATCTCCGAATTTATAGAACGGGAGGCTTTTTTCTCAAAAAGCTCGTTCATAAAATGTTTTTTACTACCGAAAAGGCAGTATGACACCGGCTGCTGCAATTGCCATATCGAGCGCTATTGAAAAACCGGTCATAGGATTGGTGCCAAATGAAATTTTCGGACTTATGCGGGAGAGGAACAGTTTGGTGTGTTCAATCCATTCGTCCATTTTTGATGAGGTTTGTTTAAGAACCGCAGATGCAAATGCATTGTAGGAATCCCTTTCGCTGCGGCATGAAAATATGTAGGGATAAACGGTTTTTAGTTTGTCAGATTGCGCCAAATCACATACTTTCCTGATCAAAGAGGTCTTTCCCCAGCGGCGTGGTGAAATCAAAACAGTGTTAACCCCATGTCGGAAGTTCAGCAGCAGTCGCTCGGTCTCGAAATAAGATTGTTAGTAACAATGTTGTTACTAATAAATTATAAATAATGCTATTAGTAATATGGTAATTACTAATGATGCTTGGTCTCATATTGTCTCATATTGTTGATGAATGAGTCTGATTAATTTATGGGGCTGATTGAAAGGTATAGAGCATATAGGAGTTTTTGAGAGGGAATTGGATTTTTTGGTGGCGGGTCAGGTGTCGATGGACTGGAGGAATTCGGTGAGGTCGGTGGTGAGGTCGAGGTTTAGTTTTTTGCGGAGGCGGTTGCGGGCAGACTCTACGCTCCGAAGCTCGCGATAGGTGATGGAGGCTATTTCCCGGGAGCTTAGTCCGAGATAGAGCAAGCCGCAGAGGCGTTTGTCGCGGGCGGTAAGGTCGGGATACTGCTGCTCGAGAGAGCGGTAGAAATTGGGGTGCACTTCGCCGAAGGTGCGTTTGAATTCATCTGTGGAATTATCGGCGATGCCGGTTAGCTTGGCCAGTAATTCGCGTACCCGCGAGGTCTGCTGTGCTGTTTTGAATGTGGATTCGCGCAGTAATGTGCGGAGGTCTTCGCAGATGCTTTCCATCCCCTCGCGTGTCTTTATTTTGTCGATTGACTCGGCGATCAGCTCGCGGTTGAGCCGCTCTAAATCAGAGACAAGCTCCGACTTCTGAGAACGCCAATCAGCCCTGCGGCGCAAAAATATCACGGCTAATAATGCGGTGCAGAGTAAAGCGGCTATAGCGATGATAATGGCAAAGAATATCGACGTCCTGCTGTAGGCAGGTTCCGGCGATAGAGTCTCGATGCCGCTGCGGTTTTCCCATTCGGTGAGCCTTATCCTGTTTTCCTGATTGCGCACTGAGTCTTTGATGTTGTCGGAATCAATCAGGCATCGCACGGCTGCGGCATTGTTTCCGGCAGCTGCGTATGATTCGGCGAGCACTTCAAGTGAGGATTCTTCAAGAGGATAAAGAGCCGATTCGCGTGATAGCTCGAGGGCTTTGCGTGCATATACTTCAGCTGAATCAGACTTTCCTCTAACCATGAAATACCGGCTGTAGGCCTGATATGCATCAACCAATCCGGGTACGAAATTGATGTCTTTAAGTTTCGACGTGCCGTTGCTGATATAGCTTGCCGCCATATCAAGGTCGCCTGTGCGGGTGTAAAGGGTGCCCAGGAAGATGTGGGTGCCGTAGAAATATTCGGGTTGTTTGTTAGCGTCGACATATTGCAGTCCACGCAGAGATGCGTCTAAGGCATCGGGTATGCGTCCCAATTTGTCGTATAGCTCCGCTAAATTGTTGTAGTTCAGGAATATTTCGGTGCGTATGTCGCGCCGCAAATTTATGTCGAGAGCTTTGAGATAGTAATGTTCGGCTTTGTCGAGATGGCTGCTGAGATGATATAGGACGGCAATGTTGTTATATAGTTGCGCGCGTTTTATGTCGTATATAGAATCGGAAGCGATGCCTAATCCCTTGGTGTAACAGTCGAGCCCTATTCCAGGCATCCCGGTTTCGGAATAGGCGGCACCAAGGCATATGTAGGTGGTCAGCAGCATATTAGTGCGTAGTTTGTTGCCTTCATAAGAGCTGCCGAGAGCATTTTTCACATTACTCAGGAAATCGATAGCCTTGAGATGGTCGCCAGACGAAAGCATATGTCTCGCCATGGAGTGGACGGTCTTATAAAGGTTTTCGAAGTCTTCATCATTGCGCAGCTGCAAACTGTCTAAAACAGGCATGTAATTGATTTTTAGCGCGCCGGAATCGGCACGCGCCACTTCAGCCGCGAAGTTATAAACTTCGTGCTCAACAGCGTCATCGTCCCTATAGTTGCATGATGAGGAAAGTCCAATGGCGATGCCCGTTAAAATGAGGAAAAGGTGGCGGAGGATAACCAGTTTCTTATTCATACGGTTGGTTCTCTATCTACACAAAGGTAAGATATAAATTCTAAAGTCGCAATTTTTGAGCGGAGCAGTTGTTTTATGCAACCGAATATTTGTAGTATATCATGCAGATATAAAGCAATTTAATTAAAAATGCCGTAGCGATTTGCAGCCTGTTCCCAATATGAAGTGGTAATTTGGAGCATGGATATTTGGTGGTTATAATGTCAAAATCTATTTTTGTTGCAGGTTTCGTTGCAGATTGCTATTTAAATTTAAAAATATCGAACCTTAATGATGTATTTTATGAGAAAGTTATTGCAAATTGTGCTTGTTTTAGCTGCTGTTCCGGCTTATGCCTGGAATGTAGGCACTGAAGCAACGCATAAGAGTGTAATTATCGAAGAATTCACTGGCATTCATTGCGGCAATTGTCCGGACGGCCATAAGCGTGCGGCAGCTTTGCAGCGTATGCACCCCGACAATCTATTTGTGGTGGCTATCCACGCAGGTAGTTTTGCCACATCATATCTTGACGAGCCTGATTTTGTAACCAAAGCAGGTGAGTTAATCCACAACCACTTCGGGGTGTCGAGCTATCCCTCCGGTATCGTCAACCGCCGAGATTGCGGCAATGGAATGATTATAAGCCGTTCAAACTGGGGGAGTGCGGCTCGTGTTGTAAATGGGGACATATCGCCGGTTAATCTCTACGCCGAGTGCAGCTACGACAACACCAGTCGTGAACTTACGGTTAACGTTGAGGGGTATTACACCTCGACAATGACCGACCCGCGTCTGACGCTTATGTTGCTTCAGGACAATATTCTCGGACCTCAGAGCGGTGGTCTGCTCGGCGATGAATATCCCCACCGCCATATGCTTCGTGCCGTTCTTACAGAGGATGCATTCGGCGACAGGCTCGATGTGAAAGAAGCTGGGGAATATTTTTCAAAAGAATACCGCTACACCCTTCCGGAGGCTATCAACAGCGTGCCTCTCGAACCATATGACACCGAGGTGTTGGTGTTTGTTGCCGAAGGTGAAGGTGAAATCGTAAAAGCCACAGCATTGCATCCGGATGTAAAAGCTGATGATGATACCCGCCGGGTCATAGTGCCGTCAGAGCCACATATCGGCATCGGCAACACATATGCCTTGGATTATCTCGAACTTATTCTCGACAATTATACCGGAGAATATGCAACATCTGCAAAAGTCGATTTCACCCTCAATGAAACCACTACCACCCTTGAATGGGCCGGTTCTGTCGCCCCCCACTCCCACGGCCTGATCAAAGTGCCTTTCAATGGTCTGCTTAAAGAGACATACGACAGCGATCTGAGCAACTATTCATATATAGTCACCGAGATAAATGGCAAACCGCTTGCTCTTGAGACAAAAAAGGTTAAAGGCTCTTTCAAGGGGTTGGGTGAATATCCTTCCGATCTTGTTGTTAAAATCAAAACCGATATCGAAGCTGCCGACAATACCTACCGTATAATCGACGAGGATGGTAATACGGTTCATGAGTTCGGCCCTTATGCCGACGGCCTCGACAAAGAGTATGAAGAGACCGTGAACCTTGAGCCGGGTAAAGTCTACGGCTTTGAAGTGACAGACTGCTGGGGTAACGGTGTCTATCGTCCGCGCGGCAATGTCAAAATGTATGATACCAAGGGTAATCTGGCCGGCCAGCTTATGGAAATTTCCGACTACGGTGTCCGTACTTTTTTCCGCGCTGTTGTTCCGGCCGGCATCGATAACGTTTGTTCGTCTGCAAAAGTGGTTGAGGAAGAGTTTTATGATCTTGCCGGCCGCAAAGTTGCGGGAAATACGTCAGGAATCTACATCTGCCGCAGCCGCCTGTCGGATGGCAGTGTGGAGGTCAAGAAAATCAAGAAGTGAATCATACGTTCCGTTACATGATTTTATTGGCAGACTTAACCCATCAATATTTACCTGATAAATTCTCCTGATAACCCATATCTATACGCATTATCCACTTTGACCGGGCTGTGTCAAAATAGGATTTTTGAATATTCGTAGAGTCGAGATTGCAAAGGATTTCGAATTTTGACACACCATCAATAAAAGACATTTCAGACATATGAAAAAACTGCTACTCTTATCTGCCGCCTTCCTGACTACAGCTTCGGCTATGGCGGCCACATGGGGCACAACTCTCAACGACCCCACGGCAATGTATCCCGCCGGTACCAATCAATACGGCAACCACCTCTGCGTATGCCCAGACGGCTCGGTGTGGAGTGTTATCTATCATCCCAACACAGAGGCTGCCGAGGATGAGACTGATGTTGAAAACGTTGTTTATGAATGGCGTGTGCAGCATTGGGATAAGGATGGGAATCCTTCCTTTCCTCCCGAAGGCCTTCTGGTGAGCAACTACAAAAATAAATCATATACAGTTGTCAGCGACCATATCATTAGCGATAGTGAAGGAAATGCCATCCTTGCCGTATCAGACAGGCGTAACTCCAATGATGCGGCAGAAAGTTATACAGCCTACCGCATCACTCCTGAAGGGAAGATGCTGTGGGGTGATGAGGGGAAGGCGCTTTCCGACGCAACGAAACCGGCCTCCCTGCTGGCTCATCTGCAACTGGTTGCCCTGGAAGACGACAGCTTTGTGTTCGCATGGGTCGAATTTGACGAAACCTCAGCGTCAAGCGTCAAGCTGCAACGCCTCAATAAGGATGGCGAAAAGCAATGGAATGAAAGCAAGGTGTCGCTTCTTGACGACCAATGCTCGTATCCGTATCTTGTCAGCACCGGCGACAATACATGCATCCTGGTATACAGCCGTGGCAGCTCGCAGGTTATTTATGCCCGCAAGTTGGATTTCGAGGGTGAGAACGTATGGGGCAAGGATTTGCGCATTTATCGCGGTGGTTTCGGGTCGACCCCTCTGCACACGATGCTTAACGTCGGAGCTTCTGGCGACGGAGGTGCAATCGTATACTGGCATGACGACCGGGCTATGACGGATATAGAATCACCCTATCTGAGCTACATCACCCCCGACGGCAAACTCGGTTTCGCCGGGGCTTCCGACGAAGGCGATGTGAAACTGGGCTATGACGGGATGCGCTGTTTCAATGTTGATGCTGTTCCCTCTTCAGATGGTTCATGCTTTTATGCCGTATGGCGCGAAACAACCGCCAATCAAAACCTGCAAGGGGTGAGCATCCAGAAAGTGAGCAAGTCAGGCGAACTTCTGTGGGACGAGAACGGTGTTGTAGTGGTTCCTCTCGAAGACCCGTCCACAGGATATATCTCCATCCAGACGGCTGCCGACAACCAGGCCATGGTGTTCTATGAACTATATAAATCCTGGGATGAGCAACTCTCTTATGCCACCCTCTATGATGCCGATGGCAAAGCCGTTTGGGAAAACCCGTTGCAAATATCGCGCAGCGGACGTCAGGCTTCCGGATTGGAATCTTTTCCGATCAATAATGACGCGTGGTACTTTATGTATACAGATGTCGTAAAGGAGGGTGAAGAGGCTTCTGTGTCCACCGAAATCATTGGCCGTCTCAATCTCGACGGCACATTCGGTATGCCTACCGGCGGCGTGGAAAGCGTATCAGCTGACGCATCGGTGATAGCATTCGATGGCAAAATCCTTTATGCCCAAGGCAAACAGGTGGATGTCTATACTACTGCCGGAACTCATGTGGGTTGTTTTGCACTTGTTGACGGACAGGTGTCAGTTGATCTTCCGGCCGGTTTATATGTAGCCGATGTCGATGGCCGTACAGCCATAAAATTAGCAGTCAAATAAGTTCCCCGTTAAATGACAATCAATATGAATATCTTAAAGACGATATTTGGACTGGGCGCACTTTGTGTGGCATATGGTGCCGGAGCCCAGGCAGTGGGTGGCTACAAAGCCGCATCAGTTGCCGGTACGTATGTGCCATTGGATGCCCCTACTGTCATATATGACGGTTCGGCCGACGGTGCTACTCTGGGGGAGGCAATAGACAAGGTTTGTTTCACTCCTGGTGGAGAATTGACCCAGGAGGCAACATGTGCCGCCTTTAACATCGGCTTCGACTTTCCGGTGGCCGGAGAAATGAAAACAACATTCCTTGTTTCGGGTGCGGGATATGTGCTGTTCGGGAACGGAGATATAAACGCCAATCCATCCATGACCTCTTGGATATTTTCTTACGAAGGCGACTATTCGTTAGTGGGGTTGGTTTCGCAACGCGGCGTGGCATCAACTGCCGACACCAGGATTTCATATCAATTGACCGGGAGCGGCGATGCTGCCGAACTGGTGGTGCAATATGAGAATTTCTGTGTCAAAAACGCTTTCTTTGGGGATGGCGCTTCCGTTGACTACCAAATCCGTTTTGCAAAAAACGGCGGTGTGAAAATGGTGTTCAACAATTTCGGCAACTTCATCACTGCAGATAATCAGGAGCCGTCAAATCCCTCATTCCTGTGCGGAGTGCGTAGCGGCATCGACTATATTTCGTGTCACGGGGTTGTCAATGAGGACTTGTCGACATCTGTCAACGAAAATAGTCCCCTGATTGTGCCATGCACAATGGCAGACGGATATACACTGATGCTGGATGCGCCACAGCCGTGTTCCGCCCCTGATTCACAACCCGGAGATTTTACGCTTGAAGCCACCTCAACCTCTGTGGAAGGCTCATATGTATCCACCACCGGGGCTGACCATTATCTTGTGGTGTTTACAGCCAAAGCAGATGTGGACTGGACACCATCCGACGGCAAGATTTATGCCCAGGGGGAGGTCGACGGAGATGTGACCGTGGCATATTATGGCCAAGATCTTGAATTCATGACTGAAGATGTTGTTGGCAATACGGAATACACTTTCTATGCATATGCGGCACAGGCATTCGGACTGGATGGTCCCAAATATAATACCATCGATCCTGCAACAGCAAAAACCGCCACTATGCCTGATGCGCCACAATGCGAAGTCGCAGCATCGACAGCCACCGGCTTCACCGCAAAGCTGACGGCCAATAGCGCAGGTGATGATATCGTTGTAATGGTCAACACATATGCAGCACGCATCAGCACGGGCGACCGAGGATATTTCCTCGCTCCGGAGGGTGATTGCACTGTAGGTTATTCTGTGCCTGTTCCCGACGATTTCGAGGAAATGCCCGGCTTCGGCACGCCTGAAAATGCAGGAACGGTGGTGTATGTAGGCAAAGGGGGCGACGAAATCGCAATCAGCGGCCTCGACCCCTCGACGCTTTATTACATTGCGGCATACTCCCGCAATGCCGGGGGGGAATGTTCCACCAATCCGGTTTTCACCACAGCTTTCACCTCAATACAAGCTCCTTACGAGGGGAACTTCAGCAACTATCCCCGTTATCAGATGGCTCCGGGATGGCAAGGCAGCCGCAGTGATGCTGCAAACGGTGTGTTTGAGATGCGCGACGAGGTTTTGGTTGATTATCAAACCGGCGCCCCCTCCCGTGGAACCCAGGTGATGCAGTTTTCCAGCAAAATCACCCAAGGAAAAGCCAGCGGCAGCACGGCATGGCTCATCACACCGGTTATTGAAGTCAACGAGCGTCATATGATAGCTAACTTCAGCTACAGCATGATAGAGTCGGCCAACCGCTTCACCTCAAATCCCTTAAACGACTGGGCCGATGATGATTGTCTGGAGCTGCTTGTCAGCACTGACGGTGGCCAGACGTGGGAATCACTCACAAAATATGAGAAAGGCACCAACCCCCGGCAGGAAGAATTGACCTCATACGTAAACATCGAAGCCGACCTCAACGAATATCGCGGCAGTGAGGTATATCTCAAGCTGCAATGGCTCACTCACACCACCGCCAGCTTCGGAGCACAGATTTTCATTGACCGTCTGACTATTAAACAGGGCTCATTCCCCGAAATCCCCGAAGTCAAGGTTGGGGATATCACCGACGCCACGGCTTTGGTGAGCTGGAAATCTTCGCAAACAGACTATGAACTTGCATGGAAGGAAGCCGATGCCAACGAAGAGACAACGGTAAAAGTTTATGGGCAGTCGTCTTACACTCTTGAGGGTCTCCAGCCTCTCACCCGCTATACGGTTCGTGTGCGCGGTATTCTTGCCGATGGAGAAAATAATTCGGAATGGAGCGACATGGTTGAATTCACAACCCTTGACCGCCCGGCTGTCGATGCTCCTTCCGGTCTTACCAGTGATACCGGCAAGTTTATCAGTGATGGCATCGTAAGTCTCGCCTGGGAAACAAGTGAAGAGATGGAGAGCTATGAAGTGGCCTATCGCGAGTCAAGTTCAACAGAATGGATATATGCCAGGTCAACTGAGCCTACGGCCACCCTCACCGGTCTCAAATTCTCCACACGCTATATATGGAAAGTGCGTGCATTCTGCACCTACGACCGTGAGACTGAATTTTCGGCACAGGCATCCTTCACCACTCCAGATGAACCTGCCGGCATCCTCACAATTGAGGCTGAAAGTGCCTGCGACATTGACCTCTACACCCTTGCCGGAATCAAGGTTGATGTAAGCAAAGCCGTTCCAGGATTATATATCTTGCGCCGTGGAGCTGAAACACAGAAGATAATATTGAAGTAAGTGATAGCATTTGCAATAAGCGGGGCGTGTCAGAATGAACTGAGTTCTGACACGCCCTGATTATGCGTTTATGTGGTTGTGCGACAGGTGTTATCTGAGTATGAGAGAGGATGAAGGAGATATGGTTACAGCTTGGGAGGTGTTGTTGAAATGAATGGTGGCCGTGGCGGGGATTGGAGAGGTTAGCGTGGCGGAGGTTACACGGCCATCGGCCCATTGGAGGTCGACTGTGATGCCGCAGCGGCAGCTCCGGCGATGGTGGCGCCTTTGTATCCGCCGGGGGTGATGTAGATGTTTTCAGGGGATGTGGAGGGGGAGGTCAGCAGGTTGCCGTCTTTCTCAATCAGCCATCCCAGGCAGAACTCGGCAGCTCCTTTCAGTGCCGGGTAGTTGCGGCGTAGAAACCCGAGGTCACGGCTGAAAAGATAGTGTTCCCATATGTGGGTGCTTACCCATGCACCGCCCATGTTCCAGCACGCCCAGCTCGGGCTGTTGGTCTGCAGTCCGATGGGGTTGGTCATTGCCCATATGTCGGAATTGTGGCCGAGACACCATCCGCGGTCAACCCCATAGTAGTTCTGGGCGGTGCGTGTGCCGCTTTCGGTCAGGTTGTTTATCCATCCGGTCATGGCCGTTTCGTGGAGCTCCCCGAGGGCGGCGACCTCCGCCGGCCAGTAGTTCTCTTCAACGTTTATGTTGGTGGTGTAGTTGCTGCTCCAGGGCGGAAGGAGATGCTCGTTCCACAACCCCTGCAGGTTGGCGGGTACTCCCGGGGTGCGGCTGCTTGAAATGAGCAGGTAGCGCCCGTATTGGAAATATAGCTCTTCGAGGTCGGGGTTGGATTCGCGAAGGTCGGTATAGCGTTTTAGAATCAGATGCTGAAACGAAAGCCGATGTGGTGCGGCGGAGGTTGCCGATGGTGAACGTGGATCTGGCCACCGCATCTTGGAAATGTCAGAATTGCATGTTGACAAATGGATGGAGGTCTCCAGCAACGATGTCGATGCCATGCCAATGGCGTTTCAGGTCGGCCAATATGCTGTCGGTCTGGGTTTGATCAAGCGGTTCGCCGCTCTGAGGCATCGCGGCGGGATAGAACCGCGATCCGGAGGCCTGGGCCAGCTGTTGCCATTCCTTTCCGGCAGGGGCGATGAACGCCACCCGTGCACCTGTTGAGCGTAGCAGCCTTACAAGTGAAGCCGTGTCGGCGGGGTTGTGGCAAGCGACCAGCACCCGTTTGCCGGGCATTGCAACTGCGTCGGCTGCAACAGGCTGAGGCCGATGCATGGCTTCGGAACTGCGCCGTGGGGCAATTTTGCCCGCACGGAAATCTTCCATCTGTTTTTCGAGATAATTGTCGGCCATTGTCGGAGATATCAGATGCCGAGGATATTCGATACGGGGATGATTTCAGGGGTGGCATTGCGGTCGGCATAGGCCGGTACCACAGTGGCATAGTTGCGGTCGAGCCAGTAGAGGTCAGTGTCGGTGCTTTCCGGTTCTTCGTTGAGCAGTCTGCCTGTGAGCCAGAAAAACGGCTTGCCGTGAGGGTCGAGATATTCCTGGTATTCCTCTGTCCAGCGGCTGCGGGCAGCCCTGACCACCTTCATCCCCTCGATTTTCACTTTTGCCGGGAAATTGACATTGAGGCAGACCCCATCGGGCAGTCCTTGGGCGATTACGCGGCTGGTTATGTCGGTTATGTAGGGGGTGCATTCCGAGAAATCTGCTTTGAGCGAGTGGTGGAGCAGCGAATATCCCACTGCGGGGATTCCCTGCATACACCCCTCGAAAGCCGCCCCCATCGTGCCTGAATAGACAATTGAGTTTCCGGCATTTGAGCCATGGTTGATGCCTGAAAGCAACAGGTCGGGCCGCCGTGGAAGGATATGGTGCATGGCGAGTTTCACACAGTCTACCGGCGTGCCTGTGACAGAGCGCACTTTGGCGCCGTTGTAGTCGGGATGTTCAATCACCCGCAAAGGGAAGTTGGGGGTGAAGGCCGACGATTGTCCGGAATGCGGCTCGTCGGGGGCTACGACATAGACCTCTCCCATCTCTTTGACGCAGTCAACAAGATGGTGTATGCCTTTGGCGTCGATGCTGTCGTCGTTGGTTATCAGTATCAGCGGTTTCATATTTGTAATTGAGTTTGCGTTGGAGTCGGTTTAGACAAATCTTTTATATCATGCAAAGATAGCTTTTTTCCGCGAAACGGCATTATCCGGTTACCGTCACACATGGATGTTCCACGGGAGTGTTAAAATGTTCCACGAAGTTATCAACAATACGCCCCACTTATCAACAAAACTCTTAAATAGAGCTAACGTCACTTTTCCATGACAGATTAAATTCTTTCCTTTGCATCGGAAAACTACACGCAAAGACACGCATATTCATTTGATATGGGTAAGATTATAGCAATAGCAAACCAAAAGGGTGGAGTTGGGAAAACCACCACTACCATCAACCTTGCCGCCTCGCTGGCCACACGTGGCAAGCATGTGCTCATCATCGACGCAGACCCCCAGGCCAACGCCACTTCGGGTTACGGTATCGACCCCCGCACCATGCAGTCATCAATTTATGAATGCCTGGTCGATGGCTATCCTGTTGACGGCTCTCAGGTGGAGACTTGTGTGAAAGGGCTTGAGCTGGTAGGATCGCGGATAGACCTGGCCGGAGCCGAACTGGAACTGATCAACAAGCCCGACCGGGAAAAGGTTATGGCACGGTTGCTGGCCGATGTGGCGCCGAAATATGACTATATACTGATAGACTGCTCTCCGTCGCTGGGTCTGATTACGGTAAATGCCCTCACGGCTGCTGATTCGGTGATTATCCCGGTACAGGCTGAATATTTCGCCCTTGAAGGAATCAGCAAGCTGCTCAACACCATCCGCATCATCAAATCGAAGCTCAATCCCGGACTTGAGATTGAAGGATTCCTGCTGACGATGTATGATGCGCGTCTGAGGCTGGCTAATCAGATTTATGAGGAGCTGAAAACCCATTTCGGCGATATGGTATTCAACACCGTCATCCCCCGCAACATAAGATTGAGCGAAGCCCCCTCGCATGGCCTCCCGGCCATCATGTATGATCCTGAAAGCCGTGGAGCCACTTCGCATATCATGCTTGCCAAAGAGCTGATAGCCAAAAACTGACATCCGGAAAGCCAGGAATTTGAACCAGTAGACTGATTATTAATAGATATGGCACAACATAGAAACGCACTGGGGCGCGGCCTCGGTTCGCTGATTTCAATGGACGACACCCCGGCCCGGGGCACCTCGGCCATCAACGATATTGACCTGTCGCAGATTTCACCTAATCCCGAACAGCCCCGCTCCACATTCGATGAGGCGGCTTTGGATGAGCTTGCAGCGTCGATTCGCGAACTGGGGATAATCCAGCCCCTGTCGTTGCGCAAGACCGGCCCCGACAGCTACCAGATTATCGCCGGCGAGCGGAGATACCGCGCCGCCAAAAAGGCGGGGCTTACATCGGTTCCGGCGTATATTCGCACGGCCAATGAGGCTGAATTGACCGAAATGGCCCTTATCGAGAACATCCAGCGTGAAGATCTCAACGCCATAGAAATCGCTCTGACATTCCGCAAGCTCATCGACCAGTATGACCTGACGCAGGAGCGGCTGTCGGAAAGGGTGGGGAAAAAACGGGCTACGATAGCCAATTTCCTCCGTCTGCTCAAGCTGCCGGCCGAGGTGCAGTTGGGGCTGCGCGACAAACAGGTTGACATGGGCCATGCACGGGCACTGCTGTCGGTCGACAACCCGTCGGTGCAGCTGAAAATCTATAAAGAGATATTGAAACATGGTCTTTCTGTCAGGAAGGTGGAGGAGATGGCAAAGGCATACCAGGAAGGGAAAGCCTCAGGGGAAGAGGAGGCCAGACCTGCCTCTGCGCCCGGCGGATTCGCCAACCATGACTTCGACATCCTGAAAAAGCACCTGTCGTCAGCATTCGGGGCGCCTGTGAAATTCACTCTCAACCGCAAAGGCTGCGGACAGATTACCTTCGGTTTCTCAAACGAGGAAGACCTCGCCCGCCTCATCACTCTCTTCGACAATCTCCCCCGGCCGTGATGAATTAGGGTATGCCATAATTGGGCATATTAGAGAAAGACACATTATTTTGTAGGGTCGCGACCTGTCGCGACCGCAGATTTGCCGAATAACAATGGCATGCCTTGCGGTCGCGACAGGTCGCGACCCTGCAAATATGCAATCAAGCCGAAATCACGGTGCATGTTTTTCTTTAGGAAAGGTGGAAAGAGATTGTTGCAAACCGCCAGATTATGGAGGGTGTGTCATAATGGCTCATCTGGGTCGTCGCCCGAGGGCTTCGGGTTCGGTCATTGACCTTAGTCAACTCCCTTCACCCTCACCCTCAGGCTCCTACCATCTGAACCATTCTGACAGCACCCTCTCCATCCGGATGCAAAAAAGGCGTTGGTCGAATTTCGACACAGCGCCTACGATTCAGTGGCAAATAACCGAATTATGCAACCCCCCTCGATATATGAACCGGAATTTCGGCTTATGCCCCGAAAATGCAAAAAAATTTGAATAATTGTGTTAAATAATATTAAACAGGGGGGGGTAGAAGATAGGTTGTAATTTTGCAAAAAATGGTGGTATGTAGCGGCGTAGGCCGGTGGGAAATAATGAGCTATGAAAATTTTAATAAAAAGAATATGAAAACCGGTGCAATGAAAAGATTTGGCTTGATGATGGTTTGTGTGTGGTTGACATGCCTTGGGGCAACGGCGCAGACCTATCGCGGTTTTGTTGATGCAGCCATGACATTTGACATCCCAAAGGATTTTTATTATTTTAGAGGTGAGCAGGGCTTTCCTTATGATACGGATGTTGCTCCAGTTTTGGCGTTTTCAACAACTCATGGTGTGCAGATAAACCGGAATCATTATTTGGGAATCGGCATGGAGTTCAATAAATATTTTAGTGGAATCTATAGTGGCGAGGATAATGAAAAGATTGGTAGTCTTCCTCTTTATGCCATGTGGCGCATGGATTTTTTCGGAAGAAAAGTGACTCCATTCTTTGATGTGAGGGCCGGGTATCAAGTGGCATGGACTAAAGGTTTCTATGGCAACATTAACGCAGGCATGAGAATCAGCCTCAGTCGTAGAACCGGATTGAATATTTCAATCGGAGCAAGGATGAGCAGATATTCGGATTCTATTACGTGGATTCATATGTATGAGACCAGTTACACCAATTCTGATTATCAAGCTAAAGTGTTTTATAATGTTTTCGGGTTTATGCTTCGGGCAGGTGTTGATTTTTAAATGTATAGGAAGATATGAAGAACAGGATATTGATTGCAGTTGTTGCCGCAGCGATGGCGCAGGTGGTCTTTGGGGCGACTGAGACGTTGAACGGGGTGAGATACACCACGCGGGGGAACACTGAGGCGAGCTGCCGTGTGGCTGATGCGGGTGATAAGTCGGTGGTGGAGGTTGAGGTGCCGGAGCAGGTGCTGATCGACGGGCTGCCTTATTCGGTGACTTCGGTTGAGGGCAGGGGGTTCAAGGGGGCGAAGCACATAAAGGTGTTGAAACTGCCCAATTCGGTGAAGCGGATAGGGATGAATGCATTCGAGGGGTGCGAGGGGCTGGAGAGCGTTGTGATTCCCGACCAGGCGAGGGTTGACATCCCAGTCGAGAGCTACGGGTTCGGGGGCAACGGGCCGTTCAAAGGGTGTGTGAACCTGCGGCAGGTGAGGGGGAACCGGCTTGAGTATCCGGCTTATGCGTTGACGTCGGCATTCAGGAAGTGCCCGGAGGTTCCGTTTTCGGCGGAAATCCCTTTCCTGACTGCCTCGGATCCTGATGGGGTGCTCCTGGCTGCCGCATCGGCGATAAGCGCCCGGCCTGCCGAGGTTGTTAAGGTTGACAAGCCGCAGGGGAAGGATGTGCCGGAATGTGAGGTTGACCGGAACATACCGAGGTCGGCCACAGAGAGCCGCAGCCGTTTTGCGGTGATTATCGGCAATGAGGAGTATCGCAACGGGGTGGCCGGTGTGGATTTTGCGGCTAAGGATGCGCGTGTGTTCGCCGACTATTGCCACCGCACCCTGGGGCTGCCCCAGAGTAATATCCGGCGGTATGAGAACGCCACCTACGGCGACATGTTAGGGGCGTTGAAGGATATAGCGGCCATAACGGAGGCTTACGGCGGGGATGTTGACATATTGTTTTATTATGCGGGCCACGGGATTCCCGACGAGCGCGACCGGTCGGCGTATCTGATGCCTGTCGATGCCGACGGGTCGATGACTGAGGTTTGCCTGCCGCTGTCGACGCTCTATGAGCGGCTCGGGGGCTTGGGTGCGCGGTCGGTTGTGGTGTTCCTGGATGCGTGCTTCAGCGGGTCGCAGCGCGGCGACGGTATGCTGATGGCGGCGCGCGGGGTGAAGATCAAGAGCGCCACCACGCGGCCGAAGGGCAACATGGTTGTGTTCTCGGCTGCGTCGGGCGACCAGACTGCCTACCCATACAAGGAGAAAGGGCACGGAATTTTCACCTATTATCTGCTGGAGAAGCTGCAGGAGACCAAGGGCGATGTGACTTTAGGCGACCTTTACGAGCATCTGTCGACCAACGTGGCGCAGCAGTCGGTGGTTGTCAACCGCAAGGTTCAGCTTCCGGTTGTGAGTTCCTCGGCGCAGTTGTCGGGGCAGTGGGAGGATATGAAACTGAAATGAAAAACGGCTTGATTTTTAAGAATATGAAAAATATATATTCATTGGTGGGTTGGGTGATGATTGCTGCCGGGATGGGTGCGTTGCCGGCCGGGTGTGGCACGGAGGTTGAGTTCGAGGAGCCTGATTTTGAGGTTGCGGTTAATTTCGACTTCAATACTGTCAGGTTTGATTGGGATGGTGGTGACACGGAGGAGAGCCAATGGCCGAGCTTTGTGCCAAATTTTTATCCGTATTATTATAAGGTGGTTGAAAAGCCTGAATGGGTTGAAGTTGGATATAGCTATAATTCCGGATGGTGTGAAGGTTCGTATGTTGGTCCTCTGCACTGTGGCAGCAATCCATCGGAATCGCCGAGGAGCGGTATTGTCAAGGTGGTGGTGTCGAATGTTATGAAAGATGAGGTTATATCGAGGGATGAGCCTGGTGGGATTTTGGAGGCGGATTTGCCGGTCTACAGGTTTGAATCTGAATTTACGGTTACGCAGGAGGGGCGACCTGGCGGTGAGCAGTAATTGCCGAATATGAGGGTGTGTCATAATGGTTCATCAGGGTCGTAGCCTGAGAGATGGTCTAAAAATCTTTTGGAAAAAATTTTAGACAATCTCTGAGGGATTCTATGCATAGCAAAGCGCTTCGCGATGACTGACAACACCCTCTCCATCCGGTAACGAAAAAGGCGCTGTGTCTACATTTTGACACAGCGCCTTTAATCCTTTACTTTGGGTATAAGCCTGGATTCTCAGGCTTTTGCGGCGAGGGGTGAGGGGGTGTTGTAGGTGCGAGCGGCGAGTTCTTTGTCGAACATGTAGAGGCCGTAGCCGTTGTCGCCGATTTTGTCGAGGGCGTCGATGTAGCCGCGTGCGGTTTCTTCTTCTTCAACCTGTTCGTTGATGAACCATTGCAGCATGTTCTGTGTGGCATAGTCTTTCTCTTCAACGGCTATTGCGTTGAGGTTGTTAATCAAGGCTGTGACTTTCTGTTCGTGTGCGAGTGTGGCCTTGAAGGCTTCGAGCGGGCAGCACCATTCGGTGTCGACCTCTGCGATTGGAGCGAGGGTCACTTTCCCGTCGCGTGCATTGACATAGTTCATCAATATTGTGGCATGATCCTGTTCCTCTTTAAACTGGATCTGGAACCAGTTGGCGATGCCGCTGAATCCTTTGTTTGCAAAGTGCATCGACATTGAGAGATAGAGATATGCCGACCAGAATTCGGCATTGATTTGAGCGTTCAGCGCTTTTTCAACTTCTGTGTTAAGCATTGTTGTAGGTTGTTATGTAGGTTGGATTAGATAATTCCGGATTATGCGGTTAAAAAATATAAGCTATTTTGGCCATCACATTGGCGCTGCACAAATCTTTGACCAGTGCTCCCTGAATCTCCAGGCCGACGCGTAAAGTAGTGGATATGTCGGCAGATATGCCGGCACCCACGTTAAGCCCGAATCTGCTGATCCGCGATGTCACGTCGGCATCGCCGTTGGCGGCTCTGTCGCCATGGAAGTTCCAGCTTGTGTAGGTTATGCCCGCAAGGGGATACACTTCGAGGAACCTGTCGAAAGAAAAGGGCACATGGGCGTTGACATTGATAATCAAGGCGTCTTCGCTGCTGTGACGGAATGCATAGAGCACTTCCGGCGCCATTCTGAAATGGCGCGAGAACCGGTAGGTGAAATTAACTCCTGCAAGTCCTGAATTATTCTGACTGACATATCCTGCGGCGAGCCCTACGGTTTTCTCATGCGGTGATGCCGCCATGGCGGTTATTGGTGTGGCGAGCAGCCCTAAAGCCAATGCTATGGCTGTTATCCATGCTTTTGGTTTCATTGTATTTTCTCTTCTCATACCCTATTCAACGGAATTGCCCCGGATTATGTTTGCAAAACTTAACACAATATTTTAACATTGGGGATTCTGTCGGATTGTCTGTCAGTTGAAACGTACCTTGGTTTGGGGAGAGTAGGAAAATCGCGGTGACCCGCAAGGCAAAGTTACGGAATCTTGCCAATATTTGCCAAGGAAAAGGGAAAAATCATTATCTTCGCATTGTGAAAACGGTCTATCGTGTTTTACGCTCTGTCCTGGTGTCGGCCATATGCCTTCTGGTGCTGGTTCCGGGGCTGTTGTTTGTTGCGCTGTCGGTCTCGCCGGTGCAGCGCCGCATTGCGTCGGTCTGTGAAAAAGAGCTGTCGTCGTTGCTTGACTGCCGTGTTACTGTCGGGGGGCTCGGCATAGTGCCTTTCAACAGGGTTGTGCTCCGCAATGTGTCGGTAGAGACGACCCCTGGCGATACGGCATTGACGGTCAGGCGGCTGGGTGCCGGGGTTAGGCTGTTCAGCCTTATATCGGATGATCCGATAACGGTGAATTATGTGGAACTTAACGGCTTGGACTTGCGGTTGATGCGCGATTCGGCGTCTGCTCCTCTCAATATCCAGTGTGTGATAGATGCATTGTCGCCGAAAGACCGCAACAAACCGCCGTCGAGGTTTGATCTGAGAATCAACACGATTATGCTCAGGTCGTCGTCGGTGTCATATGATGTTATGTCTGAACCTGCCGCTGAGGCTTTTTCGCCGTCTCATCTGAAAGTGATGAATCTGCGCGCCGACATGCGCATTCCCCGGTTGAAAAACGATGATTTCTGCATAAGCATCAAGCGTATGGGCTTCAGTGAGCGGAGTGGTTTCTCGCTGACAAACCTCACCGGTGAAGTGGATTTGTCGGCTGATTCGCTGGCCACCCGCAACGTAAATGTCATCCTGCCGAATTCATCTTTGTCACTGGCTGACTTTATGTTGCCTCTCAAGGGGCTGCCTTCAATATCTGACCGCTTAAGACATGGCGGCTGGCGGCTGGCATTAGAAAGCGGCAGTTACGTCACACCGTCAGATTTGTCGGCTTTTATGCCTCAGCTTGAGCGGTTTGATGCGCGGTTGGTTTTCGACAGGCTTTCGGCCTGGGGCAATCTCGATGATTTGTCGTCAAGTATAAAGCTGTCATATGGCACCGGACTGGCGCTGTCGCTGTCAGGCCGTGTGGCGGATTTAAGCAGGGATAACCGTGTTGCGAAGGTTGATGAACTTTCATTAAGAGGCACCGGAGAGTCTGTTGCCGAAATTGTTTCGGCATTCACGAGGCTATCGCATAATGATGCTGCTATGATGGCGCGTCTGGGAGGGGTCACCCTCGATGCTACGGCAGAGATGCGTGGAAGCCGCGGATTTTTCGACGGCGCACTGCACACTGCTGTCGGTTCGGCCGATCTGGTGGCCGATGGCGTGTTTGTGTCGCCTGAACGTTTTTCGGCCGATGTCACTTTGGCCACCGAAGATTTTATCGATATTGCTGCTCTCACCGGGAATCCCGCCATAGGTGGTGTGGAGGGTGATGTCGAGGCGAAAATCAGCCGTTCAGGGCGTAGGTGGGCCGGGAGTGCTGATATGGAACTTGACCGGTTGATGCTCAAAGGCTATACCTATCTTGCGGCCAAAGCCCATGCCGAACTCGATAACGGGATGCTGACAGCTTCGGCTTCAATCGATAATCCCGATCTGGAGTTTGCGTTGCAAGGAGCCTATTCGTTAACTCCGGGGTTAAAACATATCACTCTTTCTGGCGATGTAGGGCGGTTCGTCCCGTCGAATCTCAATCTGTGGGGGCGGTTCCCGGGTGGTGACATAACCGGTAAAATAGATGTGGCCCTTGAGGGGGAGACATTCGGCCATATGGACGGATATGCCACCCTTTCAGGATGGAAACTGGCCATTCCCGGCGGCGGGGTGCTGCCACTCGATAATTTCACCATGACTTCAAGCCGCGACCATATAGCGGTTCGCAGCGATTATATCGACGGTGAATTGCGCGGGCGGTATGATTTCCGCCATCTGCCCAAAGCAATGGAGGGCGTGTTGGCGCATGTGTTCCCGTCACTGGCCTCAGAAGCGGGGGATGTGAAAAACAGGGAGGATTTCAATGATTTCCGTTATTCGTTCACGCTAAAGCCTACGGAAAGCATTGCCGAGTTCTTCAAACTTCCTGTGAGTGTGGTTTATCCGGCGCAGATTAACGGGGTGGTCAATGAGCCGGAGGGGGATGTGGCGTTTAACCTGTCTGCTCCATTTTTGCGTAACGGGTCGAAATTGATTGAAGACACCCGTATGTCGGCATTTGTCAGTGGCTCTGAAAATTCAGCTTCTTTTGATTTGTCGACCGTGGCGCCGACCAAAAACGGGCCGTTGTCGCTTATGGTGCAGTCTGTCGGAGGTGGCGATGAATTTGATACGGATATTTCATGGAAAATATCCCGCGACAAGGCATATCAAGGAAATGTGGCGGCAACCACCCGCTTTGCGCGCAACGACGACGGTGTTTTGCTGACCGATATAGGCTTGCAACGCAGTTATCTGACGTTCAATGACTCTACATGGACTGTGAATCCGGCATCAATCCGGCTTGCCGGGCTCGACAGGATTGATATCCGCGGCATAGATGTGCACCGCAGCGATCAGTTCGTTAAAATCGAGGGCGGTGTGTCGTCGTCGCCTCTTTCTCTGCTGATGGTTGATTTACGTAATTTCAACCTGGACTATCTTTTTGAGTCATTAGGCATAGACAAAGTGATGATCGGCGGCGATGCCACCGGCACCTTCTATGCCTCAAGGTTGCTATCGAAAGAGCCAATGATTGAGACACCCGGCCTTTCGGTCAAGGCGATAAGCTATAACAAGACGGTTATAGGCGATGCTGTGGTGAAGAGCCGTTGGGATACTGAAACACGCGGAATCACCCTCGCTGCCGCCATCAGCCAGGAAGGGGGGCGCAGTTCGTTTGTCGACGGGGCGATTTATCCTCTAAATGATTCTCTCGATATAACTTTTACCGTCGACCATGCCAATGTGGGGTTCATGCGCCCATATATGGAGGCTTTCGCGTCGGATATATCAGGCCGGGCGTCGGGGCGCGCACGTATTTTCGGCACGTTCAAACAGATTGACCTTGAGGGGGATGTCTGCGCACACGACCTGCGGCTAAAAATCAATTTCACCAACACATATTACACGGCTTCGGATTCGGTGCATTTCCGCCCCGGCCTGATTGACCTTGACGGCATACGCATCAAGGATTCCGAGGGGCATACGGCGAGGTTGAACGGTTGGCTGAGACATGAATTTTTCAAAAATCCGACATTTGAATTCAGCGTGACAGGAGCCCGCAATTTCCTGTCGTATAATGAAACCGCGCGTGATAATCCTCTTTGGTATGGAAAAATCTATGGCGACGGTTCGGTGTTTGTCAAAGGGCGTCCGGGGGTGGTTGACATATCGGTTGATATGGCAACAGCTCCGAAATCAACTTTCACATTTGTGTTGTCGGACCAGGAAGTGGCCGATGAATATTCATTCCTGACATTCCGCGACAAGAACCGCATTGAAGCCGAGCTTACGGATACGCTTACGTTGGAGCGCGACACGTCGATGGATCTGGTGAACCGGCTCCGCGCCCGCAATGATGCGGCTGAAAGCGGTGAGTCGTCGGACTATAACCTGTCGTTCCAGATGCGTGTGACCCCTGAAGCCCAGATTAACCTGGTGATGGATCCTGTGGGTGGCGACAGAATCAGGGCATATGGCAGCGGGCATCTGCGCATGGATTACGGGTCGGCCAACAACGATTTGAAGATGTATGGCACATACACTCTTGAGCGTGGCAATTACAATTTCACATTGCAAGACATTATAATCAAGGAGTTCACAATCAAGCCCGGCAGTTCTATCGCATTCCAGGGTGACCCGTATTCGGCGCAATTGAACATCCATGCGGCATATGCGCTTAATGCCAATCTCAGCGACCTTGATGAGTCGTTTCTTCAGGATAAGGATTTGAACCGCACCAATGTGCCGGTTCATGCGGTGCTGAATGTGACCGGCGACATGCGCCAGCCTGAGATAGCTTTCGACCTGGAGTTTCCGACGCTGACCACCGATATCTACCGCAAGGTGCGCTCCATAATCAGCACCGACGACATGATGAACCGGCAGATAATCTATCTGCTTGCCCTCAACAGGTTCTATACACCTGAATATATGGCATCTACCACCAAGGGTAATGAGCTTGTGTCGGTGGCGTCGTCGACAATTTCGTCGCAGTTAAGCAATCTGCTGGGGCAGATTTCCGACAACTGGAATATCGCTCCGACATTCCGCAGCGACCGTGGCGACTTTTCTGATGTGGAGGTTGATGTAGCCTTGTCGTCGAGGTTGCTCAACAACCGTTTGCTGTTCAATGGCAACTTCGGCTACCGAGATAACTCGATGAATACATCGCAGTTTGTTGGTGATTTCGATTTGGAATATCTTCTCGACCGGGGTGGTATGTGGCGCCTGAAAGCCTACAACCGCTATAACGACCAAAACTATTACTTGCGCACCGCTCCGACCACACAGGGGGTGGGAGTTGTGTTGAAACGCGATTTCAACAGTTTCTTCTCGTTTCTACGGGCGTTCAGGAAGAAGAAGCCGTAAGTCGTAAGTCAGAAGTCTGGTGTGTGTTGTCCCCAGGTTTTGTTTGGGGATGGCCCCATGATGAATTCCATTGAGCCTCCGGCTGTTATGTCGGAGCGGGAGATGAATGGGCTGTCATAGGGCTGCCCGCGATGTGGCTGTCGCATCTCCTCCGATCCTTTGCCGAGCGTGGGTATCTAAGGCAGAGCCAAAGATAGAAAAAATCGGGTTATCGGAGAAAATTTGTGTTTTTTAGGGTGGGTAATATGGTGGGAAATGACTACCTTTGCGGTGTTGAATAAGAGTAAAAAAGGTTTATCAATTAGATTCTGCCGACTATGAAACAACTTGAATTTCTCCTTGCTGAAAAACTGCTGAAAGCCAGCGCTATAAAGCTCCAGCCTGACAATCCTTTCACATGGGCGTCGGGGTGGACATCACCTATCTACACCGATAACCGCTGCACGCTTTCTTATCCGCAGATAAGGACATTTATCAAAACCGAGCTTTGCCGGATTATTCTGGAGAATTTCGAGATGCCCGATGTGATTGCAGGAGTGGCTACCGGGGCTATTGCCCAAGGTGCTCTCGTGGCTGATGCGTTGGGTCTGCCCTATGTTTATGTGCGCTCTACCCCAAAAGACCACGGCCTTGAGAACCTCATTGAGGGAAATATCAGCCCGGGTCAGAAGGTGATGGTTATCGAAGACCTCATTTCAACCGGTAAGAGCAGCCTCAAAGCCGCAGAGGCTATCCGCCTGGCCGGTGGTGACGTTATCGGAATGGTGGCTATGTTCACCTACGGTTTCCCCGTCGCACGTAAGTGCTTTGAAGAGGCCGGTATCCGCCTTATGACACTGAGCAACTACGATGCCTTGCTGAAAGTTGCTCTTGAGACCGGATTTATCGGCCAGAAAGATATCGCCACGTTGCAGAAATGGAGCGAAGACCCTCAGAACTGGGCTCCTTACAGCGACAAATCCATTGAGTAACTGCTCAAAGAAAAACGGCTCCCGTCAAGATATAAATATAACCGGTGTCTGGTGCCCCGGGAGGTATCGGCCCGACTTAACTGCTGAAAACTCTCCCTACGGTAAAAGTGTTTTATCGTAGGAGAGTTTTTTAATGATAACTGACAACTGAAAATAATGGCAACTTATAAAAGCACCCCGAAAAAAATCCAGCGCTCGGCTGAAGACCTGTTCGACACGTTCAGCGATTTCACTAATTTGCAGAATTCGCTTGATAACCTGACCGACGAACAGCGCAAGCAGATAGGTGATGTGCATTTCACCTCTGATTCAATCAGCATAGTGACCCCGCAGGTGGGCGAAATCGAATTCCATGTAACGGAGCGCCAACGCCCCGGCCGCCTGGTGTTCGGCACTAAATCGTCGCCTGTGCCCATGAAAATGGAGCTTGACATAAAACCTTTGGGTGGCGACTTTTCAGAAGTCACAAGCCAGATCGATGTTGAGATTCCCGCCATGCTCCGTCCGTTGGTCGGCCCTCAGCTTCAGAAAGCCGCCGACAAGTTCGGTGAACTGATTGCCGGATTGAGCAGGAACTGATATTGGGAAAAGTACTTCCAGAAGTAGAATTGGGATGGTGTGTCGGAATTTTTCATATCTGTAGGGTCGCGACAGTCGGCGACCCTGCAGAATGATGCGTCTGATATAAACGATGTTGAATTTTGACATACCCTCTACGTGTGGACGGGTTACGGTTGGGATGATGGTTGGCATATGCCTGTGTCGTTTTGCATATGAACTATGGAACTGAATTGGAAATTTGGTGTTTCATTGATAGCCGGATTGTTGATGCTGGCGGCTTGTAATCATGTAGATGACAAGCGCACGCCCCCTGCGCCGGTGTGGATTTCGTTTAACACCGAGCATGACTGGACTGAATACGGCACTCCCGGAGCTCTCGACCACAAGACGTTTATAAAGGGGGTGACAGTGCCTGGCGGACTGCCGCAGACGGCACTGATGCAGACCGGTTTTGGGGGGGTACTCCTTGTGGGCGACATAAACGGCGATCCGGTGGCTTATGATCTCGCTTGCCCTGTTGAAAACTCCAAGGATGTGATTATCAAGGTCGACGGCGATACAAATGATGCATATTGCCCGAAATGCCGCAGCCGGTATGCGATATTTTCCAATTACGGGCATCCCCTGTCTGGCCCTGCGTCTGAATCAGACTACGGACTAACTAAATATTGGGTAGGCCCCGGCCCTAACGGGGAGTTCAGGGTGATTACCCGATAAAATGGGTAGCTGGAGGATTGTCGGGGGGATGCTCGTTGTAGGATGGGATTATAGCGACTTGTTTTATGGAGACGAAAATTATACTGGAGCGTTTGCGCGAGCGCCACAATATCACCGCGCTGAATGAGATGCAGCAGCTTATGGCCGGAACCGATGCCAGTAAGTTGATTCTGCTGTCGCCCACAGGTTCGGGAAAGACTGCTGCGTTTGCGATACGTCTGCTGAGATTCCTGCAGCCGTCGTCGGGGCGTGTGCAGGCGGTTATCATGGCTCCCGCGCGCGAGCTGGTGCTCCAGATTGCCGATGTTATCCGGCCTGTGGCTGCAGGGTTGAAGACGGTGGCATTTTATGGGGGGCATTCCATGGCCGATGAGGTCAATTCAATGTCGGTTGTGCCAGACATAATAGTTTCCACTCCGGGGCGCCTTCTCGACCATATCAGGCGCGGCACAGTCGATGTGGGTGGCGTGGATGCTTTGGTGCTTGACGAGTATGACAAATCTCTCGAACTCGGTTTCCTCGATGAGATGAAGCGTATTGCCAAGCGCATGAGAAGCCTGAAAATGATTCTCCTGACTTCGGCAACTCCTTTGGCAGAAATGCCCGATTTCATAGCGATGCAGGGGGCCGAGGTTGTGGATTTCTCAGGCAAAGGGGAGCGCAGCCGCTTGCAGATTGCGAAGGTCGATTCGCCGGAGCGCGACAAGCTGGCCACGCTTGCCGACCTGCTGAGGTCGTTGCCCAACGGACGTGCGCTGGTGTTTGTCAACCACCGTGAGAGTGCTGAAAGGGTTTATGGTTACCTGCGTCGTGAGCATTTTCCCGTCGGGCTTTACCATGGCGGCCTGGAGCAGCGTGAACGCCAGCTGGCAGTTGACCTCCTCAACAACGGGACGACCCCTATCCTGGTGTCGACTGATCTTGGGGCGCGGGGGCTTGACATAGATGATGTGAACTACGTTATCCATTACCATATGCCGCTGTCGGCTGAAAGCTGGACCCATCGCAACGGGCGTACTGCCCGCATGGGAGCGTCGGGCACGGCCTATGTGATAATCGCCGATGAGGAAAATATACCGGAATATGTTGACTGGCAACGTGACTACAACCCGAAATCAGCGGCAGCCGACGGTTTCCGCAGCGATGTGGCAACGTTGTATCTGAATGCCGGAAAGAAGGAAAAAATCTCGCGCGGTGACATAGTGGGCTATCTGATTCAGAAAGGAGGACTCACAAAAGAGCAGGTTGGGAAAATCGTTGTCAACGACCACAGCGCTATCGTGGCGGTTCCCCGGCAGATGGCCTCGCAGCTTGTTGAAATACTCGCTCCTTATAAGTTGAAAAACACCAAAGTCAGAATCAGCTTATTGAAATAAATCGGCGAATTGAAAGAAAATTGCATACCTATAACCGCGAGAAGCGGCGGATGCCGCGCAGGTAGTAGGCGGTGAGGATGTTGCGTCGGCAGATGGGGGAGCGGAGCAAGTTGACAGATGGATGGATGGTGTAGCTGCGGCGCATACGGCGGAAATCGCGGTGGGCTTTCAGGATGGCGTTGGCGTTGTCGAAATCGAAAGTCGCCATGAATTTCAGCCAGGCGAGGGTGTCGAGCAGACGGCGGCGGAGCAGAGTTGGGCGCAGGTCGGCCTGAGGCAGGTTTTTGTGGAGCAAAAGCAGGTTGTTGCGGAAATTCAGATATGTTTTGCGGGGATTAGATGCCGGAAGGCTGCCTCCGCCCAGGTGGTAGACACGGCTTTGCGGCACGGCCACTATTCCGCTGCCGTTCAGATGTATGCGCCAGCACAGGTCGATTTCCTCCATGTGGGCGAAAAAGCGGCTGTCGAGCCCTCCTACACGTTGATAAAGCTCAGTGCGCACCATCAGCGCCGCCCCTGTTGCCCAAAAGACGGGTATGACGGAATCATATTGCCCTTTGTCGTCTTCGACCGATGAGAAGATGCGTCCCCGGCAGTAGGGGTAGCCGTTTCGGTCGATGAATCCGCCGCAAGCCCCGGCATATTCAAATTTCCCTTTGTCTGCCACGCTCAGTATTTTTGGCTGGCAAGCTCCGATGTGGCTGTCGGCGCGCATGGCTTCATAAAGCGGTTCAATCCATCCCGGAGGGGTTTCTACGTCGGAGTTGAGCAGCAAGGTGTATTCCCGGGCGGCAATGGCGATGGCTCGGTTATAGCCTTCGGCGAAACCGTGGTTTTCGGTGAAACGGATTACTTCAACTCCGGGAAATTCCGATGCGAGCACTTCGAGGGAATTGTCGGTGCTGCCATTGTCGGCCACTATCACGTCGGCAATGTCAGGGTTGGTGTTTGCCACTACCGAGGGGAGGTAGCGCCTCAGGAGTGCGGCTCCGTTCCAGTTCAGTATTATTACGGCTACAGGTTTCATCAGCTTATTTTAGTGCCGTTGTCGGCGAATGTGACTTTGTTCTTCCATCGTTTGTGGGTCCACAGCCATATTGCCGGGTCGGCTTCGATTGTCTGCTGCAGCAGGGATATGTAGCGGTCGGTTATGGCAAATTCGGGGAGTTGCGCCGGATTGTCGGTTATGAGCCTTGTCTTGATGCGGTAGTGGCCGCGCGATGTTTTGTGCATATCCCAGTAGACCACAGCGGCGTTGAGGCGTCGCGCCACGGTTTCTGTACCGGTTATCACTGCTGTGGGGTGGTTGAGGAATCTCACTACATGCACTGTGTCGCCGTGGCTTGGCTTCTGGTCGCTCATAAAGCCGGTCATGGTTGCGATGCCCTGTTTCTTATAGCGTAGAAGGTCAAGGAAAGCCATCCGTTTTGTCAGCGACACGGATCCGAAACGGCTTCGCAGACGCAGCATCAGTGCATCCATCCATTTGTTGCGCAACGGACGGTAGATCTGGCAGAAAGACACCGACGCGTCTTGGCGGAAACGGCTCCACAGGGTCAGCGAGGGCGCCCATTCCCAGTTGCCACAGTGGGAAAAATAGGCCACTACGTGACGGCCTTGGGCGAGGTAGCTGTCGGTTATTTCAGTGCCCTCAAACACCATGCGGCGTTGCATCTCCCGGTCGGAGATGTTGAGCAGTTTCACTGTTTCCACAACATTGTCGGTGAAATTGCGGTAGAATAGCCGCGCGATATGCTTGATTTCTTTCGGGCTTTTTTCCGGGAATGATTCGGTGAGGTTCTTTTTTACTGTGGAACGCCTGTAGCCCGCGATGTAATAGATGATTATAAACGCTACATCGCTCAACCGGTAGAGCACCCACAGCGGCATGGCGGCCATTGCTTTCAGCCCCCACATTGCAATCCGGTGTTTCAGAGGTTCTTTTCCGTTTGGCATCAGGCAGTTTCGGTTTATCAAGGGTTGACATCAAGCTCGGCCCGGATGTGGGAGTCGCCCATCTCCGTTGGTATGATTGACAGCAGCCGTGCATTGACGATATGGTTGTCGAGGTGTTGGGGCGCGTTGATTTCAACGCGCAGGTAGTTGTCTGTGAAACCACCCATCGGCTCCCCTTCGCGGCTGTGTTCGAGCAGCACGGGGCGGGAAGTCCCGAGAAAAGATGATGCGAAATCATGCATCTTCCTTTCAGAAATCTTCAGCATTGTGTTGACGCGCCGGTGTTTCTCCTCCTGGCTAACGGTATGGCTTATTTCGAGGGCTTTGGTTCCGGGTCGCTCAGAGTATGGGAATATGTGGAGGCGGCTTATGGGGAGTGACTCTACAAATTCGGCCGAGCGGAGGAATTCGTTGTCGGTTTCGCCACGTGCGCCCACAATGAGGTCAACCCCGATAAATGCATGGGGCATGAGTTCTTTGATGCGGGCGATTTTCTCGCGGAAGAGGGCGGTGTCGTAGTGGCGGTGCATAAGCTGCAGAACAGCATCGGAACCGCATTGCAAAGGGATGTGGAAGTGGGGCATGAAGGCGCGTGAACCGGCGCAGAACTCAATGATTTCATCGGTCAGCAGGTTCGGCTCGATCGACGATATGCGGTAGCGCTCTATCCCGTCTACCCGGTCGAGCTGTCGGATAAGGTCGAGGAAATTCTCTTTCCTGCCGGTTTCCGGAACACTTCTTTTGCCGAAATCGCCGATGTTGACGCCGGTTATTACAATCTCTTTACCCCCTTCTTCAGCGGTTTTGCGGGCTTGCTCCACCATTGAGGCCACAGACCCGGAGCGGCTGCGTCCGCGCGCGGCGGGAATGGTGCAGTAGGTGCACCAGTAGTCGCATCCGTCTTGCACTTTCAGGAAATAGCGAGTGCGGTCACCCCGTGAGCATGAGGGGGTGAATGTGCGTATATCTTTGGCGGGTGTGATATGGTTCTGAGGGGTGTGTTCTGCAATCCATTTGCGCAGGAAGGCGGTCAGCTCCCCTTTGCGGTCGTTGCCGGCGACGATTGCCACACCTTCGATTTCCGCAACTTCAGCAGGTTTCAACTGGGCGTAGCAGCCGGTGACGAGTATGTCGGCTTGAGGATAGCGGCGATGGAAAGAGCGGATGGTCTGGCGGCATTTCTTGTCGGCCAGTTCGGTGACGCTGCAGGTGTTGACAACTATTATGTCGGGAGTTTCCCCTTCACCGGCGCGCACAATCCCCTCATCGGCAAAGGCGCGGGCCACTGTCGATGTCTCTGCGAAGTTGAGTTTGCACCCGAAAGTGTGGAACATCGCCTTGAGGGTGCCGAAAGTGCTGTTATCGATCATGGGGTGGGGATTGAAGTAAGAAGTGGGTGGAAGTCTGACAAGTCGGCAAGGAGAGGGATAATATCAGTGGAGAGATAGTGGCATATCACATTTAGGTTATAATATTTTACTTCTTAACTAACTGATATACGAATCTTTGAAGCCGATGAAGTAGAGCACTCCGTCGAGGCCGATTGTTGAGATTGACTGTTTGGCGGTGGCCTTTACTTTCGGTTTGGCATGGAAGGCCACTCCGAGACCTGCGGCGGAGAGCATTGGCAGGTCGTTGGCTCCGTCACCTACGGCGATGGTCTGGGCGATATTGACGTTCTCAACCTGGGCGATGAGTTTTAGCAGCTCGGCTTTGCGTTTGCCGTCGACGATTTCGCCGACGTAGTTGCCGGTTAGCTTGCCGTCGGCCACTTCGAGTTCGTTGGCATAAACGTAGTCGAAACCGAATTTGCGTTTGAGGTAGTCGCCGAAGAAAGTGAAGCCGCCTGACAGGATGGCGGTCTTGAATCCGGCGCGTTTCAGCACCTCCATCATACGCCCGACACCTTCGGTAATGGGGAGCTTCTCGGCGATATCCTGCATTACGCTGACATCGAGACCTTTCAGCAGGGCGACACGTTCACGGAAACTTTCGTTGAAGTCGATTTCACCACGCATGGCGCGCTCGGTTATGGCTTTCACCTGGTCGCCGACTCCGGCGCGCTCGGCTAGCTGGTCGATGCATTCTGTCTGGATGAGTGTGGAATCCATATCGAAGCATATCAGGCGGCGGCAGCGGCGGTAGATGGTATCCTCCTGCAAAGATATGTCGAACCCTTCTTCAGATGAAATGGATATGAAGCGGCTCTGCATTTCAGATCGGTTGGCGGGTGTGCCGCGTACGGAAAACTCGATGCAGGCTTTTGCCTGGGGCTGTGCGGCTTCGTTTAGTGGCGGGCGTCCTGTGAGGCGCTGTATGGCATCTATGTTAAGTCCCTGTTCGGCTACGACTTCTGACACAAGGGCGATGTGGCGGGCTGTCAGTCGGCGGCCTAACAGGGTTATGATCCATCGGTTTTTTCCCTGGCGGCTGACCCAGTTGTTGTATTCCTCGACGGTGACGGGGGAGAAGCGGATTTTGACCCCGAGGTCGTAGGCTTTGAAAAGCAGGTCTTTGAGAATGTCGCCCGATACGTCGCTGGTGGTGCGGAAAAGTATTCCCAACGATAGGTTATGGTGGATGTCGGCCTGGCCGATGTCGAGAATCATGGCATCGTATTTGGCCAGTATCGCCGTAAGGGCTGCGGTCACACCGGGGCGGTCCTGGCCGCTGATGTTAATCAGTATCAGTTCCAGGTTTGCCGGAATCTCTTCGGTTGATGCGGGGGCGGTTATGTTGTTGTCAGTGTTGTGCATATGGTTGTCGGTTTGGCCGTGTCAGTCGGAAAGGGTTATTTCACTTTCAGCTTGTCGCCTATGTCGAGCTTGTCGTTGCGGAGGTTGTTGAGGTTCTGCAGCTCCTTGACGGTCATGCCGTGGGCTTTTGCAATCTTATAGAGGCTGTCACCTTTTCTGACTGTGTAGGTTTTGGTTTTGTTGTTATTCGCCTTCCGGGAGTTTGTGTCGTTTTTCTTTTTATGTTTCCGGGAAGCCTCCTGTTTGGCTTTTGAAGACTGGAAGCTGTTTCCGACTTTCACCGAAGTGGCCGATTGCGGTTCGGATGTCTCGGCCTCGATGTCGGCGGTCTCGTGTTCGGTTAACGGTGTATCACCCTCCTGTGCAGGGGCTATTGAATCGGCCTGAGCCGCAGGGTTCGAGGCATCGGCTGCTATTGAATCGTTGGGTTGGGTCTCCGTTTCGGGATTCTTCACCAGCAGATTGTCGTCGGGTTGAGGCTGCGGTTGGTTCTTATATGGTCTGAATTCCCTGACAGAGGTGATTACTTTCAAAGTCTGGCCGCGTCGGGGCTTGGATATGTTGCCGTTGGCGCGTTTTAGGCTGCGGAGGGTGACTCCGTATTTTTTCGCTATCGACGCCATGGTCTCGTTGCGGCGCACTTTGTGGTATTTTGTCTGTTCCTCAGTGACCCATTCTCCCTCCTGGCCGTCGACAGTCGCATGTTGCGGCTCTAAACCGGTTGAGGGCTCAACAACGTCGCGCCGGGCATATAGCGTTGTGTTGTGGTTGGCAATGGCGTCTTCGCTCATTATGTAGGAGTAGATCTGGTTGGCCGGGAGCACCAGTGGATAGGGCCGTATATCGCCGGGTATCACCTGTTTGCGGTATTGCGGGTTAAGAATCTGAATTTCTTCTACCGGGATATGGAGCACGTCGGCAATCTGTTGGAAATGGATTCGCCGTTTGACGTGCACGGAGTCGGTCAATATGGGCCGTTTTGCCAGGGCGGGGGATATGTTGTGTTTGTTGTAGTAGTTCATCACATAGTTCGCGGCGATGAAGCATGGCACATATCCGCGTGTTTCCGCCGGCAGGTATGGATAGATTGTCCAGAAATCTTTCTTTTCTCCCTCGCAACGGCGGAGGGCTTTGTTGACGTTGCCTGGGCCGCAGTTGTAGGCGGCGATTGCCAGCGACCAATCGTTGTAGATGTCGTGGAGCTGGCGTAGGTATTTGGTGGCGGCTTCGGAGGATCTCACCGGGTCGCGGCGCTCGTCGACGAGGGCGTTGATTTCCAGCCCCAGCCCGCGGGCGGTGGGGAGCATAATCTGCCACAGCCCTGTGGCTCCGGCACGCGACACGGCATCGGGGTTGAGCGCCGATTCGATAATAGGGAGATATTTAAGCTCGTTGGGAATCCCTTCACGCTCAAGCGCCTGCTCGAAAATGGGCATGTAATAGAGGCTCATGCCGAGCATACTCTCAACGAGTGAGCGTTTTTTGCCGGTATACATGTTGATGTAGTTGCGCACCACCGAATTAAACGGCATCTCTATGGCTGTAGGCATCGTTTTAAGGCGCGCAATCAGTTCTTCATCGGAGGTTTCCACATCGGGGCGCAGGTCGGCCTCTTTGTCGAGGGCTGTGTAGGTCTCGAGATACCAGTTCTGCATCATTTTATGCACGTCGGTCTCCACACTTTCGGGATATATGATGGTGGAGTCGTTGGCGTGGTCGGCGAGCGACAGCACCGAAGGCCTTGCAGCGGCACTCATGGCGGCTGTGGCCATAATGGCCGACATTATGAATTTGCGAATGACTGTCATTGTCGGAAAATGTTAGAAATTAAGCGCCCACACAAGTCCGACCGACGGATAGCGTTGCCGGCCGTCCTGCATCAGGGCGGGCACCACATCCATTGTAAGGTCGGGTGTGATGTCGAAATGGGAGAGTGAGGCGTCGACATAGGCGTCGACCATGGCAAGGAGATAGACCCCCACCATGGCTATGATGCACAGGTCGCGGTTGCGCCGGAAATAATTCTTGCGCGAGCGCAACACATTGCGCAGCCATGATTTATCGAGGTTCTCTTCTTTCACGTTTGGGGAGAACAGATCCATGTAGCTTTTCGTGTCGGGGTCGTTGTCGAGCAGGTCGGCATATGCCTTGGTGTAGTCGGTCAGCATGGAGCTGTTCCAGTTTGTGGCATATGCCAGGCCGAGATACCCGCCGACGATTATAGGGAGTTTCCAATATCGCCGGTTGTAGACCTGCCCAAGACCTGGGAAGAGGGCGGCGAACCATACGGCTTTTGTTGGGTCTGGATTGAACTCATATGGTCTGGGCATCCATTCGTCTTCTTTTTGCCGTTTTGTCAGGGCTGCAATGGAGTCGGCTTCGAGGGCTTCTCCGGCTGTGAGCATAGTCGAGTCGTTGAGTATGACCGGCACGGTGTCGACCGGTGTCACTTCCAGACGGCCGTTGTCAAGTTGAATTTCATCTTCAACCACCTCTGCAGGCCCTTTAAGCGGTTTGCCTATGGCTATGGAGTCGGGCAGTGCCGCGCGAGGGTCTGTGGATGCCGGTTCGGCATTCCGGTGTTTGACAGGGCGCGCAGCAGCCTTTTGGTTCTGTTGCTGGGCATATGCGTCTATGGGACATGACGACACAAGCAAGGCGGCAGCCAACGAGGCTGTCACCATCCGCTTGCTTTGCTCTTTCAGATTGCAAAACCAACGCCGCCCTTTCTGTTTCTTCATATATGGCTTATAGCTCGGCTCCCTTTGCCCCTATATGCTCTGTTTTTGCAAATTTACGGATTATATCCAATCTGACAAAATCGTTGTGTCGGGGTGCTGTCGCCTTATACAGCCTCTTAATGTTTTTTAATAGCCGGAATTGGCGGTTTAAGGTGTGTTTAACAGGCAGGAATATGTGGCAGACGGAGGTATGGTTATAGTCGATGTGCCGGTTAACGCGGTGGTCATGTTTACTGATACGGGTGATGTGCCTGGGTTTGTCAGGGTTATTGAGCCGGGGTCTGAGGGCGATTTTACGGCTATGACCCGGGCGTCTTTATCGAGTACTTTGATGAAAACTTTCAGCACATCGGCCACCGAATGGTTGGCGTCGGCCTTGAAACAGGCTGATGCCGAACCGCTTGAGATAGTGGTCGGCACGGTGAACACTGGTGCCCCGCCCGGGCATGATATGTCGGAGACCCGGCATGTGTCAGCACCGCCGAAATTGGATAGGAGCATGTAGAGGGTGCCGTCGGGGTCGGGCACGATTATGCCGTTCCATCCACGGGCTATTTTGCCGGAAAGAGGTTGGATGGCTTGCGCCATGGCCCATGTGGTCGGGGCGTCGGTATCGCTGTAGTAGACCAGCTGGCGCATGTCAACGACCTCTCCGGCATTGAACCTGCGACGTTCTGCGGAATATAACGGATAGAATTTTGACGTTTCGATGGAGTTGCTTAGTGAGCGGTCGCCGAATGCCATGACATCCCTGCCCGGAGCGACTACCCCTATGGAATTATCGATGTTGACCCACGACGACTCCAGTTCGATGAAAGCTTTGCCATCTGAGACCTTGTGGTTTGAATCGCCATAGTGGAGCACGCGGCGTTCTTTCGTAAACGGATCAGTGCTGATTGCCAGCAAACCGCCGAGTTCGCGGGTTATTGACGATGGCTTGACGGCCTGCACCAGGTCTAAATAAATCAAAGCGTTACCGGGGGTGGAATAGATGGCGAAACGGTTGCTGAGGGTGCTGTCGTTGGTCAGAAGCTCCCCGTTCATTGTATAGGCTGTTCCATCAAACATGTAATTGCCGCTGGCCACCGGTATGGCGTTTGTGCGTCGTCCCTCAACTTCATACCACCCCAAAATGTTTCCGGTGTTGTTTGCCCGGAAGGGCACTATGATTTTGTTGTTGTCAGGGGTGTTGGGGGTGAAATATCCGGTGTAGCTTTTGAGCCCGTCGCTCCAGGAGAAGCATGAGAACCGGTGGGGTGTTGATGCCCTGACGATGTTCTGCGACGGCAACATTCGCGTTTCTGCATACCGGCGGTTGAAATCGGCCCATGCGGTAGGCTCAACAGCAGAGGTCGGCATAAGGTGGTGCATCAGCCATGTCATCATCACCCTGTGGGCCTGTACGCCCATGCGCCGTGCACCCACGTCGGCATTAAGAAGCCACGAACCGTCGGGGGTTGTCTGCTGCCGTGCCTTGACATATTTATATGCCATGTTTTCAAGCATCAGCGCATCGGGGTCGGCCAGGAAACATGCCATTGTTGAATAGGAGGTTATCTGGTCGAAAAGAAACAGGCTCCAGTCGTTGCCGTTTGGCATTGCCAGCTCCCCGTCGGCCAAGGCCAGCCAGTTAAGCACCCGGTCCATAACCTCTCGGTTGTTGTGCATCAACGCATTTGTGTGCCATTTCTCATGGCCGTGAAGTCCGGTCTGGAACAGTTTCATGGCCAGGGCAGCTTCGCCGAGTTCCTGCATCACCACATTCTGATAGCTCGTATGGAAGAGGTCATGGTTCTGCAGGGTGTAGTCATCATATAGATTGGCCCCTTTATAGAGCTGCGCAACGGTAGTAGCGTCATATCCGGGGTCAACCACGGTGTTGTCGGATGCGTCGGATGGGTGGGAATAACTGTTTATGGCAAATTCCCGAAGCCTTTCAAACCATTTGGGCGCGAGCCGGTGGTCGGGAAACAATCCGAGGGAGGCAGCCAGCACATCTGCCTCCCAGCCGTTCTCTTCGGCTTTTGTGTCACCATTGAAACCTGTGGGCACGTCGCGCTCCAGCTCATAGTTGCATTCGGCCACAAGCATCGCCTCGATACAGTCTTGCTGGCTTTGCGACAGCGATTCCCATTGGAAGAAGGCTGAATATGCCACCGACATGGCCCATAGCGACGATTCCCACACATGGTCGTCTTTCGACACCGACCCCCAGTAGTCGCCACCTTTGCATGTTTTCAGCCTGTTGGCCTTGTGGGTGGAATAAGCGAAGACAAGCGACCGGCGCGCCATCGATTCCAGATTGTCCCATGTCACCCCTTCGGGGAGCGAGACCTGCCCTTTGCCATATCTAACCAGGAATGCGCAAACCATTGAAAGGTCGGCGTTGGGTCTCACACCCCTTTCATCGCTTGCCATGGAATTTTCCCCCATGAAGCAGCCGCATTGTTCGCCGTACATGTTCGGAGTGTCACACTCCCGGAAATCAGCCTTCATGTAGGCTGAAAAATCGGCGAGCATCTGCAGCAGGTCGGTTTTCATCTTCTCCTCCGACACGAAATCATGTGTGATTACCCCTTCTGTAGGGCTGTCGATGGCCGTTGTTGCGGATACGCATGAGATTCCGATGGAAATGGTTGCAATGATTGTCAATAGTCTTTTCATAATAAGGGTGATAGATTTGGGTTGGTTGAAAAATCAGGGCAGTGATATGCTGAAAGAGGTACCCCATGGACTTGATGACATGAGTTCGATGTCGCCACCGTGCATCCTTATTATCTGTCGGCTCAGATACAAGCCGATGCCAGAGCCTCCCGGTTTGGTGGTGAAGAAAGGCTGGAACAGGTTTTCCATCATATCAGGCGGGATGCCGCATCCGTTGTCGGATAATGTGATAAATGGGTGGTTGTCTGAGCATGTTACCATAACCTCGACTTTCGGGTTGTCGCGATCCTTAACGGCTTCGAGGGCATTGCGCAACAGGTTGATCATTGCCTGTCGGAACAGACCCGGGTCAACAGATGCAACCATATCATTTGCCACATAATATGTAATCACTCCTTCAGGCAGACCGAGACTTGAGGCTGTCAGAGCCATCGACTTCTGCAATCCGCGGAATAATCCATGCATCTCTGTTGCGGTGGTTTCCGGTCTGGGCAGATGTGTGAGTTCGTAATAGGCGTCAAGAAAACGTTTTATCCCTTCGCTTTGGTTGCGGATAATGCCCACTGCGTCGTTGAACGAATCCCCGCTATAGCGTTGGGGATGAGTTTCCATGTCTGAGCTGACCGATACTATAGGGGTGATGGCATTTCGGAGCTCATGGCTCATAATCCGCAATATTCGGTCGTAGTAGAGCTTACGAGTTTCAAGGTCGAGCCTCGTTTTGTTATATTGTTCGATTATGCGGTTCATCGAGACTGACATCCGGTTGAGAGCCGGGTCGTCGCTTGGTGGAAACCGCAAGGTGGCGTCGTTCATCTCCAGTGCTTCCCCGAAAGCCGACACTGTGGCAACCACATTCCATATCAGACGGCATAATCCGGCAACAACGCCCGCCAGCAACACGGTTGAAAGAATCGCCTGTGGAATCATACCGGCCCACAGGAGCCATCCGGTCAAGACCGACAAGGCCACCAATGCCGCAAGATATATCCCGAAACATAACCTGAAACGTCTCATAGTTTTTTAAGCTGGTTATATAATGTCTGACGGTTGACACCCAGACGCTCGGCTGCCTGGGTCAGGTTGCCGCCGCATTGTTCTACCACACTCTTTATATGTTCGCTCTTGATTTGGTCGAGTGTCATATGCCGCCGTTGCAGGTCGTGTTTCCTGAGTTCACTGGCTGCATTTAGTGCCGTTTTTGTGGCCAAGGCTTCACGGTTACGGTTTATGGCGCGGTGGAGTTTGGCAATCAGCTCGTTGTTATTCCATGGTTTGGTGACGAAATCGTCGGCACCACGTTTCATCGATTCGACCGCCAGCTCCACATCGCCGAAAGCGGTAATAAGCACTACCGCCGGAGGTGATTCCAGCTCTTTGATTCGCGAAAGCCAGAAAAGGCCGTCGCTCCCGTCGAGTTTGCGGTTGTCGAAATTCATGTCGAGCAACACCGCGTCGATATCGCCTGTTGCGAGCAATGCGGGAATCAGCGTGGGGTCGCCCACGGCTGCCACATGGCCGAATTCTTCGGCCAGCACCATCTTCAGCGTGATACGGATGGCTTGGTTGTCGTCGATTACAAGTATCTTCACAATTGCAAAAGTAACATTAATGGTTCATATCACGATGGTCTTCTCGACGATAAATCACACTTCCAATTAATGATTGTCTATTTTTTAGACGATTTCATGAGGTGGAATGCATGTTTCGTCGGAAAAACTTCAAAACGGGTTCAAAGCCGGTTACCTTTGCCTTGTCAAAACCAATCTAACGATGAACCGGACGATTATCATATCGGTTATGCTGGCAACCATGCAGACCGCAATGGCGCAGATGACACTCAATGATTGTCTCATCTATGCCCGCGACCATGCCCACAAGAACATAATCAACAATTTAGCGACGGATAAAGCCCGTATCGACAGCCGTATCAGCGCCTCGGCTTTGATGCCGTCGATTGGTCTGTCGGCCGACGGCAATATCAGTTTCGGCCGCAATATCGACCCTGAGACCAACACATATGATAACAAAAAGACCCTCTATACCGGCTTCGGCCTCAACATGTCGATTCCGCTGTTCGACGGGCTTGTGAGCATCAACAATCTCAAAGCGGCCCGAACCCGGCGCCGCAGGATGGAGAAATCTGCCGAAGCCGAGGCCGACATCGTTTCAATCGAAGTAATCAAATCGTTCTATAACGTTTCGTTCTGCAAAGCCATGGTGGCACAGATTGAGGAGCAGCTCGCCCGCGACCGTAAGACCATGATGGCAACAGAGCGGGGCGAACAGCTTGGCACCAAAAGCGGGGCTGATGTGGCCGAAATACGGGCTATCTTGGCAAACGACGAATATGAACTCACCAACCAGCGCAATCTGCTCGCAAAAGCCTATCTTCAACTGCGCGGGGCGATGGGGATGGAGATCTCGACTGAACCGTTGGATTTAGTCGAAACGGAATATGAGGCTGAACCTGTGGCCGGTTTCATCCATCCGCGACTCGAGGAAGCGTTGATGGCTGTGAAGGAGAGCCGTTATAACCTCAGGGCTGCCAAAGGGGCTTTCTCCCCACGGATATCGCTCAGTGCCGGAGCGTCAACCTCATATTATAAGATGATTGGCGACCATTTTCCTGCACCGGGCTTCTCCCGGCAGTTGCGCGACAACATGGGGCAATATATAGGTCTTTCGGTGAGTATCCCTTTGTTCACCGGGCTTGCCACGGCTAACAAAGTGAAACGCGCCGGAATAGAACTGGCCACCTGCCGGACACAGCTCGAACAGACCCGCTACGATATAGAGCGACAAAAAACAGAAGCCCGGCTTGACTACCGCGCCTCCGCTGAGGAATTTGTCTCGGCACAGGCCAGGCTTGATGCCGAACAGTTGGCCTACAATGCCATCCGGCGCAAGTTCGAGCTGGGTAGCGCATCGGCGATAGACCTCTACACATCCGGCGCTAAACTGGCCTCGGCACGGGCCGCCCTTGAAGGGAAACGCATCAACAGGATAATATGCCGCATTACCCTCGGATATTATCTCGGCGAAAAACTGATTCACGAAAAATAAGAGATTGTCTAAAAAATCTCTCTCCGATAATATAAAATAATTTTGACGACTTACTTGACCAACGATAATCCCTGATATGGATAAAGAGATAAAACCCCGCTATCCCCTGCTCAAAAAGTATGGTCTGCCTGTCGGTATGGCTGTACTCTTGGCCGTAGTGGCCATATGGGCAATCGCCAAAGGCGGCACTTCGAGCTATAAGGCAGATACGTCGGCAATTATAATTGATGATGTGACATTCGGCGCGTTTAATGATTATGTGCGCATCAATGGCCGTGTGGAAACAGGGGTCGTAGTGCAAGTATCGGCTTTGGAGACCGGTCTGGTGGAGAGGAAATGGGCCGAGGAAGGTGCGATGGTCAAAGCGGGCGACATAATCCTCACCTTGCGCAACCCCAATCTGCAACAGCAGATTCTTGACTCGGAATCGCAGTTGGCTGAAAAGCAGAACATGCTTCGCGACACTGAGATTGCGATGGAAAAGGAGAGGCTGCAGGTGAAACAGAACTTGCTGTCGACGCGCACCGACCTCACCCGCAAGCGCCGCCTGATGCAGCAGCAACAGACCCTTTATGCCGAAAACCTGACTCCCCGCGAAGAATATCTCAAAGCTGAGGAAGATTATAAGCTCGCGTTGGAAAGCCTTAACCTGCTTGAAGAGCGGCTGCGCCAGGATTCCCTCTACCGTTGCGTGCAGGTGGGTATGATGCGCGAAAGCCTGCGCAACATGCAGGAAAATTTCACCCTTGTGCGACAACGTGCCGACAACCTCAACATCCGCGCGTCGCATTCCGGGCAGCTCGGTAGCCTCACTGCGGAGTTGGGACAGAGCATAGCCGCCGGGCAGCAGGTGGGGCAGATTAACATTCTCGACAACTACAAGATAGCCGTTACCATCGACGAGCATTATATCGACCGTGTGTCTTCAGGGCTGAAAGGCCGTTTCGAGCGGCAGGGGGCAACCTATGGAGTTGCTGTCAGTAAAGTCTATCCTGAGGTTGCGCAGGGCGCCTTCAAGGCCGACCTTGTAATCATAGGTGCGATTCCTGATAATATAAGGGTAGGGCAGACCTGTGCCATAGAACTGCAACTGGGCGAACCGTCGCAGTGCGTGATGGTGCCGCGCGGCTCCTTTTTCCAGACCAGCGGAGGCCATTGGGTATATGTGGTTGACCCCGACGGAAAATCAGCCACAAAACGCCCAATTAAAATTGGCCGCCAGAATCCCCGGTACTACGAAGTTATAGAAGGCCTTTCCCGGGGAGAGAAGATAATCACCAGCTCATATGCCAATTTCGGCGAGGCCGACAGAATCATCCTTGACTAATCTTGAGGGTGTGTCATAATGGCTCATCTGGGTCGTCGCCCGAGGGCTTCGGGTTCGGTCATTGACCTTAGTCAACTCCCTTCACCCTCACCCTCAGGCTCCTACCATCTGAACCATTCTGACAGCACCCTCTCCATCCGGATGCCAAAAAGGCGTTGGTCGAATTTCGACACAACGCCACAATAAAAGCTTTAATAATTAAGTCTATCCATCTGATTCAACAACAAACACTTGATTTAATATGAAACTCGAAATCAAAAATCTGAAAAAGCTGTTCCGCACCGACACTGTTGAAACCGCAGCGCTGAATAATGTTTCGTTCACAGTCAACGATGGCGACTTTGTTGCTGTCATGGGGCCTTCGGGGTGTGGCAAATCGACCCTGCTGAATATCCTGGGTCTGCTCGACAACCCCACGGCCGGAAGCTACAGAATCGACGGCTTGGAGGTGGCCGGTCTGCGTGAGAGTGAACGCACATCTTTCCGCAAAGGGCGCATCGGATTCGTTTTCCAGTCGTTTAACCTTATCGACGATATGAATGTGCGCGACAACATCATGTTGCCGCTCAACAACCTTAGTCTTTCAAAGGATGAGAAAAAAAAACGGGTGGATGAAGCCATGCGCCGTATGGGCATATCACACCGCGACCGCCATTATCCCTCGCAGCTGTCGGGCGGCCAGCAGCAGCGTGTTGCCATAGCGCGTGCCATAGTGTCGCGGCCGGGGCTGATTCTTGCCGACGAACCTACAGGTAACCTCGACTCGAAAAACGGCAGTGAGGTCATAAACCTCCTGTCGCAGCTCCATCGCGAAGGGGCTACTATAGTCATGGTGACACACTCGACCAAAGACGCTTCCCATGCAGATTACATCATTAATCTTTTCGACGGACAAGTGGTTGAAAATCTTAATGATAAAATGTGAAATCCTACTCGCCAACCACCAATAAACAACTTGCAGCCATGTTTAGATTTTTCACCTCCGACTTCCGGCGTAATGTGATAAAACTGTTATGCCTTACTGTCGGGCTTGCATTGGGTTTTGTTTTGGTCGCCAAAATCTATCTTGAAACCAGTTTCGATGCATTCTATCCTCACGCAGACAGGATTTATCTGGTAACCGAAAATTTCACCCAGAATGGTGAATATAGCGAATACCAGCGTACTCCCGGGGCGATAGCTCCTGGACTAAAGGGCTATTCCCCGCAGGTTGAGGCGGCTACACGCCACACTGTGATGTTCGGTCTGACTGCGGTCAAGCTTCGTGACGGGCGTAGTTTCGGCACCGATGGGATATATCTTGCCGACAGCTGCCATTTTGATGTGCTTGAACGGAGAATTATCACCGGCGATCCACACCGGGTGCTTGCGGTGAAGCACCAATGTATGATTCCTCAATCGCTGGCTGAGAAAATCGGGGGAGACCCTGTAGGTATGGAAATCTCGGTGCCTTCGTTGTCAGACAGCTACTGGGCGACTATCGGAGGGATATATGAGGATTATCCTTTGAACTCGTCGGTCGGTAATGCTATTATGCTGTCACTTCCGACGATAGGTACTTTCATGCACGACGGCACCGGCAATTGGTTGGGAAATGACTGTTATTACAGTTATGTGAAACTTGTTGAAGGGGCTTCGGTTTCCGACGTCACACCGAATTTGCCGAAAATGCTCGCCGACAATATTCCTGCGGATGTTCTCGAAATGTGTCATTTCAATCTCGGTATGCTACCGCTGACCGAGTTCCACAGTCTAAATGCAGGAGTGAAGACCATGACCTGGATACTGGCGGTTCTGGCCGTCATCGTGCTTGCTGGTTCTGCATTGAACTACCTGTTGATTGTAATAGGCCAGATGGGGCGCCGCGAAAAAGAGATGGCTATCCGCAAGTGCTACGGCACAGGCAATCCACGCCTGTTTGCCCGCATCATCTGTGAAAGTCTCTTTTTCCTGGCGGTGTCAATGGTATTGGCTATCCTCGTGGTGTTATGCTTCTCTGATGAGTGCCGCCGGTTATTGGGCTATTCAGCCGAAGAACTTCTGTCTACTGGAAGAGTCTGGGGTGTGGAACTGTTTGTCTGCCTGTGTCTGCTGGTGATTACCGGAATAATCCCGGCATGGATGTATTGCCGCACACCGGTTGCACATGCATTCCGCCAAAACGCCAACTCCCGCCGCAGGTGGAAACTGGGATTGCTGGCCATCCAGTTTGCCGCCTCTGCATTGCTGGTCTGCCTGTTGTCGCTTGTCATCCGCCAATACCGCATGATAACCAATGGCGACATGGGATATGAATATGAGAATCTCGCTTCGGTATCACTCGACGGTATTCAGCTGCAGACACGTGCTGCCATATACGATGAACTCAAACGGCTTGGATGCGTGGTATCAGTCTCCTCGGCATACCATGATTTTGCAACACGTGCCAGCGGCAATAACGTCTGGATTAATGAGGATAGCGAGGATAAGACCGTCAATGTAGCCGACATGTATTATGCAGATTCCGAAATCATTGAAACAATGGGATTCAAGCTGTTGCAGGGAGAGACCTTCAGGGAAACAGCCGATACTTGCACCCGTCAGGTGATAGTTGAGGAAAGGTTTATCGATGTGCTTAATAAATTAGGAGTCGAAGGCCGCGACATCGTGGGGAAGACTTTCAATATAACTGAACATGACGGGTTGGACGGCACGAGTGAGTTCACAATCTGCGGTGTCATAGGAAACATCCGCCGAGGCGGCTACAGCGGAGACACCGCCGACAGTAGAGCCGGCGTATTGTTTCCCTCAGGCGGGGGACATGTGGATCACCTGATTTATGTCAGATTCAGACACCTCACTCCTGAAGCGTTGAGAAGCGCCCAGGAAGTGATAGACAGGTTCGCACCTGACCGGGAGGTTTATATCGTACCGTTTAAAAACAATGTAGATGCATTAAACGCTCCCGTTGAGCGGTTCGGCACATCGGTGATGATTGCAGGAGTAGCCATTCTGCTGATTACGGTTATCGGTCTGGTGGGTTATATGACCGACGAGGTTCAGCGGCGCTCAAAGGAGATTGCCATACGCAAAGTCAATGGCACATCGGTCAGCGGCATCCTGGGCCTGTTGTGTCTCGACATGTTGAAAGTGGCGGTTCCCTCGCTTCTGCTCGGCGGAGCGGCAGCCGTCATCATCGGGCGTGGATGGCTGGCCCAGTTCACCGACCAGGTATCGCTCTCCCCCCTCGCCATGGCACTTTGCCTTACCATGCTGCTTTTGCTCATCCTTGCAGTAGTCATAACCGATTCACTCAAAGTAGCCCGCAGCACCCCCGTCAGCTATCTCCGCAACGAATAGCCCTGCTTCGCCAACTATCCGGTAAGTAAGTTACAATAGTTCGGTAAAATTTGCATATTCAATTGAATATCAATAAGATACAACAACAATTCAATATCGATGCAAACTATTGTGTATCAGTGCGATACAGCTATGCCTGCTCAAAAATTACCGAACTGTTGTAAGTTAAGTAAGTCATCAAAATTATTCAGATCTGACGTAATAATTTTGATGACTTACTTATCCCTGATTACACCGATAAAGCTATAATCACCTCTTTAAAAGAGGGTGAAGTCATCTTGACCGTGAAGTTATCTTGACTTTTTCTTAATATGCTTTTTCTTCGGGTTTTGTGATTTTTTCAACTTTCTGTGTTCGTCGTCGGTCACGATGCACGCATCGTTCCCTCATAGACTTGCGGAAACCTCTCCAAAGAACCTCTCAATCCATATCTGGGTTAAGTTTAAACACACTTTGGAACGTCACAGTATCTGTGGCTATGTTTTGATGGGATTAAAGGTTATCACTGATTCATAAATTCGCATATATGCGTGTTTGAGGACAGAATCCCATCTGTAAGGCCTTTTCTTATGATATTTTTAATGAAATCATGCTCCGTAGGATACTCATTTACTTTTGCGCCGCCAATCATTCGGTTTATGCCTTCTATTGTTGTGCTTTTGATGTTGTCAAAAGCCAATGCCCATGCCGATCCGTTCCATCTCAAGTCGAATGAACAGAAATCAATGGGTAATTGGGGGTTGCTGTCTTCAAGCATTGAACAGTCGGAGGTGGTCCGGAGATATTCCATCGCTAAATTCTGAACGACGAACACGATTTTTCTTTTCCAGCTTTCAACTATTTTTCCTTTTTTATAGGCTTGCTGCATCATTGTTTTGGTAAATTCATTTGCCCAGTTTATGCCATATGTGTAGGCTTTTCCTGAGTAATGACCGGTAGATAGCAGTTCGCGCACATACGGGTATGGTGTTCCGGTGGTGCCTGCGGCTTGTATTTCCACACAGAGGAAATCTTTGACTACATCAAAGTCGTCGACTTCCACAGCAACATAGTCGACATTTCCTCCTACACCGATGTTGACTTCCTGAATCCATTTCACGTTTTTCCAATCAGAGAGATATTTTTGCCTGATTGTTTCAAACATGGATTCTTCTTTGAATCGTTGCGGGCATATGATGACCGGATATATCTCTTTCCCTTTATTGATTGTTGAGCCTAATGAGCAGATACCTACCTTGATTGACGGTTCGCTTTTTCTGGGTTTTACACATGTTCCCTTTATATACCTGCAATATTGCTGCCGGTAGGCTAATTGCGCAGTTTCCGTGTGGTTTTCAAAATCACAACAGAAAATTTCAATTGGGAATTTTCCGATTCTTTTCATGGTTGTAAATGGCGATTTGCTGTTTGTGCGATTCGTTGCTGTGCGCTACGGTGGTATTCTGGGCTGAGTTCAATTCCAACTCCTCTTCGGCCTAACTTGATGGCGGCAGATACAGTGGTGCCGGTTCCGCTGAATGGATCCAGTACAATTCCGTTTTTTTTGCAGGTGGCCAAAATGGGTATTCTCAGTAACTCTTCGGGGTAGACGGCGCAATGGGTATCTGTTCTCCAGGTATCCTCGGTAACGATATTCCATACATCTGAAGGTAAATGCCCTTTGGCAGACATCCGCATGATGTAATATCCACGGTTGACCAGCTCTTTGGCTCTACCGCTTATTTTCGTGTTGTTGCCGTGCCAAGTTCGTTGCGCTCCCCTTATGGTCATTCTGAAATCGTTTACAAGGCCTGCTCTGATTTCAGCTAATACTTCGTCGAGGGCTTTTTCGGCATTGATTTTTTCCTGTGCTGTGAGTTCGGAGCTTTCCCTGATTAACCGGCGGTATTTTTTCCCTGAAACTCCGGTAGAAGAGGTGGTTTTCCCTTCAGCGATTATGGGCATCCTTGATGGCTGAATCCTTATCGCATCGGCATCGTAGTAATACTTTTTCGACTTGACAAAATGAAAAATGTGTTCATATGAATCTCTTAACCGGTCTTTACAGCTTTGGGTGCCTTTTAATTGATGCCATATGACGTCATTGCGCATTATCCATCCGCGGTCCATCAAGGCAATCGCCACACGCCATGGCATTCCGATTAATCGTTTGTCAACATATTTATCGCCCAGATTCAGCCATAGGGAACCATCTTTTTTAAGAACCCGCTTTACTTCAACAAACACTGCCATCAAGGCGTCTACATATTGGGCGAATGTAGATTCATTGCCTATTTCAAATTCACTCTCCTCATTGTCATATGCCCGCATACCCCAATATGGAGGAGATGTAACTACACAATCTATCGATTCTCTATCCATTTCTTTTAAAACAGATAGGCAATCGCCTAAGATAAAGTTCGACCGGATATTATCTTCAATAGGTTTCATCCTTTAAAGGTGGCATTGTTAAATGAGCAATCGCGACCGCCAATGATAATCAGCGGTCGCGATGGATACGACCATATGGTGGAAAATTTGCTTTGGGCAATCATTCCCACTCTATTGTGGCTGGTGGTTTGGATGATATATCGTAGCAGACGCGGTTGACTCCGCGCACATGGTTGATGATGTTATTGGATACTTCGGCAAGGAAGTCGTAGGGGAGGTGGGCCCAGTCGGCTGTCATGGCATCTGTCGAAGTGACGGCACGAAGTGCTACGGCGCGCTCATATGTGCGCTCGTCGCCCATTACCCCTACGCTTTGCACGGGGAGCAGTATTACCCCTGCCTGCCATACCTGGTCATACAGGCCGTGGTCGCGCAGACCCTGGATGAAGATGTGGTCGGCTTCCTGGAGAACGCGCACTTTTTCGGGTGTGATGTCGCCGAGAATGCGCACTGCCAGTCCGGGGCCGGGGAACGGATGGCGTTTAATCAGGTGCTCCGGCATACCGAGGGCTTTCCCCACGGCGCGCACTTCATCTTTGAAGAGTAGCCGCAATGGCTCGCAAAGCCGCAGGTTCATTTTCTCGGGCAGACCGCCAACGTTGTGGTGGCTCTTGATGGTGGTGCCGGTGATTGACAATGACTCGATGCAGTCGGGATATATTGTGCCCTGTGCGAGCCATTTCACATCTTTTATTTTGTGGGCTTCCTCATCGAAAACGTCGATGAACCCTTTGCCTATTATCTTGCGTTTGCGCTCGGGGTCGGTCACCCCTGCGAGTTCCGCGAAGAATTTTGCAGAGGCATCCACGCCGATTACGTTCAGGCCGAGACATTCATAATCGTGGAGCACGTTTTTGAACTCGTCTTTGCGCAACATGCCGTGGTCAACGAATATGCAGGTCAGGTTCTTGCCTATGGCGCGGTTGAGAAGCACTGCCGCAACTGATGAATCAACCCCGCCTGACAGGCCTAACACAACTTTGTCGTTGCCCAGCTGTGAACGCAGCTCGGCTACCGTTGAATCAATAAACGATTCGGCGCTCCAGTCTTGTTTCCCTCCGCAGATGTCGACAACGAAGTTGCGGAGCAGCTTGGTGCCGTCGAGCGAATGGTAGACTTCAGGGTGGAACTGAACCCCCCAGGTCTGTTCCCCTTCGATGCGGTAGGCGGCGATGCGCACTTTTTCGGTCGATGCGACAACTTTGAACCGATCGGGCACGGATGTTATGGTGTCGCCATGGCTCATCCACACCTGGCTGCCGGCCATGATGCCCTGCATCAGCGGGTCTGATGCGTCGACAGAGGTGAGCAGCTGGCGCCCATATTCGCGTGAACCCGCAGGTTCTACATTGCCCCCTTCGCTGCTCCAGGCCATGAACTGGGCGCCGTAGCATATGCCGAGAACCGGCAGATGCCCGCGTATTTCCGACAAGTCGGCCTTGAAGGCTTTTTCATCGTAGACCGAAAACGGTGATCCTGAGAGGATGACTCCGATTACAGACTTGTCGCCATGGGGGAACTTGTTGTAGGGAACGATTTCGCAATACATGTTCAGCTCGCGCACGCGCCGCCCGATAAGCTGCGTGGTCTGCGATCCGAAATCAAGAATGATGATTTTCTCCTGCATGTGGTGGTTGGTCTATGTTGGGGAAGGTCAAGGATGACTCCACTGTTTGTTTCTTTCTGCAAAGTTAGCGATTTTCCGTTGAAATCCGGTGCTTTTGATATCCTGATTTTAGCAGGTTGGATGTGCTGATATGATATGAGGGGAAGAGTGGTGAACCACATGGCGTGGGAAGGTGTTATTTTGGCATAGATTAACAAAAACAAGAAACCGTTTAAACTTTGTTTCAATTATGAGAAAGATTCTCTTGGTTCTGGCGGCGGTTGTGGGATTGGCCGTGAATTCTTCTGCGCAAAACACCGAAATCACAATTGGTTATGGCGGCTACACCCAGATGGATGCCACTGACTGCCATGATAATTGGCATCATGTCAATAATGCCTGGGGCGCTGTGACGGCAGGGGTGAATTTCCGGGTGATTAATAATTTCTGGTTAGGTCCGAGCTACACATTCTCGTCGACCACAACCAAGGGCCCCCATCATTCATCGATTGCCTATCATGCCATCATGCTTAACGGCCGGTATGAGTATTACCGTAACCGCATCGTCACGCTTTACGGCCATCTTGGTCTCGGCGCCGAAATCTCACATATGATGCCGCGCCACGATGATTCCTACAACAAGACCTATTTTGCATACCAGTTCACCCCGATAGGGGCACAGGTTGGCATTTCCAGGTCGGCCATGCTTTTCGGTGAACTCGGTTTCGGAGCGCAGGGTCTTATCCAGGTGGGCTTCCGTTTCAGGTTGTAATGAATCGGGGCTAACGGAGTTGCGCGGCTGTTTGGGGCGTGCCGACTATCCATAGCCTGTCGCCTTCCCTTAGCGGCAGGTCGGGGGCATGGTCAAAGAACTCTCCGTCGCGTTCCAGGGTCACCACATGCGTCTGGTAATTCCGACGCACATCAGCTCCCGCCAAGGTCTGTCCGATTAAGGGAGACTTTTTCGAAAGCACCACGCTTGTCAGTTTGAAGTCGGTCAGTTCCGGCTGCACTGCGGGCGTCGGTGCTTCGGCTTCTATAACGGGTAGAATTTCGGCTATCTGGTCGTCGGTGCCGATTACCCCGATGGTATCGCCAGGGAAAAGGCGGTTGTCGCCCGATGGCACCACTTTCAGGTTCATGCCGCGCTGGATTGTCACAACGTTAATGCCGTATTTCCGGCGCAGCCCCGAATTGGCCAGACGCTCCCCGACGAATGGGCAGCCGTAGCCTACATGCATGTAGGCGAGATGCAGGTCGCTGACGAGATTGTTTTTCTTGCCCGACCGGCGCAGCTCCCGCTCATTGAGATTGTCGAGAAATTTCGCTTCGATATGGCGCAGCTGTTTGTTGAGCCTTTTCGACATGAGCATGAACAGTATAATCAGACACGCTATGCCTATCAACAGGCCGACCTTGATTGAATAGAACTGCCACAACTCTCTCACGATGAACCACAATGCCAGCAGCAATCTGAAAATCATCATAACGATGCGGGGTGCTTTAAGTTGCTGGGCGGTGAGATGGGCGTGGGTGTTGTCGCGGTTCATTGCCGGAGGCAGGCACAAGGCCAGCAGGAATGGGGCCATCATAAGCAGGGTTGCCACCGAGCCTATCAACCGGCACCATTCCTGAGTCAGTTTTTCAAGCTCCGGCATCAGATAACGGTGGCTGACAACGGAAATGCCCACGATTATTATGGAATAAAGGGCTATGCGCCATAGGTAGCGTTTTATCAAAGCCGTCCAGGCTCTGCGCTGGCTCCCTTCCTCTCCGGAGTCGTTGACCTGGGTGGTGTAGCGGTCGATGAGGAAACGCAGCCTCTCAGGCAGCCGCTTTTCGACCCGGGCGTAGGCCGGATCGGCAAGGCGTATGAAATAAGGGGTTGTGAAGGTGGTTATCACCGACACCGCCACGACTATCGGGTAGATTTCCGGGTTCAATACCCCCAGGCTCATGCCGAGAGTGGCGATAATGAATGCGAATTCTCCGATCTGTGTAAGTGAGAATCCCGACTGTATGGCAATTTTGAGCGGCTGGCCGGTGACGAGCATTCCGAAAGTCCCGAAAATTATCATTCCGACAATCACAACAACCGACAGCAAAAGGATTGGCCACCAGTATTGCAATATGATGTCGGGTTGCACCATCATCCCCACGGAAATGAAAAATACTGATCCGAAAAGGTCTTTTACCGGCATCGTCACGTTTTCTATGCGTTCGGCATAGCTTGTCCCGGCCAGTATGGAACCCATCACGAAAGCGCCAAGCGCCATGGAAAAACCGCAGAAAACCGAGAACACGGCCATTCCGAGGCATAAACCCATCGACACCACAAGCAATGTCTCGTTGTTGAGGAAACGGCGGAAACGGTTCAAGGCCGAGGGTATGACAAACACCCCGACCAGAAACCATATGATGAGGAAAAATGCCAGCTTGCTGACGCTCATGAGCATTTCGCCACCCTCCACGCTGTTGTTGAGGGCTATCGACGACAACAACACCATCATGACAACCGCGAAAAGGTCTTCAACAATCAGCACGGCAAATACCAGTGAGGCGAACCGTTTGTGGCGCAGGTTAAGGTCGGTGAATGCTTTGATGATGATTGTCGTAGACGACATTGACAGCATACCGCCCAGAAACAGGCTGTTGATGGTTGTGAAGCCGAGCAGATGCCCGATCAGAAAGCCTGTGCCCATCATCCCGGCAACGATAATCAGAGCTGTTACAACTGCTGATCCGCCGGTGTTGACAAGTTTCTTGAAACTGAACTCCAGCCCGAGGGAAAACAGCAGCACGATAATCCCGATCTGGGCCCAGAATTCTATGTTCTCCATGGTGGTGACAGACGGCAGCGGTTTGAAGTTAGGGCTGGCGAGGAATCCCGCCACAATATATCCCAGCACAACCGGCTGTTTAATCCATTTGAAAACAAGCGTCACCACCGCTCCAAGCAGCAGGATAAACGCCAAATCCGAAATCAGACTTTCCATGTTATAAGTCGTAAGCTATAAGTCGTAAGTATGAGTCTTTGATGTGATGTAAGTTCAGGTAGTTTGAATTTTCATCGGGACTGCTATTGATTTAATGAGGGCGTTTAACATTTTGTCAATCTCAATCATTATTGGAATCGTATTAGTAGCTATACTTTTTGCCAGACTTTTAACAACTCGAAGCTACTAGTCTTCATAAATGTCACTCAACTGATGGCTAAAATAGCGACTTACGACTTATAACTTACGACTTAGAGTGTGTCTGAATTTAACTCAATATATATTTGAAATGATTCATTACCACCTCATTTAATATTAATGTGTTAAATTCAAACACACTCTTAAATCTATTTCAATGTGAATTTCCGTGAGACAAGGCGGTAGTTGTCGCAGAAAAGTTCGACGGTGTAGTCGCCGGGGGTGAGGGTGGTGTTCACGTCCCAGTAGATTGTGACTCCGCCGATTTCCTCTCCGGCATATTCAATCGATTTGCGGGCGGTTGCCGGAAGCGAAGACCCCTCAAAGTCGAAAGAGCCGCCTCCGCCCAGAAGGTCTCCTTCAGGGTTGGTTATGCGCATGTAGATGGTCTTCTCGCCAACAGGGGTGGAATTGTTCTGCGGGATGGTGAATGTAACCATAAGCTGGCGTGCCTTCGTCACTTTCTTCTCCTTTTTCCCTTTCTTGTTGAGCGGGGTGAGGTTAACTCCTGTCACATTGAGCTTCTCGGCAAGGGTCATGCGCTCGTTAAGCTCTTTGTTGCTCTGTTCAACCGACTGGATGCTTTGCGACAGACGCTCGTTGCGGGCTTTCACCTCCTGGTTTTCCGAGCGGAGTTCCTGGTTCTCCTGGTTCAGGGCGTTGATTTGTTCCACATAATTGCGCAGAATCCCTTTGAGGGTGGCTATTTCCCCTTTCAGCTTGCTGATTTGTGCGGCTGATTTGTTTTTTTCGTTTTTAAGCTCCTGAAGCAGCTTTTCAACCTGGGCGCGTGCAGCTGAATATTTCTGCACGATAGAGTCGTTGGCCAGCAATGAAGTCTGGTTTTCATATTGGGCGAATTCATTGTTGAGTGCGTCATATTCGTTGGCAAGCTGCAGCTGTTCGTTTGCAAGTTGTAACTGCTGGATCTGTTCCTGCTGTTCGGCGGCTTTCTTCCCTTGTGTTACCGACAGGAAAACCACGGCTAAAACGGCAACAACGAGCAGGCCGATAAGAATCGGAATCCATTTGTTCTTAGCTTGCTGTGGCCTGGGAGTAATCGCTTCATACTCTTCAACCTGAGGCATCCTGCGTCGGGGCGGCTCTTGACGGTATTGCTGGGGCCTTTGTTGCTGTGGCTCATAAGGCCGTTGCTGATGGCGCGGCTCGGCGGGTTGGGGGCGTTGTGGCTGGGATGCCTGGGGCTGCACCGTAGGTTGCGGCTCCGGTTGGGCCGGCTTTTGTTGCTGCGGTTGCTGAATGGGTGGTTGCGGCTGCTGCGGTTGCGGCTGTGATTGTGGTCGGGTTGCTGCAGGTTGCGGTTGAGGGGCAACACGGGGCGGTTGCGGATGGCGTTCCTGTTCTTCACGGGCCATTGCCGCTGCGCGGCGCAGACGGTCGTTGAGAGTTTCTCCTCCGGGCATATTGGGCCGGTCGTTGTTTTCGTTGGCCATAATTGTTGGTTTTTAGGCCGGATATTGTTGATGCCATAATAGCCATAACGGCAATGTATGGCCGTTATGACTATTATGGATGCACGCTCCCGGCATCGTTTTTCAATATTTTGATTACATTCCCTTGCCGTGGCAATTTTTGAATTTCTTGCCTGATCCGCAGGGGCATGGGTCGTTACGTCCTACCCTGGGCGCGGCTTTCATGGGTTGCACCTTGCGTGGGCCGCCTCCGGCATTGGCCATTGCCTGGCGTTGCGCGTTTTCGCCTGGCATACTCTCTTTTGAGGCGGTGTATTGGGAGTAGTCGTTGGGGCGCTCCGGCATTGCGCGGCGCACTTCAGGCGCCGGCGCCTGTTGGTGCGGTTGCGGGGCGGTCTGGGCGGCTTGTTGTTGGGGAGCGGGAGAGGCTGCCGAACCGGCCACACTCACATTGCTCTGCTGAGGGGCTGGCTGCACATAAATCTGACCGCGCATCAGTGCTGCCAATGTTTTCTGGTTGAGGTTGTTGAGCATAGACTCAAAGATGTGGAACGATTCAACCTTATAGATTACCAGCGGGTCTTTCTGCTCATAGGATGCATTCTGCACACTCTGGCGCAGGTCGTCGAGTTCGCGCAGATGCTCTTTCCACAATTCATCGATTGTGACCAGTAGGATGGCTTTGTGCCACTCTTTCACAATTGATTTGCACCCGGTGTTGTAGGCTTCGGTTATGTCGACCCTCAGGTGGAACATCCGTTTGCCGTCGGTGATGGGCACTATTATGCGTCCGTTTGCGCCTCTGTTCTCAACCCAGTCTTTGATTACAGGCATCGCAACCTCGATTATGCGCTGGCTGCGGCGGTTGAGGGTGTCGTTGGCAGCGGCATAAAGGCGCTCGACTTTCTCCTCTTTGCTCATGTTGTTGAACTCTTTCTCGGTGAATGGAAGTTCAACTGTGAGCACTCGCATCATCTCCAAGGCCAGCTCCTCGTAATCGCCCGGCTGGTCGTAGTTTGCAACCAGGTTTTCGATGAGGTCGTAGGTCATGTTTGCTATGTCGATGCCTATGCGTTCTCCCAAAAGGGCGTGGTGGCGGCGGTTGTAGATGTAGGTGCGCTGTTTGTTCATTACGTCGTCATATTCAAGCAGACGTTTGCGCACTCCGAAGTTGTTTTCTTCAACTCGCTTCTGGGCATTTTCGATGGCTTTGGTCACCATGCTGCTCTCAATCATCTCACCTTCTTTCAGACCGAGGGTGTCGAGCATCTTCATAACGCGGTCGGTGGCGAAAAGGCGCATCAGCTGGTCTTCAAACGACACGTAGAATACCGACGAACCGGGATCGCCCTGACGGCCGGCACGTCCGCGCAACTGGCGGTCAACTCGCCGGCTCTCATGGCGCTCTGTGCCGATGATTGCCAGACCGCCGGCATCTTTAACCTCCTGTGGCAGTTTGATGTCGGTGCCTCGTCCGGCCATGTTGGTGGCTATGGTCACGGTGCCTGGCTGCCCGGCAAGTGCAACAATCTGCGCTTCCTTCTGGTGTAGCTTGGCGTTGAGCACGTTACAGGGTATGTGGCGCATGTCGAGCATACGCTTCAGAAGTTCGGATATTTCAACTGAAGTTGTGCCTACCAGCACGGGGCGTCCTTTGGCGCGGAGCGCTTCTATTTCCTCTATGACGGCGGCATATTTCTCTTTCTTTGTCTTATAGACGCGGTCGTCCATGTCGTGGCGTGCCACCGGACGGTTAGTGGGGATGGTCACCACATCGAGTTTGTAGATGTCCCACAATTCGCCCGCTTCAGTTTCGGCGGTACCGGTCATACCCGCAAGTTTGTGATACATGCGGAAGTAATTCTGAAGGGTGATGGTGGCGAATGTCTGGGTTGCGGCCTCTACTTTCACCCCCTCCTTGGCTTCGATTGCCTGGTGAAGGCCGTCGCTGTAGCGGCGTCCCTCCATGATGCGGCCTGTCTGCTCGTCGACGATTTTGATTTTGTTGTCGTCGATAACATATTCGTTGTCTTTCTCAAACAGTGTGTATGCCTTCAGAAGCTGGGTGACGGTGTGCACTCGCTCCGACTTGATGGCATAATCAGACATAGCTGCGTCTTTCTTTTCCTGGCGCTCGTTGAGGTCGGTTATGTTTTCAAGTTCTGAAAGTTTCCCTGCAATGTCGGGGAGAACGAAGAATTGCGGATCCTGGTTCTTGTCGGTCAGAACGTCGAAGCCCTTGTCAGTCAGTTCAACCGAGCGGTTCTTTTCGTCGATAACGAAATAGAGTGGGTCGGTGACAATGGGCATCTCGCGCGAATTGTCCTGAAGGTAGTAGGCTTCGGTTTTCAGCAAGGCGTTTTTCATCCCCTCTTCGCTGAGGAATTTAATCAACGGGCCATATTTGGGCAGGCCTTTGAATGCGCGGAACAGCAGGAGTTCTCCCTCTTTGCGCACTTCCTTGTCTTCTGATGTGATTTTCTGTTTGGCATCGGCCAAAATCTGGGTTACGAGGCGTTTCTGGGCTTGGTAGACTTTCTCAACGTTGGGTTTGTAGTCGTTGAACATCTGGTCGTCGCCCTTGGGCACCGGTCCGGAGATGATGAGGGGCGTGCGTGCGTCGTCGATAAGCACAGAGTCAACCTCGTCGACTATGGCGTAGTAGTGTTTGCGCTGCACCATGTCTTGCGGTGCCATTGCCATGTTGTCGCGCAGGTAGTCGAAACCGAATTCGTTGTTTGTTCCGAATGTTATGTCGCATTCATATGCGCGGCGGCGCGCCGGGGTGTTGGGCTGGTGTTTGTCGATGCAGTCTACGGTTGAACCGTGGAACATATACATCGGACCCATCCATTCCGAGTCTCGTTTCGACAGGTAGTCGTTGACGGTTACTACGTGGACACCTTTTTTCGACAGCGAGCGCAGGAATACTGGCAGGGTGGCCACAAGGGTCTTACCTTCACCGGTCGCCATCTCGGCGATTTTGCCTTGATGGAGCACAACGCCGCCAATGAGCTGGACGTCGTAATGCACCATATCCCAGGTGATTTCGTTACCACCGGCGATCCAATGGTTTTTCCACAATGCCTTGTCACCTTCAATCGTCACGAAATCATGCCCTTTTGCGGCGAGGTCGCGATCCATCTGTGTGGCTGTAACCTCAACGGTTTCGTTGGCCGCGAAGCGGGCTGCGGTTTCACGCATGGTGGCGAACACCACCGGCAGATGCTCGTTGAGCTGCTCCTCGAGGATGTCGAGAATGTTTTTCTCATGTTTGTCGATTTCGTCCCAAAGAGGCTGGCGCTCGTCAAACGGCAGGTCTTCTACTTTCGAGCGGATTTCTGCGGCTGCGTCTTCATCGGCTTTTATTGCCTGGGCGATTGCCTGGCGCACTTCATCGATTTTGCCTCGGAGCTCATCGTTGGTGAGGTTTTTCAATGTAGGGCCGATGGCGTTGATTTTGTCTATGACGGGTTTGATCTCTTTGAGGTCGCGTTGCGACTTGTTGCCAAAGAGCTTACTTAAAAATGACTGAATTGACATTATTATGTTGTTGTCTGATGGTTTCTTATGTGGTGAATTATAATGGCGCGCCTTGGTTTGAACCCTTCCCCGGAATTGAAAAATGTCTCAAGGGGTGTTTTTGTTCACGGCGCAATCGTCGGTGTGTTTTACCAACGCAGTCTCGGAAGTGACGCCCCGTTGGGTGAGCGGATGCGCAAAATCCCTGTTACAGTGGGGGCTATCCTCCGGGCGTCGACCGGAGTGTTGATGATTTCGGGTTTGCCGCCTGGGATTAAGAAAAATGCGGGGGCTGTTGCCGATGCGGCACGCATCGAGGTGGCCGGTGAATCTGTGGTGCTGTCGTCGTCGATTTCCTGCCATCCGGGGGCTATGCTCACGAAAACATCGCCGCTTGTGGCCACAGATGTGTTGCGGCGGATTGCATCGGGAGATTCTCCGGCGCGTCGCTCAATAACGTCGTCTATTGTCCAGGCGTTGCTCACTCCGCTCATGCGGGTCAGGAATCCGGCCGATTCCCTGCGGATTGCTTTGGCGTCGATGTCACGCTCTTTTATGAGCTTATGGTTTAGATAAAGATGCCCGTTATAATAGCCGTTTACCCACTCTCCGTTGCCATAAAGAGCCATGAGATACATGTTCAGGAGGGAAACGGCTTTTTTCGACGAGAATTCCCCGAATGGGATGCCCCATTTTTCATCGTCGCGGCGGGTTCGTTGTGTCAGCGGTGTTCCTGCAACGAACACCAGGGTGTTATCCATTCCTGGGCCTTTGCGGTCGATTGCGTCGAAGAGGTTTGCCAGGTCGCGGTCGAGACGCAGGTAGCTGTCCATCAGTTCGGCGCGGGTGTCGGCCTCGCGGGCATAACCGAAAGGAAGCAGCGTATATCCGAGGTTGAGCATATCGGTGCTCTCTCTCTTGCCGAGGGTAAGAATGGAGATGTAGTCGGTTGCCAGGCGGGTTATGTCGGTGTTGACCAGCGGCGAATTCTTATATGCCCTGTAGCGGTCGGCGCTCGTGCGGGGGAAAATATGGCGGAACGGGTAGAGTTTGCGGTGCTGGGGCAGGTCGGGGAGTGCCGACAACGGCGCGATTGGTGTCCACTGCAATGTGTCGAGCCGGAACTCGTTGGGGGTGCGGTGGTTGAGCGTCTGCACCGGGGTTGGCAGGTCTTTATAATATGTGGTGGTTGCCCACTTGCCGGTTATATCGTTGATCCAGAATGCACTGTTGCCCGCGTGTCCGCCGAGCACTATTGCTTCTGCCGCGTCAGGGGCAATGGCGTAGACATATCCGGGGCCTCCGCCGTCGATACGCAGCTCGTCGGCTATGGTCGATGCCGACAGTGCCTTTGGCGACAGGGTTTCGCTGGTGAAATTCCCTATTGTGGCTGCATCGAGAAGCACGGAATTGACCCGCTTGCTTTCAGGATTGTAGACAGTGGAAGACGCGATGCCGGTGACCGATGGTGGCGCTCCGGTGAAAATCACAGCAGAAGCTGCGGCTCCGTCAAGCGGGGTGCCGTAGTCTATGTCGCTGACTGTCACGCCATGTTCAAGCAAACGGCGGAAGCCTCCCTGGGTGAATTGGGAGCGCAACAGGTCGAGGTAGTCCATCGTCAGCCCCTCCACCACGATGCCGACCACAAGTTGCGGGCGTTTGCGTTGCCCGTCAGTGCCGGCGGATTGTGCGGCAGCGGTCACCGTCACGGTGCTGATGGCCGCTACAAGCAGCCCAACTACTCCCGATGTTATGTTGCGTTTGCTCATTTGGTGTTTCGGTTGTGGATTCCCCGTTTGCCGCCAAGAATATAAATCTGTGTGGCGGAGCGTATTAAATCACACAATATCAAAAGGGGGAAGGCCATGTTCAGAGCCTGCCCGAAAAAACTATGACCTGCCAGAAGCAGAATCAGTGCTGCAAAGTTACAAATTTGATAACAATAAACCACACGTTTGCACCTTTTTATCCAAATTCCGACGGCAGGAATTATGCAGAGTGGATTCAGCCACAAATAAAGCCAGTTTGGCGACGTGGCTTCATGCACCGATACGAATATGAGAAATGTCAGCAAACAGCCGCATAGGAAGAATGCCCCGTAAAGCACTGTGTCGAGCCAACGGGTCAGCCGTTTGCGGCGCCAGTCGAAAAAGCTGATTATTGCAGTCAGCAACAACAGGTCTACTGCTAAAGCAAATGGTGTCAGCGGCCATGGAGTCGCTTTTTCCTGCACACCTTTTTCCGCACCTTCCACAATTATGCGGCTTGATTTGACAAACGGTTCCCGGTTACCGTCAGGCATTATCCTTGTGGCTCTGGCAAGCTCTTTTTCAAGGTATACCGGGGCAAAAGTACGTTCCCTTGGCGTTATTTCATAATCGATTCCGCTGCCCAATGCCAGGTCGATACCGAACTGATACCACGGATAATTCCGGTGATAGTCGGTCATATCCTTTCGGAATGTGCGTGGAAAGCCGGAATCCCCCGGCAGGTATTCGTTCATAAATGCCGCCGGGTCAAATGTGATAGTATCGCCTATGGCGTTCTCTACGATAGCCAGAGGGCGGGTGGCGCAATTGTCTTTGACGTAGTTGTAGCGGTATGTGCGGTTTTCCGGCATCAGGTTTGTACCCACAAGCAGTTCCAGCTTCTGAGCCTCATTTGGTGTCAGATTCAGTTCTTGCTCAACGACGCGTCGTCCCTCATGCCGGTATTCTTCAAGGAAAAGCTCGAATGGATAGGCCATCGCCATATAATCCGTTTCCCCCTTCACGAAGCGGTAGATGAAATTGGGCGAGTCGAAATCAAACACCCCCCAGTTCACGGCCAAATCGTAGACTGTGCGCATTCCTCCGGCCGCCAGGGTGTCGGCTATATCCTTGCGCATTCTCAGCGCCGTGTGGCCCTCGAGTTGGTAAACCTCTTTTCCAGGGCCTGCCGTCACCAGACTCACTCTTATCGTCTCGTCGGGACGCAATGCGTTTTCTGCGGCACGGACGGATTGGCCGGTTGCGGCGATACATAGCAAAATTATGCAGTATCGTATTTTTGAGAAGATAGAAGAGTCGGGTCTCATAGGAAACTTCAGGTTTTATTCGCTGTAGTAGACGCGGCGGACGCGGGGGCTGACGGCGGTGAGGAGCTCGTAGGGGATGGTGTCGAGGCGGTCGGCCAAAGGGCCTACGGGATGCTGTTCGCCGAAGATGATTACGCTGTCGCCGATCTTGACCTCGGGCACGTCTGTTACGTCAATCATGCAGATATCCATGCATATGCTGCCTACGGTTGGGCATTCGACCCCGTTGACAAGGAAGCTGACGTTGCCGCGTCCCATGTGGCGGTTGATGCCGTCGGCATAGCCGATGGGGATGGTGGCTATGACACTGCGCCGCGACAGAACGCCACGGCGTCCGTAGCCGATGGTGGTGTTGGCTTCCCATTCTTTCAGGGCGATTATGACTGTGCGGAGTGTGGAAACCTGGCGCAACGGCGCTTCTGATCCGTCGTTGAGGACAGGCACGCCATACAGCCCGATGCCGAGTCTTACCAGGTCGTACTGGTACTGCGGATAGCGGATGATGCCGGCCGTGTTGAGAATATGGCGCTTGACTTTATAAGGGAATGCGTCGGCAATTTTCCGTGAAGCTCGTTCAAATATTTCGAGCTGGCTTTCAGTATAGTCGTTCATGTCGGGGCAGTCGGCGGTGGCAAGGTGTGAGAATACAGAACTTACGCAGATGCTGTCTTGCTCTCTGATTATTTCAACAACTTTGTCGAGGTCTTCTTCCAGAAAGCCAAGACGGTGCATCCCTGTGTCGAGTTTGATATGTACGGGATAGTTTTTGACACCGAATTTCTTTGCTTCTGATATGATTTCATTGAGAATGCTGAAATCAAAAATCTCAGGTTCCAGGTTGTTTGAAAACAGAAGCCGGTAGTTGAGCACTTTAGGGTTCAACACCATTATAGGCATGGTTATGCCGGCCTTTCTCAGGTCGATTCCTTCGTCGAGAACCGCCACTGCCAGATATGCCGCGCCGCTGCTCTGAAGCGTTTTTGCAAGTTCATATGACCCTGCGCCGTAGCCCGACGCTTTCACCATAGCCACCAGGCCGGTGGTCGGTCTCAGCTTGCTTCGGTAGAAGTTGAAATTCGACACCATGGCATCGAGGTTCACTTCAAGAACGGTTTCGTGGGTGCGGGCCTCGAGCATGTGCACGATGCGGTCGAACCCGCTTGCGGCATCCCCTTTCACTAACACCAGTTCGTGGTCGAAGTCGGTAGGGGAGAGAACTGCGAGGGCATCTTCAAGGTTGTTGAAAAACAGGCTGTCGTTAGGAAACAGGTTGGCAAACCTGCTTATCTCAGTACCGATTCCGATAATCCGCCTTACACCTCTTAGATAACACATGCGTGCTGTGGTGGCGTATGTTTCCTCGGCAGATGCCGTTTCATGGTTTATGTCGGAGAGCACCACCGTGAGTGTTCGGTCGGCTGTTGAGCGCCGGCCCACGAAATCGAGTGCCGGCATCAGCGAATGAAGGTCGCAGGTGTAGTCGTCGGCGGCAATCAGGCAGTGGTTTACACCGTCGCTAACGTTTAGACGTGTGCCTACCGGACGTAGTCGGCGCGTACGTTCATTTATAGTTTTTTCATCAATTCCGGCTTTTTTCAGGAATGCTATACACAAAGAGAGATTGTCGAGTTGCCACGGTTCGGTCAGCGACGGATAGTCGGTGGCATCCAGGTGTGATGTGATTTCAGCACTGTCGATTAGCTCGATGTCGTGTGGTAAATCGCCATTGCCGGTTGCAGTTGCTATGGCTGTTGCGATTTCTCGGTCTGAGGCCGGATAAATCAGCGTTGATGCCTGGGAGGCCAGCATCAGTTTTTCGCTTATTTTCTGGGAACGGGATGCAAAGCCTTCGTCGTGTGCATCACCGATATTTGTGAGCACAACTATGTCGGGAGCGATAATTTCTTGTAGCTGCCGCATTTCGCCGGGACGTGATATCCCGGCTTCAATCAGCGCCATCTGGCTGCTTTCGTCAAGCTGCCATAATGACAGCGGTACGCCAATCTGCGAATTATAACTGCGGGGGGAGCGGGTCACGTTCATATCCGGATTCAACAGGCTGAAAAGCCACTCCTTGACCACGGTTTTTCCCCGTGAGCCGGTTATGGCCACAACCGGTATGCTGAACCGTTGGCGGTGGTGGGCGGCAATCCGGCGCAGTGCGGCCTTTGTGTCGGAAACAAAGATGAAATTTCCCTCAAAGGCATCCTGGGGCGCGATGTATGATGAATCTACCACGAAATGACGCACACCTTTTGCATAAAGTTGTGGAATATAATCGTGGCCGTCGGCGCGTGAAGTCTTAAGGGCGAAAAACAGAGTGCCGTCGGTCTCTGTCAGTGACCGGCTGTCGGTCAGCAGTGATTTTACGGGACTTTCCCCGTTTATGATTTTTTTTGAGGCGCTCAACGAGGCGTCGGTAGCGATGATATCCGCAATGTCGTTGACCGTATAGTCCATGTCGGGTTATTTCGTTTTATTGTTGTTGCTGGTTGTTTGAAATAAACTGCCCTATGGAGGCATTTATTGTGTCGGAGAGTTCCGGATGACGTTGCGACATCTCCTTAGCCAGACGTGCCGTTTCGCCGATAAAGCTGTCATATGCGCCTTTGTCGGGGCCGACGGGACGGTGCGACATGCGTAGCGACAGTTTGCGGCATTGTTGCCCCAGGGTAATTGTTGCCGGGGTGCAGGCACTTTGGAGGAAGCCGGAGTAGATGTGGTCGCAGGCAACCGGCGACGGATGAATCATGTCGGCGGCATAAAAGCGGTAATCGCGTAGTTCGTCATCCATGATTTCATATGACGGGAAATAGGCCGCTCCGGTGGCGCGGCAAATCATATCTTCGGCAATTAGCAGTGTGGCTTTGCTGAGCTTGTCGGCATGGAATCCGTAGGCTTTATGGCGGATGGGGCTGACGGTCAAGATGATATTAAGCTGCGGATTTAATGTTTCCAGCCGGTTGAATATAATCGCATACAGTCCGGCAATCTCCTCCACACTCATGTCTCTCACCTCAAAACGGCTTGTCGGAAGTTTGTGGCAGTTTCCTGCCACATTGCCTGTCTGCCGGTCAACAAACATCCGTGCAGAGCCGAAAGTGATTATAAGCCTGTCGAGGGTTTTTATTTCAGAATGCAGCGTATCAATCAGGTTGTTTATCCGGTCAAGCACTTCGGCGCGTTCAATTCCCGAAAATGATGAATGGAAATCCATGCAATGCCATAATCCGTTATGCTCGAAAACGTCGGTCTTGGAGTAAGGTTCACCATCGATGATGCGTGTCAGCATCCGTGCAATCGATGCCGGGTTGTAGAGCGTGCCGCAGGGGTTGACCCTGACATTGAACAGGTCGGCAGCCATCCTTCGGCCTATCTCATCGGAAAAGCAAGAACCGATAGTCCATATCCGTTCTGCATGTGTGATCTTCGGCTCAATGGAATCAGGCTTTACTTCGGTGAAAAACATCGTCATCTTATTTGAAGGGTTCTCCGTTAGAAGATGTTATAGTCGATAGATAGCACCTGGAACTCTGTCCGGCGGTTAATCTGGTCGGCTACCTCCTGGTCTTCCTCGCTCAGCGCTTCGATATATTCAGGGGTCAGAACATCCCCCTCTTTGAACTGTGGGTGCAGCCTGGCGAGTTTCTTGGTGATTGTCTTGGGCCGGCTTTTCCCATAGCCCTGCGACTGCAGCCTGGCAGGTTCTATCCCTGTGGAGATCAGATAGTCTATAACAGACTGCGCCCGACGCGCCGACAGGTCGATGTTATACTCATCAGAGCCCCATCGGTCGGTATGCGAAGCCATCTCTATTGTCACATTCGGATTGTCGCGAAGCACCTGGGCCATCTCATCGAGCCCTTCTTTCGATTCAGGCCTTAGGGTCGCCTTGTCGAAATCATAAAAGATATTGTCGATTACCACAGGTTTGTTGATTGAGGCCAGTATGAAGTCAACACCGTATTCGGCATTTTCCTCTGCGGTGTCGCTTGTGAATTCCTGCTTTGCATTGAGATACCCCTTCGCCCCGGCGAGCATGGCATAGCTTATGCCGCGCTGCAGAGGGAAGCGGAAGTAGCCGTCGGGTTTTGCAATGGCTTTCTGGTTCGACCCGTCATTGCCGACAATGCGTATCACTGCATTCGGCACCGGTTCCTCATCTTTGTCGAGCACCCATCCCGACACCCATATTTCCAGGTCGGGCAGCACAAACGAAAATATATGGTCGTATCCTCGGCCGTCGCCACGGTTTGAGCTGAAAAAACCGCTTTCACCCTTGCCGAATGTGATGCCGAAATCATCGGCCGACGAGTTCATGGGCTGCCCCATGTTTTCCACCTTCCATCCCCCCGAGGGGTTGAGGGTGGCTTTGAAGATGTCGAGGCCTCCGAACCCGGGATGGCCGTCGGATGCGAAATAGAGCACCGAGTCGGTGCGCACATAGGGGAACATTTCGTCGCCGGGGGTGTTGATGAATTCGCCGAGGTTTTCAAGCGAGCCCTGTTTCTCTTTCAGGTTCACACGCCATAGGTCTTTCCCTCCGGAGCCGCCGGGCATGTCGGAAGAGAAATAGAGCCAGTTGCCGTCGGGAGACACTGCGGGGTGCCCGTAGCTCGAAATCGTGTCGGAAGTGATTTCATATTTCACTGCCGCCCCCCATTTGGCGTCGGCACGCTGCGAGGTGTAGATTTCCACTCCGGTGTTGGCGTTGGGTTCGCGCCTTGCCTTGGTGAGATACATGGTGCTCCCGTCGGGGGTGAACGACACGATTCCTTCGTCAAGCTCGGTGTTCAGCTCACCTTCAACCGGTTCGGGGCGCTGCCATTCCCCTTTCTCGTTTTGGCGGCTAACCCATATGTCGCCTTTTTTCATTCCGGTTATCTCGCTTTTTTTTGTGCCGGAAACTTTTTCGTTTGTCGAAGTGAAATATAGGGCGTCGGCAGCCGCCGGATCAAGGAACATGGGGGCGAAATCTGCGCGTCGCGAATTGAGCAACTTGGCGTTTTTCACAACATAGCGTGTCGGATGCCCCTTCTGCGCCAAAGCGAAACGGCATCCGGCCAATCCGTTTTCAGCCTCTTGCGGCGATTTCGGGCCGGTTGCCAGGAAATCCTCGTAGGCTTTCTGCGCCTGGGCATATTTCCCCTCGGCCTGTAGCGAGCGCCCCATCAGCAGCATGGCTGTGCTGTCGGGATATCCATAGCGGATAGCGTTTGCAAATGCCGACGAGGCTCTGGCACTCATGCCGAGCTTGTCGTAGCAAAGGCCCATCTGATAGGCCACCTGGCCGCGTTGCGGGCGTTGCTCCCTTTTGGTCAGTTTATTGTAGACCTTGCGGTAGGTTTTCTGCGCGTCGAAATATTCTCCACGCTCAAACTGCTCGTTAGCCACCGACAGCTTCGCGCCGCATCCGGTCAGTATGATAGCCGCCACAAACGCGGCTAATCCACCCGCAATCCATTTTGAAAGCTCTGTATTTCTGAATCCCATCAATGCTTTTTATTTCGCGTGGGGACACACGGTTGGTGTGTGTCCGCTTTCATAAAAACGCCTTTATATCCCGATTAATTGTGTAATGCCTAAATAATTATCTGCTGCTATTCTTTGACGTGCGGCGATTTCGGGGATATTGTGGAAACGTTATCTGGCGGTTGCGTTTCAGGCGGCCGGGTGATTGCGAACTGAATTGGATGGATGGGTGTTAGATAATTGTTCTTAAATTCAGCTTCTATGGATAAACGAGGGATGTTGCCGAATGGAAAGAGGCTTCCTTTTGTGGCTGCTATGGCTATGGCGGCGATTGCGGTTATGGATGCCGAAGAGTTGTCGTCGAGTGGCAAAGCGGTTGCCGAGGTGGTGCCCAAGTCTCTGATTCCGAGCCATGATTTTGCTGTGTGGATTCTAAAGATGATCAGACAGCTTATGGATGCAGTAGGCCTGAGCCATGGAGGTTACATGGAGGAGATTGTCTACACGGTGGTGGTTCTGTTTGTGGCATTGGCTATCGGACTGCTTGTAAAAAGGGGGGTGTTGCTTGTGGCACGCAAGATTGTCAAACTCCGTCACACTCCTGCGGGTAAAGAGCTGCTTGCCCAGAAAACATTGAAAAAATGCAGTCATTTCATCACCCCTTTGGTATTTCTGTGTCTTATCCCGGTGGCCTTCTCGACAGACCATGGCACTCTCGACTGGATTCTGCGTATCGTAGGGGTGTATACTCTGATAACATTCGGAATGGCCATATGCGCCGTGCTTGAATTTGCCTGGGTGAGATTTGACGAGAGGGAAAACACCGAAAACCATCCTCTGAAAGGGGTTCTCAATGTGTGTCGCGGACTGGTGTGGATCATCATCGGTATTGTTTCAGTGTCGGTGCTGATTGACAAATCGCCCATGGCGCTCCTTGCCGGATTAGGTGCCTTCGCGGCGGCGTTGATGCTGATTTTCAAAGATTCGATACTTGGTTTCGTGGCCGGTATACAGTTGTCGAACAACGATATGCTGCGTGTCGGCGACTGGATTGTGGTGCCTTCGACCATTGCCAACGGCATAGTGGTTGATGTCACCCTCACTGTGGTGAAGGTGCAGAACTGGGATAACACAATGGTGATGCTCCCGCCATATACTTTGGTGTCGACCTCTTTCCAGAACTGGCGCAATATGTTTGCAGTTGGCGCCCGTATGATTGACCATAACCTCTTCATTGACCATGCAAGCATAAAAGCCGCAACTCCCGAGCTGCTGTCGTCTGTATCTGCCAAATATCCTATGCTTAAAGATTTTATCGACAAGCAACAGGCTGCCAAAAAAGTTGCCGTCGGGAATCCGCTGTTCGCCCAGATTTATAATAATTCTCATGGTGTCAACGGCACTATCGACACCAATCTCGGTTTGTTCCGGGCCTATGTATGCAGTTATCTCATAGCCCATCCGGCCATAAATTCTCAGACTCAAGACATGCTCATATCCATGGATCCGCCCCAAAGCTATGGCGTGGCTCTGAACATAAACTGCTACTCTAACCAGACTTCATGGGCGCAATATGAGGCCGTCAAGGCCGAAGTGCTAGAGCATCTCCATGCCGCCGCCCCAGATTTCGGAATAGTTGTTTTCAACAATCCGGACCGCAACACATTCTCCATCGATGATTCGCCGTCTATGCCATCATCACCCCGATAATTACCGATTTCTGAATGTTTTTTCGTAACTTTACGGTTGGAATCCCCAAAGGGATGGTAAATCATAAAGTTACGCAGACATATGAAAGAAGATAACAACCCGGTGCATGACGATGCAAAGGGTCAAAATGGAGCCGGCCCCTCTAAAAAAACAGGAAGGCAGGATATGGCACCGGCTGTTGATGATGGTGCAGACCGCATTAAGGTAGGCATCACCCATGGCGATTTCAATGGAATCGGTTATGAGGTGATTCTGAAAGCATTGGATGATAACCGCATTTTTGAGCTTTGCACCCCCATAATCTATGGAAGTGCGAAGATTGCGGCCTTCTACCGCAAGGGTATGGAGCTGCAGGGCTCCCAGCCGGTTCAAATCCAGGATCCGTCGCAAGCGCGTAAGGATGCGTGCAATATCATAAATGTCATAGGGCAGGAGGCCCATATAGAGCCTGGAGCCTCCACGAAAGAGGCCGGAGAAGCCGCTTTTGCCGCTTTGGAGCGTGCTGTGGCAGATTTGCGTTCCGGCGCTATCGATGTGTTGGTTACGGCGCCTATAAACAAGCATAACACGCAGAGCGAGCTTTTCAGTTTTCCGGGGCATACGGAATATCTGGAGGCTTCGATAGGCGACGGAGCCAGATCGTTGATGGTGCTTTTTAACGAGCGGCTCCGAGTGGCTTTGGTGACGACGCATCTGCCGATAGCGAAAGTGGCAGGAGAAATAACGACAGAAAAGATTCTCGAAAAACTCGAATTGTTCAACAAAAGCCTGATTCAGGATTTCGGCATTGTTAAACCTCGCATTGCGGTGCTGGCGCTTAATCCTCATTCGGGAGAAGGCGGAATGCTCGGCAGCGAAGAGAATGATGTTATTGCTCCAGCCATTGGGCAGGCCGTAGCCAAAAAAATCCTGGCTTTCGGGCCTTATGCCGCCGACGGATTTTTCGGCAACGGAATGTATTCTAAATTCGACGGGGTGTTGGCGATGTATCATGACCAGGGACTCGCGCCATTCAAGACCATTGCTATGGAATCAGGTGTGAATTTCACCGCAGGGTTGCCATATGTGCGCACATCGCCTGATCATGGCACAGGCTACGACATAGCAGGGAAAAACCTTGCGTCGGAAGAGTCGATGCGCAATGCCATTTATGCAGCGATCGACGTGTTCCGCTCGCGCGCCACCCATGCCGATATGACAGCCAATCCGCTGCGTAAACAGTATCACGAAAAAGGCCGCGATAACGTTGTGCTTGATCTGAAGTAAAATCTATGTCACTGCAAGGGAATCTTGATGACCTGGCCACAAAGCCAGTCGGACGGTTATTGTGGGATTACAGCCTGCCCGGAGTGGTCGGTATGCTCGTCATGGCCCTCTACAATGTCGTAGACCGTGTTTTTATAGGTCAGGTTGTAGGGCCGGAAGCGATTGCCGGTCTTGCCATAACATTCCCGTTGATGAACATAGCCACTGCCATCGGTGTGCTTGTAGGAGTAGGTTCTTCCTCGTGGGTATCGATTCTGCTGGGACGCGGCGACAATACCCGTGCCCATCTCATGCTCGGCAATGCGCTTACGTTGACAATCGTGAATGCGGCAGCCTACATAGCCGTTTTTGCCATATGGATGGAACCGATACTCCGGTCTTTCGGGGCGGGTGACATAACGTTGCCCTATGCCCGTACATACATGATGTGGGTGCTTCCGGGGTTGTTGTTGACAAATCTCGCATTCGGGTTCAACAATCTGATGCGTGCGTCGGGTTATCCGGTCAGGGCGATGTTTACCATGCTCATAGGTGCAGGCACGAATGTTGTGCTCGATGCCCTGTTTGTGTTCGCTTTCGGATGGGGCATGGTAGGAGCGGCCATCGCCACCGACATTGCCATGGGTGTGTCGGCTCTTTTTGTGATGTGGCATTTTCTGCGCCCCGGAGTGACATTGCGTTTCCGCCGTGGCACTTTCGGGTTGCAATGGAATGTGATTCTGCAGATTGTGTCTATAGGGGCAGCTCCGTCGTTGGTCAACATAGCTTCATGTTTCATCAATGTGTTGATTAACAAATCTCTCGTTGCCCATGGTGGCGACATGGCTATCGGTGCTGCGGGAATATTCGTGACCTATACATCACTTCTTGTCACTGTGATACTTGGCATCTGCATGGGTTTACAACCTATCATAGGCTATAACTACGGGGCGGGGCTGACCCACCGTCTGCGTCGGGCATTGTTGCTGGCCTCTTCGGCTGCCACGGTTATTTGTGTGGCAGGAAGTGCCGCAGGGCTTATCTGGCCCGGGCAGATTGCGCGGGCTTTCACATCCGACGGCTATCTGATTGATGTGACTGTCAATTGTCTGCACCATTCCTTATGGGCATTTTCTGTGGTGGGATTTCCGATAATCTCCACGTGTCTTTTCCAAAGTATAGGTTCTCCATGGAAGGCGATATTTCTGAGCCTTGCCAGACAGGTTATTTTCCTTATTCCATTGTTGATGTGGTTACCCGCGAGTATGGGTGTGGATGGCGTGTGGCTCTCATTCCCGATTTCTGACCTTATGGCCTTGGCCGTCACCTCCCTGATGGTCTGGCATCAATTGAAGGTGATCGGCCGGGCCGCGGCATCGGTCAATTCAGGTGTGCTGCAACGATAGCTGCAAATTCAGATTCATCGCGGTATCCAACCATGGAGTCGGTTTTCCCGTCGGGTGAGATGAACAGTACCATCGGTATTCCCTGAACGTTATATTGCTTGGCAAGAGCCGGGTGTTTGTCCACATCCACGCTATAGAACAGGGCTTTTCCTGCATTTTTCTCGGCAACAGCTTCAAAATTGGGGGCGAATTGGCGGCAAGGGCCACACCATGTGGCGTTGAAGTCGATAATCATAGGTTTGCCGTCGACTTTAGGCAATTGCTCGTTTTCAGCCAGGACTATTACAGCATTGCTGTGGATTCCGGCCGCCTCAGTGGCCTGGGTTTCTGCTGCGGTCTGCATGGCGTTTTCGGTTTCTTGCAGCTCTTCAGTTGCAGACTTTTCGGTTTTGTGGCCGCATGACGACAGGCTTAACACGGCGGCTGATAAGATGGCTGGAAGAATTATTCCGGATAGTTTCATTATTGGGGAATTTATTGATTGTATATTTATTGATAACGGGGGCGTTGCGGAAATGGTTCTGCAACGCCCCCGTTTTTATGGTGGGTTGTAACTGACCGGTGGATCAGAGGGCGGCTTTCAGAGCCTCGTTGGTTTTGTGGACAGCCTCGGCGCTCTTATGGAAGAGGGCTTTTTCTTCTTCATTGAGGTCGAACTCAACAATCTTTTCGATACCGTTGCGGCCGATGATGGCGGGAACACCGATGCAAAGGTCGCTTTCGCCATATTCGCCGTCAAGCAGGGCTGAGCATGAAATGAGGCGTTTCTGGTCGCCGAGAACTGCGGCAACCATCTGAGCCGAAGCTGCTCCGGGGGCATACCATGCCGATGTGCCGAGGAGTTTTGTCAGGGTTGCGCCTCCGACCATTGTGTCGGCAGCCACTTTCTGAAGCTGCTCAGCGGGAAGGTATTCCGAAGCGGGCACTCCGCGGTAAGCTGCATAGCGTGTGAGAGGTATCATTGTGGTGTCGCCGTGGCCACCGATAACGATGCCTTCAACCTCTGTTGCGTTAGCGCCAAGGGCTATGCTGAGGAAATATTTGAAACGGGCGCTGTCGAGGGCGCCGCCCATGCCGATGATGCGGTTTTTAGGAAGACCAGAGATTTTGTGGATCAGATAGGTCATGGTGTCCATCGGGTTGGCCACGCAGATGATAACAGCATTGGGAGAGTGCTTGAGCACGTTCTCTGTAACAGACTTGACGATGCCTGCATTAACACCGATAAGTTCTTCGCGGGTCATGCCGGGTTTGCGGGGAACTCCAGATGTGATTACCACAACGTCGGAGTTGGCGGTTTTGGTGTAGTCGTTGGTCACGCCTGTCAGACGCGATTGCAGCCCCAGGATATTAGCGGTCTGCATGATGTCCATGGCTTTGCCTTCAGAAACGCCCTCTTTGATGTCGATGAGAACTACTTCGTCGGCAACCTGAGTGGTAACCAATACATTAGCGGTGGTTGCGCCTACATTCCCGGCGCCTACAACTGTTACTTTTGACATAGTTTCAGTGTTTGAAAATAGGTATAGATGTTAGTTTTGTCTGTTGGTTGGCTGAATAATTCTTCAGCAATGCAAATATAAGGGATATTTCCTGATTGGCCAAATTTGGGGGGTTGGGATAATTGATTAATTTTGTAGGATAGTGTTGGGGGCATGTGGTTGAGGCCGGGTGGAGTGAACCTGTGTTGCGACTATGGCGTTATGTTATCGACTATCTGTTTATGAGAATGAACCGGAATGGAATTATCACGGCTATTGCAGCCATATGTTTTGTGGTGTTACCCTTTCAAATGTGGGCAAAACGACTTTCGTCTGCTATCCAGGCCGATACGGCGCAGGTGGAAGGGTCTGGTGCTGTGAATCATCAATATCCTACCTCCCAGTCGGTTGGATTGGTGTTGAGTGGCGGAGGTGCGAAAGGAATTGCCCATATCGGTGTGATACAGGCTCTTGAAGACAATGATATACCGATTGATTACATAGCGGGAACGTCGATGGGGGCGATTGTCGGCGGCCTTTATGCTGCCGGCTACACGCCGCAGGAGATGATCGACCTGATTCTGTCGAAAGGGTTTGCTATGTGGTCGACAGGTCAGATTGACCCGAACCTGACCTATTATTTTCTCGACCAGCCCCGCACACCTGCGTTTGCACACCTGAATATCAATCTTTCACCGAAAGACTCGCTTGCCCGTGCCGATCTTATGCCGTCGTCGCTGATTTCCCCATTGCCGATGAATTTCGCATTTATGGATCTTTTCGCAGCCTATACAGCGCAGTGCGGCGGGAATTTCGACAATCTGTTTGTGCCTTTCCGATGTGTGACTTCTGATGTTGTGCACAAACACAAAATTGTTTGCCGGGGCGGCCGTCTGTCAGATGCGATTCGTGCCTCAATGAGTTTCCCGGCTGTTTTCCAGCCGATAAAAATGAATGGGGTGGATGTCTACGACGGCGGAATCTATGATAATTTCCCGGTTGATGTTATGCGTGAGGATTTTGCCCCCGACATAATGATTGGTGTTGACGTGCATTCTGAGGATTCGCTTCCTGCCACAGGAATAGTGGCCCAGCTCGAAAACATGATTATCCAGAACAATGACTATAATCTCCCGGCCGATGAGGGGATACGCGTGCATGTTGATGTGAGCCGTTTCTCGTTGCTGGATTTCGGGAAAGCCAAGGAAATCTACACAATCGGATATAACCGTGCAATCCAGATGATGGACTCTATAAAGGGGCGTGTCATAAGCCGTGTTCCGGCACCGACGCGCCGGTTACGCCGGGATGTTTTTAAATCGCAGACACCATATGTGAGATTCGATTCGGTGCACGTAACCGGGGGCACTCCAGGGCAGAATGCTTATCTGACCCATCTGTTCAGAAGTGCCAAAACCGACACTTTCGGCATCGACCATGCGCGCCTGTCATATTACCGTGCTCTCACTCCCGGCAAATTGCGCAATCTCATGCCGCAGGCCGAATATCAGCCAGAAACAGGCCTTTTTTCTCTGAATCTCCAGGCGACACCGAAAAATAATTTCGCGCTGGGTGCCGGAGGATACCTCACCTCATCAATCAATTCGATGATTTTCGTATCTGCCAGTTATTCGAGTATGTCATTCGGTTCGTGGAGCTCTAATATAATGGGATGGATAGGCCAGAGCTACATGGCCGGGGAGGTGACCGGTAAGCTGTTCCTTACAAATTATTTCCCATCGGCATTGGAGATAACCGGTGTGATGTCGAGGCAGAAATATTATGAAAACGACAAGCTGTTTTACCAGGATAATTCACCGGCGTTCATATCACGCCAGGAAGGGTTTGGGCGTCTGAGCTATTCGTGGGCGGTAGGCCGCAGGGGAAAAGCCATGGTAGGTGTGGGAGGAGGACGTCTGCATAACAGGTTCTACTCAAACGATTCGCCTAATTTCACAGAGTCAAACCGTGAGGTCACCAATATGGATCTTGGCCAGGCCATAGGGCGTCTTGAATTCTGCTCGCTCGATAATATGAGTTATCCTACATCAGGCTCGTTTCTTAACCTGACCGTCATGCAGACTCTGGGCCGGTATGTCCATGATTCCTATGACCGCTCCGACAACCCTGTTAAAGTCAGGAAAGACCAGCATTGGTTCCAGGCTGAGGTGAAAGCCGATAAATATTTCACCCTTGGCAATTATTTCTCATTAGGAATGTCGGTCGACCTTCTTATGTCGAACCGCCATCTGCTCGACACATATTATGCAACGGTGGTCAACGCCCCGTCGTTCACTCCGACACCTGCTCTTGAGGATGTGTTTAACAAGGCTTTTCATGCTAATTCTTTTGTTGCCGCCGGCATAACCCCGATATGGCGTCCGTTTCAAAGAGCCCAGGTCAGGTTAGGTGCCCATATGTTCCTGCCTTTCCGGAAATTCATAATGGAACAGGATGGCGTGGGGGTGTGTCAAGGCGATTGGTTCGCGCATCCCGAATTTGCGGGTGAGCTTGACCTGGTTTATAATCTGCCATTCGCATCCATATGCGGTTATGTTAATTATCTTAGCTATCCGTCGAATAACTGGGGGGTGGGGTTATCTTTCGGGCTATTCTTTACTGCTTCGAAATTCCTCAGATAATTCGGGGCAATGATGAGATTTATTTGTTTTTTCGCCGTGGAGTATTTATCTTTGCAAATCTGTCAGGGTGAAAGCCTGACGGACAGTAGTAGAAGGGAAGTTCAATTGTTTGGAAAATTTACTTAAACCAATTAAAATCACTTTAGTTATGGACAATAATCAGCAGGGTTATAACCCTAATGTGATGTCGCCGTATATCGGTTTCGGCGATGCTATTAAAATCTGTTTTAATAAGTATACGACATTTTCGGGTCGTGCGACACGTGCCGAATACTGGTGGTGGTTTCTATTCCAATTTATTGTATCCACTGTGTTTTCGTGGCTTCCTGCAATCGGACATGTCGGTATCATCATCTTTTATCTGATTGCCCTTGCGTTGTTATTGCCGAGTTTGGCAGTTAGCTGGCGCCGTATGCACGACATTGGCAAAGGTGGCGGCTGGTATTTCATCAACTTCATTCCCTTGGTGGGCAACATCATCTGGATTGTATGGTGCTGCAAGGAATCGGAACCTTTCGATAACCGTTTCGGGTCGAAGTAAGGGTTAGAAGAAGTAAGACGCAAGAAGTAAGAAGGATGTAGGCAATGTTTGGTTTCTTGCCTTTTATTTTCCTTCTTACTTCTTGCTTCTTGCTTCTGATGCCTACGAATACAAATAACGTTTGATTGATTTCTTTGGGGTTTTCTCGAATTCGTGGGGAACGAGTTGGATATGGTCGACCTTCTCATATGGAGCAACGAGGCTGTTGAGGTCGGTGCGGTTATGTTCCATCAGCTCGCGGAGACGCCCCATGTCTACGCTGTCTGCATCCATCTGCTCGTAGTCAGGATATACAAGGGCAGTCAGCCCCTTGCCGCGCTCAACAATCAGACTTTCGTTGACATAAGGCATGTTGTTGAGTTTTGCTTCAATCTCTTCGGGATATATGTTCTGCCCAGAGGCGCTGAGAATCATGGTTTTGTAGCGTCCCTTTATAAACAGGGTGCCGTCGGCGGCGCGTGTGCCCATATCTCCGGTGTGGAGCCAGCCATCCTCATCTATTACCCCGGCGGTTATGTCGGGGTTTTTATAATATCCTTTCATCCGGTTTTGGCCGCGCACGCAGATTTCTCCCGGAATGCGCTCGGGGTCGTCGCTGTTGACTTTAGATTCCATGTTGGGGAGCGTGCGTCCGCAGGATGTGGGTATGAATTCCCGCCAGGGGGTGTAACTTATAAGCGGGCCGCATTCCGTCATTCCGTAGCCAACCGTAAACGGGAATTTGATTTTATGAAGGAACGCTTCTACTTCGCCATTGAGTGGGGCGCCTCCGATTATCACTTCCTCGAAATTTCCGCCAAAGGCTTCCACGAGCTTGTTTCGGATTTTGGCATAGATTGCGCCATCAATCAGAGGCACGGCGAGAGCCCAGCGCATGGCGCGGCGCGTAATCATCGGTACAATCTGCTTGCGGTAGATTTTTTCGAGGATCAAGGGGACGCATATCACCAGATTGGGTTTCACCTGTGCCATGGCGGCCAAGAGCAGGCGCGGTGTAGGTGTTTTGCCGAAAAGAGTGACGAATGTGCCGACTGCCAATGGTACAAGCATGTCGAAAGCGCAGCCGTAGGCATGGGCGAGCGGCAGGAACGACAATGCACGTGAACCTTCATAATGCAGCCTGGAGCGCACCCCGAACATCACGTTGCCCAACAGGTTATCGTAGCTTAGCATCACCCCTTTTGAAAAACCGGTTGTGCCGGAGGTGTAGTTCAGCACGGCAGTGGCATCTTTGTCGACCTCCGGATATACGATGTCGGCCGGATTGAAACCGGCTTTATAGATTGAGCGGAAACGGCGCGAGATATTGCGTATGATGCGTTCAACCGGCTGTTCCCCCTTTTCAGAGCGCTCGGCAAGCACATGGCGCGTTTCAAGCGATATGGCGGCTTTCAGTGCCGGCATCCGGTCGAAATCATATGTTTCCCAAAGCTGGTTGCTGACAAACAGCAGAGTGGCTTCGGAATGGTTGATGATGTGTTGGGCGTCGCGTGGGTTGAAGTCTGACAGGATAGGCACGATTGTTGCGCCATAGGTTATCGTGGCCATGAAACACATGACCCATGTTGAAGAGTTTTTGCCAAGAAGCGCAACTTTATCCCCATGCTTCAGGCCGATTTGTTTGAAAAACAAGTGGAAACGCGCAATTCTGCGAGCCATTTCCCCATAGCTTAGCACTTCATCTGCCCCGTATTCGGTAAGTGCGGGCAAATCCCAGTTATTGCGGAAACTTTCCTGGTAGACCTTCAGCAGATGGTCGTGGTAATATTTTTTTTCCATAAATTCATTTCTTATCTACACATCTCTTTCCACCGTTGTTGGCGGTGTGCCATAATAAAGTAATGGCAAAAATACGCAAAATGTTTTACAGAGCCAACTATGTCATATTAACAGGGTGCTGCACCATGTTAGGCACAGCACCCTGTTTTCAGGTTTTATACGGGTTATATAAAGGTTATCTGACCATCACTTTGCGGGTCTGGTTTCCGGCAACCACGATATAGGCTCCGGTTGGCACGGCTATGTGGTCTACGGCGATACCGATGGACATGTGGACTGTGCTGCCGTCTATACCGTAGACAGCCACTGTCATTCCTTCGGCATTTGCCACCACGATTTCACCGTCGGCGGTGGAGATGGAGATTCCGTTTGCGGTGCTGATGGAGTCAATCCCTCCGAGGGCCGGGATGGCGTCGTTGGAGAACATTGATTCGCCACGGTTGGTGTAGACTGCTGTCACATTGTAAACCGCATTTCTGCCGCTGCCGGTTTCATCTTTATATGTCAGGGCATTGACAGGGTCGGAATTGAGTTTTTCTCCGTCGCGATAGATGTTGTAGCCTCCTATTTCGAGACTGCCGGCATTGTCGGCAGGGGTGTAGTTGACGTCATCAACCATCAGGATATAACCGTCGCGGGTTATGCAGCGCAGGGCGAAATGTTTTGTTCCCTTGGGCACATCGAAGTAGTATAGTTTCCAATCCCAAGGCACATTGTCGAACACTGCCACCGAAGTGAAGTCTTCAATAGCTGTGCCGCTGGTGGAATAGAGCATTTCGATGCTTTCGAGTGCGTCGCTGAGCATTGACCTTGCCCAGAACGAGATGGTCTGTGCGGTTCCGTTGAGCAAAGGCGATATGGCCCAGTCATCGGAACGTTTCTGATTGTAGTCATTGTCGGTGACAGCCATCGAACTGAGATATTTGTGTCCGGAATGGGCTTTGTAGAAACGCGGGTCGCTGAAATGCTGTTTCATCGGTTCATAGGTGTCGTCAAGCACCCACCATGATTGCTGCGACAGTGGCTGGGGCGCATATTCGGGCACTTCAAAGAAGTTGAAGCCGTAGATGCCGTATTTATCGTTGTCAATGAACGTCCAGCCGTCGAGGCCTTCATTTGTCCATGTACGTGCATTTTCAAATCCTTCGGTAACATCGTCATCGAAAGTTTCGCCCTTGTCGGGAGTGCCCCATGCCAGGGTGATTGAGTTGGGATTCTCCTCGGTGTAAGTGGCTCTGAGGTCAGTGACTGTGGGATAATTGGGATAGGTGGTAATGATAGAAGCCGTTTCTGTCTCGTTATTACCGGCGGCCATATCGCTTGATGCGCTGATTTTCGCCATGTAGTCAATCTGGGCGGGAGATGTCACGCTGTGGTTTACGGTGAACTGCACTGTGCCACGGGCATCGGTGGGCAGGTCGCCGATAACCTTCTCATCAATCTTTTCTCCGTTGGCGAGCAGTTCGATGGTTACGTTTCTGGCGTCGTTGAATCCGTAGTTTGCATAAGCCACTTCGATAGCGGCGGAATTTCCGGCTTTGATGCGCTCCGGTGCGCTGATGCCGTTGACAGCCACGTCATTGTCGAACCTGTCGCGGATCTGGATATTGTCAAGGTGGATATATTGGAAGTGTTTGACTGTGCCGATGAACATCACCTGCACTGACTGCCCTTTCCATTGGTCGAGTTCCATGGCCGCACGGTGCCATCCCTCTGTGCCGAAATCGCTGAGTGTATAAGTTTTGATCAGGGAGAAGTCTTTCTCGGCAGACCCCTTGATATATACGTCTACAGTGTTATCGTCGGGGTGTGAGGGGTCAACGAGATTGAACATGTAGAATGTCAACACGGGTTTGGTCAGGCCGTCGAGGCTCACCTTGGCTGAGTAAAGATGCCCCAGGCTGCCGATATAGCTGCCGAACATGGCCATCATACCGTTGTCGTCATCTTGCGACGCAACCTCTTCAAAGGTCTTGTCTGATGCGAAGTCCCAATATGTCATTGAGTCAGATCCGCCGCGGACCCATGAGTGTTCGGTAGATAGGTTGGGGAAAGAATCTTCAAACGGGGCGTCATAGGGGAGACCGACTGGGATCTGGTCGCACATGATAGCTTGCATGTTCTCGCCGGCTTTGGTCTGTGCCGTTACCCCGAAGCTCCAGAAACGCTGTGGTTCATCATCAGCCATTATCTGGAATGTGGCAGATGTTCCTGTAAGGTTTTCCTGTATTTTGGTGTCTGTGCCATATAGGTTGGTGTAGATGTTATATGTCACATTAGCGGGGTCGAGAGGTGTGCCGTCGATATAGGTTGTAACAGGTTCCCATTCGATGGTTACCACGCCGAGTTTTTCGGTCTCGTAGGCAATTGCCGCCTGGGGTGTCGAAGGCATGTTGATTCCGACAAATGAGACTGTTTCGGCTTCAAGTCCGGCGCCGCTCCAGTTGGTGGCCACTGCGGTGTAGTTATATTCCCCTTCTTTATCGACTGTATCGGTGAAGGGTTCGGTTGCTTGGCCAGGCGTTGGATTGTCGATGGTTTTAATCAATTGCCCGTTGCGGAAAAATTCGATTTTCTCAAGTGAGGCGATTTGGTTGCCGTCGAGTGTCTTGTCGGGGGCAGTGCAGCTGATTTGTGCCTCTAAGGCGCCGCTTTGGTCGGGCACGATTCTCAGGTCGGTGGGAGCGTTGGGCACTGTGCTTTCATATGCCGCCGACACCCTGAGGTTGGTGGCCATAAACCACCATCCGTCGGGTTCGGTGATGGCATGAACGCCGATACGTGGTTCTCCGTTGCCCGAAGTCACATGGATAAGGCCTGTATGGGTGCTGTATGAACCGTTGTCGACAGTGACCAATGTGGGTTCGATGACTGTCTGAGTCATATCCTCGGGAGTGGCTCCGGTGCCGAATTTCACCTCGAATTTGCCGGGGGCCTGACTGCTACGGGCTCTGACATCGATTGAGAACTTGTAATATCTGTCGTTGCGCAAGTCAAGAGGGGGGGTAATCAGCCAGTCGTCGCCGGTCTGTTCCGGGTTTGCTTCTACGGTCATGTCGCCGCTGTAGAACTGCCATGTCTTTCCGTCGTTGTTGGCGTCGACAATAGTGTAGTAATGCATAACGCTTTCATCGGTGAAGTTCTCATGATATGGGACAGAGGCCAGTCCGACAACCACTATGGGGGAATATCCTTCTTCAGATGGCGTGTTGAGGGCTATGGCGGTCACTCCATACTGGTAGGCATGTTGCCCGGCTTCGGGGGTGAAATCATAAACAGATGTGGATGTGGTGTTTTCTTCAATTACTTTCTCATCTGGATAGCGAACCACCTTGTAGCTCACAGGGATATCTCCCAGCGGGTCTCCTTCGGCTGTGGTTGTCACTGCTTCCCATTCCACCTTCACATATGAGGAATATGCCGTGGAGGTCACATTGGCGGTCACTTTCGGGCTGGCCGGGGCAGGATAGCCCACAGTGGCTTTGATTTTAGCAGCAGGGCCTTCTCCGTGGGCGTTGGCGCAGATTACCTTAAACACGTAATCGCCCCTCTCCGGCACTGAGATTGGCCATGTTTTTGTTGCTTTGGCATATACTTTGTCTTTGGCGATTTCCACATCGTTTGCAAGCACACGGAAGGTGAGATCCTCCTCCATGTTGTCGCCCGCATAGGTTGTGCCGGGGGCTTTGAAAATGATGAATCCGTCGAGTGATGCACTCTCAAATCTCACGTCCAGCTCTGTGGCGGCAGATGGCGCTCCGGGGGCGGCTTCAGGTTCGGTTATATATAGGCCGGTTACTTCGATGCCGGCATCGAAATCGCGGAGTTTTGTGGCTGATGCGGTGGCAAGATCAACTTCATAGAGGGCGCAGCTGCCGGTCTCCGGTGTCACGCTCCAGTACATTTTGCCGGATTTATCGTCGATTACGGCTGAGGAATGGATGTAACTGATAAATTCCCCGTCGGCTTTTGCTGTTACCGATGTCGGGCCTACCGGGGTCATGTCACCTGAATTTTTGTCAACTTTGTAGAGCGTTCCACCTTGGTCGATGCCGTAGAGCTGCCCCGTTTTATCGAAAGCTAAAGCTCCGAGCTGGCGGCTCACGGTGGCTATTTGCGTGCGCTCGGCATTGGTCGAGACCGGATTAAACACATATGTATTGAGCTCAAATCCGTCGCGTGATGCATTGGGGGCACAACCGAAAATACGGTTGCTTATAGGTTCAACTGCATAATCAGAAGACATGAAACAGGCTGCAGGAGACCCGTTGATGTAAACTGAATTCAGTTTTGTCCATGTTTCGGTGTCGTATGCTTGCGTTTTTGCAGTGCCGTAATAGGAGTGGCTGTTATCCAGTTCGTTGACGTAGTATACGTCATCGCACATAACGCCTCCGCCTGAGGCTTTTTCTGTGGCTCCGAGCAGTTTGAACTGGCCTGATGCTGATGTCGGAATCTGGTAGACTCCGGGCTCCATGTTTCCGGAGCTTACAACGCTGCCACATATGCTTGGTGTCTGGGCGGAAACCGCCGTAACAGCCGATGCAAGTGCCAGGCATGTGATAATCAATTGCTTCATAGTGCTATAGAGTAGTGATTAGTAAAAATGCAAATCTCAATATCCGCAAATATAAATCAATCGAATTGAAAAGGTATTAATGTAGATTAAGAAATGTGTTGGGCTGTTGTGTGTTTAAAACAATCCGGGGGCGTATGTGCGGCATCTCCCCCGCACAGGTCTGTGCAAGTTAATCGGTAAGTGTGTTATAGCTGGGCTTTCTCTTTGATGAGCTCTTTTTTGATTTTGCTGAGATGCTGTTCGGTTATTCCGAGGTAGGATGCGATGATTTTAGAGGGCACGAGCTGGAATATTTTGCCCCACCGCTGGTGCATCTCCTTTCTCACGTTGCAATCGTGGTTTTCGGCGCTGTCGGCGCTATTCCCTATGTTATCGGCTTGATTATCGGTGATTATGCCCGACAGGCGGCATGTGAGTTGGATAAGCCGGCTTTTTGCGTCGCCGCTCAAAATGTGTTTCTGGAACTCGTTATAATACAGCTGGTTCTGATGGGCACTCGTAACCCATAGGGCGAACTCGTGGGAGCGCTGGAGAAGCGTGTCGAAATGTTGGCGCGGAATTCTGACAACAACTGTCTGGCAACATGCTTCATAGCGGTAATACGACGGCTCTCCCCCGTAATAGCAGTGGAAAGATATGATAACCGTGCCCGGCAATGCGAATCCGACGGTCTTCTCCATGTTCTTGTCGAGATATGTGCCGCGGATAAGCCCTTCCTTGACAATGAAGATATGGGGGTTGAATTCCCCGGCATCAATCATCGGCTCATATGTTGACAGGTGGAGCTCTTCTCCGCCATCGAGCAATGTGTCGAACACCTCCTCACGGAGCCGTTGTTTGGCTTCGAGGGCAAGAAGTTTTTTCAGCTGGTCATATCGGTTTGATTCCATTGTCGCCTGTCGGATTCCACTCGATTAATGGTTAATATGGTGAAATCAAATACTTAAGTATTATTGTCTTTTTTCTGCAAAAAACGAAACAAAAGTATATCAAGAAGAAGCCAAGATGGTCTAACACTCTAATATATTAATGCAAATTTAATTAATTCCGGTTGAATGCAAAAGATGCGGGAGCTAAAAAAAGCATGTACTATTTGGAGTATAGAAAATTTGGGCATATATTTGCGTTAACAATGATGTTAATCATAACGGTTAAATAATTTTGTTGATATTATGGGTTCTCAGAAAAACGCCAACGATACAGAGGTTCGCATTCTTCAAGCTGCTGAGAAAGAGTTTCTTGAAAAGGGATATGCGGGAGCGAAGACTACGGATATAGCTGCGGCTGCCGGGGTGACACATGCCATGCTGCATTATTATTTTCGCACCAAAGACAAGCTCTTTGACAAAATCGTTTCTGAAAAGATTGATAAACTTGTTGAAATACTTTTGGGCGCTTTCGGCAATCCGGAATTGCCGCTTAAAGAACGTTTGAGCGAGGGAATAAGTCGCCATTTTGAATTTCTGGTTGCCAATCCCGGATTACCGAGGTTCATAATAAACGAACTTGCTATGCACCCTGAGCGAATTGACTATATACGCGATAGGCTTTTTGACAAAACGGGTAATGTGTTACGGGGTATCCAGAAAGAGCTTGACGCTCTCCCGGGGGTAAGCTCGGATGCAATGATGCTTCTTGCCGATATAGTGTCGCTTAACGTATTCCCCTTTGTGGCTGCCCCTATGCTTAAAGCGGCTGCCGGGCAATTCTATGCAGATTATGGCGATTTCTTTGAAAAACGCAAACAGGAAAATGTGAAAACCATATTGGCTAAATTAAATCTGTTATGACGGCTATGAAAAAGAGTTTCATATGCGGGGTGTTCGTCTGTCTGTCAACGGTTCTTCATGCGCAGGTTACTATCGGGCGATGTGTGGCTCTCGCACAGGAGAATTATCCGCTGGTTAAGAAATATGATCTTCTGCGCCATACAGAGGGGATAGAACTTTCCGACATATGCAAAAGCTGGCTGCCGCAAATAGTTGTCTCCGGACAGGTTACGTTTCAGAATGTGGTGCCCTCATTCCCCGAGGCCTTGTCGGATGTTTTAGACCGGATGGGAACCGAAATGTCGGGTCTTGGCAAATTGCAGTATAAGGTCGGGTTAGACCTCAGTCAACCAATATGGGACGGAGGTGTTGCAAAGGCGCAGCGAGAGGCTGCAAGGGCTAGCCATGCCGAGCGCCATGCAGTTTTAGCCACACAGCTTTACGCTATCCGCGAGCGGGTTGAAAGCATTTTTTTCGGAGTGTTGCTGGCCGATGAACAGATAAGGCAGACACAAGCCACATTGCGGTTATTGCAAAGCAATCTCGAGAGGATGAAATCAATGAAAGCCAACGGGACTGCGATGCAAAGCGATGTGGATATGGTTGAAGCTCAATGTCTTGAGATGTTGCAACAGCTCATCCGGGTGCAAAGCGTTTCGCGCGATTACCGCCGTTTGCTTGGGCTGTTCACCGGCATGGATATGCAAAACGCCCTGTTGGAGAAGCCTTTGGCTGAAATGCCGGGAGATATGGCTGTAAACCGTCCGGAACTCGAACTTTTCGAGGCGCAGACACAGGCTAACGAGGCGCGCCGCAGCAGCATCATGTCGGGGCTGATGCCGAAGGTCGGACTGTTTGCACAGGCATATTACGGTTATCCCGGATTCGATTATTTTAAAAGCATGATGAACCGTGACATGTCGTTTAATATGGTTGCCGGAGTGAAGGTTTCGTGGAGCATAGGTGCGTTCTATATGAAAAAGAATAATGAGAGGAAATTGCAGATTGCCTCTGAAAACATTTCCGCCGACCGCGATGTGTTCCTTTTCAATACCCGGTTGCAGACACAGTCGCAAACCGGCCGCATCAGTGAACTTGAAGATATTATGAAAGAGGATTCAAGGATTGTGGAGCTGCGCGCCAATGTGCGCCGTGCGGCAGAAGCGCAACTTGAAAACGGGGTTATAGACGCCACTGCGCTCCTGTCGAAAATAACAGATGAGAACCAGGCCCGTCTGGCGTCGGCCTATCATGAAATACAATTTATACAAAGCATCTATCAATTAAAATACACTCTTAACCGATGAAAACGGTAGCATATTTTTCAATAGCGGTATTACTGCTTCTGGCATCATGTGACAGCAAGCCGGAATATGATGCCACAGGCATATTTGAGGCAACGACAGTGACAGTCTCTTCAGAAACCAACGGCAAGATTCTATCATTCGGGATTGATGAGGGTGGCAGCATCTGCAGAGACCAGACGGTTGCAATTATAGATACGGCCTTATTGGTGCTTCAATGCAAACAGCTGAAGAGCCAACAGGCATCTGCAGAGCAATCTTCGCCCGACATAGCCGCACAGGCATCAGCGTTGCGCACACAGATTGCCCACCAGCAGAATGAGTGTAACCGCATTGCGCTCCTTCTTTCTGCCGGAGCTGCCACACAAAAACAGAGCGATGATGCCGATGCGCAGCTGGAAATGTTGCGTGGCCAGCTCGAAGGATTGCTTTCAACCCTCGGCAAAAACCGCAGCTCTATTTCTGAAAACGCCCTTGCGCTGCAATATCAGAAAGAACAGATTGAAGAACAGATTGAAAAAAGCACGATAAAATCGCCGATAACCGGCACGGTATTACTTAAGTATGCTGAAGCGGGGGAGTTTGCAACCGCCGGGCGACCGCTATGTAAAATAGCTGATTTGGATAACATGTATATCCGTAGCTATTTCACAGCCTCCCGGCTTGCAGATCTTAAAATCGGACAGAAAGTGACGGTGATTGCGGATTTCGGCGGTGACGAGAAATTTGAATATCCCGGCACGATTACCTGGATAGCGCAGGAAAGCGAATTCACCCCGAAATCGATACAGACCAACGATTCACGCGCGAATCTCGTTTATGCGGTGAAGATTGCTGTTAGGAATGACGGACGGTTGAAACTCGGTCAATATGGCGAAGTGCGCCTGTAACCAAGGGTATGATATATGAACAACGCTATCGATATACGGGGCATAACCAAAAAATACGGCAGTCTGACAGCTCTTGATAATGTGACATTCTCAGTGCCGGAAGGGATGATGTTGGGGCTTATCGGCCCCGACGGTGCTGGTAAGACAACACTCTACAGGATTCTGACGACCCTGTTGTCGCCGGATGCCGGAACGGCAACGGTGGCAGGTCTCGACACCGTTAAGGATTACAAGGGAATCCGTGCGGAAATCGGATATATGCCGGAACGGTTTTCGTTATATCAGGATTTGACTGTTAACGAGAACCTGCATTTCTTCGCGTCGTTGTTCGGTGTGAAGGTCGAGGATAATTATGATTTGATTGCACCGATTTTCCACCAGCTATCGAAATTCCCGAACCGTCGCGCAGGCGCTTTGTCGGGAGGTATGAAGCAGAAACTCGCTCTCGGATGTGCATTGATACACCGCCCCAAGGTGTTGCTGCTTGACGAACCCACAACCGGGGTTGATGCGGTGTCGAGAAGCGAGTTTTGGGATATGCTTGCAACGTTGAAAGAGAAGGGGATAACCATACTGGTGTCAACCTCATATATGGACGAGGCGCAACGGTGTGAGCGGATAGCCCTGATTGACAAAGGAAGGATTCTCGATGTCAACACTCCTGAAAAATTAGTGGAGGGGTTGGGAGAGCACATCTACAACGTTTCGGCAGAAAAGATGTACCCGTTGCTGGAGGCATTGAGGTCGCTCCCTGAAGTAAAGAACTGCTATACATTCGGCGCGACATTGCATATAGCCACTGAAAGCGGATTCCACCCTGCTGATGCAATCCGTAGGCTATCTGATATGGGTTTGACCGATGTGAAGATATATCCGGCAAATGGTGATATTGAGGATTTGTTCATAAAACTGGCAGGAAATGGAGAATGACATAACGATATCAGTCAAAGGCCTTACCAAACGTTTTGGGAACTTCACCGCTGTTGATAATATAAGTTTTGAAGTGCGCAAAGGCGAGATATTCGGCTTTCTCGGAGCCAATGGCGCCGGCAAGACCACGGCAATGCGTATGTTGTGCGGTTTGAGCTACCCGACATCCGGCAGCGGCACTGTAGCCGGTTATGACATAACCCGTCAGGCAGAGGAAATCAAACGTCATATCGGCTACATGAGCCAGAGGTTCTCATTGTATGAAGAACTCACCGTAAAGGAAAACCTGACGTTGTTCTCCACCATCTACGGTATGACTTCCAATGCGATAAAAGCAAAGACCGAGAATGTGTTCCGCATCCTTGGAATGGAAAATATGAAGGATGCGCCTGTGAAAGACATTCCGGTGGGTTGGAAGCAGAAACTTGCATTTTCTGCGGCAACCATGCACAACCCGGAGGTGGTTTTCCTCGACGAGCCTACAGGAGGCGTTGACCCGGTGACGCGCCGCAAGTTCTGGGAGATGATTTACCGGGCGTCATCTGAGGGTATGACGATTTTTGTCACGACCCATTATCTTGACGAGGCTGAATACTGTAACCGCATATCAATAATGGTCGACGGACGCATCAAGGCTCTCGACAGTCCGGAGCGATTGAAAGAAAAATATGGGGTAAAAACGATGGACGAGGCATTTCGCATTGTGGCGAGAGATGCCAGAAGAGGAGAGTAGAGCAATGTCGATATTCGTATCAATGATAAGGAAAGAGACGCTACATCTGTTGCGCGATTTCCGCACTATTACGGTGGTTTTGATAATGCCGCTGGTGCTGCTGCTTTTGTTCGGTTTCGCTATATCCACGGAAGTCAACGATGTAAAGGTTGTCGCCGTTGTGGAACGGCATACTGATGATACACGGCAGTTATTGGAGAAATTCCGGGTGAACTCATATTTCACATTCAAGGGCACAGTGCCTTTCAACGAGGTGGAGCCGTTGCTGCGTGCGGGAAAGGCCGATGCGGCCTTGGTTCTGAAATATGACGGTGACCGGCTGTGCCACCAGATAATAGTCGATGCTTCCAACACCAACACCGCCCAGACCTCTACGGCGTATATTGAGGGTGTTCTTAGAGGCGATTCAGAGATGCCGGTAATAACCAACACTCTTTATAATCCGCAGTTGAAAAGCGCATATAATTTCGTGCCCGGCATAATGGGCATGATTTTTATTCTGATATGTGCCATGATGACCTCGGTGTCGATTGTGAGCGAGAAAGAGACCGGCTCTATGGATCTTCTGCTGGTGTCGCCCGTACGCCCACGTACAATCATATTCGGTAAACTTGTGCCTTATTTCCTGTTGTCGTGTATCATACTGGTACTGATGCTCCTGTTGAGTTACACGGTGCTCGGTTTGCCTTTTTCTTCGTCGGTTTTCAATGTGATCTGGGTTACGATACTCTATATTCTTCTCGCATTGTCGCTTGGATTGTTGATTTCCACATTGGTTGATAACCAGGTGGCTGCTTTGCTGGTGTCGGGGGTGTTGCTGATGCTGCCTGTGATTATGTTGTCGGGGATGATATTTCCTATTGATAATATGCCTGTTGTGCTTCAGTGGTTTTCAGGTGTTATTCCGGCGCGGTGGTATATATCGGCTATGCGTACTCTGATGATACAGCAACTGCCGGTTTCGTATGTCTTGACGGAAATAACTGTGTTGGCAGGAATGGCCTTTGCTGTAATGATGTTGGCTATAGGGAAATTTAACGCAAAACATTGACGATTAATGATGAATATTCGGACGCTTGGAATTTTGCTCAGGAAAGAGATTCTGTTGATGAAACGGAATCCGTTCATTCCACGGATAATTATCGCTATGCCGCTGCTTGTGATGCTGGTTTTGCCGCTTGTTGTAAATCTTGATGTCAAAAATGTCGGGATAGCCATAGTTGACAACGACCGCACGGAGTTGTCGCGTCGCATAGCGTCTGATATGTCAGCTTCTGAAGCCCTATCAGTGAAGGCTATCGGTTTTTCCTATGAAGATGCTTTGTCGCTGGTTGAGAATGGCAAAGCGGATGCGATAGTTGTCATACCAGCCGATTATTCAAAAAAGCTGTCTATAGGAGGTGAGGTGCCAAGGCTTGAAGTGGATGCAAACGGGGTGAATGCAACAAAAGGCATGATAGGGGCGAATTATGCCGCACAGTCTGCAATCGCTACATTGAAAAAATGGATGGGAGAGCAGGCTGGTGTGGAAATTGATGCGTATGGAGGAAGTGTGGTTAACCTGTTTAATCCGACGCTTGATTTCCGTAACTATATGATTCCTGCACTTATGGTGGTGCTCATTATCATAATCTGCGGTTTTCTGCCTGCGTTGAATCTTGTCAGCGAGAAAGAGACCGGAACTATTGAGGCGATGAATGTCTCTCCTGTAGGTAAGTTCACATTTGTTCTTTCAAAACTAATCCCTTATTGGATTGTAGGGATTCTGGTTATTACAGTGGGTATGCTTATCGGCTGGCTTGTCTACGGGCTTGTACCGGCGGGTAATATCGTTTCTATATATCTTGCTGCCATTCTGTTCAGCCTGGTTATGTCGGGCTTAGGGGTGGCTATCGCCAACAGTTCTTCGACAATATTGCAAAGCATTTTCGTGATGTTTGCTTTCATAATGGTATTCCAGCTCATGGGAGGGCTGTTCACACCGGTTTCATCGATGCCTGAATGGGCGCAGATGGTGACCTATGCCATTCCGCCACGGTATTTTATTGAGATAATGCGTTCCGTCTACCTCAAAGGTGCCACGGTGCAAGATTTATGGGTGCAATATCTTGCATTATCAGCTTTTGCGATTTTCTTATGTGGTGTTGCCGCTAAAACTTATCGCAAACGCTCGTGATTGGTGGAAAATTCATAATTTTGAATGAAATGCGCGGAATTGCACGAATATGTGGAGCCGTGCAGTGGCTTATGACCTTAAAACTGATATGTGCAAAATGAAACGGATATTGTTTTCCCTTTTGCGGCGTTGATGGGAGTAGTGGCAGCTATGGCTCAGAAGGATTTCATCTTGGAAAGCGGAACTGATATTACGGTGTCTTATCCTGCCGTGGCGCGCCCTGTGCTGCCAACTGCAATTGGGATTCCTGATGCTCGGCGATGGAAAGATGGGCTATAACGCAGGATATTCGTTCCACGTACGTATGCTCGCATTATGAATGCCGCCGGGGGGGAATATGCCAGGTGCGAATATCGCTCCTTCTGGCACATTCTTCGATGTAGATGTTGATGCTTTTCAGAAAGTGATTGGGTTGAACCTCACCGGCACTGTTATCCCCACCCAGGTTTTTTCCTTACCAACCAGAACCGTGCATTGCTGACCAATCCCGACGGCTCACTGACGGAGCGTGGAGCAGATGTAATCCGTCAGACCCCGTTCAAACGTTTCGGCAGACCGGAAGAGCTGTGTGGCACCATCCAGTATCTCATCTCTGATGCCTCCTCGTTTGTGACCGGCACCGTGGCCGTGGTCGATGGCGGCTTTAACGCTTTCGCTATGTAACATCATATGGTGACTGGGGTTCGGCGGCTATGGAGGTCTGTTGGTCAGGCGTTTCATAACCGTTGCCTTGTTTAAGGAGATATGAGTGGTTTATGTAATATTCTATGGTGGCGAGTGTGCGGGAGCGTACCGACGGTTTCAGCTGGCATTCCCATACGGTAAGCACGTTCCATCCCATCTGGTGCAGACGCTCCTTTTGGCGCTCGTCGCGTTGTTTGTTGCGTTCGATTTTGTTGCGCCAGAACTCGGTGTTAGATTTCGGTATGTGGAGATGCTCTTCATGTCCATGCCAGAAGCATCCGTGGATAAAAATCACGATGCTGTATTTCCGCAAAACTATGTCGGGGGTTCCCGGCAGCCGCTTCACATTCTTGCGGAAACGGTAGCCTTTTCTCCATAGCCAACGGCGCACAATCAGTTCCGGTTTCGTGTCTTTTGCGCGAATCCGGCTCATGCATCTGTGGCGCTGCTGCGGTGTCAGAACGTCTGTCATAACGCTATCCGCGACGATTAGTCGTCGTAAAAATCGGGGTCGTTGATAAAAGGGTCGAAGCTGTCGGATATGCCGGAATCATCATAAATATCATCCTCAAGAAGGTCGAGGTCGTCCTCAATTCCGTCGATGTCGTCTTCAAGTTCGTCAATTTCATCTTGAAGGTCGGAGATTTCATCCTCGATGGCCATGAATTCGTCGGAATCCTCGTCAGAAATCAGGCTGAGCTGTTCTTCAAGCTGCGCTATGCGATCCTCGCGGACGTCGATGCGGTTCTGCCTGTCGCTGATTCGTTTGTCACTCTGCATCCATAGCTGATCCTGAACGGCCTGGTTCACATGCTGGTGCATCCCGGTGGATGGTGCGGCATATTTCTTCCCGCCGACTATCCCCTTCAGCCAGTCAAACATAATATACCCTCCAATAAAACTCCAAAACGACATGGCTCAAAACTGTTTGCGGTTACTTAGATAGATATGGCGTATGTCTTATGATTATTCATTAACGATTGCTTCCCAATGCCCCCCATTCTTAGCCCCGACTCTCCTGATTAAGTGCGACATTTTTGCAATCTCCCGGTCGATAGTGGGGGCACTGACACCGATGGCAATGGCGATTGAGTCTAATGAGATAAAAGGATTCTTTTTGATTAAATCGAGTATCTTAACCTGCCGTTCAGAGATAATTGTGGTCGTGTTTTTAGCATCATTTTTAGCATCATTTTTAGCATCATTTTTAGCATCATTTTTAGCATCATTTTTAGCGACATCTGTAATTTCTGAAGTATTGATGCGTTGAATGGCTGACTTTAACGGAAAGGAAACTATGGCGATGGTGCGGTCGCTCTCGATGGTGGGTTTGGTGCCGGTGAGGTGTTCCCAACTTGCGAGTTTGTTCATTCCGTAACCGGCATTTTCGGCGATTCCGACGTAGCGGAAGAGTTTGGCTATAGTCGGGTTGCGCAGTTTGGAATATATCTTGCCGATAATGTCATTGACAGGAAGTGGGAAAGCCCCGCCGTTCATAAATTCGATATGGTCGGTATAAACGCGGATGCAGGAGCGGAGCGAATCGAAATGGTCGCAGTGCATCACCATATTTGCCAAAGCCTCACGAAGCACCTTGTATTGGCTTTCGTCGGTTGTGGCAAAGCCGTTATCCTTGATATGTATCGGGGCATCGACAAGTGTGCGGAAGCGGCGCAGGATAATCTGCACAGCCTCCCATATGTTCTGCTGCTCAGGGATGCGGTAGGTGTATCTTACTTCTGCCTGCTGAATGGTCGGAGCCGGAATCTCGATGTAATCGACACAGAAGGTGGGGACATAGCGCAAAACGAAAGGAGCCTTGCCGAACATCAGCAGTCCGGCGTAAGTGAGTAATCCCTTGTTGGTTATGTTGACATGTTCACAAAACTCTGCGTCGCCTACCTCGCGCAACTCAGCAAGATTACTCGTTTCGCCAAGTGTGAAGCGGTAATTGTGGAGGGAATCAAGATTCAACATCTCCAATCCTGTTTCCGGAATGGTTTCTTCGGTTTTCTTCCCGAAAGACTGGTTGCGGAACATCGCACGGATTTCACCCTCGGTTGCCCGTTGGTCGCCGCTTCCCATGCGTATGAACGTATTTGTCGGATTGCCGAAATATACAGGCTTCATGTCTACCTCCGGTATGTAGAAGGCGAGAAGTCGGTAACCGTCAAACGTGTATCGTTTCGGGGTTGGGAAAATGGTGGTATTGAACTTGCCGGAGCGCAGTGTGCCAAGGAAATCCTGTTCGAGTTTCTCGATGTTGCCGACGCCTTGAATCTCAAAAGTTTTGCCTGACTGTTTCACCCCAAGCACAATCCAGCCGCCGGAGGTATTTGAAAACGCGCTGACGGTTTCCCAAATATTCTTCGGCAGGTCAGACTTCGCGGCCTTGACCTCGAAATCCTCCCACTCTATGTCGCGCAGCCTTGCTACAAGTTCTTCCTTAGTCATCTTAGTCACAAAGATACGGAATAATTATAGTGACGACAAGTGTGCCACACCCCGATACAACGTTGCGATATCGCTGTAAACATATGCCGGTTGGATATTTTGAATGAAGTTTGCAGGTAATCAATGAAATTCTGTCTTTTCTGAATCAATTTGCAGAAGTCGGCCCTAAATGGTTAGTTTGGTTTAAAACAGATTACTGATTTTATACTTGCCGGTTGAACTGGCCGGTTGGTATGAAAAGGGTTGGATAGGATTTTTTAACTTTGGGGTGAAAGGTTTTTGCCCATGATGCCGCTAATTTTGTGGATGAAGGCCATGGTGGCTTTCCGTGAAACATCTAAATGCGGTCAAGTATGTCAGTCATTATTGCGATTCTATGCTTTTTCGGGTGGATTGGTCAGGCTCTCAAAGATGGCGCAAACATCAAATAATCACCTATTAAATTTATTCGCATATGGTTGGAATAATTCTTTGGGCGATATTGATAATCTTTATTGTCATCTGCGCTTGCCCCGGTTTTCTGACATTCTTTTTCTGTGTTGCATTGCCAGTGGCGATAGGCATATATGCCCTGTTTGCGTGGATTGACAACAAGGTCAATAAATAAATAATTGGTGACTTAGTTGCTTACGGACACGAAAAAGAGCCACCGTTTGGTGACCCTTTTGTGATCCGGACGGGATTCGAACCCATGACCGACTGCTTAGAAGGCAGTTGCTCTATCCAGCTGAGCTACCGGACCGGAATGCGAAGACTTGTGGGGAGAGGTGTTGATATCAGCCTTGCCTTTGTTGCGGTTGCAAAGGTAGTAATTAATTTAGATTCTGCCAAGCGGCGGTTCGGATTCTGTAATCTTACGCTATAATGTTATCGTTACGCGGGAATTTTACTTGGCTTTAGTTGGCGGATGGGTTGTGGTTGAGGGCGATTTTAAGGCCTTCGGCTATGGCTGCGCGGGTTTTGTCGGTAACGGGGACGAGTGGTAGGCGTAGGACGTCGTCGGCGAGTGCCATCTGCGACAGCAGACATTTCAGGCCGGATGGGTTGCCGTCGGCAAAGAGGGCGCGGTCAAGAGTCTGGAGAGAGGCGTTTATCCGGGCGGCTTCGATGCTGTCGGGATTGGTAAGGGCTGTGTGGACTAACCGGCTCATGGCTGCGGGGAGGGCGTTGCCTACGACGGAAATCACTCCCTCCGCTCCCATGCGTATAAGCTGTAGGGTGAGGGCGTCGTCGCCGCTTACCACGTGGAATGTTTCCGGTTTGTCTGAGATGATGGCGGCGATCTGCTCCATGTTGCCCGATGCTTCTTTGATGCCGATGATTTTGCCGGGAAGCTCGGTTGCCAGGCGCAGGGTGGTGGCGGCCTCCATATTTTTGCCTGTGCGTGATGGCACGTTGTAGAGCACGACCGGCACGGGTGATGTTTCTGCAACAGCTTTGAAGTGACGGTAGATTCCTTCCTGGGACGGTTTGTTGTAGTATGGAACAACAGAAAGTATGGCGCTGTAGCCTGTGAAGTCGGTTTCTTCTATGTGTGTGGTGAGATCTTCCGTGCAATTTCCGCTCATTCCAAGAATCAAGGGGATGCGCCCTGCCACTTGGGCGGCAACGAAACGGGCTATCTCTGCGCGTTCCCGGCGGTTGAGGGTTACGGCCTCGGAGGTGGTTGCCAGAACCACCATATAGTCTGCTCCGCCGTTTATCTGATGCTCTACCAGCCGTGCGAGCGATTCATAATCAATTGAAAAATCTGATTTAAACGGTGTGGCAAGAGCCACACCCATACCTCTTAAACTTATTTGCGCCATAAAAATTTTGTGGCAACGTCTGTGGTTGCTATACGGTTGCAAATTTACAGAATTTCCGCGAAAATAATTCATCTGCAGAAAATGAATTTGGCCTGTGCCGCGTTAAACTAATGATGGGGGCGGGATGTTATCTGAATAGTGCCGGACTGCTTACTTAGTTCCATATGATTTAAATAATTAAAAGCTAAAGATATGAATGATTTTAATGAAATGATTGCCCAGTCGAAGCCGACGTTGGTTGATTTTTTTGCAACATGGTGCGGCCCCTGCAAGATGCAGGCTCCTATACTTGAGGATGTCAAACAGCGCGTTGGCGAGAAGGCCAATGTTGTGAAAATCGACATTGATAAGAATTCTGCGTTGGCCGCCCGTTATCATGTGCAGTCGATTCCTACGTTGATTCTTTTCCGCAACGGCGAGCCGGTGTGGCGCGCTGTCGGGTTGCAACAGGCCGACCTGCTGGAGTCGAAGCTCAATGAGCAGATGCAGTGACAGATTGCTTGTGGCATAAAAAATCAATCCCGTTCATGTTGAGGTGAGCGGGATTGATTTTTTAGTTGCGGGGTGGGATTATATTGGATGGTATTGCACGAAGGCCTCCATGGCTTCATAGGAGGCGAGGCCGAGGTTTTCATATAGCTGTGCGGTTGCGCGGTTGCGCTCTTCGGCGCGTTGCCAGAAGAGGCGGTCGTCGTCGCCAAGGAAGGGGGCGTTCTCCATCTGGCTCTGGTGCTTGAGGATTGAGTTGCGTTTGAACCGCAGTTCTTCGGGTGAAATCGGCACTGCCATCTCGATGTGGTCTATCTCCCATTCTGCCCAGGCTCCGCGATACATCCATATGCGGCAGTCTTTCATCCATTCCTCATCTTTGAGTTCATCGATGGCTGCGAGAACCGCGTCGGTGCAGACCCGGTGGGTGCCGTGGGGGTCGGCCAGGTCTCCCGCCACGAATATCTGGTGGGGTTTGACCTCTTCGAGCAGATGTTTCACTATGTCAACATCTTTTTCAGTCAGTTCCCCTTTTTTTATTGTTCCTGTTTCATAGAATGGGAGACGGAGGAAATGCACATGGTCGGGTTGCACTCCGATGTAGTTGCATGCAATGGCTGCTTCGGCCTGGCGTATCATTGTCTTGATTTCGCGCACTTCGGGGGTATCGACATCGCTGCTCGATTTTTTTGCGGCCACGAATTCCTTCACTCCGAGACTGAGGCGCAGATATTCTTCGCTTTCAAAGCCGAACATCGGGGCTATTTTATCCATCATCATAAAATAGCGCATCATGTCTTCGTCGCCAACCGCAATATTTCCAGACGTTTCATATGCAACATGCACCTGATGCCCTTGGTCAACAAGCCGTTTAAGAGTGCCTCCCATGGAAATCACGTCGTCGTCGGGGTGGGGGGAGAACACTATGACCCGTTTGGGGAAGGGATTGGCACGTTCAGGCCTTGACGAGTCGTCAGCATTTGGTTTGCCCCCCGGCCATCCTGTTATGGTGTGTTGCAGTTCGTTGAATACCTTGATGTTCACGTTGTAGGCCGATCCGTAGAGGGCGACGAGTTCGCCCAATCCCCAGTCGGTATAGTCTTTGTTTGTGAGTTTCAGAATAGGTTTGCCGGTTCGCTCGCACAGCCAAACTATTGCCCGGCGGATGAGCTTGGGAGTCCATTCGCATGAGGTGACTTTCCACGGGTGGGATATGCGTGTGAGGTCGTCGGCAGCCGAAAGGTCGAGAACCACACGGGCGTGGTTGTGCAATTGCATGAACGATGCCGGCACAGTGTCGGTAACGGGGCCTTCGATGGCTTCCTGTGCCACTTTGGAGAGATTTTCACCCCATGCCATGCACATTATCCGGTTTGATGCGAGAATGTTGCCCAACCCGAGGGTTATGGCGGTTGTGGGGCACTGGTCGGAGTTGTATGATGCCTGTATGTTATGGCGCATCTCAGCATTGAGAAGCACCAGGCGGCAGAGGCTGGTTGAGCGCGACCCCGGTTCGTTGAAAGCCAGCGCTCCGCCAGGCCCTATTTCGCAGACCGTCAAATCGAGGCCTCCGCATTCTGTAATCTTACGCTCATATTCTTTGCAGTAGTCGAACATATCCTCCATCGTCACTGCCGGATTGATGGAATGGATGTTTTCAGGCCGGATGTTCACATGGTCGAGGAGCACTTTTTTCAGCATTTCGAGCGTTGAAGGGCCGTCGGGCAGCAGCGGGAAAAACTCGCTGAGATTGAAAACTGTCACCTGGTCGAAACTCACTTCCCCACGTCGGAACATCTCAATCAGACGTGAATAGACCGCATGGGTCGACCGACCTGCGCCCAAAGCTATGACACAGCTGCCTTTTGCAGACGTATTGCGTTTTATTGCCTCGGCAATATGGGCGGCAAGGTATGCACTCCCGTCGTCGGCGGTTTCAAAAATACGGGTATAGATTTTTTCTTCGCGTGTAAGTGCGGCAAGCTCGATTTCGTTGCTCGGAGCATAGTAGCGGCGTGCCACCCTGTCGAGCTTTATCTGCGAGCTGAGATTTGTTTTCATATGTAATCTGGAGATATTTGATTGTCGGCTGAATATTACTAACTTTGCACCGCACATGCAAAGATGCGGGTGCAGACACAGCATCTTGTAATATAATAACGGGAAAGCACCGAATACTTATACAACGATATAATAATTTAGATTTATTTCAGATTTATGAGACTGATTATCGAAGAATCATATGATCGGCTCTCGGAGTGGGCAGGTAACTACGTTGCGGCAAGGATAAACGAGGCCAATCCTACGGAGGAGCATCCCTTTGTGTTGGGATGCCCTACGGGCAGCTCCCCGCTGGGCATGTACCGTCGGTTGATAGAACTGAACCGTCAGGGTAAAGTGTCGTTTCGCAATGTTGTGACCTTCAATATGGATGAATACTGCGGTCTGCCTGAAGAGCATCCCGAAAGCTATCATAGTTTTATGTGGAACAATTTTTTCAGCCATATCGACATCCGTCCGGAGAATGTCAATATCCTCAACGGCAATGCGCCCGATCTTGAGGCCGAGTGTGAACGCTTCGAGGCGAAAATCAATAGTTACGGGGGAATAGACCTGTTTATGGGTGGTGTGGGCCCCGACGGCCATATCGCATTCAATGAGCCGGGGTCATCGCTTACTTCACGCACGAGGGTCAAGACATTGACAACCGACACCATCATTGCCAATTCGCGGTTCTTCGACAACAATGTTGACCTTGTGCCGAAAACAGCCCTCACCGTTGGTGTCGGCACCGTTATGGACGCACGCAGTGTTCTTCTGATGGTCAACGGTCACAATAAAGCCCGTGCGCTCCGTCACGGGGTTGAGGGAGGCATTTCGCAGATGTGGACGATTTCTGCCCTGCAGATGCACCCGAAGGCAATCATCGTGGCCGATGATGCTGCCTGCGGAGAACTCAAAGTGCAGACATACCGCTATTTCAAAGACATCGAAAAAGACAATCTCGACCCCTCAACCCAGCTCCGCTAACCGTAAGTGGCTTGGAAACATATCACGCTGAGGGTGTGTCATAATGGCTCATCTGGGTCGTCGCCCGAGGGCTTCGGGTTCGGTCATTGACCTTAGTCAACTCCCTTCACCCTCACCCTCAGGCTCCTACCATCTGAACCATTCTGACAGCACCCTCTCCATCCGGATGCAAAAAAGGCGTTGGTCGAATTTCGACACAGCGCCGTCGTTTAATATGGGTAGCAACGGAACATTATGTAAACTATAAAATTCCCATATGCAAATCGGTTATTATATTTTTGCATGAATTTATTTACAATAGTTCGGTAAAATTTGCATATTCAATTGAATATCAATAAGATGCAGCAACAATTCAATATCAATGCAAACTATTGTGTATCAGTGCGATACAGCTATGCCTGCTCAAAAATTACCGAACTGTTGTATTTAAATAACCGTATTTGTCAAAATTTGTTTGCATATTTTAGTAGCAAAACCGATAGGCTGTGACTTCAGGATATACGCAATTGAGCCACAATGTGCCGTTATTCTTGTAAAAGGTCGATAAGCAAAATAGCGAAGTCAAGATGACTTCAATCTCTTAAATTCTTGCATCATTGATTAGGATCAAAAAACAGGTTAATGAGGGCATTGCTCATGTTGAGGAGCAGGACGGTGAGGAGCAGTAGGAGAAAGGCAAGGTATCCCCAGCATTTCTGTTTTATCGCTGCGATGGAATAGCCTGTGAATACTATGAGCACAGAGCCGATGAGGGCTGGTTTATACCATGCCAGGAAATTCAGATCCACTCCAAACCATAGGTCGAGAATCAGCGTGACCACTACCAGCGCCATGGGTATGAACAACCAATACAGCTTTTGCTCGGTTTTCTTATCGATATGTTTCATGTTGCTGGCGTTTGAATTTAATTCGAATACATTTGAAATGATTCAATATCACCCGATTAATTGTTAGGGATGTTAAATCAAAACACACGTTGTGGTAGACGTTTTGTTGGGTTACGGCTGGGCTGGTCCCTGGGAGGCTATGGCGCCGGTGGCCGGGTTGAAGATTACGTAGATGGGAGCTTTGCGGTCGGTGAATGAGTTGGGTGCGAGGCCGTAGACCACACCGAACTGGGCCATCTCCTCATCATTTTCAAAATATGTGTCGCCACGATAGGTGATGTTTACCTCGGCGGTGCCGGGAATGCAGTAGGCAAGTCCGTTTTTTGGAAATGTGAGGCGCACACCTTTTTCATTTTCAGGCATTTCTCCGCGTTGGGTCACTTTGAGGTTGAGATAGACGGGCTCTCCTGAAAGGTCTTCTGCATCAACAATCCCGTCGAGGGGGGAGATGCGGGCGATTACCATGTCGGTGATGTTGTCGTCGGGAACAAGCGAAAACGACGATACATCGGTGCGGGTTGATGTGGTGCCTATGAACATCGCCATGAGTGCCTGCTCCTGCGCTTCGAGGTTGTCGAGCATGAGTTGCAGCGATTTTCCGTCGGGAGGGGTCTGCTCAGCCTGGCCTGTTATGAGGTCGCTGCGTGTCTGGCGGATTGCAAACAACGAAGCGGCTGCCAGCTCGGCACGTTTGGCTGTTGACTGGCTCTGAGCCATCTCTTCGCTGACGACCTGTCGGGCGGCCGGGGTTTCAAGCGGAGTCGGTTTCGCTGCCTGCGGCTCCGGAAGCTGCGGTTGCTCTGAGGGCATCGTTTTTTCGGTGTTTATGGCCAAAGGTATGCCGTTGTTGCTTAGAATCATGAACGGGTCGGTGCCTGATTTGAACTGCACGGCATAGCGCTCGTCTGGATTGGGGATGCCCTGTTGGGTGACTGTTGCCGATTTGAGTGCCGCTGTGTGGCTCTCTTTTGTGATCGGGTTGTCTATGTCGAGATATTTCTTGGCGTATTTGTAGAACTCCCCGGGCTTTTTCACGGTTATTTCTGCTTCAAGCGTTACGGTAAGCCTGGTGGTTGGCAATGAATATACCAGGGCGTAATCATTGGCTTTTGTTGCCGCCAGCCGCTGGGTTGTCTGGGCGTGGCCGCTTACGGGAGCGGCCATTATCAATGATGCCGTCAGGAGGATTGATGCATATTTTTTCATGTCTTTTCGATGTGGAGTTGTCTGAATATTGAAAATGGGTCAGCCGTTGTTATGGTTCATTGTTGTTTTATCTTCCGGCTATCTCTTTTATGGCTTTCCCGATGTAGTCGGCTATGTCGCCGGCCGTTGTGCCGTATTCCCCATTCTCGGCGGCAGCCATTTCCCCCGCGAGTCCATGAATATAAACGGCGATAAGCGAAGCGAGTTCTGCAGGATAGCCCTGGGCGAGCATGGCGAGCAGCAGACCGGTGAGCACATCGCCGCTACCGGCTGTGGCCATGGCAGGGCATCCTGAAGAATTGAAATAGACTTTCCCGTCGGGACGCACTATTGCCGTGTAGTGGCCTTTGAGCACTATCAGGATATTGTAGTATTTAGCCATTTCGATGGCTTTGCGCAGCCTGGCCTCGGATGAAGGCTGTGGTCCGAAAATCCGGTCGAATTCTCCGGCATGGGGAGTGATGATTGAAAGCACCGGGATGGAGTTGAGCATCGACGGCTTCAATGCGATGCAGTTGAGGGCGTCGGCATCGATAATCACAGGTTGGTTGATTGATGCCAGGAAATCGCCTACTGCTTTAACAGTGAGTTCGTTAGTGCCTATCCCCGGGCCTATGGCTATGGCGCTGAAAGTGCGCTCCGGATGTATGTCGACGATATTAAGCTCACCCCGGTTGTGGCGGTAGAGGGCTTCGGGCACAGAGCTTTGAAGCACTGAGTAGCCGCATTTCGGGGAGTTGACGGTCAGCTTCCCCACACCTCCCCGCAGGCATCCGCGTGCAGCCAATATCGCCGCTCCCATCATGCCGTAGCTTCCGGCATATAGGATGGCGGAACCGAAATCGGCCTTTGATGAAAATTCTTTGCGGTGGCGGAGGCGGTGTTGCACGTCGCGGCTCTCAACCAGGCAGAAGTTGACAGCTGAACCGGCTATGGCAGCTGCGCTGAGGCCTATGTCGATAACCTTCCATTCCCCGATGAGTTCGGCATTGTCGGAGATAAAGAAGCATATGCGCGGGAACTGGATGGCGAGGGTGAGGGTGGCGTGGATTGTGTTTCGGTTGACAATCTGCGGATTCCAGTCGCCGAACATACCCGACGGAAGGTCGATTGACACGACAGTTGCATCTACTTCGTTGATATATTGCACCAATGATTTGAATCCTCCCTTAAGCTCTTCGCGCAGCCCTGATCCGAATAGCCCGTCGATAACAAGATGGCTCGATGTGATTTTAGGCATACTGAAGCTGCTCTGCACTTCGTGGAATGTGATTTCCGGAGCTTCGCGCAGCAGTCTGTCGCGCTGGGCCATGCAGTCGGCGCTTAGTTTGTCGCCCCCGATGTTGAAGAGGTAGACCTCCGGGCGGAAACCTCTTTCAAAGAGCATCCGTGACACCCCCAGGGCGTCGGCGCCGTTGTTCCCCGGCCCGGCAAACACTATTGTGGGCTTATTCGAGCGCCAGCGTGATGAAATCTCATCGGAAACTCCTTCAGCCACCCGCTCAATCAGTTCCTGGGCCGATATGCCTTCGTTTTCTATAGTGTAGCGCTCAATCGCGCGTATTTCTTCGTTTGTAAACAGTTTCATTTCGATTCTTTAACTCCTGCGGATGATTGCGTGCCTTCTAATCCAATCTGCTCACTTATCTTGCAAATTTAGATATTTCCGACCTCTTCAGAAAATAAATAATCCATAAAAACTCTTCTTTTTCCGCCGTATGGCAGTTTTTTTAGACATTACCTACTTCCTACCTCAAAAACATTCATTAATTTTGCGTAATTAATTTTGCCCGATGAAACAAGTCAGATACAACGGGCTCACATTCGAGCCTTACATTGAAAGAGAGAAAATACAGGCCCGCATCAAGGAGCTTGCCAAAGTTATCACCGAGGAATATGAAGGGAAACGCCCTTTGTTCGTGTGTGTGCTAAACGGCGCATTTCCGTTTGCCTCAGAGCTTTTCCTCAATGTCGATACTGATGCCGAAATCACATTCATACGCCTCAAAAGCTATGAGGGCACTGCATCGACAGGCGTTGTAAAGGAGATGATGGGGCTGTCGGAGAATATCGAAGGGCGTCCGGTCATCGTAGTCGAGGATATAGTTGACACAGGCAAGACCATCGACCGCCTTGTCAACACTCTCAAAGCTAAGAATCCTGCGTCGGTGAAAATCGCCACTCTGCTGTTCAAGCCTCAGAGCCTCTGCTGCGATGTGAATCCCGATTATGTGGGTTTCTCGATTCCCCCGAAGTTCATTATCGGTTACGGACTCGACCTCGACGGTCTGGCACGAAACCTGCAGGATATCTATGTGTTAAAGGAACAAGCCGATTGAGGGAATCAGTCTGAGGGATGATCGGCGTGCCGGCTGGTTGTCAGGCACATTCGGATATGGATATGTCCAACAATTCACAGTGTTGGCGGGTTTATATATTGCCGGGCGGTGTATGCCGACAATTCCCGGCGGCGGTTTCCGATGCCCGCCATGTATAAGGTAATTAAGAAAAAATGAATGTTGTTATATTCGGTGCCCCCGGCAGCGGGAAAGGCACACAGAGTGAGAAATTGATTGAAAAATACGGCCTTCACCATATTTCAACAGGAGAAGTGCTGCGCGACCATATTGCCCGTAAGACCCCTATAGGCCAGATTGCCAAGACCTATATCAACCAGGGGCAGCTGATTCCGGATTCATTGATGATCAGGATTCTGGAAGAGATTATCGACAATGAGCCGAAAGCCAAGGAGGGTGTTATTCTCGATGGTTTTCCTCGCACAATCCCGCAGGCCGAAGCGCTTAACCGCTTTATGGCCAGGCGAGGCGATGAGATTCATCATGTGATAGGGCTGGAGGTTCCGGAAGAGGAGCTTGTTGACCGCATGATAAAGCGCGGCCAGCAGACCGGCCGTGCCGACGACAATCTTGAGACCATCAAAAACCGACTGCAGGTCTACCACGAGTCTACCACACCTTTGCGGGATTTCTATATCAGCGAGGGGAAGTACCGTCAGATTAACGGCCACGGTTCGGTGGATGAGATTTTTGAGTCGATTGCGGAAGCCATCGGCGATTCGTCAGAGAAATGAATCCCGGGCAGTTGCGCAGGTTATGCCATTTCAGGGCCGTATATAACCGTAGGGCTATGCCTTGGGTTATGCCTATTCCCCTGAAAATATTATGGTATATCCTAACAGCCGGTCGTAGCGCTCGCCAGGGGCGCGGTAGTAGACACCGACCCAATACTCGTTGACCGTCTGGTAGAAATCGCCCTCGATTTCAGAAGTCACAGCCTTCCCGCTCACGCCATTGGCAAACTGCGGGGAGGTTTTTTGTGTGCCATAGTTATCTGACGGCATAGCGAGATACTGGTAGTTGTAGGCTCCCTGTTTCAGCAGCATCTCTTTGTGGTAGACACCTTCGGCGGCATCGTAGAGCATACGTGAGTTGCTGTCGAAATGGCGTTGGGTGAAATCACCGTCGAGATATACATCCATGCCAGGAATCTGCTGTTTGTCGAGCACGAAGTGCACCACGGAATAGTCGGCTTCAGTGTCGGAGTCGTCGGCATTGTACTCGCGTATGAAGAAGCGCCCGTGTTGGGTGGAATCGTAGATGTAGTGTCTTGCTGCGCGCGGGGTATCGATGTTGAGCATGTGATGGTAATATGGCGCATGGAATTCGATGGCATCCACCCCCATGCCGGGATATGTCATCTGCACCGTTTCCATGCGGCGGTATTCATTGCCTGATGGGAAAATCAGTTCCCTATGGTGCTCATAGATGGCGCGTGTGCCGTTGACGCGTGCAGGATGGCTTATCATCACCGCATTGTCTGCGCGGTTATTCTGTGTGACTGCTATTTTGAGGTCGGTGAACGGATTGCGCACAGGATACCGGTTAAGCTCAACCTCGAAGTCAACCTGCTGGTGGTGCTCATTATAGTCAATGTCGGTGCGTGATGATGCGGTGCCCTTGACAGACACGACCCCTTCCGATACCATAAAACGCACTTGCAGAAGAATCTGCTCAGGGTCATCTTCGGCATATACCCTCAGCAGGTAGTTGCCCGACAGGTTGAATTTGAAGTCGTTGTTGGGTAGTGTGATGGAATAGTGCACATAATGGGTCGATGTTGCGCGGGAAAAGGCGTAATCGGTCACATCTGCATAGTTGAAACCGTCGAAAACCTCATTATCTACAAGGTTTGACAACCGCCAGTCGGCATCGCAGTGGTAGATTGAATAACGCAGATAGTCTCGTTCTTCCCTCAATGCGTCGAAGCCGATAACGATATGGTCGTCAGCCCCTATTGTGATTATGGGTGGCGCAAGCCTGTTGCCATCGACCGCTATGGTGAGGGTGCGGAAGTCTGGATCGAAAATCCCGGTCATGGTGTTGTCGGCATCGGCATATGCGCTGCGTGTTGACAGGCCGATGGCCAAAATCACAGTGAGGTGTCTCAGAATATTCTTGAACGTCATGTATTTAAGCGGTAAACCGGGTCTTTTTACCTACCATATGATGGGAGTCCTGCCATGTGAGGCCAGATAGGCGTTGGCTGTTGAAAAATGATGGTTGCCGAAAAAGCCTCTGTGGGCCGACAATGGGGAGGGATGTGGTGAAGTAAGCACCATGTGGCGCTGGTGGTCGATAAGGGCGCTTTTGCTCTTCGCATAGCTTCCCCACAATATAAACACCAGGTTGTCGCGTTGTTGCGAGAGGGTGGAGATTACATGGTCGGTGAAGGTTTCCCACCCTTTCCCCTGATGGGAACCGGCGCGGTGTTCCTCGACCGTGAGGGTGGCGTTGAGCAGCAATACCCCCTGGCTGGCCCATCTCGACAGGTCTCCATTATCTGGCATTGGGGCGCCGGTGTCGGACTGTATCTCCTTGAAGATGTTTATAAGCGACGGCGGCATAGCCACACCTGGATTCACTGAGAAACAGAGTCCGTTGGCTTGGCCGGGGCCGTGGTATGGGTCCTGGCCGAGGATTACAACCTTGACGTTGTTGAAAGGGCATTCATCGAAAGCTGCAAAAATGCGGCTTCCGGGAGGGTAGATGCGCGCGTTGCGGTATCTTTCCCCTACGAATGCGGTCAACTCTTTGAAGTATGGTTCTTCCCATTCATGCGACAGCGCTTTTTTCCAACCTTCCTCGATTCTTATGTCCATAATTGATTGAATTTGTCGGTATGCAAAGATAATGAAAGATATGGATATACAAAACCGGAAAACATCGCAGCGATGCCTATGGTTGGATAGCTACGATGTTTTCCGGTTTTGGCGTGAGCCTTCTATATCTTTTTTTAATAGATGTGCTACTCTTTAATAGATATGCTCTTCGTTGCCTAGCTCTTTTGCAGAGATGGCCGGAGAGGTCATCTTGTGCCACACATAGGCTATGTAGCCGATTACGACAGGAAGTAGAACGGTGACCCAAGCCATCACCCTGAGGGTGAACTCCGTTGATGAGCTGTTGGCGATGGTAAGCGAACTCTGGGGGTCTGATAGTGACGGCAGGTAGGCTGTGTTGTTATATCCGCTGATGCAGAAAAGCGTTGTCACGGCAAGAACTACGCCTATGCCGGTCCACCAGAAACCGTTGCGGAAGCCGCTGTCGATAACCGTGCGTATGATGCCGTAAAGCACTAACAGAACGCCAATGAGGAATGTTGCCCCTACCCACCAAAGGTCAATGAAATTGAAGAAATACTTATAGGGAACTTTCACAAACAGTCCGTCAGGCTTCATTGCATAGCCGTCTGACATAAACAGGGCGAAAAGGAAGCCGAGAAAAAGCAGCACAAACAGGGTGCCGTTAATCAGCACTCGGCTGCGGCCACGGCGAAGGAAGTCGTTTTCGCGGTTGTCGTTGATATTGCGCATGAAAAACAGTGCACCGAGTGTGCGGGCAAGGAAATAGACTGCAAAACCGAGCAGTAGGTTGTTGAGTGAAAAAATCACGTCGAAACCGTGGGAGCTGTTCCAACGGGATATGACCGGCGCTCCGGCGTCGAGTATGTTGCCTCTGGCAACTGTGAAATCGGCGCCGAAAAACTGCATTGCCACAGCTTCTCCCAGTAGTATGCACCCAACGCATCCGTTGATGCATAGGAACCAGTCGTAGGTTGCAGTGCCGAAGATGTTACCCGGTTTTGAGCGGAATTCGTAGCTGACAGCCTGGAGGATGAAACTCAGGAGAATCAGCATCCACAGCCAGTAGGCTCCTCCGAAACTTGTTGAATAATAGAGGGGGAACGAGGCGAAGAATGCGCCGCCGAACACAACCAGGGTGGTGAATGTCAGCTCCCACTTCCGGCCGAGTGCGTTGACCATTAGGGTTTTCCTCTCATGATTCCGCTCTGACCATATCATGGTCTGGCCACCTTGCACGAAAAGCAGGAACACAAGCAGTCCACCAAGAAGCGAAATCACCAGCCACCAATATATCTGTAATGCTTCCATTTGATATCCGATTATTGTTTTAATAGGTTTATGTTATTCCCCGGTAAGTATGTCTTTTTTAGAGGCTTTGGCGATTTCGCGGGTCATAATGCCGACCTCTGCCACAAGCAATCCGACGAATACCACAACAAACATCCAGAAAGTCAGTTGCACGGAGCCTGCAGAAATGTCGCTCACAGCGGCACGGGTGGGGAGCAGGCCTTCAATAGTCCATGGCTGGCGCCCCATTTCGGCTGTGACCCATCCGGCCTCGCTGACAATCCATACCACGGGTATGGTCAGCAGTCCCAGGAATGCGACCCACCGGTTTTCGAGTGTGCCGGGTTTGCGATAGCTCAGAAGCAGCATCATCACGAAGAACGCCAACAGATAACCGCCACCCATCACCATTATTCTGAAGGCATAGAAAGTGAGGGCTACCGGTGGCACTGCTTCATCGGGCGACTCCAGGTAACCGTATCCGAAATATTTGAAATCGGCCTTGATGGCTTCGGCGGCAGCTGCCATTCCGGTTTTGTCGCCGGTCTGCATGGCAAGGTCATATTCGCGCAGTGCCTGTTGGGCTTTGCGTCCGCGGGCAATGCGCTCGGCATAGCTTACGGTGTTGACTGTGTCACCTTTTTCATCTATGGCAATGCCGTTAATCAGGTCGTTGATGCCGGGCACGAAGCTGTCGGCATCATGGTTGGCAAGGATGGAGAGCCCTTTGGGGATTGAAATCTCTCCCAGGATGGCGGGCTTGCTGTCGGTTCGTTGTTTATCGGGGTTGAGCAGGCCGAATGCCACCAGCGACTGGCCGCGCGATCCGTCGTAAAGCCCTTCCATGGCGGCGAGTTTCATGGGCTGGACTTTGGCGACCTGCACGGCAGAGCCGTCGCCGGTCCATATTGTCAGCACGATTCCGGCCAGGCCCACCCATGAGGCTATTTTCATGCTGTCTTTTGCAAAGGCAACATTGCTTTTCTTAAGGAGGAACCAGCTGCTGACACCGACCACAAAGACAGCTCCGAGCACCCATCCCGACAAGACGGTGTGGAAGAATTTATTGACCGCTACAGGCGACAATGCCACTTCGGTGAATGATTTCATGATGTTGCGCATCTGTGCCGGGTCGAATTCCATGCCGACGGGATATTGCATCCATGCGTTGGCCACCAGAATCCAGTAGGCCGACAGGCACACTCCGGCCGCAGTAAGCCATGTGGCAGTGAGGTGGAAGCCGCGGCTCACGCGGTTCCATCCGAAAAACATCACGGCAATGAATGTTGATTCAAGGAAGAAGGCCAAGATGCCTTCTATGGCCAGCGGCGCGCCGAAAATGTCGCCCACAAACCAGGAATAATTCGACCAGTTGGTGCCGAATTCAAATTCAAGGATGATTCCGGTGGCAACTCCGCAGGCGAAATTGATGCCGAACAGTAGCATCCAGAATTTCGTCATCCGTTTCCATCGCTCGTTGCCGGTTTTCAGGTAGATGGTTTCCATGATGCCCACAATGAGCGACAGCCCGATTGAGAGCGGCACGAAAAGCCAGTGAACTATGGCTGTCAAGGCAAATTGGGCTCTTGACCAGTCGACAGTGCTAAGAAGTTCGTCCATTGATTATTATGGTTTAGATTTGTTGTTAGATTTCATTGCCGGATGCCAGGGCGCTGCGCACGGCCTGTGCTCTTTGGGCATCGGTGTCGTAGTTTTCGTGGAGTATGTCGGGAAAGAAGAACAGCCTGAACACCAGAAACATGATTGCGAGTTTTATAAGAATCAGTGCCCATAGCTTCCGCCCGACGGTCATGGATTTGAAGCCGTCGACATACATCGACAGCGCCCTGTTAAAAAAAGAATTTTCGCCATTTTTCATAACACTTGCGTCAAGTCCGCTATTGCAAACTCGATAAATTCGGAGTACCTTTGTCTTGCTTTTTCGCCCATCGGGCCGTTGCAAAGGCCCATCGGCAAAAGTAAGCACTTTTATCCAATAGTACAATATTAACACTAATTTAGTTTTAAAAAAATTATGGCAAGTTGGTTTGAATGTAAGATACGTTATGATAAAACTCAGGAAAACGGCGCGATAAAGAAAGTGACAGAGCCTTATCTGGTTGATGCTCTTAGTTTCACTGAAGCCGAAGCCCGCATTATCGAGGAGCAGACCCCTTTTATCAGCGGTGAGGTGAATGTTACGGCTGTGAAACGCACCAAAATCAGTGAAATTTTCTGGGACGATTCCGCCGACAAATGGTATATGGTGAAAGTGGCGTTCATAACAATCGATGAAAAAACCGCTGTGGAGAAAAAGTCGACATCATTGATTCTTGTGGCTGCATCCGATTTCAAAGGCGCTTATGACAATTTCATGGAAGGGATGAAAGGCACTATGGCTGATTTTGAAATTGTGTCGATAACGGAGACCCCTTTGATGGATGTCTATAAAGTCCGTGTGAAATCAGAAACCCAGGCTCCGGCAAATGAGTGACGTAGCCACTAATCTGCGGCGCATAGAAGCCACCCTTCCACAGGGGGTGGCTTTGGTTGCTGTTTCGAAATTCCATCCGCTTCCGGCCATTTCAGAGGCTTATGCGGCAGGGCAGAGGGTATTCGGTGAAAGCCGGGTGCAGGAGCTGGCTGTAAAAGCGCCGCAGTTGCCCGACGACATACGCTGGCATTTCATCGGCCATCTCCAGACCAACAAGGTGCGTCAGCTGATTCGGCTTCGTCCGGCACTTATCGAAAGCGTCGATACAGACAGGTTGCTGTCTGTCATAGATGCCGAGGCTGCCAAAGAAGGGGTGGTACAGAATGTGCTTATGCAGTTGCATGTTGCCAGGGAGGAAACCAAATTCGGCTTTTCGCCCGATGAGCTTCTGAAATATTTTTCCGAAAGACGCTTCGAGAACCTTAAGGCCACACACATATGTGGGGTTATGGGGATGGCATCGAACACCGACTATGAATCGCGTGTTTTTGAAGATTTCCGCCTAATATCAGACACATTCCGTGAGATAGGCCGGATGTGTCCGGATTTGCGCGGGTTCGATACGGTCAGTATGGGCATGAGCCACGACTATCTGATGGCGGTTGATTGCGGCTCGACGATGGTCAGGATCGGCACGGCGATATTCGGCGACCGTTATTAAGCCGTCAGGTTGCTTCGCTGTGTTGCAGGCTGCAGCGTGGCCCGCATGATTATGCCCGTCGATGATTTTAATTTGGTGTGGTGGAGTTTTTTGCGTAAATTTGCACGAAACATGCGCCCCTCAGGCCAAAAACAAGAATTAACTCTAAACAAATAATTACCTTAAATTCAGAAAAAGTAAAACCGCTATGACACAAGCTAAGACAAGCTCTAACGGGCGCTTGATAGCGATTATCGCGATGTTTTTCCTCTTCGCGATGATTTCGTTTGTTACAAACCTCGCCGCCCCCATCGGCACAATCTGGGGATATAAGTTCGCAGGAAATTCAGTGCTCGGCATGATGGGCAACATGATGAACTTCCTGGCATATCTGTTCATGGGTATTCCTGCCGGTAACCTTCTTGTTAAAATCGGCTATAAGAAGACAGCCCTTTGGGCGATGATCGTCGGTATCGTCGGTCTGTTCGTGCAATATCTCTCAAGCCTTATCGGAGCCGATACCCCTGTCTGTGAAATCGCCGGCAGCGTGGTCAGCCTCAACTTCTTCATATATCTTCTTGGTGCATTCATCTGCGGTTTCTGCGTTTGTATGCTCAACACGGTTGTAAACCCGATGCTCAACCTTCTTGGTGGCGGCGGCAACAAAGGTAACCAGCTCATTCAGTCGGGTGGTGCCCTCAATTCGCTTTCCGGCACTCTGACCCCCTTCTTCGTAGGAGCTCTCATCGGAGCGCTTACCCCCCAGACGGCTATGAGCGACGTGGCTCCGCTGTTGTGGATTGCCATGGGTGTGTTTATCGCCGCATTCATCGTTATCTCATTCGTGCAGATTCCGGAGCCCAACAAGTCGGCTATCGGCAAAAAGGTGAAATACAGCCACAGCCCCTGGAACTTCCGCCACACGGTTTTCGGAGTCATCGCGATATTCTTCTATGTGGGTATTGAAATCGGTATTCCCGGAACTCTCAACTTCTATCTCGCCGACCAGACCGACAAAGGTGCCGGCGTTGTGGGTGAGGCTTCAACAATCGCAGGTGCGATAGTTGCCATCTACTGGCTGTTGATGCTTGTAGGGCGCACCCTGTCGAGCGCGATTTCGGGCAAAGTTTCGACACGTGCCCAGATTATCACTGTGTCGTCGGTTGCTATTATCCTCGTTATCCTGGCTATTGTCACCCCGAAAACAGCAACCCTCCCGGTTCCCGAATTTGTCTATGCCGCAGGTGCGACAGTGCCTGTAAGTGCCCTGTTCCTGGTGCTTTGCGGTCTTTGCACATCGGTGATGTGGGGCGGTATCTTCAACCTCGCTGTTGAAGGTCTCGGAAAATATGTGGCCCAGGCATCAGGCATCTTTATGATGATGGTTGTCGGCGGTGGTATCATGCCGCTGGTTCAGAACGCTATCGCCGGATGGTGGGGCTACATGATTTCCTACTGGCTGGTAGTGCTGATGCTCGCCTATATCCTCTTCTACGGCCTGATTGGTTCGAAGAACGTCAATACCGATATTCCGGTTGACGATGAGGTGCAGAATGCTCTTTGATTCCCCATAACCGGTAAAAGCTCGACCGGTATGCCGGTTAAGATGATATAATAGAATAATCAACCCCGACAACCGCCCGATAGGAAACGGGTGGTTGCCGGGGTTGTCTTATACGACTGCTGAAACTAACCAATTGCAACAATGAATACCAACACCGTAAACCGTGCGGCCGACACAATCAGGGTGCTTGCCGCTTCTATGGTTGAAAAAGCCAAATCCGGACATCCCGGTGGCGCCATGGGTGGCGCCGATTTCGTAAATGTGCTTTATTCGCAGTTCATGGTGACTGACCCCGATGATCCGACGTGGATTGCCCGTGACCGTTTTTTCCTCGATCCCGGACATATGTCGCCGATGTTATATGCCGTGCTTGCCCTCACAGGCAAATACACGGTTGAAGAACTTAAGGAGTTCCGCCAGTGGGGGAGCGTTTGCCCCGGGCATCCCGAAGTCGACGTTGAGCGGGGGGTTGAAAACACCTCCGGTCCTCTGGGGCAGGGCCATACGATGGCTGTGGGGTGCGCAATCGCTGAGCGGTTCCTGCAGGCACGTTTCGGCGATGTTGTCAGCCACAAGACATATGCGTTCATTTCTGACGGGGGCATCCAGGAGGAAATCTCGCAGGGCGCAGGGCGTATCGCCGGTTATCTCGGGTTGAGCAACCTGATAATGTTTTATGACAGCAACAAGGTGCAGCTGTCGACCAATGTCGATGCCGTAGACACCGAGGATGTGGCCATGAAATATCGCGCGTGGGGATGGAATGTGGTTGACATCGACGGCACTGATCCGGTGGCTATCCACGATGCGCTTGTTGCTGCAAATGCCGAGGCAAAGCGCCCCACAATTATAATAGGGCATACGATAATGGGACGTGGCGCGGTGACTGCCGCCGGAGAGAATTTCGAGGGTAAATGCTCTACACACGGCCAGCCGTTGAGCGCTTCGGGGGCGGATTATGCCAAGACAATGGAACACCTCGGCGCAGACCCTGAAAATCCGTGGCTGATTCCGGGTGAAGTCGAGAAACTATATGCCGACCGCCGTGAGCAGCTGCGTGAGTTGTGTGCCATACGTAAGGCCGCAGAGGCCGAATGGGCGAAGGCCAATCCTGAGCTTGCGAAAGAACTGGATGATTTCGTAAACGGGAAACTCCCCGAGATAGATTATTCCGCAATCGTGCAGAAATCAGGTTCGGCTACGCGTGCGGCATCGGCGGCCGTGCTCGACACTTTGGCGCAGAAGGTGAAAAACATGATTGTGTCGAGTGCCGATTTGGCTAATTCCGACAAAACTGATGCTTTCCTTAAGCGCACAACACCGTTTATCAATGGCGATTTCTCAGGCGCGTTCCTTCATGCGGGAGTGTCGGAGTTGACAATGGCTGCCATAATGAACGGTATCGCCCTTCATGGAGGGGTCATCGGAGCTTGTGGCACGTTCTTCGTATTCTCAGACTACATGAAACCCGCAGTCCGTATGGCTGCCTTGATGGAGCTTCCGGTGAAATACATATGGACCCACGATGCATTCCGTGTCGGTGAAGACGGCCCGACGCATGAGCCGGTCGAACAGGAGGCGCAGATACGCCTGATGGAGGAACTGAAGAATTTCTCAGGGCGCCCGTCGATGCTTGTGCTGCGTCCGGCCGACGCCATCGAAACATCTGTTGCCTGGGAAATGGCGATGGAGAACGATAAAACCCCTACTGCTCTTATCCTGTCGCGCCAGAATATAAAAGACCTGCCTGCCGCCACCGGTAACCGTTTTGAAGAGGCTCAGGGCGCACGTATGGGGGGGTATGTAGTCATGGATACGCCTCATCCCCAGGTTGTGCTTGTTGCCAATGGCTCTGAAGTGTCGCTGCTTTGCGAGGTGGCTGAGTTGCTCGAAGCCGGTCAGGTGCCGTGCCGTGTGGTTTCGATGCCATCTATAGGTCTCTTCGAGCGACAGGACAAAGAATATCGCGACAGTGTGATTCCGATGAACGGCGTGCCTGTGTTCGGTCTGACAGCCGGCCTCCCGTCGACTCTCCGTGGAGTGGTAGGGCCTAATGGCAAAGTGTTCGGTCTCGACCACTTCGGAGCATCGGCCCCTTATAAGGTGCTTGATGAGAAGTTTGGCTTCACCGCACAGAACGTCTTGGAGCAGGTGTTGCGTTTTCTTGGCCGCATCTGATTGATTTGCAGTATTGCAGAAAAAATATCTGAAATTTAAACAGGGGGAGAGAACTCACTCCCCCTGTTTTTGGTTATTATATTAGAAAAGTTTAAAAAAAAGGTATCCATTGCAGCCAAGAGGGCGACTTATTCACATTTGAACAAAAATTCAGTCCGAAATGTGAAATATCTCAAAAATAATGTATACCTTTACACCCAAATTTGGCCGGAGATGCTATATCCGAGGCCGTTTAAATCGTTTTAGATGCAATGCTAGGTAGATGCAATCTCAAAGAAGCCAACTATTTGCGCACTTCAGCTCCGGCATTTAAGGACGAGGGAAATAAATTAAATTTCATATATATCAACAAAACGTTTTTACTTTATCTATGAAAAAGAGTTCAATTTTCGCATTAGGCTTCGCTCTGCTCGCAGGTAGCGCAGTGGCTCAGAATGCACAGGAAGTCACCTATGTTGAGGATCCCTCTCAGGGCTACCTGTTCAACAAGTTTTCAAGCAACTGGTTTCTCCAGGCTGAAGGTGGTGTAGCTGTCGCCGGTCACACAGCCCACGACGGAGACCGCAAGTTCGGTGACCGTTTCACTCCCGCCGCTAAATTGTATATTGGTAAATGGTTCTCGCCCATTCTCGGTGGCCGTATCGGTGGTGAATTCACATCAGTGAAAGGTGTAGCCGCAGACCGTTGGATGATGGGTGCCCGTCCCTGGGAGCCTATGGTTGACGGTAAATACTACAAAGACAAGGTCAACTACTTCGGAGCATCTTTCGATGTTATGCTGAGCCTTACCAACTGGTGGTGCGGTTACAAACCCAACCGTGTTTATAACGCATACATCTATGCCGGTGCCGGTCTTTATTGGGCAATGGACAAACAGCTCAAAGATGGCAAAGTTGACGAATACTCTTGGCAGTATGCAAATGATAAGGTTATCATGATGCGTGCCGGTCTTGCCCAGGATTTCAACATCACCCGTCATTTCGCACTTGGTCTCGACCTGCGTGCAACCGCGATGGACAACCATGTTGAGAACAACAAAGGCATGACTTTGATTGCTGAGGCTCTTATCTCTGCTACTTTCAAGTTCGGTAACAGCGAATGGCACGCTCCCGTGGTTCCCGTTTGCCCCCCTGCAGAAAACTGCGACGAATACCGCGCACGTCTTCAGGCCGCAGATGCCCGCATCGCCGACCTCGAATCGCAGCTCAAGGCTTGCCTGAGCCGCCCCGTAGAACAGCAGGTTGTTGTTAAAGCTCCTCTTGCTACAATCTACTATCCCATCAACGCTTACCGTCTGACCTCGGTTGACCGCAAGGTGCTTCAGTCTGTTGCTGCCGTTATGAATGGCGACACCAGCAAGAAATACACCCTCACCGGCTGGGCTGACAACTACACCGGTACCGACGCTTACAATGCACGTCTTCGTGAGAACCGCGTCAACACCGTTAAGAACCAGCTCGTGAAATATGGCGTTAACGCCGGTCAGCTCAATGCTACAACCAACAGCGGCAACCGCGTTGACCTCGGTGAAAAGTGCCTCACCCTCGACCGTTGCGTAACTATCGAAGTTGCTGAATAATTTTATTCGACAATAGATACATCAAGACCCCGCACAATGCGGGGTCTTTTGTTTTATACCAGGGGGAGGATATGGATTTGCTGCTTAGCCAAATTATCTGTAACTTTGCATATTGGGGAGCTAATTAATTAACAGATTGCAAAGTGAACGGATTTGATTCATCTAATTGTAGCAATATCATAGATAACAATAGCGGGGAAGGGCGTAAGCGTGTGGCAGTTTTGGGCTCTACAGGCTCTATAGGCACTCAGACGCTTGATGTGATAAGGGAGTATCCCGAAAAATTTGTTCCTGCGATGCTTGTGGCGGGAACAAAAGTGGATACCCTGATTCAGCAGGCGTTGAAGTTCCGTCCGGAGGTGGCTATCATTGCAGATGAGAGTTTGTATTGGAAACTGAAGGAAGCCCTTGAACCTTTCGACATAAAGACAGCTGCGGGTCAGGATGCCATAAACGATGCAATGGAAGCTGATTGTTTCGACACGGTTGTCACAGCGACAGTCGGATATAGCGGCCTTGCACCCACCCTGAGGGCTATAAATGCGGGGAAAGACATTGCTTTGGCCAATAAAGAGACCCTTGTGGTGGCCGGGGAACTTGTGGCAGAGGCTCTCGGCCGCAGCAAGAGCCGTATGCTTCCGGTTGATTCCGAGCATTCGGCCATCTACCAATGCCTTGTAGGTGAGGATGTGGCAAAAGTCAAGCAGCTGATAATCACTGCTTCCGGTGGGCCTTTCCGCAAGAAGTCGGCTGTGGAGCTGGAATCGGTTACCATGAAAGATGCGTTGAAGCATCCGAACTGGTCGATGGGTGCTAAAATAACCATAGATTCAGCCACGATGATTAACAAGGCGTTTGAAATCATCGAGGCCCGGTGGCTTTTCGGAGTTGAGAAAGAGAGAATCACAGCTTTGGTGCATCCGCAGTCAATAATCCATTCAATGGTTGAATTTGTCGACGGGGCTGTCAAGGCTCAGCTCGGAGTGCCAGACATGCGTCTGCCTATACGTTATGCCCTCGGTGATGCCACGCGCCTCCAGACTTCAGACTCGCCGTTGACGCTCGAAAAACTGGCCTCGCTTACTTTTGAACGCCCTGATGAAGAGCGTTTCCCGGGCATAAAGCTGGGGCATTACGCTTTGGAAAAAGGGGGCACCACGGCATGTGTGATAAACGCTGCAAATGAGGTGGCCGTTGCGGCCTTCTTGCGCGAAAAAATCAGATTTAAAGATATTTACAATTTTATAACAAAGGCTCTTGACGCGATGCCTTTTGTTGCCGGGCCTACTCTCGATGATTATGTGGCGCTTAATGCCGAGACCAGGCGCTTTGTGGAATCGTTGGTTCATGGGATTTGACACCGTGGCATATACGTGACAACATATCAGGCAGCATTAAACATAAGGGTCGGTTCAGAGGAGACCCAATATATAAGTATAAGAATAACAGATGGAAACATTTCTCATAAAAGCGGCCCAGCTTATTGCGGCTCTTTCATTACTGGTTATAATCCATGAACTTGGCCACTTCCTGTGGGCGCGCGTGTTTAAGATCCGGGTTGAGAAGTTCTATATTTTCTTCAATCCATGGTTTTCGTTGGCCAAATGGAAGCCCAAAAACAGCGAGACCACCTATGGCATCGGATGGTTGCCCCTTGGGGGTTATGTGAAGATTGCCGGGATGATTGACGAGTCGATGGATAAAGAGCAGATGGCTCAGCCGCCTAAGCCATGGGAGTTCCGCACAAAACCTGCCTGGCAGCGTTTGCTGGTTATGACTGGTGGTGTGCTTAACAATTTCATTCTTGCAATTATCATCTATGCAGGTATAGCCTGGTATTGGGGGGAGAAAACCATTCCTTACCAGAATGCCTATGAGGGAATGGATTTTACTCCGGCTGCACAGGCTCTCGGATTCCGCAACGGCGACATTCTGCTCGAAGCTGACGGGAAGGTTATCGATTCACGTGACCGCTCAGGCCTGTTCAAAATGCTTGAAGCCGACGAAGTCAGAGTGCTGCGCAACCATACCGATACGGTGACTCTTCGTATGCCTGAAAATGCCGTTACTTCGTTGCCGCAGGAAGACCCCTTTATGGCCTACCGGCTTCCGGTGTTTGTTAAGCAGGTTATGCCGGGCGAACCGGCGGCCAAAGCCGGATTGGTTGAGGGTGACCGTATAGTGGCCGTCGGCGATAGCCTGACACCGGCTTACACAGAATTGGTGCCGGCACTGACGGCTTATGCTTCTACGGAGGTTCCTTTGGCGATTCTGCGCGAAGGAGACACCATTATGACAAAAGCGATACCGACCGCACAGGGGAAACTCGGATTCGGGCTTATGGCGCCAATGGAAATCTTTGAGTGCGACACCACCCAATATGGATTCTTCAGGTCGATTCCGGTCGGAATCAGCAATGGCACCGGCATGTTGGTCAGCTATGTAGGCTCGTTAAAACATGTCTTTACAAAAGAGGGGGCGGAAAGTATCGGAGGTTTCGGAGCGATAGGCAATCTGTTTCCTGAAAAATGGAACTGGCGCACATTCTGGGAGATGACGGCATTCTTGTCGATTATGCTTGCGTTTATGAACATAATACCTATCCCTGCCCTTGACGGAGGCCATGTGGCATTCCTTTTGTGGGAGGTGGTTACGCGCCGGAAGCCGTCTGACAAGTTCATGGAATATGCCCAGATGGCAGGGATGCTGTTCCTCCTTCTGTTGCTGGTGTATGCAAATTCCAACGATATCTACCGTTTCTTGATAAAATAGCATTACTTGAATGGATAACGATATTAAGACACTCCGTCTCAGACGGGGCAAAGAGGAGTCTCTCGACCGTTTCCACCCATGGGTCTTTTCGGGGGCACTTGCAGAGCCTCTGCCTGAAGGATTGGAAGAGGGGGAGACCGTTAGGGTGGTCAGCCATGACGGCCGCATAATAGGTGTGGGGCATTTCCAGATCGGAAGCATTGCCGTGAGGATTCTCGATTTTGCAGATACTGACATTAACGGAGAGTTCTTTGCGGGGAGGTTGTCGGCGGCTTTGCGGTTGCGCAAGGCGCTAAGGTTGGCCCGCCCGGATAATGACGCCTATCGTCTGGTGCATGGTGAAGGTGACTTCCTGCCCGGTCTTGTGGTGGATATATACGGCCCTACGGCTGTTGTGCAGGCGCATTCTCCGGGTATGCACTTCGCCCGTAACGAGGTTGCTCAAGCCCTTGTCGGTCTGCCTGATGTTGGTGTGAGGAATGTGTATTACAAATCGGAGACCACTCTCCCTTATAAAGCCCATCTCGACCCGCAGAACGATTATCTCATAGGCGGGTTCGAGACATCTGTCGCTACTGAGAACTCGTTGAAATTCAATATCGACTGGTTGCGTGGGCAGAAAACAGGCTTCTTCCTCGACCAGCGCGATAACCGCGAACTGTTAGGCCGTTATTCACAGGGCCGCAAGGTGTTGAACATGTTCTGCTACACCGGGGGCTTTTCGGTCTATGCCCTGAAGGGTGGGGCTGAACTGGTGCATTCTGTCGACAGCTCTGAGAAGGCCATTACGTTGACAGATGCTAATGTGGAGATGAATTTCCCGGGATGCGACCGCCACAGGTCTTATGCCGAAGATGCTTTCAAATTTCTCGACAATGTGAAACGCGATGAATATGACCTGATAATCCTTGACCCGCCGGCGTTTGCCAAACACCGCAGCGCTTTGCGCAATGCGTTGAGAGGTTATCAGAGGCTCAATGCCAAGGCTTTTGAGAAAATTGCTCCGGGAGGCATCGTGTTCACTTTCTCATGTTCACAGGCTGTCAGCCGCGAGCAGTTCCGCCTGGCGGTTTTCTCGGCGGCCGCCCAAAGCCGGCGCCGCATCCGCATCCTGCACCAGCTCACACAGCCGGCCGACCATCCTGTCAACATCTACCATCCCGAAGGTGAATATCTCAAAGGGCTGGTGCTTTATGTGGAATAAAGAAGAAAAATAAAAGTCGTAAGTTGTAAGTCGCACGTCAAAAGCATCTATAAGGGGGGGTAGGGGTAATCACTGTATCACAAATAACGTAATCATAATTACTTGCGACTTACTATTTGAAACTTATTACTTGCGGCTTATGACCTAAAGAACATATGAAAAAAACGATTATTGCGGCGGCTGCATGTGCCGTCATCACATCATCAGCAATGGCTAACGCTCTTGATCCGAACAATCCGTCGGGAACGGTGGTTGACCGTTTTGCCGACATAGAGGTGCTGCGCTACACGGTGCCCGGTTTTGAGAAACTGTCGCTCGACCAGAAAAAATTTGTGTATTATCTCACAGAGGCGGCCCTTGCCGGCCGCGATATCCTTTGGGATCAGAACGGGAAATATAACCTTGCCCTTAGGCAGGTGCTCGAAGGTGTCTATAAGAACTATAAAGGATCCCGTAAAGACAAGGAGTTTCTGGCTTTTGAGAAATATCTGAAGCAGGTTGAATTCGGCAACGGTGTATATCATCATTATTCGACCGAAAAATTCGTGCCTGAATTTTCCCAGAAATGGTATGATGCCCAACTTCAATCATTGCAAAAGGCCAATCCGTCGGCGTTGTCGAAAATACCTGCCGGAGAGATGGCCACGCTGAAGCGTTTGATTTTCGACCCTTCTTTTTTGGCCAAACGTGTTAACCAGGCCGATGGGGAAGACTTGATTATGACCTCGGCCAACAATATGTATGAAGGGGTGACACAGCAGGAGGTCGAGGATTATTTTGCTGCCATCAAGAATCCGGAAGACCCGACTCCGGTGTCGTATGGTCTCAACACGAAGGTTACGAAAATCAACGGTAAGGTAGTTGAACTGCCATATAAGCTGGGCGGCCTCTATTCTCCTGCCATAGAGCGTATAATCTTCAATCTGAATAAGGCGCTTCCGTATGCTGAAACTGAAAAACAGGCGGCCTCGATCAAGGCGTTGATTGAGTATTATACTACAGGCGACCTGCGCACTTTCGATGAATATTCCATTCTTTGGACTGAAGACACCGCTCCTGTGGTTGACTTCATCAATGGTTTCATCGAGAGTTATGGCGACCCGCTTGGCATGACCGGCTCATGGGAATCGATTGTTAATTTTAAGAACCAGGAGGCTTCGCAGCGCACCGAGACTATTTCGGCGAATGCTCAATGGTTTGAAAATAACTCACCGGTAGATTCCCGTTTCCGTAAGCCTGAGGTGAAGGGGGTTAGTGCCAAAGTGATTAATGCCGCCATATTGGCCGGGGATGCCTATCCCTCGACGCCTATAGGCATAAATCTGCCGAATGCCAACTGGATCCGTGCGTCTCACGGGTCTAAATCAGTTTCAATCGAGAATATAACACAGGCCTATGACGACGCTTCGCATGGCAATGGTTTCAATGAGGAGTTTGTGATTGACGAACCTACATCACAACTGATGGATAAGTATCTGTTTATCACCGACAATCTCCACACTGACCTTCATGAATGCTTAGGCCACGGTTCAGGCCGTCTGCTACCTGGTGTTGACCCTGACGCCCTCAAAGCCCACGGTTCGACCCTTGAAGAGACCCGTGCAGACCTGTTTGCGTTGTATTATCTTGCTGACCCCCGTTTGGTTGAACTTGGCCTTTTGGATAATCCTGATGCCTACCAGGCTGAATATTATAAATATATGCTTAACGGGCTTATGACCCAGCTGATGCGAATCGAGCCTGGTAAAGATGTGGAGGAAGCTCATATGCGTAACCGCAAGCTCATTGCCGAATGGGTGTTGGAAAAAGGTGCGCCTCAGAAAGTTGTGGAGCTTGTGAAACGCGACGGGAAGACATTTGTGAAAATCAACGACTACCGCCGTTTGCGTGAATTGTTCGGACAGCTTCTTGGTGAAATCCAGCGTATCAAGAGTGAAGGAGACTATGCCGCAGGGGCGGCTTTGGTTGAAAAATATGCCGTCAAAGTTGATCCGAAACTTCATCGCGAGGTGCTTGACCGCTATGCCAAGCTCGATATAGCTCCCTATAAAGGATTCGTAAACCCGGTCTATACGCCGGTAACCGATGCATCTGGTAATATCACCGACATCAGTGTGGATTACACCGAAGGCTATCTGCCGCAGATGTTCCGCTATTCGGAAGCCTATTCTCCGCTGACCCACTGATTGACGTGAGATTGTAAAAATCAACCCGGAAGGCATTCTGCCATATCCGGGTTTGTTTTTTTATGAGCCGAGCACGAGGAGCGTCAGCGACAGAAGCAGTAGCGCAAGGTCGAAGAGTTTTGCTTTCACATGTTTCTCATGCAGGATAAGCACACCGTAGACGAATGAGACCAGAACGCTCCCACGCCGGATCATTGAAATGACTGCAATCATGGAATCCGGCAATGAAAGGGCATAGAAATAGGCTAAGTCGGCAGCTGTGAGAAACAGCGATATGCCGACGATAGCCCAACGCCACCGGAATGCAGGGCCGGTTTGTCCGCTACGGCGCATCGCCAATACTATGACCGACATAATCGCAAGCTGGTAGAGGGAGTACCAGGCTTGTACTTCGAGCGGCCGGTAGAATTGCATGAGATATTTGTCGTAGAGGGCACTCACGGCACCGAGTGAAGTTGCTCCTATCGACATCCATAACCACCTGCTCCGTTTCATAGAGAAGCCCTCTTTCGAGCCTATGCGGCTGATAAAGTAGAGAGATGCGAATCCAAGCAATATCCCAGCCCATTGCAGTAGATTAAGACGCTCCCCGAAAATCAGCAGTGCGCCTACAAGCACTATTACCGGGCGGGAGGCATTGATGGGTCCCTGTATGGTCAGAGGCAGGTGTTTTATGGCGAAATATCCCAGAATCCACGAGCTCAGCACAATCACGGCTTTCAGCCCTATAAGCAGATGCCCGGTTGCGGTTTCGCCCAGTCCCCATCGCCCTTCGGCGAGAAGCCCTAAGATTACAGGTGACATAAGCACTGTGCCGAACAGTGTGTTGAGCAGCAGAACTATCGGCACGTTGTTGTCGCGCACCGAAATCTTCTTCATCACATCGTAAAACCCCAGCCCGAGAGCCGAGCATATGGCAAACAGAATCCACATATCTAATCGGAGGGTTGTTCAAGAAAGGATCAGGCCGGTCAGACAAGCCTGGCAAGTCTGACCGGGCTGATCGGTTTGCAAAGATACGCAAATTTTGTGGCTTTGGTTTGGGGAATAAAAAACGTGCCCGCTGGGGCGGGCACGTGGTGGGGGTAAGCGGCGGATGCCGGTCGGGGTTATTTCTTGAAGGGAGTGGGGGAGAGGTAGATGCGGTAGCGGCGGATGGCGCCGGGCACTTCGGCCTCCATGCGGGGAAGATACTGGATTTCGCTGACGTTGTGGTCAGCTCCGAGGTCAATGACTACGGAGTGGGGGTAGGGTGAGCCTTTAGCTGTCTGCCAGTAGGTTGATTCCTGGAGGTCAAAGAGCTTGTCGGCCGAGCAGTTGAGGCGGCTGACGTCTTCGCTGTCGGCATAGTTGACAATCCATGGTTCGCGGGAGATGCGTTCCCCTTTGTCGTTGACCACATAGAATTCGGCTATGGCTGCTGCGTCGCCGTTGTAGCCGTCGAGGGCTTCTATGCATATGTAACGGCCACGGGTGGGTGTGGGCAGTTTGGCGTTCTGCCAGCCGTTGGTTTTGGTGAACTCTCCTGAGATTACGGGTGTGTGGCCTGTAAGGTTGAGGTTTTCACCTTCGAGACGGTGGGTTAGGGGTTTCTGCACCTGCAACTGGTCGAGCAACGGGGTTTTCAATCCACGCACTTTCACTTCTTTCGGGCCGATAACGTCGAACACTACTATTTCGTTTTCCCCTTTTTTGAGCCAGCAGCCGGGCATGTAGAGGGTCTGTTGGGGGCCTATTTCCCAAATGCGGCCGAGAGGATGGCCGTTGACAAACACGAGGCCTTTACCCCATGTCTGGAAGTCAAGGAATGTGTCGGCGGGTTTCTTCACTTTGAATGTGCCGCGATAGACACCTGGGATGCGTTGGTTATTGGCGTCGGTGAGTGATGTGATTGGCTCAAAGTTCATCGACCGGTAGAACTCAAGCTCGTCAGGGAGATTGTATACGCGCCAGTCTTTGAGGTCGCACACGAATGGGCGGCCGTCGTGGTCGATGGTCAGCTCCACTTTGCCCACGATTCCTTTGAAGTCTTTGATGGCGCGCCCGAAATTGATGCGCCCCATTGCTTCAACCATAATGGTCAGTTCGCCCCCTTTGGGACATGCAGGGATTTTCAGCTCTTTTTCGCCGTTGCGGCGGTCGAGTTTGCCGATGTAGCGTCCGTCGATGAATATTTGTGTGTAGTCGTGTGCATCCATCGTCAGCAGTGCCGGTTCGTTGAATTTAGGCAATGTCGTGGAATAGATTATGGAGCCGAAGCCCTGGTCGTATTCCTCCATCGTGCGGATGTTGCGGTCGGTATTGGCCGTAGGTAGGTTTGCGAAGAGTGGCGCCATTTCGGTGAGTGTGAACTCTGCGATTTCACCGGTGGGGGCTGTTGCCGGAATTTTAGGCAGAGGGGCGCCGTTGTCGGTGTATTTGGCCAGGGTGGCGCGCAGGGCGTGGTATTTCTGTGTGACGCGGCCTGATTCGTCGATAGGCGCGTCGTAATCGTAGGATGTGACGTCGGGGGCGAATCCGGGGGAGTTGGCTCCGGCCCAATGGCCCCAGTTGGTGCCGCCGTGGGTCATGTAGAGGCTGAATGAGATGCCTTTCGACAGCATTTCGTCGATTCCTGCAATCATGTCTTCAGCCGGGCGTGTCTCGTGGTTGGCTCCCCATTTGTCGAACCATCCGCTCCAGAATTCGGAGCACATCAGGGGGCTGTCGGGCCGTAGTTGTTTTAATTTGGCAAACTGCTGGTCGATGTTGGCGCCTGTGCCGAAATTCATTGTCCATATCAGGTCGGGGAGGCCGTTGAGTGTGAAGTTCGACGACCAGTCGCACTGGAACAGTGTTACATTATCCCCGAAATTTTTGCGTAACATGTCGCGAATCTGGCCTACATAGCGTTTGTCTTCGCCATATGAACCATATTCGTTTTCAACCTGTACCATGATAATGGGGCCTCCGTTGGCCACCGTCAGGTCGCCTACCTGCTCGGCCACTTTCTGCTGGAAGAGGTCGACCCGCTCAAGAAAATAAGGGTCTGATTCGCGCAGACGTATGTCTTTCTTTTTCAACAGCCACCAGGGGAGTCCGCCCATTTCCCATTCGGCGCAGACATACGGGCCGGGGCGCAGGATAACGTTCATGCCGTTGGCCTGGCACAGTTTCACGAACTCACGCAGGTCGTTCTGACCCTCGAAGTTGAATTGGCCTTCACGGGGTTCATGGGCATTCCAGAAAACATATAGGCAGACCGTGTTCATGCCGAGGGCTTTGCATAGTTTTATCCGCTGGTCCCAATATGGGCGGGGTATGCGGGGATAGTGCAGCTCTGCGGCTTTGACCACGTAAGGCTCGCCGTTGAGCAGGAATGTGCCGTTTCCGGCTTCAAATCGAGGCTGGTCGGCATATTCGTCAGGGCTCCAGCTGTCGCGCCATGGGATGGTTATTTTGCCGTTGTCGAAGTTTACCGGAAGCCATACATAACGGGCGTTTTCGAGGTCTTTTTTGTTCCATCGGTCGAACATGGCCACATACAGCCCCTGTTTTCCCGCTACAGGTTGAACGTAGGTGCTCTGTGCGTAGAACGTTTTATCGGCATCTTGGCCGGTGCACGGGTTTCCGAGCACTGTCCATTCGCCCATTATGGAGTCAGCCACGGCGAGTTCTGCCTGGTTGGGGTCCCAGCCGGTGCAGCCTGATGAGAGGAGATAATATTTGCCGTCGTGTTTGAATACGGCCGGGGCTTCGCGCTTTTTGCCGATGAATCGGCGCACGAACCGGCCTGACGGGCGCAGGTAGTCGTCGGTGAGTTCGCTGATGTAGAGTGTGGCGTTTTCTTCTGAAGAATAGAGCTGGTAGGCGCGGCCGTTGTCGTCGACAAATACTGTCTGGTCGCGGCTCATGGCGTTGTTGGGGCGGAATGAACCGAGATATGTGAACGGCCCGGTGGGTGTGTCGGCGACTGCCACTCCTGCGGCGGCTTTGCTGTAGTCGGCACTTTCAACATGCGCCCACATCACGAATTTTCCGGTTTTCTGATTGTAGACAACTTTGGGGCGTTCAAGCACTTTCGAGGGGTGGAGATCGCTTGAAGGGTCATCTTTTTCGGCAGGAAGCACGATGCCCTCGAAAGTCCAGTTAACCATGTCGGGCGAGGAGTAACAGCCTACACCGGTCACATCGGTGCGGTAGCACTCCCATGTTGCCCATTCAGGCAGGATGGTCTCTCCCTGTTTGTATTCTCCGTACCAGTAGTAGCGGCCGTTGTGGTATAGCAGGCCGCCACCGTGGGCGTTAATCGGATTGCCGCCGGTGTCGTTCCACACAGCGCCGGGCACTATTGTGCCCATGTTGTTTTTTGCCTCGTTTTGTTTTGCTGCGAGGCCGCTGACAGGCACGACAAGTAATGCCGCCAGCATAAGATTCCCTAAAATCTTAGTGGTTGAACATTTTTCCATTGTAATTGTAAATGGTCCTGAAATCTAAGGTCGGAAGCCGTTAACCCGGTTTCCAGTTTTCTTTGGATAGTTGAATAGTTGATTTTATCTGTCACAAATTTACTCATTTCCATTGACCTTGCAAAATTACGGAGGCGCCGTTGTCGATTTCCCGTTTTTTATGTGTAATTTTGCATCAATTATTCAATAGGGAACAACAACTAACATATATTTGAGGAATGCTTACTCTTCAACAGATTAAAGCTAACCCCGCAGAGGTAATCAGCCGTTTGGCTGTGAAGGGGTTCGATGGCAAAGAGGCCATCAATGAGGTGCTTGCCCTCGATGAGCGCCGCCGTCAGCTCCAGCTCGACAATGATAATAAAGCCGCCGAGCTTAACCGCATAGCAGCCTCTATCGGGGCATTGATGAAAGAGGGGAAACGCGATGAGGCCGAAGTGGCCAAGACCCGTGTGGCCGGACTTAAAGATGCGCAGAAAGAGATTGCCCAGCAACTGGCCGAGACAGAGCAGCAGCAGCACGAACTGCTGATTACAATCCCGAACATGCCTTGTGCCATGGTGCCTGAGGGGACTTCTGCCGCCGACAATGTTGTGGAGAAGACCGGAGGCCCGATGCCCGACCTTTCAGAAGATGCGCTGCCTCATTGGGAACTGGCTAAAAAATATAAACTGATTGATTTCGACCTGGGGGTTAAAATCACCGGTGCCGGTTTCCCGGTATATACCGGCAAGGGTGCCCGGTTGCAACGGGCGTTGGTCCAGTTTTTCCTTGACCGCGCCAATGAAGCGGGTTATCTTGAAATCGAGCCTCCATATGTTGTCAATGAGGCATCGGCCTATGGCACAGGGCAGCTGCCCGACAAGGAGGGGCAGATGTATCATTGCGAGGTTGATAACCTCTATCTGATTCCCACCGCAGAGGTGCCTGTGACCAATATATACCGCGATGTGATTCTGTCGGAAGATGAACTGCCCAAGAAGAACTGTGCTTATTCGGCATGTTTCCGCCGCGAGGCCGGAAGCTATGGCAAGGATGTGCGCGGACTGAACCGTCTGCATCAGTTCGACAAGGTGGAGATTGTGCGCATCGAGAAGCCTGAAAATTCATATGCGGCTCTTGAAGAGATGAAAGACCATGTGCAGGGGCTGCTTGACACTCTCGGGCTGCCTTGGCACATTCTGCGTCTTTGCGGCGGCGACATGAGCTTTACGTCGGCAATTACGTTTGATTTCGAGGTTTGGTCGGGGGCTCAGAAACGTTGGCTCGAAGTGTCGTCGGTATCGAATTTCGAGACATACCAGGCCAACAGGCTGAAGTGCCGCTACCGCGGTGCCGACAAGAAAACACGTTTGTGCCACACTCTCAACGGTTCGGCCTTGGCGCTCCCACGCATCATGGCTGCCTTGCTTGAGAACAACCAGACTCCGCAGGGGATAATAGTGCCGGAATGCCTTCGACGCTACACCGGCTTCGATATTATCGACTGATATCGCCGGTATATGAGACTGATTACTGCCATAGGCTGCGTTTTGTGGCTTATGGCAGTTTTTTTAATTGAGGGGGTGTTATGTTTTATGAGTGCCGGACGTATCTATAATGTAGCATTCAAAAACTGACTGCACGGCACAAAATGATTGAAGACGCAAAGACATCGGCATTCCTTCAGCTCCGCAGAAAATTAAAAGCGACAGCACAAGGTCTTCTCCTTAACAGGGAGGATGCCGAGGATGCGTTGCAGGAGTTGTTCATACGGGTCTGGCAGCGTGGCAATGAAGATTCTTCGACAGAGCAGAAGCGGGCTTTCCTATTCACTTCGCTGCGCAACATATGCATTGACATGCTCCGGAAGCGCTCGAAATCGGCCGCTACTGACGGCGCTGAGGTTGCCGACCGTCTGGTCTGCCATGGCGGAATAGGTGGCGTGGAGGGGAACGACGCCATCGGCGAGTTCCGGAAATCGGTGCGCCGCCGGCTCAACGGGGTTGTGTTGCATGTGTTTGAACTTTATTCGTTTGAGCAGCTTGACTATGCGGAGATTGCAGAAAGGCTTGGCATTACAGTTGAGGCATCGCGTAGCTACATGTGCCGCGCACGTAAGGTGATGAAAGATGAATGCGACAGATTATTAAAATGATGATGGTATGGAGAATGGGTTGGATATTAGAGAATTAGAGCGCCTGGTTGAGGCTTATTACGCTTGCGGGCTTTCGCGTGAGGATGAAGATTGCCTTCGCCGCGTGCTTGTTGCCACAGGGCTTAGGTCTGAAGCTATTGACCGTTGCCGCCTTGCCATGGGGCTTGAAGTCGTTATGGGGAATGATGCATCGGCACATGTGTCGAAAAAGCACCGGAGGCTTAGGTTTTTATCGGTGGCGGCATCTGTTGCCGTAGCAATCGGAATCGGTGTGACGGTTCTTGCGACATGGCATCGTTCATCCATGGGAGACCGTATGGAGGCTGTGGTTTACATAAACGGCACGCGTGTGACTGATGATGCATATGCCAGGGCTATTGCCGAGAAGGAGCGTCAGGAATGCATTGCCATGATGATGGAGGTTGTTGCAGAGAGTGAATTGCAACAGCGGGAATTTTCCGCGCAATTGCAGAAGGCGGAACGTTTGAGAAAGCAAGTTTCATTAAATTGATATATTATGAAAAAGTATCTGTTGGTAGCGTTGTTGGTGTGTATGGGCACGGCCGTCTGTTTTGCCGCGAAGCCTAAAATGGCCTGCGAAAGTCTGTTTGTAGAGAGCTTGATCAGGAATGAGAAAACTGATGTGTCAATCATTACATCAAACGGAAATTACTTCAGAAGCCTGACGGTAAGTGGCGATAAGAAAATAGTTGATAAGATTGTCGGCGCTATTGAGGCCGACCGCAAAATCGCGTCGAGTGTTGTTGAGACATTTGAGGGGAAGGAGAGTTATAAGATGATCCTTACCATACCTTATGGGGGATATGAGGGGATAAGTGTCGGTTTCGACAAATATTCCGATACAGATGCCCGGATTTTTATCTCGGGGCCAGTGGATGCATTCAAATAGTGTTGTTCTCATAAATGAATCTGCGCTGCCTCAAGATTGTTTGGGGCAGCGCAGTTTTATTCAGAGGGTGAGATCTTGTTATTGGCGTGGACGGGAAAGGCGGAGGAACTCGCCGATCCATAGTACCAGCGAGGTTGAGCCTATAATCCACAGCCAGTCGCTGAGGCTGAGAGGGGTGACGCTGAAGAACTCACCTCCTAACTGCACTATCAGAATCTGACCGGCAAGTATGCAGATGGCTATGAACAGGAATTCACCGCAATTGGCGAGATGGAGGGCGCTCCGGTGGGTGGCATAGGCTCGGGCGTTGAACATGTTCCAGAACTGTAGCATCACAAAGGTGGTGAAAATCAGGCTTAGTTCATAGGGCGTAAGGCCGCTTTCCCCTCCGAGCTGCAAGTTGAGAAGTTGCGGCAGGGCGGTTATGTCGGCATGTTCAAAAACATAGACCATAGCGAAGAGGATGCCGAAGAAAATCAGTCCGGTGGAAATGATAAACCGCCACATAGCCGGGGTTATTATGAACGAACTGCGTTTTCGCGGTTTGTCGTTCATCACACTGTTCGACGGAGGGAGGGATGCAAGCGCCATGGCGGCGAATGTATCCATAATCAGGTTTACCCAAAGCATTTGGGTTACGGTAAGCGGCGATTCCGTGCCCATGAATGCCCCGGCGAGCACAATAAGACATGCCGCAAGGTTGACAGTGAGTTGGAAAAGCACGAAGCGTTGTATGTTACGGTAGAGTGAGCGCCCCCACATAACTGCGCGACCTATCGATGCGAATGAATTGTCGACAATGGTTATGTCGCTTGCTTCTTTGGCCACCGATGTGCCGTCGCCCATAGAGAGCCCTACATGGGCTGCTTTCAGGGCGGGAGCGTCGTTTGTGCCGTCGCCTGTCACTGCCACGACCTGCCCTTGGCGCTGCAGAGCTTCAACAAGCCGTTTCTTATCCATTGGGCGCGCACGGGCTATTATTTTCAAATCCATCACGCGGTCGTCGAGCTGGCTTTCTGTCAAAGCTCCGAATTCAGGCCCGGTGATTATGTTGCGGTCGGTGTCGGAGGGTTGCCATAATCCGATCTGCCGACCGATTTCTTTTGCTGTCCCCGGGGTGTCGCCGGTTACGATTTTGACGTTTATGCCCGCATTCAGAACTTCGTCGATGGCAGCGGGCACATCGGAGCGGACAGGGTCGGCGATAGCCACAATGCCGAGGAATTCGAGGTTATCGGCAATCACCTTGCCGTCGGTGATCGTGGCATCGCCGGTCTTGATTTCCTGCACTGCAAATCCGAGGGTACGCATGGCCTGGGCCTGATACTCTCTCAGTTGTGTGTCGACCTGTTCTTTTGTGACGTTCCCGGCGAAATTCCGGCATAGCCCGTAGACGATTTCCGGTGCGCCTTTCACGAAAAGATAACGGCGCCCGGCGGCGGTTTCCGCCACTGTGGCCATATATTTCCGCTCTGTGGAGAATGGCAGCTCTTCAACCGGTTTCACGCTCCGGCGCAGGGAGGCATAGTCGATGCCGTTGTCGCGGAGCCACAGAATCAAGGCTCCTTCGGTGGGATTGCCGAGCACTTCGGGTTTGTCGCCTTTCGACATGTCGAGCTGGGCGGTTGAATTGACTGCTATGCCAAGTTCAATCAACCGGCATTGCGGTGTGTCGGAGAGGCTTTGGTCATCACCAAGACCATAGAAATTGGTGCGGAATACTCTCATTTGGTTCTGGGTGAGGGTTCCGGTCTTGTCGGTGCATATCACGGTTGTCGCACCCATGGTCTCACAGGCGTGGAGCTTGCGCACAAGGTTATGGGTTTTGAGCATACGCCTCATGCTGTAGGCAAGGCTCAGTGTGACAGCCATCGGCAATCCTTCAGGCACAGAGACCACCACCAATGTAACTGCAATCATTATGGTCTGAAGCAGGTAGGTGGTGAATTCCATCCAATCGAACTGTGGGTTCGACAGGAAATACATCAATATCCTTCCGGCCACTATTGCTACCCCAATCACATAACTGAATCGGGCGATGAGTTTTCCCAGCCGGTCGAGTTGTTCGGTCAGAGGGGTTTTCACGTTGTCGTCGATTTGCGCGGCTTCGAAAACCTTGCCGTTCTCGGTGTTGTCGCCTACAGCGGTTACGCGGGCAATGCCGTGCCCCTCCATCACCTTGGTGCCGCGCATCACATGGTTTGTAGGGAATGTAGCTTCTGGGTCGAATTGCGACGGGTCGGTTGATTTGTGGGCCATAGGCTCACCGGTGAGGGTTGATTCATCGACATTGAGCGAAACTGCCTCAAGCAGTTCTGCGTCGGCCGGAATTTCCTCGCCCGTGTTGAGCACGAGGATGTCGCCGACTACCACATCTTTTTTCGGCACGGATGTGGCGGCCCCGTTTCGGATTACCTGCACCGGTTCGTCGTCGTTGACCTGGTTGAGGATTGCGAACTCGCGGTTGGCTTTTTGCTCGAAGATGAATGCCAGCCCTGTTGCAAGGAGTATGGCAATGAATATGCCTGTCGGTTCAAAAAATACGGTCGCACCTTTATCAAGACCGGCATACTCATAAATGGATATGCCGATTGAAAGCGCGCCGGCCACGAGCAGTATGATAATCAGCGGGTCGTGGAATTTTTCGAGAAAAAGTTTCCACCATGGAGCTTTCTTTGGCGGTGTCAGCAGATTGGCCCCGAACCTGCTGCGGCTTTCAATGACTTCCGCATCGGTGAGTCCGGTGTGGCTCTTGGTCTGATTTTCCATTAGTTATAATATTACTGTTTTGAAATAGTTGAAAAACGCACAATAACCTGTTACATGATAATAAAACATGCAACAGGCGGGTGTGGTTTTAATTATTGCTGATTCAGATGAATATCATGCGTGCGGCAATCACGATTACAAGGGCGTATGTGCCGGCGACAACATCGTCGAGCATTACTCCCCATCCGTTCCCCACGCCCTCCATGCGGCGGCATAGCGGGGTTTTCACTATGTCGATGATTCGGAAGGCTCCGAATCCCAATAGCCCCAAAAGGGATGTCTCGAGGTAATCTGGTGTCGCGGCTGCGAGCAGGGGAATCCAGGTGCCCACGAATTCATCGATTACTACTGTTCGCGGATCTTCTCCCCAGTATCGTTCCATTATGCGCGATGTCCATGCCCCCACCACTGTGGTGACGATTACGAGGGCCAGGGTTATGCACAACAGCGTTGCGGTGGCGCCGGTCAGCAGGTAGATGGCATACCAGATTATCATGGCCAGGAATGCTCCGGCGGTTCCCGGAGCGCCCGGAATGAAGCCGGTGCCGAATCCTGTGGAGAGAATCACATGAAACCAGGGGGCTTCCCCCAGCGGATGGTTGTTATTGTTGCTCATGTGGCAGGGTCTGTTGAAAATTAATGCGCTGATAAGTCACCGTTATCGGTAACATTACGCATGTCAAAGTTATTACATAACTTGAAAACAGGCAAATATTCCGCAGCATAGTCAGCTTTTTTTCCGTTTTTCGAGAGCGTAGAGGAGATATAGCGAGGCTGCTCCGATTATGGCGCAGGGCATTCCGGCCAAGGCTGTTGCCGGAAGGCCGCAGCCTTGGCGGATAACGGCCCCTCCCATTACTGCGGCAACTGCGTTGGCAACGTTGAACGCTATCTGGATGCCGGCACCCCCAAGCATCTCGCCTCCTTTGGCATAGCGCACTATCAGGTATTGCAGTGGGCCGCCGAGGCCGAACATCAGCCCGGGAGCGGCAAAGGCAAACAGCAGCGACATAGGCTTGTCGGTTGCCAGCAGATACATGACCGGCATCAAAACGATGATGAGTGTTGCGATAATGGCAGTTACCAGTGACGGCGGATATTTGTCGGACATTTTCCCGGCATAGAAATTGCCGAACACCATGCCGGCTCCCACCAGAACCATTATGAGGGTCATCGAAGATTCGGAGAACCCTGCCACCTCGGTCATGATAGGCGCGATGTAGCTAAGCCAGCAATACACGCTCGCCTGCCCGAAAAACACCCCTCCGTATATCAGCCACGGCTGCGGTTTCGACAGGAAATGGAATTGCCCTTTCATGCCGGTGTCGGGCAGCGGCGACAATACCGGCACCCAGCATCTGATGGCTACGAATGTGACCAGCCCTATTAACGCCACGATGGCGAATGGCAACCGCCACGACATGAGATGGCATATGAAAGTGAATCCCGGAACGCCGACAAGGTTGGCAACGGTCATGCCTCCGATAAGCACTGCCACAGCTGATGCGCCTTTGCCCGGATCGGCCAGTCGTGAGCAGACTATAGCTCCGGCGCCGAAAAACGCCCCGTGTGGCAAACCTGCGATAAATCTTGCCGCCAACAGGCATCCGTAATTGGGAGAAAGTGCAACCAGGGCATTGCCGATGGCTATGACTGCTGCCAGCAGCAGCATCAGACGGCGCAATGGCAGTCTGCGCAGGAATAGCAATGATGTTGACCCGATGGCCACTCCGCCTGAATATGCGGAGATTAAATGTCCGGCTTTTACGATACTAATGTCCAAGTCGGCCGCTATGTCGCTAAGGATTCCCATCATCCCGAACTCGACGATGCCGAGTGCGAATGTGCCGAAAGCAAGTGAAAGCAGTGATTTTTTCACAACGTAGAATTTTAGAGTGTGCAAAGTTAGCAAGTCTTAGCCTGAATTTGCAAAAAATCGTCATTCTTGCTTATCGCATATGGGCGGTTACGAGTGTGAGGGGTGAGGGGCAGTGGCCTTGTGTGCCCCAGGTCAGGGTTAGGTTGAAAAGGTCGGCGAGGATGGCGGTGATGTCGAAGCCGAAGGCTTCGAGCGAAGGGCGCACCAGTTGGGGGTGGCGGCAGGGAAGCCCTTCGGGGCGGGTGCATGTCTGTCCGGGGCAGTGGTGGCACCGGCCTATGGTGGCGAATGAGCGGCCTCCGAGTGTCTGTTCTTTTTCTATGAGCATTTTTTCAAGGCGTAGGCGCTCCGGTAGCAAAATTTGGTCTGCTTCGGAGATTGGGGTGTCGGTTCGGGGCAGAGTGATGGTTGTGGCGATGATTTCTGCGTGGTTGAGGCTGGATAGTATTTCGCCTGGGTCGAAGCTGAAAGGCGGGCAGCTCCACTGGTGCCCATAGCTGCTGCACTGGCGGCAACAATCAATGAAGCGCTCCGCATTGCGGTAGCGCTTCATGAGTTCTTTGACCGTTATGTGGCGGATATGATCGGTGGGTTCAATCTTCATATTCCGGCTTATTTCTCACGCATGAATACCTGGAGGGGTGTGCCTTTGAAATCCCAGTTCTCGCGAATCTTGTTTTCGAGGAAGCGGCGGTAGGGTTCTTTGACCCACTGGGGCAGGTTGCAGAAGAATATGAATGTTGGCACGGCTGCGCCTTTGAGCTGGGTCACATATTTAATCTTTATGTATTTACCCTTGTTGGCGGGGGGAGGATATGCACCGATGGCTTCGAGCATCACTTTATTGAGCTGCGACGTCGGCACTTCCCGGCGCCGGTTCCGGTAGACATCCACTGCGGTTTCGAGCACCTTGAATATGCGTTGCTTGGTGAGGGCGGATGTGAATATTATTGGGAAGTCTGTGAAAGGGGCGAAACGTTGGCGGATTGCGTCTTCGAAGCGCTTTTGCGCCTGGATGGATTTATCGGCAGCTATATCCCATTTGTTTACACAAACCACAAGCCCTTTTTTGTTGCGCTCTATAAGCCCGAAGATGTTGGCGTCTTGCCCTTCGATGCCTCGGGTGGCATCAATCATCAGGATGCAGACATCGGAGGCTTCGATGGCACGTATAGAGCGGATTACCGAGTAGTATTCTATGTCTTCGTTGACTTTCTGCTTCTTGCGGATTCCGGCGGTGTCGACGAGGTAGAAGTCGAATCCGAATTTGTTGTAGCGGGTGTAGATGCTGTCGCGGGTGGTTCCGGCTATGTCGGTCACTATGTGGCGGTCTTCGCCGATGAATGCGTTGATCAGGCTTGATTTGCCGGCATTGGGGCGGCCTACGATTGCGAATCGTGGGAACTCTTCGAGTTTTTCGCCGTTGTCGGTCGGTTCTGGCAGTTTCTTGATGATTTCGTCGAGAAGGTCGCCTGTGCCGTAGCCGTTGACAGCTGATACGGGATAGGGGTCGCCCAGGCCGAGGCTATAGAATTCAGGCACATTATAGAGCCAGTCGTTGGAGTCGACTTTGTTTGCTACGAGAATCACCGGCTTTTTAGATTTGCGGAGAATCTCAGCCACATGGTCGTCTAAGTCGGTGACACCATTCATTGCATCGACAACGAAGAGGATTTCATCGGCTTGTTCTATGGCTACGTTTACCTGTTTGTTGATTTCCCCCTCGAATATGTCGTCGGAATTGACAACCCATCCGCCGGTGTCGACTATTGAAAATTCATGGCCGCACCAGTCGACTTTCCCGTATTGGCGGTCGCGTGTTGTGCCTGCCGTGGGGTCGACGATTGCCTGCCGGGTTTCTGTCAGGCGGTTGAATAGGGTGGACTTCCCTACGTTGGGGCGTCCGACGATTGCTACGAGTTGTGACATATGATAATAGTGTCAGATTCTTTTTTTGCAAAGTTAGGTTAAAATCGCAAAGTATGCAAACGCGCCGTCCGGTAATGGGCAGCGCGGTTTGTGATCTTGTATGGTGGGGGGTTATTCGATATAGCCGAAGGCTTTGAGCTTGTTCTCGCGGTTTCGCCAGTTCGGTTCGACTTTCACGAACAGTTCGAGGTAGACGCGTTTGTCGAAGAATGTCTCTATGTCTTTACGCGCGGCTGTGCCGACTTTCTTCAGCATGGAGCCGCCTTTGCCTATCAGTATGCCTTTTTGGCTGTCGCGCTCCACGAAGATTGTGGCCATGATGTGTATGCTCCGTTCCTGCTCCTCGAATTTCTCGACAATGACCTCTACGGAGTAGGGCACCTCTTTGTCGTAGGTGGTGAGGATTTTTTCGCGTATGATTTCGGTTACGAAGAAACGTGCCGGTTTGTCGGTGAGGGCATCTTTACCAAAATATGGGGGCGAGGGAGGGAGGAGTTCAACAATCCGCGCCATCAGGTTGGCAACGTTGAAATGTTCTTTTGCCGAGAGCGGGAAGATTTCGGCATTCGGAAGAATCTCTTTCCAGCTGTTGATGATTGCCTCGAGTTCTCCGTTGTTTTTAAGAAGGTCGATTTTGTTGATTACCAGCAATACCGGGATTGTTTCTTTTGCCACCCTGGCGATGAAATCTGCGTTTTTTGTTGGGTCTTCGACAACGTCGGTCACATAAAGCAGTATGTCGGCGTCGGTAAGCGCTCCCTGGGCATAGCTGAGCATGCTTTCCTGGAGCTTGTAGTTAGGCTTAAGCACTCCCGGGGTGTCGGAGAATACAATCTGGTAGCCTGGGGTGTTTACTATGCCGGTGATGCGGTGGCGTGTTGTCTGGGCCTTTGAGGTGATTATGCTGACACGTTCACCGACGAGGTCGTTCATCAGCGTTGATTTACCCACGTTGGGGTTTCCTACGATGTTTACGAATCCGGCTTTGTGTCCGTTGCATTGCGTGGCGTCTTCGTTTCCGCATTCTGCGCCACCGGGGCAGCTTACCTGGCCGGTGAGCGCAGCTATTGTGTTTTCTGCGTCCTGGCGCTCTGTTTCTTCGTTGATTGTCTGGTTTTTGTTGTCTGTCATAATGTTTTTTTGTTGATAGGTGGTCACGGCATGTCGTTATGGGCTTATGCAACCTCCATGTTTGAAGTTAAAACAAAAATAGCACCTGAAAAGATGCTATTTTCTGAGATTTTTAGATAGGCTACTTATGTGCCGTCGGTTAACTGCTTGCAGGCGGGATGCTTTGCGGCAGTTTTCGATGACTTTTGTAATGGATTACATGTCCCAGACAAGAAGCATCGAACCCCATGTGAAACCTGCGCCGAATGCTGTGAGAAGCACTTTGTCGCCTTTTTTCAGTTTGTTCTTGTATTCGTCGAGACACAGGGGGATTGATGCCGCCGAGGTGTTGCCTGTGTGCTGGATGTTGACCAAGACCTTTTCAGAAGGTATGCCTGCGCGCGAACTTACAGCCTCGATTATGCGCAGGTTGGCCTGGTGGGGCACGAGCCAGTCGATTGTTTCGGCGGTGAGGTTGTTGCGGTTGAGGATGTCAACAGATGCGGTATACATGTCTGTAACTGCATTTTTATAGACGTTACGTCCGTCCTGGAACAGGAAATGGTCGCCTGCGTCGAGGGTTGCCTGTGTGGTCGGGCGTGCCGAACCACCACCCCACATCACGAGGTGCTCCAATCCGCGGCCGTCGACATGGAAAACCGCATCTATCACTCCGGCGTTCTCATCCTCTGTGGGCTCAACGAGAACGCATGATGCGCCGTCGCCAAAAAGCGGGCATGTGGCACGGTCGTTATAGTCAATCATCGACGACATTTTTTCTGTAGCAACCACGATGACTTTTTTACGCAGTCCGCTTTTGATATATGCGGCTGCATCTTCAAGCGCTACGATGAATCCGGCGCAAGCGGCCTGTATGTCGTAGGCATATGCGTTTTTGAGACCGGCACCTTCGCAGATTATCGAGCCTGTCGACGGGAAGCGGTAGTCGGGGTTTGAAGTGGCGCAAATCAGCAGTTCCACATCCTCGGGAGCGGTGTTGGTTTCGGCCAGCAGTTTTTTCACAGCCTCAATTCCCATGTAGGATGATCCTGCATCTTTTTTGAGGATTCGGCGCTCTTTGATGCCGACGCGTGAGGTAATCCACTCGTCGTTGGTGTCGACCATTTTCGAGAGCATCTCGTTGTCGAGTATATCGTCGGGCAGATATGAAGCTATGCCGGAAATCTTGGCGTTGAGCATAATAGTTAAAAGAGTAGGTATTTATGAAATTAAAGGAAAGCCGGAGTTTTCATGCCCGGGTTTCCTCGTCGGGAAGTGTGTTTCACACTGAAGCTCCGGGAGAGTCCCGGAGCTTCAGTGTGAAAAAAATGGTGTAAAGGCTGCCTCACTTTTAGTTGGCAGCCCTTGCAGATGTCGGTTCCTGCGGCCGTTTAGACCACAGCATTCTTTTCGATAGCGATTTTGCCGCGATAATATCCGCATTCCATGCATACGCAGTGGTAAACATGCCATGCTCCGCAGTTAGGGCAGATTGCAAGTGTGGGCATTGCTGCTTTGTCGTGGGTGCGGCGTTTTGCTGTGCGGGTCTTTGATTGTCTTCTTTTAGGATGTGCCATTTTGTCTTATATGTTTTTGTATTTTTATTTTTGTTATCAGATGTAGGGCGGATGCCTTCAGCTGGCGTTTATTGCAGTTCCTTCAGTTTGTCCCACCTTGGATCTGACTCGGAACTTCCTGCGGGTTGATCCTGGGTGCCTGCCATGGAGTCAATCTCGTCAATCAATTCGTCTTCAAGCTCTGCATCCGGATCGTCTGAGGCCTGGGCACGATGTTTTTTGAGCAGGGAACTCATGGCTCTGTTGCATTTCCCTAATGGATGCACATGCTTGATGGGAATTGACAGCGACACTGTGTCATAAAGCATATAAGCTACGTTGAGGTAATTGTCGCTTTCGGGAATCTCCATCATGTCGTCTGACTCGCTATAGTTGTCGCCATATTTCACTTTGGTGGAATATGTGGTGTCTACATCAAGCTGCAGATCGTCAAGACACCGGTCGCAAGGCACCGTCACCACCCCTTTCAATGTGAAAACAAGGGCATAGACATCATTGTTGAAGTCCACTGTCAGGTGCACATCAACATCGGCATCACGCACATCGGCGCTTTCCATGTTTTTGAAAAACTCCTTGTCGAGATGGTATTCAAAAGAATGCCCGCCCGGGGTCAGGCTTTTCAACGGGAGCTTGAATTGACTGAACTTTCCCATAGCTATACTCAGCTGAAAAAACTGTGCAAAGTTATGTTTTTTTCTGCGGATTAGCAAGTTTTCCCGCAAAAACCTTTCTGCCTATGACCGGTGGAAGTCTTTGAGTGGAGATGTATGTGAGGTGTTAGGAGGATGTCGGAATGTGAACTTGTTTGCCTTTCGGGTGTTTAGTAGGTAAGAGAAGGCATTTTTCTGGCGTTATTAAAAAGCCTGCGTGACATAAGTCCGATGACCTTCTCAGCCCCGGTTCATGCCCACCCCATGAGCCGTGGGCTCTTTTTTTATGGAGATAGCCCCGGTGGCTGAACTGTGGCCAGATGTGTGGATTTGTTGAACAACGGGTGTTACAAATGTGTTTCATAAACAGAAGCTGATGGCCTTTACTGGCTACAGTTATTGAGAGTTACAACTACGGTTTTATTCAGCAAAAAAAGAACGAGGTTATGAAAACGTTATCAACATCCAGATTTATGCCGGCAGCTGTGGTGCGCCTGATGATGGCGTTGCCCGTTGCTGCTGTTTTGTGTTTGTCGGTAGTGACGGCGACAGGCCAGACAAGATATGAATACCTTGCACCACGCACTTCTCTGCCTGATGTGCCTCCAGGCTATGCCGGGGTGGGGCCGGTTGTGTCGGGGGGTGTTGATTATGAGGCTTTGCCCTCGAAGGCTCGCAAGTTTTTACAGAAATATTGCGACGGTCATGCCATTACCCGCTGTGAGAAGGAGTTTACGTCGGGCGATTTTAACCTGATGCTTGCCGATGGCATAGAGATGGTGTTTGACTCAAAGGGTAATCTGATTGACATCGAGGCTCCTGAAAGCTATTCGCTTGCGCCCGGTTTGTTGAAGGCTGTGGTTCCCGGCAAACTTTATAACCTGCTCGACCATAATGGATTTAAAAGCTGTGTGGAGGGGGTGCACCACGACAGTATGGGCTACCGGCTCGATGTTGCCGACCCGGTTTTCGGTCAGGTCTGCTATGATCCGTCGGGGGTCCTGACCCTTATAGTCGATAAATGATGCAGCCGGTAGGTGCCATTGATTGCCTTGGGGCGATTGGCCGCCTATATTCAAGAGGGTGTGTCATAATGGCTCATCTGGGTCGTCGCCCGAGGGCTTCGGGTTCGGTCATTGACCTTAGTCAACTCCCTTCACCCTCACCCTCAGGCTCCTACCATCTGAACCATTCTGACAGCACCCTCTCCATCCGGATGCAAAAAAGGCGTTGGTCGAATTTCGACACAGCGCCTTGGCTGTTTATGGGGTTTGTGATGTGGGGCCGCTTTACTTGGCTGATGTTGGGAAGGAGGAGATGCGCAGACGGGCGGCCCCCATTGGCACGAGTGTTATTTCGTTTATTTCGGCAGATCTTGGGGCGTCTTCGCGTGGAAGCACTCCGGTCAGACCGGTCTCATCGATGCCCCACGTGGGGATTGTGCGTGCGGTGGCTTTAACTTCCAGAGGCACGCCTTGCAGGGTGAATGGCTGGTTGTCGGCAGGCCATGGCAGGCGTGTCACTTTGAAGTCGGCAAACGGGTTGCTTTCGGGCAGTATGAGTGAATAGTTCCATGGGGAATCTGCATAAATCTCATATGTCGGCCATTTCTGAGGGTCGGCGTTCTCTTGCCAGCGGGAGTCTCCTATGGCCATTTCAGCGGAATTCACCTTTTCATAGCGCTCGTTGATGCGGAGCGAGAGTGTCAGCGGGCCGTAGTTTATGGAGGCGCTGTTGCGGTTTGTGGGCCAGCGGCGCAATGTGAGCTCCATGGGGAAGATTAGTTCAACTTCGTCTGCATTTGCCCATTCGCCGTCGATGCGCAGGTATGTTCCGGCCTGTGGGGCGCCTGTTGATTTGCCGTTGACATATGCCTTGGCGCCTTTTGCCCATGAGGGGATGCGGAAGTAGATCGGGAAAGAGGCATTCTCTTTAGCTGAAATGACGAAGCGCAGGGTGTCGCTGAACGGATAGTTGGTTTCTTCTGTGATGGTCACCTCTTTGCCGCCGTCGACGCTGACAGTTGCCTGGTTTGGCGCATATACGGCATATGCCACACCGTTATCGTTGGTTTTAAAGGCCAGCGACTGGGTGAACGATGGCCATCCGAGGCCGTGGTTGTGTTGGCAGCAGCGGGAGCTGAACGGGTTCATGTTGAGGAACGGCCCGTGGTTGTCGATGCCTGGATGATGGTTTTCAGAGTCGCTTACCGTCTGGTTGGGTGAGGTGATATAGCGCAGGGCTTTCAGGTCGGGCATCATTGATGCGGGGAATGAGTTGAATGCGATGTCTTCCATGTTTTCGGCCCACAGTGGGTCGGCGGTTATCCCGAGCATTACTCCGTCTGATAGGATCTGTTCTGCGAACCCGCAGGTTTCTGTTCCTTGGCGTGGGTCGATGTAGCCTATGCGTGCGTTTTCGTCGGCGCCGAACATGCCGCCCGGCACTTGCCCGTAGGTGCGGCGGATGAGGTCGTGCACATTATATGTGGCGGTCAGCATTGCGGAATCTCCATTGGCAAGATACATTTCTGCCGGTTCACGGAAATATTGCGCGATGTTCACGTTGTGCCAGTTGGGAAGCCGTGCGGGATTAGTGCAGTCGGCATTGTTGCGGTGGATTTTTTCAATCAGCGGCAACACCGATGCGTCGCCTGTTTTGCCGTAATACCATATGACACTCCACATGTTGTCGCCCCCTCGGCAGTTTTCCCAGTAATCTTCGAGGAAGTTTTCGTCGGGTTGGGCCATCTCCCATTCAAAGTAGCGCTTCATGAAAGGGAGCACGCGCTCGTCGGCAGTGAACTCATAATGGTTCTGCAGAACCCACAGCATTATCATCTGTGCCCATATCTCTGGTTTGCCGTTGCGCTCGTTCAACGGGCCAAAGTATCCGTTGTCCTTTTGGGATGCAATCACTGCGTCAATCCAGAATTTGGCTTCTTTCTGCATTTCTGGATCGTTGAGCAGATTGGCAAGGTGGCTGTAGCCGCGCAACCAGTAGGGAACTTCCTCCCATCCCCGGTCTCCGCCGTCGACCAGCCATGCGTTGTTGTTGCGGTCGAGCCATGCGCTTATCTCTCCGAGGTGTCCGTTGAGTCCGTCGCGTTGCAGCTGGAGCTGTTTCAGCAGCCATCCTTCGGGTTTTATTGTTCCTACCGGCAGTTTCCCAAGTGCCAGCGGGCGTAGGGCTGCGGTGTCGCTTGCCGCCGGTATGAAAGGGTGTTTCACTGTCTCGGTTTTAAATGCGGATGCGTGCCCACACGATGCGTGCAGCAGCAACAGGGCTGAGGCTGCGCATGATACAAGATGTTTCATAAGGTGTTATGGTTAATGAGGGTGTGGATATATAGTATGGTCTTATGTGGTGGAGGTCGTTTGGGCCATAATCGTTTCTTTGATGCTTTCTGAGTGACGGCATTCAACCACATCTGCCGGCCTGTATGCGGTTGGCAGATGAGGCTTTATAGGGGCACCGGCGATGCTGCGGTATTGGACGCGGCTTGCCAACCACATCTGCCGGCCTGTATGCGGTTGGCAGATGAGGCTTTATAGGGGCACCGGCGATGCTGCGGTATTGGACGCGGCTTGCATTCAATTGGCCACAAATCCTCCGAGCGCCACAGGGACGGATGCCGCGCAACTGTAGGCGCGGGCGAATTGCTGGAGCACTTGTATGGTTGATTTGCGGGGCGCCGGCATTCTGCGTTGCTGGTGTTTGGCCGATTTGATGCCGGCGGGGATTAACGGGGTAGAGACATTCTTCATAGGCAATGATGTGAGAATTTCGTAGTGTTTGACACTGGTTTGAGTTTGACCGGAATGTTGGCAAGTAGCGATTTAAGGCGATAATAATCATCTCAAATACATCAGTATAACGTTTTGAGACGCAGTTTATTTTGTTTTGTCCATGAAAAAAACTCGGCGGCGTGGCAACGACGTGTGGATGCTATTATTGTGCCTTGGTGGTAAAAAAGTGTAAAAATCCGGAGTTTATGCATGTTATTGTTTGGCGGTTACGGAAAACTTTCTTAACTTTGCATTAATAGATGGCGACAGAATAGCCGTCAGGATATTATTAAAGTGTCTTTAACCGCATTTAAATTGCATAATTGCTAACTAAAAACAGATTGCCTATCGCAGAAATCTTTACCTAATCTTAAATAATACACACTCTACATGCAGAAAATGACAAAGCTGACCGACGAAAAGTTGGTGACTGCATATGCAAGCGGTGACAACAAGGCTTTCGATGCGCTTTTGAAGCGCCACCAGGCTCGTGTTTTCACATATATATTCAATATCGTCAAGAATAAGGACGTGGCCGACGACATCTTCCAGGAGACTTTCGTCAAGGCTATTATGACCATAAAGCAGGGGCGTTATACTGATGCCGGAAAATTCTCGGCCTGGATTACGCGCATTGCCCATAACCTTATTATTGATTATTTCCGGCAGGAAAAGAGCGAAAACACGGTGTCGGTAGATAATGACGACACTGATGTTCTCAACCGTCGCGACCTGAGCGAAGAGAATATAGAAGATGTGATAGTCACAGGCCAGATTAACACGGATGTGCGCCGCATTATGGAGTCGCTCCCTCAATCTCAACGCGAGGTGTTGGAGATGCGTTTCTATCGCGACATGTCGTTTAAGGAAATAGCCGAAGCCACTGATGTGAGCATCAATACTGCCCTTGGCCGTATGCGTTATGCGGTGCTTAACATGCGCCGTATCGCTTCAGAGAAGAACATAGTGCTGACCCGCTGAGGCCGTGTGATATTTTGTGTTCAAGGCATAATGGTGTAAGCCGATATGCTTAAGATGTGCTGAAGATATGCAGAATATTCTGAATTGGGCTGTAAAATCGCATTGACTTTTTGGCGTTTCGGGAAAAATAGCTATCTTTGCACCCTGTAAAACCGCCGGAAGGCTTTCATATCGGGGCTTGGAGGTGGAATTGGAGTGATGCTCGAGTGGCTGAAGAGGCACGCCTGGAAAGCGTGTAACCGTCAAAAGCGGTTCGCGAGTTCGAATCTCGCTCACTCCGCCTTAATCAGCAGAACAGGAACGAGTTATGATGGACTCGTTCCTGTTCTGTTTTTCAGGGGCGAATGCGGGTCAGAGCAGGGATTCGCGCCCGGTTATGACTGCATCGGTCATTGTGTAGCCGTCGAGACTCCCTTCTTTGGCCTGGATGCAGATATAGACGAGGCTGGCGGTTTCTGAGGTGTTCCGGAGGTTGCGGTCGCAATTGGTGGCCACGCGTATTATCGAGCCTTCTGCAATTGAGAATACGTCGCTGTTGACTTGGAAGCTTCCTTCGCCGGATAAAATGATGTAGTTCTCTTCGTTTGCTTTGTGGCTGTGGAAGAATGGCACGGCTTGGCCGGGTTCGAGTGTTCCGAAAGAAATTTCGCATGAGGTTTCTTTGAGTTCATCTTTAATGAAGACTTTTCCATTGAAACCGTTGATAGATCCTACGGTGGCGTGGGAGAATTTTTCACCTTCGCCGAGTTTTCGCAATTCAGACATTTTGGTAGTTGTTTTTTATGTTATAATTTTGTGTCGGTGATGCAAAGTTATGATTGAAAATACGAATACACAACAAGTTACCAATGAGATACCTGATTACTTCGGGGTGACTTTTGCTGTGTGTCAGATTGGAAAAAATGGATGAACGTCTAAAAAAATATTCCGATGTGGAGCATTGCCCGGTGCGCAATGTGATTGCCCATTTCAGCACCAAATGGGGGCTGCTGGTCCTTTCGATGCTTGGAGAGATGCGGTCCATGAGGTTTAATGAGATTCTGCATACCTTGCCTGACATATCGCCCAAGGTGCTGAGTTTTACTTTGAAAAGTCTGGAAACTGATGGCCTTGTAGTGCGGAAAGCTTATCCCTCCGTGCCTCCTAAAGTTGAGTATTCCATAACTGCCAAGGGTGATTCTCTGATGCCGATTATAGGAAGTCTGGTAAGCTGGGGCGTGTCGCAGCTTGGGCGGCCGAATTGATTCGGGTGTTATGGATATGACGCGGATAGAGAAAGAGAAGCGTGTGGTTGAGCTGATGATAAGGCTTTATTGCCGGAAGAAGGAGGGGAACAGTGTTATGTGCGGCGAATGTGCACGGTTGCTGGAATATGCCTGTGCACGTCTAGACCGTTGCCCGTTTGGAGATGGGAAGGGGTCGTGCAGCCGCTGCCGGGTGCATTGCTATGCTCCGGCAATGCGCGGGCGAATAAGGGAAGTTATGCGTTTTGCCGGGCCGCGTATGATTCTCTATTATCCTCTGGAGGCTCTGAGGCACATGTTTAAGTAGCTTTTTGCCAAGTGGCGGATATTGAGTATCTTTGCGGATGTTTGTTTTCGGACCGGTGGAGATTTGCTGCCCCTCCCTGGCAAACACCGTTGTAATTTCTATGCCGACAAAATGATTAAGATAGGAATCACCGGGGCCCATACAACTGCCGCCGGGGAATTGATTAGAATTCTTATAAACCATCCCGATGTTGTTTTAATGACTGTGGCCTCGGAAGAGGTGGCCGGTCTGCGGGTCGATATGCTCCACCGTGGTCTGACGGGCGATACGGATATGTGTGTGGTGCCGTCGCTTGACCCGTCGGGACATGATGCTGTGTTTCTTTGTGGGGAGCCCTGGGAGGCGCGCCGTTGGATGGAGATGTATGCCGATGTGCTGGATGCTGATGAAGAACACCGGGTGCGTGTCATAGATTTGACCGGTGCGTTCCGCGATGGGGCTTTCGGCATGGTCTACGGTTTGCCGGAGCATAACCGCAAGGCGTTGGTCAGGGGTGCGACCAGGGCATCGTTGCCGTCGCCGGCTGCGATGGCGGTAGCATTGGCTCTGATTCCCTTGGCAAAGAATATGCTGATTCAGGGGCCGGTTACGGCATCAGCGGCGATAGCGTCTGCCGAAAATGTTTCATCAGGTATACCGGATTCTCCGGATGCGAAAGGCGATGTTGCGGTTTCAACCCGCCTCGATCCGATTGCCCCGATTGAAAACCGGCCCGACGGCGATGATGCCGCCAGGGAGGTTACCAGGTTGTTGCGCCAGATCCAACCCTCGTTTGCATGGTCGGTGTCGCTCAGCATAAGCCGTGACCAGAAATTCCCGCGTGGCATTATAGCCACGGTCGACACTCCCGCCTCGCTGCCGTTGGCAGAGTTGTGCCGGAGATATGACGAGGCATATGATGATCATAATTTCACATATCTCCTTGACCGGATGCCGACCCCGGCCGATGTGGCTAATACAAACAAATGTCTGCTCCATCTGGCTTATCCTTCAAATGATCCGGACGTTCTCTCGGCATCGCCATCATTGAGGGTTGTTTCTGTTATTGACAATCTGTTGAAAGGGTCGGCCGGTAATGCGGTGCATTGCCTGAATCTGCTTTTCGGCCTGTCGGAACGCACGGGGCTGGCCTTGAAAGCATCGGCTTACTGACATGTGGGTATGCAGGCCTGCATGTGATTGTTGAAAAAAGATGTGGAGAGGGGTTGCATGTGACAATGGCATTTTGTAATTTTGTAATCCGTTATGAAATACGGTTTTGACAACGAGAAATATCTCAAAATCCAGTCCGAACACATCAAGGAGCGTATAGCGCAGTTCGGCAACAAACTTTATCTTGAGCTGGGGGGTAAACTTTTTGATGACCATCATGCGAGCCGTGTGCTCCCCGGTTTCCAACCCGACAGTAAGCTGCGTATGCTCAGCCAGTTGAGCGACCATGCTGAAATCGTGATTGTGATCAGTGCCATCGATATTGAGAAAAACAAGGTTCGTAATGACCTTGGAATAACCTACGATATGGATGTGTTGCGTCTGCGCACGGAGTTCCAGAACCGGGGGTTCCTTGTAGGTTCGGTCGTTATAACCCACTACAATGGCCAAAGCAGTGCCGATGCTTTCCGCAAGCGTCTGGAGCGCATGGGCATCACCACCTATTATCATTATACGATTGACGGTTATCCGACAAATGTTGCCCTGATTGATTCTGATGAGGGTTTTGGCCGTAACGACTATGTGGAAACAAGCCGTCCGTTGGTTATCGTGACAGCTCCTGGCCCCGGCAGTGGCAAAATGGCGGTGTGCCTAAGCCAGCTTTATAATGAGCATAAGCGTGGCATCGAAGCCGGTTATGCCAAATTCGAGACCTTCCCGGTGTGGAACCTGCCTTTGAAGCATCCCGTAAATATAGCCTATGAGGCGGCCACTGCCGACCTCAATGATGTGAACATGATTGATCCGTTCCACCTTGAGGCTTACGGAAAAACAGCCATCAATTATAACCGCGACATTGAGATATTCCCGGTGTTGAATGCATTGTTTGAGGGCATCTATGGCGAAAACCCCTACAAATCACCAACTGATATGGGAGTGAACATGGTGGGGTTCTGCATAAACGATGACGAAGTTTGCCGCGATGCATCGAAAAACGAGATTATCCGCCGCTATTACACTGCACTGAACCAGATGGCACTCGGCGGGTGCAATGATGCCGAAGTCAATAAAATCGGGTTACTGTTCAAACAAGCCAAGATAGACACCACCTACCGCAAGACGACAGTTGCCGCCAAAGAGCGGGCCGAAAGTAGCGGTCGAGCCTGTTCGGCCATCGAACTTGCCGACGGCACAATCATAACCGCAGAGTCAGGCGACCTGCTCGGCCCGAGTGCGGCTCTTATTCTCAACGCCGTAAAGCATCTGGCAGGAATCGACCACGCGGTGAAACTGATACCGCAGCATATGATTGAGCCTATCCAGCACACCAAGATAAACTATCTGCGGAGCAACAACCCGCGTCTGCATACCGACGAGGTTCTGGTGGCGCTTTCGGTGCTCAGCACCCACGACGAAAACTGCCGCCGTGCGCTTGAGATGCTGCCACAGCTCAACGGCTGCCAGGTCCACTCCACTGTGATGCTCGGCGAGGTAGACCGCAAAATCTTCAAGAAACTCGGCGTAGGCCTAACCTGCGACCCGGCCCGCAAACGCTGACGCAACCGATAGCGAAAGAATCACTGCCAGCGGCATTCAACCACATGACAGGGGGGGCAAATAAAGTTTATTTGCCCCTGACTGTGTTATTTAGTTTGATAGCTCTAATGAGTTTAATATTTATGACTTATTTCCCAATATCCCGTTTTATTCGATCCTTTGTGTTGTATATTCAACCATGACTGCGACTTATCTATCAGATGTCTGACGGCTTTGACACTTAAACCGGTCTCTTCCGCAATCTCTTTGATACTCGCGTGAGGGTTATCCACCATAAACAAAAGAGTATCCTTCTGTTGGGCAGATAAATTTATTTGCCCTTTTATTTGCCCTTTTATTTGCCCATCATTTGAGTCTGATAAAACAGAACTTTGTATTAATGAATTTAATGGGAAATTTGCCACAAGGGAGAGTGTGAGCCAGACTTCGTGGACATCGGGCAATTCTTGAAGAACGGGACGTTGGTAACCGAGTGTTTCCCATGAACAGAGTATTTTTTGGAATCCGGAGCCGATGTTATCCCCGTAGCCTATCATTCTCCACATCTTTTGGATATTGCGGTTACGGGCATGGGTGAAATCTCCTTGATATATACGCTCGACGGCAATACGCAGAGTGCCGGGATTACGGAGTATAATGGCTTTGTCGCGCCGGTCTATTCTCAACACCCCTTCTGCCTGAAAGTCGGAATAGGTCACGGCATTTATTATTGCCTCGCGTACACCATCGTATAATTGTCCTCCGTCTCGACGTGTACCCCCAACGAGTCTGCCCTCCGATGGCATGGTGAACAGCAGTTTACGCATCGTCAAGGTCACGAAGTTGTATAGATTGTTTTCCCAGCGCCCGTCATATGTAAGACGGTCGTTCCATTTCAAATCTCCTCCAGGCTCGACACCTCTCAAATCAAGATAGTCCATGCGGAATGTTGGAAAACGCTTCTCAACCGGAGTGCCTTTGCCAAACATCAATAGCCCTGCAACAGTTAAACCTTCTGTGCCTTTATGGCGGTCATAGTCATAGCCGCCCATTTTGTAAAGGAATTCTTTATTGGTAAGATTCTTATACAATAGTTCGGTAAAATTTGCATATTCAATTGAATATCAATAAGATGCAGCAACAATTCAATATCAATGCAAACTATTGTGTATCAGTGCGATACAGCTATGCCTGCTCAAAAATTACCGAACTGTTGTTATATGTATGTCCAGGATTGGCGGTGTCGAATACCTGACGATAGCCACGCAGCGTTTCATCGTCAATGTCACTCATGTTGTAATGTTCCAAGATTTGAGCGTCAATATCATCTGAACTGTCACGAATCATCATAGCCAGCTCCTCACGGTTAAGGCGACGGTCACCTTCGTGTGTGCGTTTGAAAGAACCATCGCGTATATCATCGTTGATATAGACAGGTTTTTTGTGATAATCAGCCTCAGGCACATTTATATAAATCACGTCCTTGCCATTTACAGGAACAATTCTGACGTCACTGTCAATCAGTATATCTCGGCTTACCTTCTGCCGATTGTTGAGCATATTGAAAAAATCAGTGACAATTTTATACGAATCATCAACGCCCGTAATCTCGAACCGAGAATCCATAGGCATATCATTATGCTCCGTCACACCTAGTAGAATCACGCCACCGCGCGTATTGGCAAAAGCAGAATAAGTCTCCCACACCGACCTCGGCACAGAATCCCTACACGATTTCATCTCCAGCATCGAATGTTCACCTTCGTGCAGCAACCTAAGTATGTAGTCAGCAGTAATATTCATGATGGTGCATTTTGCATTAACAACTTAAAGAATGCAGACTCTGCATTTATCTGTCCATCCCCCCAATAAACCATTATAACCTTTTAGCGTCTCGATATCGGGGATGGTTAATTGGAACGATATATGCGTTACTGATTTTATTTTTGATAATTCAGCCTTTTAGTTGAATCCTAAAGGATTTTCCAATATCAAGGATGAGATTATCATAATTATCTTTTGTGTTTTTATTCTGATTAATGGTATTGAAAGTATCTTCTACGGTTATATTTTCATTTTTACTTGAATTCCCCCTGATATCAACTAATTTGATCTTCCCAAATTGGAATTGCTCAAACTGCTCAATCAGCAATATGAGTTTTGTATAATGTTCTTCTTCAATCAATAGCAGGTTGTCGTTTATTGCATCCTTTGTTAGTCTAATTTGCTCGCTAAATGATGGTATCTGTGACGGTTCTGAATTTTCCCATAGCATGTCGGCTTGACGTTTGGTATATAGTAAAATTTTCCATAAACTGTTATATGACTCAAATTGTTTTTCTGAGTATCTTGCAAATTGCATCTTTGCTTTTTCGATAGCGCTTTTGGCTTCTTCTAATTCCTTCGCATATTTATTTTTTATGCTTTCGAGTTCTTGTTCATGTTTATTATTGTATGAATCAAGCAATCTTTTAGAAAGAAAGTCTCCAAACCATTTTGCTAAACCTACTACGACAACGCTGGCACCACCAATTGAAACAATAAAAGCAGTTGCAAGTTTTACGTATTCAATTAATTCCATATTAATATAAAGCGTTATATTTCATCCAATCCTCAAGTTCATAGGGATTTACAGCGCCAGCCATATATCTGTTAGTGGAGAGATACCCGTGTCTAGCTCCATGCAAGAATATTATAGGAGGAGTTGTCGTATATTGATTGAAGGGACTTAGTGATGAATATTGACTTCCATAAGTGGAATATTTATTCGTGATGGATGTTGGTGAATATGGATTCCCGTATTTACCGTACTTATTTAAAATAGAATCAGGATCATAAATATTTAATGATAGTTTTCCTAAATACTGTCCATTATTGGCTATTATGAATGATTCATTTCTCGTGATTCGTAGTGTTAATTCGTCGGTGTTCATGATTAAATTAACTTATCTGAAACTATCTTTTTAGGAAACCGTATTCATATATTTTGGGTTCAATCCTTGTGGCAAGGACCTTAAGTTTGTCGCGGAGATTTTGAATTAAATCTGTGTAGACGGGGTCATCACTGTCTGATTTCATTTGAATCTTGCCGCTTTTCGTGACTTTTGTTCCTTGGAAATATAGCTTGATGTCGTATAGGGATGCGTCGGGATTTGAGTCAGACTGAGAATGATAATATCGCCAAAGGTCCCTTCCGGCATCGAATACGGCTGTGGCTTCTTCCGAGAATTTCAGACGTCCGTTAACATCGGCTGCCTGCGAAAACAAATCGGCTTCTTTTACGGGTCTTCCCTTGCCGGAGATAAAATCGGTCATGAAATGGCTTTTAAAACAGTCGCGTGCGCCAACTTCTTCTTCGGTAAACGGAATCCAGTGGTTGATGGTATCGGTTCCTCTCACATTATTTCTGAATATGGCGATTGCTAGACTATCGCTTAAGAATAATTCATCGTGGTTTAAATTATAGCTGGGATATAGGAATTGGTCTCGGTCGTTTATCCACGTTGCCTGGATGATTGTCCGAACAGAGAGGTATACGGAGGAGAACAGAAGATTATTTTTTGTAATCTGCCATTGGAATTGATGATTCCATGGACGCCAAGGATTTTCTATCCTCACTGTCCGTTGATTTTGGAAATCATTTCCGACTCCGATTATTGTTCCTATTGAGTCCGTAGAACCGGGATGCCCCTCAACCGTTTTATCGATGAAATCCTCAACCCAATTGTTTATAACTTTCTCGCAATCGTATGAAATAATAGTTTTTTTTGACAAGAACCGACCCGAAGAGTCATAAACGTCGGAGTTTGTTGAATTAAAAGGTTCTTTGTCATCTAAGTGATAAATGAAGAAGCCGATAGGGAACTGTCCGCTGACATTATCGAATGTATCTGCAGGAACTAAAAAATTTCGACCGAGCTTCGCTCGGAAAAAGGCCCGGAAATCGCGGAATTTCGGTGCTTGCAAATTTTTCAAAGTTGAAAAATTTGCAAGCACCGATGAAGGGATTTGATGGTAAATTCTTGTCATAAATTGCACAAAAAGTTCTCTTTTCGCATATCCCATAGATGAGCCATATTCCATTTGCACCCAGCTTTGAGCCACACCGCTTCGGCCTACACCTGTACGGTTATCACCTTCGGCATAAGGCGGGTTTATGTATATGACAAGTCTTTTTCGTAGTTCCTCATTGTCGATTATTTCTTTTAACCGTGTAGGGAGCTTGTCAAAAGAATCATTGAGGAAATCAAATTGGAACACATGCTCATCGAGGAGGTTTGCGCTTCCGTTTTTTATCCGTTCCTTCATCACGTCCACATCAGCCTTGTCGAGTGTGGATGCCCAGATTCGGTATTTGTTTGTCAATCCGTTCAGCAGGTTGCCGGTTCCGGCTGCACAGTCCCAGATATAATATTCATCCTGCCAGTTTTCTCCCAATTCATCGGCAAGATATTGCTGCGACAGCTCCACCCATTTCTGAGGTGTGAAAAACGAACCTTTGCGCTCTCTGACGTCGGGTGGCACGAGCAAATCTCTACGTTCAACGATATAATCCCAATAGTCACGTTTGGGAGGGCGGTTGTAGCGGTTCCAAAATTGTGTGTGCGCTTTTTGTTCGTCGATGAAATTTGCGGTGCTGGATGTAAAGAGCCCAAGGTCGTTCTTCTTCCTGTCAAGCTCATAATAAGTTTCCCGGAGCAATACAAATAGTTTTTCTTTCAATGACACGTTATGCTCCGAAAGAATATCTGCGAGGTAAAAATCTGCGTCAATTATTCCGACATTCTTGGCTTTGTCCCAATCTACATTGATAGTTGGTTTGACTTCCCGCAGCCATTTCTGATATATGGCGACGAAATTGTTTTTGCTAATCTGTATTTTTGAAAGTTTTGATTTACCTACAATAAAATTCTGTTTTATGAATTTTTCAAGATCCTTTCTGTCGCGGTCGTAATAGAATGTCAATACTTGACGGGAAAGCACTTCTGTCACTCTTTCATGGATAAGCACAAATTCTTTTGTCGAATGGTCGGATGGTGCGACATTCCAGTTGAAATCATTCTGATGGAAAATCTCAAGCAGGTTGTTATAGGGTATGAACGCTATTTTCTCAGCGTCGAATGCACCGAGGAATCGGGGCGGAAGGTGGTGCTCGAAAGTATGTGCTTTCCCGATAGTGATGACTAATTGCACAAATGATTCTTCTAAAACAGCTTTCGCCCCTTTCTTCGCTTCTGCCCAAAGTAGATATTCGGTTTCGAAGAGTTGGGGGGCATCTATGGGAACGGCTACACAAAAATCTATGTCTCCCAAAATTTGAGTGGTGTCGTATGACTGGAAGAAATCATGGGCTACTTTGTTTTTCAGTTCCTCTTCACGTATTTGATTGGGATAAGCCATAATCAGCAGATGGTATTTAGTGAAGGGTAAAACAAAGTTGTAATACCCATCGGGATGGAAATGTTTCGTTTTTTGTCGGGTTATTTGCGAATTTAGTTGATTTTTTTGAGGTGGCGAAATTTGGTGGGGAAAAATTATGGTGTGTTTATGGTGGGAATGGGTGGGTGAAACATTGGGGGGCGGCGGTTGTTTAGAGAGAAACAGCTGACTGATATGGAGCCGATAATAAGACATTTTACCGACGATGATTTGTATAAATTCACTATGTGCTGCGCGGTGATTGACAATTACCCCAGGGCACAGGTGAAATATTCGTTTATCGACCGCAACAATATGGTTTATCCTGACGGGTTTGCCGGGGAACTCGCAAGGCAGATTGCTTTTCTTGAGGATTTGAGGATTACCGATGAGGAGATTGCGTTTATGCGGCGCCGTTGCCGTTACCTGCCTGAATGGTTCTTTACCTATCTGAAGGGATTCCGCTATGACAGACGATGGGTGAATGTCAACCAGGATGCTGCGGGACATCTCTCAGTCGATATAGAAGGGGCGTGGAGCAATACGATTCTTCTTGAGGTGAAGTTGCTGGCGATTATTTCCGAGCTTTATTACCGCATGACCGGACAGGCAGAAAGGCTTGATTACAATGAATGCGAGCGGCGTGCCGCTAAGAAAGCCGGGTGCTTAATCGGGGCCGGATGTGTGTTCAGCGATTTCGGTACGAGGCGTCGTGCGTCGTTTGCCTCTCAGGATTGTGTTGTCAGAGCCATGTCCGGAATAAACTCCCGCATGGACGGGCCGGGAAGGTTTGCCGGCACGAGCAATGTGTATCTTGCGATGAAGTATGATGTTGTGCCGATGGGTACGATGGCACATGAGCTGATCTGCGCCATGGCAGGCATGTATGGGCCGCAGATGGCCAATTATCTTGCCATGAAGGTATGGGCATCGACCTACAGGGGAGCTTTGGGAACTTTCCTCTATGACACTTACGGATGGGATATTTTCAGCCTGAATTTTTCTGAGGATTATGCCAATATGTTCAAAGGGCTGAGGGTAGACAGCGGCGATAACCGGCAGGAGCTTCGCCGGATTGTCGACAAATACCGGTCGTTGGGCATTGACCCGCGCAGCAAGCAGGTGGTTTTCAGCAACGCTCTCGACACGGATGCAGCAATCGAACTGCAACGCTATGCCGAGGGGTTATGCCAGCCGGTGTTCGGAATAGGCACTCATTTCACTAACGATTTCGAGGGGGTGCGTCCGCTCAATATCGTCATAAAATTGTTCGCTGTGAAAATCACCGAGCTTTGGGGTTTCTATAACCAGACTTGCAAACTGAGCGAGGATGCCGGGAAATATTCAGGCGACCCGGCAGTTGTGCGCCGTTTCATGGAAACCCTCCATATGGTTTGACGTGGTCACATCTGGTGGTAGTCTTTGGCAAGGCCTCCGGCACCGGTTTCTTTGTAAAGGGATGGGAGGTCATGGCCGGTTTCTTTCATGACAGTTACGAGTTTGTCGAAAGATACGCGGTGGACTCCGTCGGACAGGGAGGCATAGATATTGGCGTCGAGGGCGCGGGCTGCGGCATAGGCGTTGCGCTCGATGCATGGAATCTGCACCAGACCGCACACCGGGTCGCAAGTCATGCCGAGATGATGTTCCAGCCCCATTTCAGCGGCATATTCAATCTGGGCAGGGCTGCCGCCGAAGAGCTGCAGGGCTGCCGCGGCTGCCATGGCGCAGGCCACACCTACTTCTCCCTGACAGCCGACCTCGGCGCCGGAGATGCTGGCATTCTGTTTGACGATGTTGCCTATTAAACCGCCGGTGGCCAGTGCGCGCAAAACGCGGGTTTCGGGCAGGTCGCGGCTTTTCCAGATATGATAGAGTACCCCGGGCAAAACTCCGCACGACCCACATGTCGGGGCGGTGACTATGATGCCGCCCGAAGCGTTTTCCTCGCTCACAGCGAGGGCATAGGCGAATGTGAGTCCGCGCGACTTGAGGTTGTCGCGGAACCCGGCGGCTTTGACGTAGTATTGCGCTGCTTTCCGCCTGAGGTTGAGCGGGCCGGGCAGACGGCCTTCGCGCACGATGCCGCGCTCTACTGCCGATTTCATGGCAGTCCACACGTCGTGGAGATAATCCCATATCTCCGGACCCTCGCATTCCTCGACATATTCCCAATAGCATTTTCCGGTGCGCTCGCAATATTCGAGTATATCGGTGAGCTTATCCATGGGATATATGTCTTTTGATTCGGCTTCGGGATCGCCTTCGATTTTGATGGCGCCTCCGCCGACACTATAGACCGTCATAGAGAACATCACAACCCCTGCGTTGTCGAGGGCTTTCAGTTTCAGGGCATTGGGGTGGTAGGGGAGGAATATGTCGGGGTGCCATATTATTTCAAGCGGTTTGCCGGTTGTGGCAAACACATCTTCTATGGCGACATCTGTCATGTGGCCTTTGCCGGTGGCGGCCAGGCTTCCGAACAGTTCGACTTCGTAGCTCTGCGCCCCCTGGGGTGCGCGTCTGAGGAATTCTTCGGCAGCTTGCCGTGGCCCCATTGTGTGGCTCGACGACGGGCCTGTGCCGACACGGTATATCTCTCTGATGGATTTCATGTTGATGTTTTTATGATTGCAAAGTTACAAAAACGGTGGGTAACGGTACGTATGCGGATATATAAAAAACGGTGGCGGCTGCAAATGCTATGCGCCGCCACCGGTATCGGTTGAAGAAATGGATTAGAATGCGTTGGCTACGGGGGTCAGGGTGTAGCGGAATGTGTAGTCGCCGTAGGGCATCCTGTATTCCTTTTCGGGCCATGCCCCCCAGCTGTTGACACATCCCAGGCCGAACTGGCGCAGGTCGATGCATACCTCGGTTAGGTCGGCAGGTTTGACTTCCGCGAAGTGGGTGTTGGGCTTTTCTTCCCCGCCGTCGAGCGATGCGATGGTATAGTGGAGTGCTGAGGCTGAGAATGGTTCGGCTGCTGTCACTTCAAGACCGGTGCCTGACGAGTTTAGCACACGCCACCAGCGCACATCGGTGTGGGTGCCGGTTTCCTGCGGACGGATATAGGCGTAGGGCTGTGAGGTCACACTCTGACGGTAGATGCCTATATTCATCGCATTGGGGCGGTCGGCATAGTTTTCGCCGGGTCCCCGGCCGTAATATTCCACGATATCGAAGTTTTTCGGCATCGGTATGATGGAGCCGAAGCGGAACATGTCTGACACTTCTGCCCCTTTGGTGGCGTTGAGTTTCTGCTCAACAGCTATGGCGCCGTCGGAGGTTATGGTGTAGGTGATGTCGAGTGTGGCTTTAACCGAAGGCATATCGAAAGAGGCTTTAACGATAGCGGCAGCACCTTCTGTGGTATTTGTCAGTGAGGTAAGGCGCATTTCGGGATTGAGCCATGCGCGGAATTTTTTCTGCAATCCGGCTCCGTAGTCGTTGTCGGTTGGTGCGCGCCAGAAGTTCGGCTTTATCACGGCATCGTTGGTCAACATCTCGGTTCCGGCCACATCATAACGGTTTATGAATCCTGTTGCTTTGTCAATGGAAACTGTGAAGTTAGCGCCTTCGATGTCTAACGACCGGTTGTGGTCGGTGATTTTTGGGGCATCGCCGGTTTGTGTGGTTGCGACCGGTGCGACTGGCGCTGTCAATGCCAGCTGCTCGCGGGCGATGGTGAATCCTGCCGGTAGCATCGGTTCTGCGTTTTTGAGGGTGTAGTCAATGTTGAGCAGCCATTCTGCCGAGTTGTCGACAGGCCCGAAATCGATGGTATAATCGCGTTTGGCCTGAGGAGCTATGTCAAGACGGTCGATAGAGCCTGAGCGTGTCGGCTGGCCGTTGCGCAGAAGTGTCCAGTTCAGTTTAACATTGTCGAGATTCTTGAAGAAGTTCTCATTGAAGACCTTGACGGTGTTGCCGCCGGCATGTTCTGTCCAGATATTCTGGTAGATACGCTGAACTTCGTAGGCATGGGGGTTCGGCACCCGGTCGGGGCTTATCAGGCCGTTGTCGCAGAAATTGCCGTCGGTCGGGTCGTAGTTATTGAAATCGCCTCCATATGCCCAGATTATAGCGCCGTCTTTACCCGGCCAACGGATTGACTGGTCAACGAAGTCCCATATGTAGCCTCCCTGGTACTTTGGATATTTGCGGATTATATCCCAATATTCCTTGAATCCGCCCATGGAGTTGCCCATTGCGTGGGCATATTCACATTGGATTAGAGGGCGTTGGTATTTGCTGTCGGTGGCGTAGTCGATGCAATGTTGGTAATCGGCATACATCGGGCAGTAGATGTCGCTTTTGCCATCTTTGTGGGCCTGTTCATATTGTACGGGGCGGGAGGGGTCTTCCGCTTTGATCCAGTCATATGCGGCTTCGAAATTCGGGCCGTAGCCGGCTTCGTTTCCGAGTGACCACACGATTATGCTGGGGTGGTTGTATAGAGCCTGCACATGGCGTTGGTTTCGCTCAAGGTGGGCTTTGGCATAGGCCGGATTCTTGGCCAGGGTCTTCTCTTTGTAGCCCATTCCGTGGCTTTCGATGTTTGCCTCGGCTGTGACATAGATGCCGTAGCGGTCGCAAAGGTCATACCAGCGGGGATCGTCGGGGTAGTGGCATGTGCGCACGGCGTTTATGTTGAGCTCTTTCATGCGGCGGATATCCTGCTCCATGCGTTCAACCGACACCACATAGCCTCCGTCGGGGTCGAGTTCGTGGCGGTCGGCACCTTTAATAAGCACGGGCTGCCCGTTGACCAGCAACTGAGAGTTTTTGATTTCGACACGGCGGAAACCGATGTTCAGGGGTATGACTTCCTGCACTTTGCCGCCTTTCGACAGTGTGGCGCGGAAACTGTAAAGCTCAGGTGTTTCAGCGCTCCATTTCCTTGGATTGGGAATGCTGAACACCTTCCCGACTTTCCCCTTGACATTTTTCAGCGTCTCCTCAACCACTGGCTCAGTGCCGTCGAGCAGTTCTATTTTCAGGTCGCCCGAACCCTTGATGTCGGCCTCGACCCTCATTGTGCCGTTACGGTATTCGTTGTCGAGGGTGGCGTTTATGCGTATGTCTTCAATGCGGTTTTTGGGGCGGGCATAGAGGTAGCTTTCGCGGGCAAGACCTGAAAAGCGGAAAAAATCCTGATCTTCGAGATATGTCCCGTCGCACCAGCGGCGTATCTGCAGGGCAATAGTGGCAGGTTTACCGGGGGTGAGATAGCGGGTGACGTCGAACTCTTGGGCGAGTTTGCTGTCTTCGCCATAGCCCACATGTTTGCCATTGACCCAGAGGGTGAGGTTTGAAGTCGCCGACCCGAAGTGGGCGATGATGTCTTTCCCTTTCCAGTCGGCGGGGATAGTGATGGTGCGGCGGTAGTCGCCCACATGGTTCTCTTTATCGGGCACCATGGGTGGATTGTTTTCAAAATGTCCGCGCCAGGCATAGCCGGTGTTTACATAAATCGGGTCGCCGTAGCCGTTGAGCTCCCACACTCCCGGCACGTTTATTTCGTCCCATCCCGATGTGTTATACGAAGGCTTTTCAAAACCGTCGGTCAGCGCTTTGTCAGCGTCATTTACCCAGCGGAAGCGCCATTTGCCGTCGAGCGACAGGAAATTTTCAGAATCAGTCTTGCATCCGTTTGCCGCCTCGGCCGATTCAAATGCGAAGTAGTCGGTGTGCATCGGATAGCGGTTGATTTCATTTACCTCCGGATCAAGCCAGGGGGGTGTGGCCGTCATGGCCAAAGCGGCGACGGCTGTTACCGTAGCGCTAAGAATCAGTTTCTTCATGGGGAACTGGTAGGTTGGTTTAATGGTAATATTAAATTTTGAGACAATTTGGATTTGGAGGGTGTCTCCCTCATCTGCAAATTTACAAAAATAAACGCCTCCTGCCAAATTCCATTATATCTGAGTCTTCGGGAATCCAAGCTGCGTGTTATGTTATACTGTCCATATGGTGATTGTGTTTTGAAATTTAGCATGGATTTATTAAATTTGTGTGCATTTAAATGATAGCTTGATGAAACAATTGCAGTCTCAGCCGCAGGTTTATGAACGGCCTAAGGAAGATCTTGACGAGCTTAAAGAGCTGGAACAACGGAGACAATCATATTCTGTAGAAGATGAAACCGACAACCTGGCCGATGAAAAGACCATAATGGAGGAACCTTTCAATCCGAAAGATATTGACATAAAGACAAAAACCATGTCGCTTGACAATATCATAAAACGGTTGAAAGCGGGAGAAATAGATATGGCACCGGATTTCCAGCGCCAAGGCAATTTGTGGTCGGAAGAGAAACAAAGCCGGTTGATTGAGTCGATATTGATAAAATTGCCGTTACCTGCATTTTATTTTGATGGATCCGATGATGACAAATGGCTGATTGTTGATGGTTTGCAGCGGTTGAGTGCCATCAAGAATTTTGTTGTTGACAAAACGTTAAGGTTGTCGGGGCTTGAGTTCTTAAAAAAATTAGAGATTCCTGTGCCTCCATCGTTTGACGACCTGCCACGCTCGTATCAACGTCAGATAGAAGAGGCTGAGATTATGGCTTATATAATAAATCCTGGTACTCCGGCGGATGTGAAATTTAACATTTTCAAGCGAATTAATACAGGTGGGCTTGTGCTGACACCTCAGGAAATCAGACATGCATTGAACCAGGGTGTGCCGTCAAGATTTGTGGCAGATCTTGCCGGTATGAATGAATTTAAGGAAGCCACTTGTTGGGTGATTGCTACCGACAGGATGCTCGATAGAGAATTTGTGACCCGCTTTATCTCGTTTTATATAAATTCTCCTGAAGATTACCGCCCTGATCTCGACACGTTCATGTCGAATTCAATGGGGCAGCTAAATTTATTATCGCAAGATGAACTGAAGTATGTAAAAGATAATTTCAGAGAGTCAATGAAGCTGGCTTCAGCCATATTTTCCCGCTGGGCTTTCCGGAAGGTGTTTGATATTGAGGAGCGACGCAAACCGATAAATAAGGCTCTGTTTGAGGTCTGGAGTGTGGAGCTTGCCAAACTCGATGAAGCTGAACGCAGACTTGCTTATGACAGGAAAGACCGGATTTTTTATGCATTTGTCAAACTGATGAATAAGGATGAAAATTTCGTGGGAGCCATAACGTCTGCAACTGGCGACAAGAACAGGGTGAAATACCGTTTCGCAACAATAGAAAATTTGTTAAAGCAACAGTTACATGATTGAAAGAATAGAAATTGAAAATCTGAAATCACTAAAGTCCGTAGCCATGAAAACTCTGCCGTTGAACCTGCTGATGGGGCTAAACGGTATGGGAAAATCATCGTTCATACAAAGCCTTCTTCTCCTTAGGCAGAACAAGGCATTGGGGTTAGCAAAGATTGCCCTGAATGGAGAATATACAGAAATCGGGCGAGGGCGTGATGCTTTATATCAGGATGCAGTTGATGAGACCATCAGGATTAATGCTGACATGACTGATTCGGAGGGATGCCACATTTCGCTGCCATGTAGCCTGTTATATAAGGCCGACAGCAATGTGTTGGAGAATAACAAGGTTTTCCCGTTAGATATTCTTGACAGATATCCATTGTTCAACAATAATTTCCAATATCTGGAGGCTGTCAGAACAGGGCCGTGTACTGATTACCCGATGTCGTATGCTGATGTGATTGAACATCGCCAGATTGGATTACGGGGAGAATATGCGGTTCATTTCCTGAATGCATTCGGTTCGGAGATGAAGGTTCCTGCATCGCTTCATCATCCCGCAGCCAAGTCGGACACGCTTTTACATCAGACTGCTGCCTGGTTGGGAGAAATCAGTCCGGATGTCAGATTTGAGATACAGGAAATACCAGGTACTGACAAAGTTGTGTTGAATTATCAGTTTGCCAATCGTGATGCTGTCGGTAACAGATTCCGTCCGAAAAACGTGGGTTTCGGTATATCGTATGTATTGCCTGTTATAGTGGCTCTGTTATCGTATTCAAAAGATAAAGTGATAATCATAGAGAATCCGGAAGCGCACATTCATCCTAAGGGACAGGCGCAGATGGGTAAACTCATTGCATTGGCAGCGGCAGCAGGAATGCAACTGTTTGTCGAAACGCATAGCGACCATATTGTAAACGGCATCAGGGTTGCAGTTAAAGAACGTTTGATTCCGAATAACAAGGTGAACATATCTTATTTCTACCGTATAGCAGCTGAGGATGAACAGTTTTGTGATATAGAACCTATTTCTGTTGATATTCATGGTGAACTGAGCGATTATCCTGAAGATTTTATGGATGAATGGAATAATCAATTGCTTAAATTGGTGTGAATGAAAGAGTTGATATTCAATGAGCTATCCATATCCATGAAAGCTGCGGATCAGGCTGAGGCATGTTCTGTGGTGAGCCGTTTTTTTCAGACATACAAGGCGGCTTCATCGCATGGATTTAAGGGGATTAGATATGAACAGTCGTTTGACGATATTGAACTTGCCACCGGTTTTTCGCTCAACGACTTTTGTCAAATGCCAAAATTCCGTACTTATGGTAGTCTGCTTTTAGGCTTGGCGAGGCATCCGTATATAGAGTCTGATACTGAGGAAGAAAAACGCTTTATAAGCAATTATTTTTATCTCCTGCGCGATGGGGAAAAGATTCCAGTTGAAGGTCTGGGAGTGGTATATCTTTATCAAACTGTTGCAATTTCATTTGCAATTGAGGATTATTGGCATAAGAATGTAGTCCATAATCTTTATATTGAAGGAGATGAGGATGGTGAGTATCCGGTTATATCAATTGCGGATGCGTCACATTGTGAATGTAAAGAGTTTTCTGATTTTAAAGAGGCATATGAACCGCTTGAGTTGAAATTATGTGAAACTCTTCCGGCAAACAAGCATATTGAATTGAGGGATGATCACGGGAAAGATGTATTGGAGGCTTTTGCTAAACGAATATGCAAGTCACCGTATGTAGTTAAGGTACTCAATTCTTTGCCTTTCAATCCAAAAGAGCGTGATTTTATACATAAAGTATATGATGACGGCAGGATAGAGATTGTGTTGACTGATACTGATAAAGGTTTAGGCCTGGTTTTACAGTCAACAGGCAGTAACCATCGTGAAACCCTGACAATAGCGAAGATGCTTGCTGATGAATATGGCAGGTAATGCCCATGGATTTATAGAAACAACGCTGGGAAGAATTCGAAAAGGTTGGTATAAGCTCTTTTAATAATAAAGGTATTTAATAAAAGAAAGATTGCGAGACCAAGTAAGCAATAACCTAAGTACACCTTGGTGATACAATCCATAAAACATCGGCTACAACTTTTCGTGGTTGCAGCCGATGTCAGAGGTCTCTCTTTATGAGCTGATGCATTGTTATTATCAGAGTGCTTCAGTCAATGGGGTACTTTAGAGGAGCAGATTTAAAATTCGTAGCCAACTTTGATGCAGACACCTTCAGTGTCAAGGAGTCTGGAGCTACGAGTGTAATCCATATTGATTCCGGGGTGTGAGAAACTATCGAAGGTTTCAAACTTTAGTTTCTCGAAAGTGTAGCCAATTGAAAGTGACAGCGCCTGAATGCCGATAGTGCGCATGCGAACACCTGCAGAAGCATTAGCATAGAATCCATCTCCATTTGTTACAAAGTGTCCGAGTTTGAAGTCAACGAAAGGAGCAAATTTGGTTTTCATAAACTGGCTATGGAGATTAATAAACAGAGGTATGCTTACTTTGCTATCACGAGTGTCAAGAGCATAAGTCATTCCTTTGGTTTCGTACTTTGACATAAAGTGAAAACCAACACCTGCACCCACGAAGAAATAGGGGCAAATTTGATAACCGTGAGCAGTGCTTATTTCAAAACGACCAAATTCATAGTCGCCAACGCCAATGGTATAACCGAGGTCAGCAAAACCACGGTAACCACTGTAATTATCTTGTGCATTTGCTGTAATGCCAGCAATGAGAGTAATGCCAGCAATGAGAACGCAGAGAAGAAGTCGAGTTTTTTTCATTTCATTGTATATGTGATATGGGGCTTGTATAGTTATTCTACTGTTATATCTTGCATTACAGAAGCATTGAAAGTCGTTCCTGCCGGTATTTTCGGCATACTTCCTTTCATACATCCGCTGATAAGACCGAGAGGAAAGAATAATACGGAGAGGGCTATTACGCCTCCGAGTTTACTACCTCCATTCTTGCAACTGCTAAGACGGAGTGAAACTCGTTTATTGTCGATAGTTTTTGTAGTAGCGTGTGTGAGGCAGATTTTGCCTGCCTTTCCCCATGTGCCATTTGGGTCGGCTGAAAATTCTATGAATGCCGGAGTACCAGCTTTGATAAGAACCTTCGTACCATCCGCAGAATACACATCCGTTTCTACAATAGAATTGATTACTCCTGTGTCTGCCTTATTGTCTGCCTTGAAGTTTTCTTTGACACGGAGTACTATTTGAGTGCCATTTTCTAATACGTTACCTCGGCCATTGGACGATTGCGCCAGGCCTTCAAATGGAGAACAGAACATGAGTGTCACAATAAGTATACATGAAACTACACTTTTCCACAATTCGTTTTCTTTTTTCATTTGCTTGTGATGTTATTGGTTTTGCGCATTATTGCCATTCTGTCGTTAGACTTGGTATGCGCACTTGCCAATAAGAACAAAAGCGCAGACTTTCGTCATACGCAGTCTTGGCTCACCACAAGCCATAATAATCCTATGAGAAAGTCCGCGCCGTATGGCACGCACTCACGGATTATTATTTTAGCTCGTTCTTTGGTCGAGGTGGTGATTCAGACTGCGATTGAGCTAATATGTAAGGGCGCAATATTGCGAAGAATACTGCACCGCAAAATTAGTCATATTTCATTGATTGGCAAAAGAATTATATAATTTTGTTTTAATCCTACGATGTGGCATTGCGTTTCGTTTCTCGTGGGAAAATCGTAATTTTGTGGATGAAAATAAGGTGAAAAAGATGGATAGAGCTATTTCATTACCGACAAAAGACGCTTTCCGTTCTTTTGTCTGGCAGCATTTTCTGTTGTTATTATCCCTGTATCTTATGACGTTAGGGGTAGTCTTATGTATAAAGTCTTATCTTGGCAGCAGTGTGATTTCGTCGCTTCCGCTTTCTTTTTCGATGGCTGGAACGGAAGGTATTGTTCCCGAAATGAGTGTGGGAGGTTATACGATATTGATGAATTTCGTGCTTGTCATTGCCCAGGTTCTTGTGTTGCGTAAGAAATTCGCTCCCGTGCAGCTGTTTCAGTTGGTTATCGGCTTTGTGTTCGGGTGGCTCATTGACCTGAACATGTTGCTTACTGATGGCCTTGCATGTGAATCGCTATGGGCTAAGGGCTTGGCACAGTTTGTCGGATGCACTGTGATGGGTGTCGGCATTGCGTTTGAGGTCAGATGTGGTTCGGTCACTATGCCCGGGGAAGGGATTACGGTTGCATTGAGCCAGGTGACGGGAATAGGCTTTCCGAAGATGAAAATCGTGGTTGACACATCTTTAGTATTGTTGGCGATTATCAGCAGTTTCGTGTTTTTCTGCAGCTGGGAGTGGAATATAATCGGCCCCGGCACTCTTTTTGCTATGCTCTATGTTGGTTGGCTTATCAAAATCATTTCGCCACATATGTTGTGGTTTGACAGGGTCCTGGCTTATCGCATCGGATTCCGCAGATATATTTTCGGATTGGCACGGTGGATATACGTAAGCCGGAAATAATTGCGCCGCTATTAATTAGTCGCAGATATAAGAGGGTGTGTCATAATGGCTCATCTGGGTCGTCGCCCGAGGGCTTCGGGTTCGGTCATTGACCTTAGTCAACTCCCTTCACCCTCACCCTCAGGCTCCTACCATCTGAACCATTCTGACAGCACCCTCTCCATCCGGATGCCAAAAAGGCGTTGGTCGAATTTCGACACAACGCCTAATTATATCAAGGTTGGTTACTACGCGGGTGATCAGGCTCAGGGGCGGTAGAGGGCGAATTCGTATACGCGGGCTACATGGCCGTCGGGTGCCTGGACAGGATGGATTACATTTAGGCGGATGTAGCGCGCTTTTTCAGGCTGATGCAGGGTCTTGGCTACTATGTTGCGGCTGTTGCCGGTGTAGTAGTCGATGGTGCGCCATTCCTCCTGTGGGGTGTTGCGCACCTGAACCAGACAGGATGATGTGATGTAGGAGCGGTGTTCGATGGCGGCATTGACCATTTTCCATGAGCCAATCTCTGTTTCGGCGCCGAGGTCGAAATCGACATAGGCGGGAATCCCTGTCACGTCGCACCATTTGGTTGTCAGGTCGTTGTCGACCAGCATCGTGGGATGTTCGCTGTCGTTGACGAATCCCGACCAGGCCACGATATGTTCGGGGCGCAGGATGTTTTCTTTCTCCTCCTCGAACCTGGCGTTTCCGTTAGCACCGGTTTCTTTGATGGAGGTGCGGAACAATGGCGCAAGCGGACTTACGGGTGTGTTGGCCTCGTTGGCGAGCGTAGCGGCGAAAATCACCGCATTGCCGTTGTCGGGGAGGATTACCCGGGTTGCGCCTGCGGGTATGTCGAGGTCGAACTTGAACATGTAGGTGAATTCATAGGGGTGGTCGCCCGACGAAGAGTGGCGGTGTGTTCCTGTATAGGCCACTTCGGCATCGGTCAGGTAGCCCTTGGTGTGGCCGTCATGTCCCCATTGGCCGATGAATCCGGTGTAGGAGGGGATAGTGATAGTCTGCGATGATTTCCCGATTTTAAAGTCGCAGCTCAGGCTCCTGTCGTCGGTGGCGGCTGCCGCGAGGATGTGTAGTTTGTTGCAGCCGTGTCCGGCAGGGAGTGTCAATGTGTCTCCGTGGCAGGACATGCCGTTGAGCAGGGCGCTGTTTTCGAGTTTGAAAGGCACACGGCCAACGGTCAGTTCCGAAGGTATGAGTTCGGCGGCATAGGAATAACCTGACGCAAAATCTGCATCGGAGCGCATTTCATTCCAGCTGAAGCATTTTTTGTTGAAATCGAGTGGAAGGATGCGGTGGTTGCCTTTCTCGGCTGGGGTGTCGGCGAGCCGCACTTTGAATGTCTTGATGCTGTTGGGCTTGATTGTGAACTTCAAGGTACTTCCCGAGAACGGTGTTTCGCCGATAGTTTTCTCAGTGCCGTCGGCTTCATAAGCGGCGGTTATGTTTTTTGCGAATGTCAAAGATGCGTTTTGGGGCTCTTTGCCGGAGGTTTCATATACGCGCACAACATACTCGTTGGAGTTCTCAGCCAATTTCAGGGCTTTGACAGCAACGTTGGAGTTATCTGTCGAAAGGGGTGAGAAGCTCTTGCCTAAAGTCCCGTTGTGTTTCGTGGTGGCAAAGGCTTTGATGCGTTGGTTGAGCAGGTCGGCTTTTGCGTTGGCTTCTGCTTTCTGCAACCTGCCGTTGTGGCCGCACAAGCTGTAGGTGAAGGTATGGTAGCCCAGGTCTTGTCGATCCTGGTATGTGTAGCCGCGTGAAGTGGCAGGTGTGTGGAGCAGGGTGAGACGCAGGGTGTTGTTGTCGGGTTTGTCCCAGCCATATTTGCAGTCGTTCATTATCGTAGCTCCGTAGCGGCCGTTCTTGTCGGTGAGGTCGGCCCAGCGCTGGGCATATACTTCATAAGCTGTGGGGGTGTTGTTGCCACGTTCCACGCAGCCTATTCCGAGATCGTAGGTGGCTTTTTCATTGTCGAGGTCAAGGGGGAATTCGGCTTTGACGAGTGCATTCTGGGTTTTCCAGTCAACTTCATTGAAGAAATCGATGCGGTCTGCAAGCGCACCTTCGTTCAGCCGGATGTATTGGCGGAATCTGGAATCGCCATGACGTTTGTCGACGCAGAGTGTCCGGCGCAGCGGCCCGTTTTCAACCAGGGTCATGTTCACGTCGCCGTTGATTGAAACCGGTGTTGCGTCGATTGTGGGTTTGAGGATTTCCCATGCGGGCCAGTCGTAGGATTTGTTATCGGTGAAGATGGCCAGTCGTATGGCTTTCCCAGGTTTGACGAGTTCCTTGTTGTTGGCCTTGTCGAAGAGCGATGTTATGTCGCCGTTGGAATCGAGGGTGAGCCGGTAAACTGAGTTTTCGATTGTGTTGGCACTTTGGTTGACAGAGCTGTTTCTGGCTGTGCCTGAAAGGCGCACGTCGTAGACTGTGTAGCCGTTGGCCGGAACGGTGGCTTCTACCAGGATGCGGGCTTTGCCGTCGGAGTGGGAAATCAGCTGTGAGGCGACTTTCCGGCCTTGGGCGTTATATACATCCACAGAGCGGGGTGCGCGGGAAGCGTCGATTTCCATCTCCACCAGATCGGTGGCTTCATGGCCAAGGGCATTGAAAAGCACTACGGGTGTGCCTTTGGCGCGGGTGTCGAGCCTGTCGGCCACTGCGCTTACAGATGACGTTATGATGCCGGCGAACTGTTTGAGCGACAGCAGTTCGTCGTTCCAAGAGAATTCATAGGCTCGGGGAATGCTTGTGCCGGTCAGGTCGTCGTGGAACTGGTGGAAGATGAACCTGCGCCAGGATTCGGTGAGGCTCGAAGAGGGGTATTCGGCAGCACCGATCATGCTGGCGGCAACGGCGGCTCGTTCAGCGGCATCGCCGAGGAGTTCATTCTGGCGGTTATAGAGTTTCATGGCCGCCTGGGAGGTGTAGCATCCGGTGCCATGCACATCCATCAGCAGTTCGCCGTCATGAACCGGGAGTTCCGGATGTTTTTCATATGGGAGGTAGTCTTTAAACAGCCGGTCGCTTTCGGCGCTGATTATTTCAATAGGGCCGTCGGTGTGGGTGGCGCGGCACACTGCATCGACGGAGTTCATTGTCGGTGAACCGCCTATGTCGCCTGTGCCGTAGTAGTGGAATGCCACGTTGAGAGGGCTTTCCTTTATGCGCCCGCTGATGGAGCTGTTGGCCGTGAGGTCTTCGATTTCCCAGCGCTGGCCGTAGTTAAAACCATGTGCCATCATTATCTGTGACCCGTCGACACCTTTCCACAGCCCCACGGTGTAGGGATATTTTTTGTCGCCATGGAACGGGAGATGGCGCCAGCCGAGTTTCTGCGAGGAGAAGCCGATTAGGCCGCAATGCTTGGCAATTGTAGGGAGTGTCCATCCGAAACCGAAACAGTCGGGGAGGAAAATGTCGGTGCTTTCAACGCCGAACTCCGAGCGGTAGAACTGCTGGCCGAGCATGATGTTGCGTATGGCCGATTCTACCGATGGCACAATGGCGTCTGTGGCGTCCCACGATGCACCGCATATGTGCCACCTGCCATCTTTGATGAATTTCTTCATCTCCTCATATTGCAGGGGATAATATTCCTTCATCCATGAGTATTTCACTCCGCCCTCGAAGTTGAAAACATATTCCGGATATTTTTTCAGCAGGAACAGGTTTTGGTTTATTGTGTTCCACACATATTCGCCTATTGTTGTCTGGATGTCCCAGTTCCATTGTGTGTCGAGGTGGGCGTCAGATACAAGGTAGGCTTTCGGTTTGGGACTGTCGCCGTTCCCGGCCGTTGTTGCCGCCGATGTGGTAGCCACGCCCGCAAGTGCGATCGCGGCCGCAAAAAATCGCTTGGTTTTCGGTGTCATTTTTTTTGTTATGGTTTATGATTGGTTTGAGGTTACAAATTTAACGATTTTTTAGCTCACAGGCAAGACGATACGATATGGTGTCGCGCCGAAAAAATTCCGGTATGATTCAACGGGGTTAAGATTGGTTAAATATGGCATGTACACTTTTGAGCTAATAAAAATAGTTGTATATTGTGCAAAATATAATAGCCATATTGTAATGCAATGTGTTTCGCATAAAAATATTATTTCATCGGAAAACGCGGAGACGGCAGCTCCCCGGCCTTTCACGGTCTTGATGCCGGTGTTCAATCAGTGTGGGTTTGTCAGGCGGGCGGTTTCAAGCCTGTTTTCACAGACGTACGCGCATTGGGAACTCATCATAATCAACGATGGGAGCACTGATGCGCTTAATGAGTTCATTGCGGATTATCTTACGGATTCCAGGATAAAATATATCGAGAATCCGGAAAACTATGGGTTAGGATATGCTTTGAACCGTGGCCTTGATGCCGCGTCGTATGATTTAATCGCATATCTTCCGGCAGATGACTTTTTTTATGAGAACCATTTGCAGACCCTTGCGGATGCATTGGCCAAGCCCGAAGTGGCGTTGGCATTTACCGGCATACGTTTTGACGACTCAAAAGACTCAGGATTCCTTGATTATAAGACCTGCAAAGGGGCTATTCCTGGCTATTGCACGCAATTGGTGCAGGTGGCGCACCGCAAAACCGCCGACCGATGGACAGAGCGGGAAGAATGCGTGTCGGAAGACCTGTTCTATCTATTTTGGCGGAAACTTACCGGTCGAGGGGCATTTGCGCCTTGTCAGACAGTTACTTGCGAATGGTGTTGCCATCCTAACCAACGCCATAAAATCTGCGGAGAAAGATATGGGGGCGGCCTGAATAAGTATCGTGCATATTATGGTGTGAAACAACCGATACGGTTCCGGTCAGGTAAATACAAGATTTTTGATGAGGTAGGGAATTATGCCCCATACCGGAATCATGTTGTGTCATATTCAGAGGGATTGAAAATCCTGCTGGTAGGTGAGCTGGCCTATAATCCGGAGCGTATATATGCCCTGGAAAGATCGGGTCAACGCCTTTATGGACTGTGGGCTCAGCCGCGTTTCGGCTATTCCACGGTAGGCCATCTGCCATTCGGCAATGTTGAAGACGTTCCGTATGAAAACTGGCGAGAACGTGTAAAAGAAATAAATCCCGATGTGGTTTATGCGCTGTTAAGTACTTCCGCAATCGAAATCGCCCACGAGGTATTGATGGCAGATACCGGGATTCCGTTTGTCTGGCATTTTAAAGAAGGCCCGCAGGAGGCTCAGAAAGCGGGTCTGTGGGATAAACTCATAACGCTTTATGCCCGTGCTGATGGCCGCATATATCTGAATGCCGAGGAAAAACGATGGATAGAACAGTTCATTCCACCTGTGCCGGAGGAATGCTGTCTGCTCTTGGATGGAGACATGCCGCTTGCCGACAGCTTTTCCGACCGGTTTTCTCCGAAATTGTCGGCTTCTGACGGGGAAATACATACAGTTGTGGCCGGGCGTGTGGTGGGACTTTCCCCAAATGATTACGCCGAGTTGGCCCGTAACGGAATTCATCTGCACGTCTACAGCGAGAACCTGACGCCTGACGAAGCGTCGCAGCCATTCCTTGCGGTAGACCGGACACATTTCCACATCCATAACCACTGCCCTCAGCATCGATGGACAGAGGAGTTCTCACAATATGATGCGGGATGGCTGCATTGCGTGGATGGCGGGAATGATGGGAATGTTTTGAAAATGACATGGGCAGACATGAACCTTCCGGCACGGATAAGCACATATCTTGTGGCGGGAATTCCGATGATACAGAAACGCAACGCTTCCCATATATTCGCCCAGCGCAGCTATGTGGGCGGATACGGTATGGATATCTGCTATGACACTATCACCGAGGTGGTTGATGTGTTAAAAGACCAGCGATTGATGGCAGAAAAGGTCGACAATGTTCTTGCCAACCGTCACCGCTTCAGTTTCGATGCCAATGTGGAGACGCTGACAGGTTTCTTCCGTAGAATCATTTCAAACAAAAAGGTATGAACACGCGAGAAAAGATACTACGCATGATAGCCAACACGTCAATCATGTATGTCTATCATATCAAGGAAAACGGGCTGTTGCACGGGAAGACTGGTGTCATGTATTATCTATATCTGTATGCGCAGCATTCCGGTGATGAGATATGTTATGATTTTGCCGGGGAGCTTCTCGATGGTCTGATGAATAGCACGGTTAATGCGCCCTCCTCTTTTGAGGAGGGGATTGCGGGACTGGGTTGGGCTGTCGGGAGACTGTTGAGAAGCGACATTGTTGGAGGAACTCCAAATTCAGTACTTGCCACTGTTGACCGTCGGCTTGTCGAGGCCATGAAACATGGCGCGTGGTCGGATTTATGGAACGAACTGCTTTATTTTGCCGGCAGGATGGGTGATAATCCGGCTGACATCGGGGAAATACTGAAAACGATACTTTCGTATCTTTTGTGGCAGGCAAGGGATAAGAACGCAGAACTGTCGTCGAGCCGCAAACGGGCTGTTCGATTGTATATTTCCAAGATAAAGGACTTTGACATTCCGCATGAAATTATGGGATTGTGCAGACAACTTGAATCGTATGTGATTGGAGAGGGTACTTCAAATGCCCAACAGATGTCCCAGGATGATAATCCTGTAGCCGGGCAGATTCAAAGTGTTATTTCGTCGTCTGTTTGGAACCTTATTCTCAACGAACTCATGCCATCCTTTGGGTTTTCAATGGATGGACTGCTTGAGTATGTTGAGAGTCGTCAAAAATGTTTCACGCCTGACGAACTGAAACTTTCGGGTGGACTTGCTGGTCTTGGAACGCTACTGTTATCACACAATTTATGAACACTCTAATAACAATAGTTCGGTAAAATTTGCATATTCAATTGAATATCAATAAGATGCAGCAACAATTCAATATCAATGCAAACTATTGTGTATCAGTGCGATACAGCTATGCCTGCTCAAAAATTACCGAACTGTTGTAATAAAATAAACTATGAAAAAAGAATTAAAAGAGAACAGTTTTCCAACGCCACGAATAACCGTTGAGCAAGCCATAGAATCAGGCACTGTGATGCAGTATATCTCTGAAACCGGATGGCAAGCTGGAAAATCTACCGATTCCTACACATGGCGGTGGATGCGTAGGTATTGTGTACTTGATGATTGGAACTATTTGACATTTAGGGATTTATCGGAAAGAGCCGTATCGCAGTTTAGACAATATTATAATTCTCATACTATGCCCGGCTCAGCAAGTAATGTAGGAATTCCGGTGGAAGGATACAACATGTTTGCAACATGGGATTTATGGGATGGCGGTTATGTTGCGAATCTTGGATATGTGGGGGCGCCGACTTCATCGCAAGAGTATGGAGCTTCATTATATTTAAGTTCGTGGGCGGCTCAGGGTTATCCGGATACACCTTTGCCAAATGTGAAGTTCTATAAACTTCAGGAGGCAAAAAAATGGCGTGGAGGTTATGTGTCAAATTGGGGATATGTCGAGCAAAACCGTCATGTTCTTGGTGCGACTACTTCCATATGGTTCTATAAAACATATTCTGAGTCAGAACGTCCATTGGCTAATTTGATTAATTTCCACATTCTTTTATATTCAAATGAGGCAAGTATGACAGCTCTAAAAAAACGTTTTGAAGAATATTGGAACAAAACCACCAATTCATATGAGATAGATGACCAGGCATTAAACAGATACCTGCAATCACAATATTACCAGGCGACATACAGAAATATACCTGATGCACTCGCAAAACATTATGGGGTTATCATACGGGTGGTCACGCGTACGGATAGTTCTTACGGGCGAAAGTATGGAAAAGACTATTTGGTGATTGCTTATAACCCGTTTTTGCGCACTTATATGTATTTTGACCCTATCACCGGGAAGTTGGGTTCTCTTGATGCTGCCCCGATTGAAAGCGGGCAGGTTGAAACGGTAAATTTCGTTTATTATAGATGACTGATATATGCCACTTCTATCCATGAATAGGATATTCTGACCTTTAAAATGGATAGAAGTGGTCAAAATTTCACGTATAGCAATGAAAATGTTATCACGAATATTTATAGCTTTGACGACAATGCTGTTGGGTGCGGTGTCTGTTTCGACCTATGCTGCGAGGCTTTGCAAGGATCCGGAAACGCTGCCGGCATTTGTAGGAGGACTGCTTGACGGGATGCCTAAGTACTTGGCGAAGAATTTCAAATATCCCAAAGAGGCATGGAAAAGTGGGAAATGCGGAACTGGGGCAGTTGTAGATGTCATAATTACGAAAAAAGGCACTGTTTCTGAAGTTAGATGCTATGACATAAAACATCCGGCACTTGAAAAGGAGCTTATAAGGGTAATGAAGGAGACCCGGTGGTATCCTGCCACAAAAAGGGGTGAACCGGTTGATGTTCGTATGACGTTGCTTCTGTCGTTAAGGCCGGAGTTCTTTGAAGGGGAGCCGATTCCTTTCGGGTTTGAATATATAGTGAAAGATGCTGACAAAAATATAGGCTTTTTGAAGGAATGTCAGACGCTTCCGGTTGATAATGAGTTAAAGCATGTGGAAACTGCGGTTGCCGAGGCTGCTGATGTTTTTATGGATATTCCACGTTATCCAATAGCTTTTGCAACATTTAAGAGTGCATTGGGAGATGGAGACAAAGCTGTTGAGACGATGGACAGTTGTTGGAGCCGATACCATTGGGTGCCTAATCCTGAGTATGGACGTCTTGGCTTTATGGGAATAAAAGGGTTTGTAAACGGATATAACGGACGCATTGAGATTTGGGTGGCCCTGATGCGGGCGATGCAGCATCAGCGTAACGGTTCGGAAAGAACTGATTCGGCCTACCGGGATGCAATTGATTTGATTGACGAGCGCATAGTAGACACTGATTTACGCGAAATTCCGTCGCCTCAAGAAATTGCATATTCCGAAAGGCGTATGGCGCGGATGCAGCGAGATATGGTCAATGAGTTCGTGCGCGGCAATATGCTTTCACACGGCACTTCGGGCTGGGATAAGATAACCCGTGAATACAGCTTGAGCGAAATTAGCGGTGCGCTTGGGTATTGGTCGCGAAAAGGTTATATCAATAACGCACAAGTCGGGCAGCTTTACCAGCTGATCCAAGATGAGTTCCAGGCAACGAAAGACGGAAAATATGCCAAAAAGGGGGTGCATATGAAGCTGTTCGGGGCAAAGGCATTCGCCATATGGATGCATGAGGGCAACGAGGGACTGAGCCGGTTCCTAGCTCAGATACGGGAAGGCGGAGCTACAAAAAAGCTGCTGAGGCATATGGCAAAGCTCGAAAAGAACCTGGCCGGGAATGCCGCCCTGTTGTCCGACCGCCGCGCCGTGTTGGAGTGTCTCACAACGATTGCTCCCGTCCATGGCACACCTGAGGCCGAAGTCAAAGCGTTTTATGACCGGCGCAAGGCGGTGGCGAAGGTGTTCCCGCTGAAGTGGCTGATGAAGGAGTAGGTTGGTCTCTTTTTTGCATGGAAGAGTACCTTTGGTAGAAATATATAAGAAGAGGGTGTGTCATAATGGCTCATCTGGGTCGTCGCCCGAGGGCTTCGGGTTCGGTCATTGACCTTAGTCAACTCCCTTCACCCTCACCCTCAGGCTCCTACCATCTGAACCATTCTGACAGCACCCTCTCCATCCGGATGCCAAAAAGGCGTTGGTCGAATTTCGACACAACGCCTTGTATTTAATGTAGTGGGATATCAGGCAAGGGGTGCTTCGGGAGCGGGAACCGAAGCAGGCATACCGGGTGTCGGAGCCATGAATTTGGCTTCCCAGCCGAGGGCGCTGGCGCCGAGCACTGCGGCATCGGCCTCTTTCAGTTCGGATATGAGCACTTTGACCTTCCCCTTCCAGATGGGCATGAGGTTTTTCTCAAGCGAGTTGCGCAGTGGGCGCATGAGCAGGTCGCCGCTTTTGGCGAGACCGCCGAAGAGGATGAATGCCTGGGGGGCGGAGAAGGCAACGAAATCGGCCAGGGCCGCACCTAGAATGTCGCCTGTGAACTCGAAGATATCCTGTGCGATTTTATCACCTGCAACGGCAGCGTCGTAGACATCTTTCGATGTGATTTCATCTGTGGGGATGTTGCGCAGCAGTGATTCTTCGTTGGGGCGTGCTTCGAGGAATTCGCGGGCAGAGCGGGCAACACCTGTGGCTGAACAGTAGGTTTCGAGGCAGCCGCAACGTCCGCAACCGCATAGGCGGCCGTTTGTGCGCTTGACGATTACATGGCCGAGTTCGCCGGCGAAACCGTCGTGGCCGTAGACCATCTGTCCGTTGATTACGATTCCGGAACCTACACCGGTGCCGAGGGTAATCATTATGAAGTCTTTGATGCCGCGGGCTGCACCGTATGTCATCTCTCCTATCGCGGCTGCATTGGCGTCGTTGGTGATTGCCACGGGTATTCCGAATTTTTCACTTACAAGTCGAGCCAAAGGTATGGGGGTTGGCCATGGCAGGTTGACTCCCTGCTCGATGGTGCCTGTATAGTAGTTGGCGTTTGGTGCGCCTATGCCTATGCCGTGTACTTTGCCAATGGCGTCGTTGACTTCGAGAAGTTTTGTCAGCTCTGTGTGGAGCTCGTCGATATAAGCTTCGACAGTGGCGTGTTTGCGTGTTTTGATTGCTGAACTTGCCAGCACGACTCCACGGGCATCTACGATGCCGAAGACAGTGTTTGTGCCGCCTATGTCGATACCGACAACATATGGTTTGCTCATTTTTTAGGATTATAAGGTAAGTAAATTAAATCAGTCAGAGTTGCAGAGGTAAGCCGTCAAAATTATTTTAGATTAATATTAGAGATTGTCTAAAATGATTTTGCCGACTTACTCCTCTACAAAGGTAATGAATTCTGACAAATTTAACATGAGTGGCGTTATAATTTTTGTGAAACCAAATGTCAGATTACCCGGGTCAGCCCCATTAGAATACGATGGAGCAGATTTGTGCGGGCTGAGAGTATGGAGCGCAAGCGATCGGCGGCCTGTGGGGCTACTAAGCGTATGTCGGCATAGCGGTCTTCCCCGTCGAGGAAATCGAACAGACGTTCTGGAGGGAACAGTGAAACAGAATCGTCGGTAACGGTCTCTGTCTCAGGCTTGGCCGCAATGTCAGGTGAGCCGGGATAATCGACTGTGAGAGGGGTCGCTTCAGTGTTGACTTTTATCCAAGGGCCTTCACCTGCGGATTTGTAGTCGGCATTTTCGGCCGGGGTTGGAGAGCCTGTGGCCGGAAGTCCGTCGACGGGTCGGGCGTTTTCTGCGGCAACGCTGTCGGCGATATAAGGGGAGAGGTGCCGGGCTGCCAACAGTGGGTTGTAGCGGTAAATCGGCCAATATCCGGCTTCTACGGCTTTGCGTTCCTCCACGATGGAATCGCCCATTCCGGCCCGGATGCCATGGTTGATGCAGGGGCAGTAGGCTATGACTATCGAGGGGCCAGGATAGGCTTCGGCTTCGCGCAGGGCGTCGATTGTCTGCTGGTAGTTCGCGCCGAGGGCTACAGACGCCACATAAACAGTGCCGTAGGTCATCATCATGCGGCCGAGGTCTTTTTTGAAGGTGCGTTTGCCGTCGGGAGAGTATTTTGTTACAGCGCCGAGCGGGGTGGCCTTTGAGGTCTGTCCGCCGGTGTTGGAATAGCATTCGGTGTCGAGCACCAGCAGGTTTATGTCTTCGCCCGATGCGAGCACGTGGTCGAGACCGGCAAACCCGATATCGTATGCCCAGCCGTCGCCGCCGATAGCCCATATCGATTTTTTGCCAAGCATGTCGGCATTGTGGAGTATGGCGGTCATCTCAGCTGTGTGCAGGGACAGGGGAACCTCATTTATGAGTTCAATTATTTTTTGCCCGGCGACTTCAGACGCTTCCGGAATTTCACAGGCTGACAGCCATAGTTCCATGGCTTCTTGTAGATTCTGTGAGACTGAGCCTGAACTGATTGCGGTGTGCATGGCCTGTGCGAGCTCGTCGCGCCGTTGGCGGCAGCTGACGGCCATTCCGTAGCCGTATTCGGCATTATCCTCAAACAGCGAATTGCCCCATGCCGGCCCCCTGCCGTCGCTGTTCCGTGTGCAATAGGCATTGCTCGGATAGTTCGCACCCCACACCGATGAGCAACCGGTGGCGTTGGCCACAATCATGCGCTCACCGAAGAGCTGGGTGAGGAGTTTCACATATGGAGTCTCACCGCATCCGGCACATGCGCCGGAGAACTGCAGCAAAGGCTGGTTGAGCTGCGAACCGTTGACAGTGAAACGGGGTATGAGGTCGTTTTTGATTGAAACGTTCCTTTCAACGAAATCGAGAAGTGGCACTTGGTAGGGCAGTTCACCTTCGATAGGCATCATTGTCAGGGCATGGCCGGGGCATATGGTCGCGCAGGAGCTGCATCCTGTGCAGTCTTCGGGATAGACCTGGATGCGGTAGCGCATTGTTTTGAGCGGTTCCGCGCCTTCGCCCTGTCTGGTCAGCAGTCCTGCCGGGGCTTTGGCCATCTCGTCGCTGTTGAGCAGATACGGCCTTATGGCCGCATGGGCGCACACCAGTGAGCATTCGGTGCACTCCACACATTTGTCGGGATTCCACCGGGGCACATTGATTGCTATTCGGCGTTTCTCAAACGCGGTTGTGCCCATGGGCATCCGCCCGTCGGGGGTAAAGGCCGACACCGGTAGAGAATCTCCTTCCAGGCGCAGGCATGGGCGTGAGATGTAGTTGAAGAAATCGGTTGTGGACGGGAGGTCTCGCTGCCCGTTGACGGCATTGACCGTTTTCTCCTCTTTCTCTTCTGCGGCCGTTGACCACTGCGGCGGGATTCCGACCATATGGATGGCTGCTACGGCCATATCCACTGCCCGGAGGTTTTGGTTGACCACTTCGGCACCCTCATGCATGTAGGCTGCGGTTATTTCTTCTTTGAGCTTCTGAATGGCGGTGTCGAAAGGGATTACACCCGACAGATGGAAAAACACCGTTTCCATAATCATGTTTACCCGCACGCCGAGACCGACGCTTTCGGCTATCGCCTGGGCATCGATTGTGTAGAACCTGGCTTTTTTGTCGGCAATTTCCCGGCGCAGAGCGGCGGGTAGGCGTGTAGCCAGTTCTGCATCAGTCCATGGGCAGTTGAGAACGAACATACCTCCGGTTTTCAGGCTCTTCAGCAATCTGAACCGGTCGACATAGGAGGCTTTGTTGCATCCCACATAGTCGGCATCCTCAATATCGTAGTCGGCTTTTATCGGTTTTGATGAGAAACGGAGTTCGCTGACGGTGTAGCCTCCCGACTTCTTGGCAGAGTAGCGGAAATAGGCTTGTGCATAGAGGTTTTCAGAGTTTCCGATGATACGGGCGGACTGTTTGGTGGCTCCTACAGTGCCGTCAGACCCCATGCCGTAGAAAATAGCTTGCGTGAATCCGTCGGATGGCAGGTGGAATCGGTTATCCACCGGCAGCGAAAGATTGGTCACATCGTCGGTGATTCCTACGGTGAAGAAGCGTCGACGGGACGGACGGAGAGCCTCGTCATAGATAGCTTTTACCATTGCGGGGCTGAATTCTTTGCTCGACAGCCCGTAGCGGCCACCCATCATGATGAATTTGCGGCCACCTGTCATAGCGGCAGTGGCTACATCTTTAAACAGCGGCTCACCTTCAGCCCCTGCCTCTTTGGTGCGGTCGAGGGTTACGACCACTTCCGCAGATGAAGGTATTGCCTTGAGCAGGTCTGCGCCCGACCAAGGGCGGTAGAGACGAACTTTCACCAGTCCGGCTTTATATCCATTGGCGTTAAGTTCGTTAATTGTGGTTTCAACTACCTCGCAGCTTGAACCCATCGATACGATTACCGTGTGGGGATCGGGCACTCCGAAATAATCGAACAGATGGTATCTACGTCCGGTTGCCACAGCAACTTTATCCATCATCTTCTGCACTATGGCGGGGAATGCCGCATAGCGGCTGTTGACAGCTTCGGCATTTTGGAAATAGACGTCGGGATTCTGTGCCGAACCGCGCAGGGTGGGGTGTTCGGGATTGAGGGCTTTTGCGCGGAATTCGTGGATTTTCTGCCAGTTGATTAGTTTGAAGATGGTTTCATAATCGATGAAATCGATGGTGTCCATTTGGTTGGATGTTCGCCATCCGTCGAAGAAATGGCAAACCGGTAGACCGCCTTCAATAGCCGCGAGGTGTGCCACCAGGGCCAGATCCATAGTTTCTTGCACTGAAGCCGATGATAGATATGCGAAACCCGATGCGCGTGTGGCCATCACGTCGCTGTGGTCGCCAAAGATGCTCAAAGCGTGGGTTGCCAGTGAACGAGCGCCGACATGGAAAACGGCCGGCACGAGGTTTCCGGCCATTTTATACATGTTTGAAATCATAAGCATAAGCCCTTGGGAGTTGGTGAAAGTTGTGGCAAGCGACCCAGTCGCCAATGCGCCATGGGTGGCTCCGGCGGCTCCGAGTTCACTTTCCATCTCGGCCACCCGCATAGGCACCCCCATGTAGTTTTTCCGTCCCTGCATACCCCATTTCTGTGCTGTCTCACCCATTGAGGCGATAGGTGTTATGGGATAGATTGTGGCAACATCGCTCAGTGCGTAGGCTATATGTGTGGCTGCCGTGCAGCCGTCGGTTATCTGTTTTGTCATTGTAGGTTAATTATTATGATGCCGTTTTAGGTGATCTTGTTGACACGCTGAAAGAAGAAGCGGAGCAGAGCCGGTAGTGTGCCGTCTTTGCTCCGCCTGATATGTGTTAAGAAGAGATGGGATTTATGCGAACATCCTCAATGCAATGTCGGTAATCCATATCCATAGTGGGCAGAACCCGATAAAAAGGATGACATTCAGGGCCAGTGACGATGTGCTGGTGGCAACATAAGTGTCGTATTCGCTGGCGATGATGATGCCGGAGAAGGCTGGAGGAAGGGCACAGGCCACAACGAGCATCTTGAGGTTCATGGGATCCATCTTGAAGATGAGGCCGAGCACGAGCACCAACAGCGGCATCATGACCAGTTTGAGGATACATCCGAGCACTGCCTGCCAGTTGATGTTGACTTTCACAGCCGACAGGGTGACACCGGCGGCGAATACAGCCATAGAGGCATTCGCACCCTTGATAAGGTCGAAAGAAGGGCTTGCCCAATCGGGCCAGGGTATTCCGGCGATAACCCAGACTACGGCAAGTATAGGCGCCCATGCAACAGGCTGTTCCAAAGCGTGGATCACAGGTTTCCAGGCGCTCGGTTTCTTCTGTCCTGCGGGGAGCGGTTTGAGCTTTTCGTTGGCTGAATTCAGCAGCGACAGACCCACAGGAATGCCTATGGCGTTTACGACGATGCCTACGATTGCAACCACAAGGGCTACCGATGGGGTTGTGCCGAATATAGGTTCGAGCACTGCAAAACCCAGGAAGCCGATTGTCGGTGAGCCGCAGACGAGAGCCATTATGGCGCCGTCGGCCTTGGTGTTTTTCTTGAAGCAATAGGCATAGATGTAGTAGACAATCATGAAGCACACCATGATTCCCACGGTGGATATGATTGTGAGCTTGATGTCGCGCACGAGCATCTCACGGCTGGCATCGACGATTGATACGAACAGGGCTGCCGGCAATGCATAGTCGAGCACGACCTTGTTGAACGCTTTGGCGTTGTCCCCGTTAAAGATACCTTTCTTTCCGGAGATGTAGCCCGCGAGCATAACTACGATGATCGGGACTATCGCATAAAGTAGAATGTGTTCCATAAAAATGTTGAATGTTTTAGTAATATTACAATCCCTCGGGCTATAGTATGCGTCCGGTGCGGACTCATACGTTCCGGAAAGGTTTCTTCAGGACCCGGGATCATGCGGGCGAGTTCATTCCTGCAGCGGAGCACAGGTCCTGAAGAGGTCACAAAACGGTCATACGGTTATGTCAATAAGTGGAGCCGGGTTCAGATAGCCGATGTGTCCGCTTTCCTTGCCTGCGTCGGCGGCGAGCTGCACATCAATCAGGCATGGCTTCTTAGATGCGATGGCTTCTGTGAGAGCCTTTTCATACTCGTCGGGTGTAGTGACATAGTAGGTCTGTGCTCCGAAGGCTTCGCCGAGTTTGTCGTAGCGGGCATGTATGTCGAGTGTCGTGGGCGCGGGGTCGTCGGTTTTGTCGAGAGGTACGCCTATGCCGTTGTAGATGCCGCCATTGTTGAAGATGCACACGGTCACCGGCAGGTTAAAACGGCAGATTGTGGAGAAATCCATTCCTGAGAACCCGAATGCGCTGTCGCCTTCGATGGCCACTACGCTCTTGCCTGTTGCAACGGCCGCCCCTATGGCAGAACCCATGCCCATGCCCATGATTGCCCAGGTGGCGCAATCGATGCGGTGGCGGGGGAGGAACATGTCGATGGAGTCGCGGGTGTCGTCGAGTGTGTTCGCACCTTCGTTGACGAGGATTACATCCGGATTTGCCTCAAGCACTTTCTTTGCTGCGCCCAGGGCGCTCCAGTGTGTCATCGGTACGGTGGGAACGGAGAGCCGTTCAAGGAATTTGGCATTCTTGATTTTCGACTCTGACTGGATTCCTGTTACCCATGCCGGATCCATAGCCATTTTGTAGTTGCCGAGTTTGGCGAGCATGGCTTCGAGCGAACTCTTCATGTCGCCGACCACAGGTGCGTCGATATGCCGGTTGGAATCGATTTCCTCAGGATTGATTTCGAGCTGGATGAATTTACCGGCTTTGTTCCATTTGCCATGTCCGCGGCTGAGAAGCCAGTTGAGGCGTGCGCCGACCAGCATAACCACGTCGGCTTCCTCCATGATGGTGCTTCGGGCTGAGATGGCGCTCAGGGGATGGTTGTCGGGCAGAACGCCTTTGGCCATCGACATGGGGTAGAACGGTATGCCAGTTTTCTCTACGAGTTCTTTCAATAGATCTTCCACACGTGCCTGGGCTGCTCCTTTACCGATTACTATCGCCGGTTTCTTGGCTGAAGCCAGCAGTTGCAATGCCCTGTCGACCGATTCTGCCGAAGGAATCATTGCTGGTTGCAGGTCAACAGGCTGAGAAAAGAGGGCGTCGGCCACGTCGTGGTCGAGAATCTGGCCGAGAGCCGGGGTGGTGATGTCGAGATAAACTCCGCCCGGCCGCCCTGAAATGGCGGCACGGTAGGCGCGTGTGACTGCTGTTGGAATATCTTCCGCGCGGTTTACGCGATAGGCGGCTTTTACAACCGGTTTTGCTACGTTGAGCTGGTCAAGGCCTTCATATGTTCCCTGTTCGAGGTCGATTGGTTCGCGCACCGATGATCCTGAAATCTGGATTACCGGATAGCAGTTTACAGTGGCGTTGGCCGTGGCTGTCAGTCCGTTCATGAATCCGAGAGAGGATACGGTCATGAAAACTCCAGGCTTTCCTGTGAGGTAGCCGTGGGTGGCGGCTGCCATTCCGGCCTGTTGCTCATGGCGGAAGCTGATGAAACGCATCCCCTGTCCCTGGGCTATGTAGGCAGCTTCGGTGATAGGGATTCCGACAAGGCCGTAGATAGTGTCGATGCCGATGTTTTTCAGCGCCTTAGCAAGGATATACATGCCGGTAACCTGTTCCGGGAAATGGGGCTGCGCTTTTTGCGGGGTTGCCGCCGTTGTATTGATGTTTTTAGTGTTGTCTTGCATAAAAAAATAGCGGAAAACAGGATTGTATATATGTTTGGTGTGATTATTCATTAGTTTTTAGTTGTCAGGCCGAGGTTCTCCGGACGCGGGGAACCCCGGCCGACAACCAAAAACTAACAACTAAAAACTATATTTGAGATTTAGAGATTGCCTGAGATGCTCAGACTCACTCTTGGAATCCTCCCGTTGCCATCCCGCAGGGTGGCGCGGTCATCGCGGATTCACAGGCACTTTCATAAGAAAAAGAGTTGGAAGCCACGAGGGCTTTATCATTACATCTTGCCGTTTGGCATAGGAGCCGTGGTGCCGTTTTTGGCAAACGACTCAATTTGGTCGGCAGTGTATCCAAGGTCTTTAAGCACTTCGTCGGTATTGCCGCCGAGTGTCGGGCACGGGCCATAGTTAGGCTGGTAGTTCGATATGGTGAACGGGCATCCGACGGTTACGAATTCCCCGACTTTTCCACCCTGGTTGATTTTCACGAGGGTGTTTCCATCATAGAGACTTTCGTCGTCCATAATCTCCTTTGTGTTGAGCACAGGAGCACAAGGAACCCCGTAAGGTGCCAAGGCTTTCACCACGTCGAATTTGGTGCGCGTCATGCTCCACGCCTCGATGCGTTTGATGATTTCGTCTTTGTGGCGGTCGCGGGCATCGGCGGTGTTGAAGTCGGGGTTGGTGAGCCAATCCTCGAAGCCGAAAGCCTGACACGCTTTTTCAAAATCTTTCGCGCCACGCTGCAGGATGATGTAGGCATAGGCGTTGGGGTCGGTTTCCCATCCGAGACATTTGTAAGTCCATCCCAATACACCCGAACCTTCGGTGTTGCCTGAACGGGGCACGTAGTCGGGGAATTTCTCATTAGGATATTGCATGAACTGGGTGAGATATCCGATTTTGTCGAGTGTCAGCTGGTCGCGGGTCTTGATGCGGCACAGGTTCAGACATGCGTTGTGCATCGACTGGTAGACATACGATCCCACTCCGGTTCTTTCCCTCTGCATCAAGGCTGCGAGCAGACCTATGAGCAGGTGCATACCGGTGTTGGAGTCGCCGAGTGCGGCGCCGCTTTGGGTAGGCACGTTGTATTCGCCTGAATACCATCCGGTTGTTGAAGCAGCAGCCGCAGTTACCTGGGCTATAGGCTCATAGGCTTTCAGGTCTTTGTATTTCGATGTGGGAGGGAATCCTTTGATAGTGCCGTAGATGCATCGTGGATTGAGTTTGTGGACATCATCCCAGCTGAAGCCTAGTTTATCCATAGCTCCGGGGTGTAGGTTCTCAACGAAAATGTCGGCCTGTTCGATCAGCTTGGTCAGAATGGCCTTGCCGTCGGGGGTAGCTGCATCAAGAGTGAGAGATTTCTTATCGCTGTTGAGCTGCAGGAAATAGTAGCTCGGGCAATCGGGGTCGAATTGGAGTTCGTTACGTGTGGCGTCGCCGGAACCGGGACGCTCGATTTTTATGACTTCGGCGCCTAACCATGCAAGCATCTGGGTGCATGACGGGCCGGACTGTACGTTTGTGAAATCGACAACCTTAATTCCTTGTAACGGTGCGGTGTTCATAATTTTAAAAAGTTTTTAATTGTTATGTTGCTTATTTACTTGTTCTCGTTATTTCTCCAAAGTTCATATAATAAACAACCGCAGGCCCAAATAAGTTAACTTCATATGAAAATAAATCAGCCGTCTTATTTCAGACGGCTGATTTATCATTGTATCCCCGTGGGGAGTCGAACCCCAATCGTTGGAACCGGAATCCAATATTCTATCCATTGAACTACGGAGACGTTATGTTTGGCGCTATGCCCGCTGGCTTGAAGCGCTTTTGTTATGCAAAGTTAGGAAATAATTTGGAATGTGGAATGGCTTGGGGTGGATTATTTTTTTGTGGAAAATGTTTTTTTGCGGTAGTTGGCGGCGTTGCGAAGATGGGTGGAGTAGTCGGCGGTGAAGTCGTGGCGTCCGGAACCGTCGGGGCGCGCGCACATGTAGATGTAGTTATGGGGGGGGGCGTTTAGCACTGCGTCGATTGTCGATGCTTCGGGCAGACGGATTACCCCGGGTGGGAGACCGGCGGTTTTATAGGTGTTGTAGGGTGATTCGATTTTTAGCATATCCCCGGTGATTCGTCTGACGGTGGGGTCGCCCCATGCGAATTTTACGGTGGGGTCGGCTTGTAGGGGCATCCCTTTGTGGAGGCGGTTGAGATACAGGCGCGCTATGGCCGGGCGCTCGTCGCGTCGGTTTGTCTCTTCTTCTACGATTGATGCGAGTATGCTGGCTTGCATTGGGGTGAGACCGATGGATGCTGCTTTGTCTTTGCGCTCCGGTGTCCAGAAACGGGCGTAGTTGCTTCGTATCTTTGCTATCAGTTCATCGGTGGTGGCTGACCAGTATGCTTCGTAGGTGTCGGGAAGGAATTGCACTGTCATCTGCTCGGCGGTGAGGGTGTCGGCAGCGGCTATGCGGGCTGCATCGGTTAGGAAATCTTCTTTTGAGAAATCCATTTTTGAGGAGAGCAGTTCTGCGAGCCGGTCGAAGGTGCGGACGTTGTTGAATGTGACTTTCACGGGGGTCTGTCGCCCCTGCCCGATGTTTTTGGCTACGCGCCATGCTTTTTCACGTGGCTGGATGAGGTATGCCCCGTGGCTTGAGGCGATGTTGCCGTTCCACAGCCGGGCGACTTTGCTGCCGAAATCTTCTCCCAGTGATGAGATTATGGAGTCTTTGGCTTGTTCTACGGTTGCATTGGCGGGGATGCGTACCCATGCCGCTTTTTCGCTGCGGAAACCTGCGTTCATGGCTGCGTATTGCCATGCACCGAATGCCACTACCACCATCATGGTGACCATTAAAACCTGTTTCTTGGTCACTTTCCTGCCGTTGCCATCGGTTTTGTCGCTTTTATCAGTCATATTTGTAGTATTGCTTTAATGGCTATGTCGAGGCAAATTTACAAAAAAACGCCGTGCCCCGCAAAATGGGGCATGGCGTTTATATTCCTATGGTTGGGAGGGTTTATTTGGCGGGATCTTCCTCGGCTTCGAGATAGATTACGCGGTAGTTGCCCTGTTTGTTGAGTTCTTTCATGAAGTTCTGGATGTCGGCGGGTTTCATTGCACGATACATCTCTTCTGCTCCGTGGAAGGTGTCGACTCCGTTGAGGGCTTCACCTGCCATGGCGTTGATCCATGCATCGTTCTGCTCCCGGGCTTCCTGAACGTTCTTGATTGAGAATTCAACAATTTTTGCAAGTTCCTCCTCGGTCACGTTGCTCTCCATGTTCTTGAATTCTTTGGCGATGAAGTCGAGAACCTCTTTCTTCATCTCAGGTTTCATCGGGAACATGCTTTGCATGATGGTGTTGGATTTGTCGGCCACGCGTTGCATGTTGCCGTTGGCCCAGATTGAGTAGACTGCGCCCATGTCTTCACGGACGGTGTTGAGCAGGCGGTTGGTAAGGATCTGCCCGGCCACATTGGCTGCCGCACGGTTTTCGGGGGTGTAGTTGAGTTTGCCGTAGTCGAGGATTGCCACGAAAGTCTGCGGGGTCTGCATCGGTGTCTTGAAGCCGATTTCCTTATCGCCGGGCTTGATGTTGAGGCTTTCAAGGAATACGGGAGCCTTAACGGCGGTTGCTTTATCGGCCGGAAGGGTTGCGATGTATTGTTCCACAAGTGGTTTGAAAGTGGCCATGTCGATGTTGCCGACGAAGAAGAATGTGTAGTCGGCTGCGTTGGCAGTCATTTTGCGTGCGATGTCGATGGTCTGGTCGAGTTGTGCGCCGTTAACAGCTTCTACGCTCATTGCCTGGCGGCGGGGGTTTGCGTAGAGGGCTTTGGCGATGTCGCGGCTGAACACATACTGCGGGTTTGTTTCCTGGTTTTTCAGGATGCCTTCATATTGCTTCTGGGCGGCGAGGAATTCCTCGGGTGTATAGCTGAAGTTTGTGAAGGTCATGTAGAGCAGCTCCATCATTGTGGGGAGGTCTTTGGGGGTGGTCGAACCGGTGATGTCGCGTGTGTAGCTGTCAAGCCCCATGCCGACGCTCACCTGTTTGCCCTGGAGGTATTTCTGGAGGTCTTTGTAGGTGTAGTCGCCAAGGCCGTTCATCTGAGCTGCAACGGGGAAGAATATCAGAGAGTTGGCATAGCTGTCGGGGAGCACGGATGTGCCGCCGAGAGCCTGAGCGTCGAAGAGGATTTCGTCGGCTTTGAAGTCGGTGTGTTTCACGATTACAACCGCGCCATTTGAGAGAGTTAGTTTTGTGGCTCCCCATTTTTCAACAGGCTCTTCGCTTACGATTTTGCCCGGCTTTGGGAGGTTGGGAATCAGGGGTTCGGCTTTAACTTCGTCAACAAAGGCCGGAATCTCTTCAGCATCAACTTCCTGCATGGCTTGTGCGAGCTGTGCCTCTGTTGGGATTATGATGTCTTCTTTCTGAGGGAGCATGGCCAATACGATGCGGTTGTCGTTTGTGACCATCTGCTGGAGGGTCTGGTTGATAGCTTCAACCGGCAGCTGGTTGGCGAGCATGTTCATGGTGTTGTATTCAAACTCGATGCCGGTCATGGGTGTGCCGTCGATGAAATGGCGAGAGATTTCACGCGAATATTTCTCGTTTTCAACTTTGTCGCGGTTGTTGTAGGCTTTTTCGAGGCGCGAGAGGTATTCGCTGCGTGCGCGGTCATATTCCGATGCGGTGAATCCGCCACGCACTGCGCGGAGGAGTTCGCGGTAAACGCTTTTGAACGAAGGTATCATGTCGTTGCCTTTGGCCACACCGCCGACCGAGAGGGCGTCTTCGGTTGATGCCACGAGGTAGTTGTCGTAGCTGGCGAATGCTGTGGCAAAGGGGGTGTCGGGATTGCTTCCCATCTCTTCATAGCGGCTGGCGAGCATGTTGCCGATCATGCCGGTTATGTAGTCGGTCACGAGATACACCATGGTGTTGCGCATTTCCTTGGGCACGACTTCGTTTTTGAAATAGATGTTGAAGATAGAATACTGCTGTTCGGGGTCTGAACCGATGGCGTAGATTGTGCCCTTTGTGTCGGGAACAGGTTCATATTCGCGCGTTTTAACGTTTTCAGGCATCTTTATCGGAGAGAAAATCTCTTTGATTTTGGCCTCGATACGGTCGGGGTCGATGTCGCCGACAACGATTATGCCCTGCTGGTCGGGGCGGTACCATGTTTCATAGTAGTCGCGGAGCGCCTGGGGGGGGAAGTTGTCGACAACTTCCATTGTGCCGATAGGCAAGCGGTAGCCGTATTTTGATTCGGGATACATGGTGGGGAGGAGCTGCTCCATTATGCGCTGCTGGCCTACGTTGCGCGAGCGCCATTCCTCATGGATTACACCACGCTCTTTATCGATTTCCTTGGGGTCGAGCAGCAGTCCGTCGGCCCAGTCGTGGAGAATGAGAAGGCATGAATCCTGCACGCTTTCGCGGGCTGTGGGCACGTTTGAGATGTTGTAGACGGTTTCGTCGATTGATGTGTAGGCATTGAGGTTCTGGCCGAATTTCACTCCGACGGTTTCAAGCCACTGGATCACACCGTTGCCGGGGAAGTTCTGTGTGCCGTTGAAGCACATATGCTCCAGGAAATGGGCGAGTCCGCGCTGATGGTCGTCTTCGAGAATTGAGCCTACTTTCTGTGCGATGTAGAAATCAGCCTGTCCCTTGGGAAGGTCGTTGTGGCGGATGTAGTAGGTCAGGCCATTCGGCAGAGTGCCTTGGCGCACTTGTTTGTCAACCGGCAATTGCTCGGCCATCGGATTGGTCTGTGCGACGGCGCCTAATGATACTACGGAAAGCATCAGGGCCATCACTTTTTTTAACGACTTTTTCATCGATTGAAAATTTAGTACAAGAAAATATGATTTGTTTAATTATTTCGATATGTATGGTGATTCTTTCATTTCTGTGATGAAGACCATGACAATGGTTTGACGCCGCTGCCACTGAAAAGTTACACATAGGGTGGCGATTTATCCGGTTTTCAGCCGAAAAGCCGTCGGAAGGCTTCTTCAACTTTGGCAACTTCAACAATTTCGATGGAGAGTTTCGATGTGTCTACCCCCTTTAAAGAGCCTTTGGGTATGATTATTGTCTCCATGCCAAGTTTCTCGGCTTCGCGCACGCGCTGTTCCATGCGGGTCACCGGGCGGATTTCACCGCTGAGGCCAACTTCACCGCTGAGGCATATGCCGTGTGGCACGGCCATGTCGACGTTGGAAGAGAGGATTGCGGCAATCACGGCGAGGTCGAGTGCCGGGTCGGCCACTTTCAGGCCTCCGGCGATGTTGAGGAACACGTCTTTTTGAGCCAGTTTGAATCCGACCCGTTTTTCAAGCACCGCCAGGAGCATGTTCATGCGTTTGGAGTCGAATCCGGTGACGGAACGTTGCGGAGTGCCGTAGGCTGCGGTGCTTACGAGTGCCTGTGCCTCTATCAGAAAAGGCCGTATTCCTTCTAAAGTCACTCCGATGGCGCATCCGGAGAGCGATTCTTCATCTTGCCGCGACAGGAGCATTTCAGACGGGTTTGTGACTTCGCGCAGCCCGCGCTGGCACATTTCGTAGATGCCCAGCTCCGATGTGTTGCCGAAGCGGTTTTTGGTGGCCCGGAGAATGCGGTACATATACTGGCGGTCTCCCTCGAACTGTAACACAGCGTCAACGATATGTTCGAGCACTTTCGGGCCGGCCAGCGATCCTTCTTTGTTTATGTGGCCGATGAGCATCACCGGCACGTTGGCTTCTTTGGCGAAACGCAGAAGCCGGGCGGCGCATTCGCGCACCTGGCTGACGCTTCCGGCCGATGATTCGATATCGTCTGAAGCGATGGTTTGTATGGAATCGACTATCAGCAGCTGCGGCTCTATCTGCTCGATGTGGCGGAATATGTTTTCGAGAGATGTTTCGGTGACGATGTAGCAGTTGTCGCTCATGCGGCCTATGCGGTCGGCGCGGAGTTTGATCTGCATTGCGCTTTCTTCGCCGGAAACGTAGAGTATGCGACGCGATTTTATGGAGAGGATATTCTGAAGCACAAGCGTTGATTTGCCGATTCCCGGCTCACCGCCGATCAGCACCATAGACCCGCTGACAAGGCCGCCACCCAGCACACGGTTGAGTTCTTCGGAGGGCATATGGATACGGGCTTCGTCGATGGCTCTGATTTCCGACACTCTTTGCGGCACACTCATCGTCATGCGCGATGTGCGGCTCTGTCCGGAATCTTTTTTACGGGTTGTTATGCGCTCTTCCACCATGGTGTTCCAAGCTCCACAAGCGGGGCACCGGCCTTCCCATTTCGGGGAATCGGCACCGCATTCGGAGCAGAACCACATTGTTTTTTCCTTAGTTTTTGCCATGTTTACGTGTCTGTCAGGAATTTGCCCTACGCCGGAATTCGGCGAGAGTGATGGCGGTTGCCATCGAAACATTCAGCGATTCGACGGTAGGACGCCCTTCGGGATAGGACGGTATGCGGATGCGCCGGGTCACTTCTTCGGCTGTTTCCGGAGATATGCCGTTGCCTTCGTTGCCCATTACGATGATTCCACCAGTGGTGAGAGGGGTGTGGTAGATGTTGTCGCCGTCGAGGAATGTGCCGTAGACTTCGGCGGAACGGCTCAGGCGGCGAAGTGTGGCGGGTAGGTCGGTGTAGATTATGCTGACCCTTGCTATTGCGCCCATCGAGGCCTGGATGGCTTTAGGGTTATACAGGTCGACGGTATCGGTTGATGCGAGTATGCGTGTTATGCCCATCCAGTCGGCTATGCGCATTATGGTTCCGAGGTTGCCCGGATCCTGCACTTTGTCGAGGGCGAGCAACAGTTCGTCTTTGCCGATTTCCGTTGGCTCGTCGGGTTGCTGCGGCATACGGCACACGGCCATTACACCCTGCGGGGTGGTTAGCGACGACATGCGTGCAATCTCGTCGTTTTTGGCGACAATGGGCGCCGGTAGCCCGGGGGTAAGCATATGGCGATGCTCATCAAGCCATGCATGTGTGGCCACCAGATGTTCCACATCGAACCATGCGGCAGTGTCAAGAACCGCACGGGTACCTTCAATTACAAACAGCCCGGCCTGGCGGCGCTGGCGGCTGTTGCGCAACGATGCTATGCTTTTACGTAGGGACGTTGTGAGGGTTTGTGGTTGCGTCATAAAACGGGTAATCAATCTGTCAAAGTTAACAAAAATTCTCCGGTTTATGGTGAGGTTTTGTGGAAATGCCGCGAAATTTTGTAATTTTGCATAAACAATAATGCAGCCGGGCGGTCCGTCGCGGGCCGAGGGGCGACACTTCGCCCCGGCGTGAGGAAAGTCCGGGCAACACAGAGCGCCATACTTCCTAACGGGAAGCTGCGGGTGACTGCAGAGAGAACGTGACAGAGAATAACCGCCCACATAAAAGGCGGGGGAGTCTGCCCTTGGCGGCAGACGCAACCACCCCCCTGGGCAAGGGTGAAAAGGCGGGGTAAGAGCCCACCGGATGCCATTGTGAGATGGTGTGCCGCACGTCTTATGGGTTGCAAGGTCAAGTATACCGGCATATTAAGGATTGCTCGTCCGATGGCCGGGGGGTAGACTGCTTTAGCCGTGGTGGCAACACACGGCATAGATAAATGACGGACCGGTGCGACGCAGGTCTCCTCAGTGGAGAAACCTCCGGACCGACAAAACCCGGCTTATAGCCCGGCTGCATATTTTTTTTTAATCTCCGGTTTTTCTAAGATGTAGCTATAGTTCAGCCCATTGCGCCGGACGCAACCTTTTATGTGCTGTTTTTATTACCATGATGTTGTAACTTTTTGCATTAGGTGTGCGTCTATTATATAACTTCGTAAGTTTGCCGCCGAGAAGTATTGACGGCTATAACCCAAAAACCATATTTATGACACGTTTTATCAAGGCTCCGTTTTTGTGTGTGATGGTATTGCTGGCAGCCGCCATGCCATTGTCTGTTGCTGCCGACGACGGGAAAATTGTTTCAAAAAACATGAAAGTCGGTAATTTCGATGAAATTGAGGTTTCGGGAAACATTGAGGTGACATATACGAAAGGTTCGGGACTGATGAATGTAAAAGGTCCGGCTGATATGGTAAAACGGTTGAAGGCCAGAGTTGAAAGCGGAACTTTGAAGCTGAGCTTGACTAATCAATCAGGGCTGTTTTCCAAAAATAACGGTAAGGGAAGAAAGGTGAAGATTTCAGTTCTGTCGCAGAGGCTTGATGAACTTGACGCTTCTTCGGGTGCAGTGGTCAATGTGAAGTCGCCGGTAAATGCTCCGGATGATTTTGAGATAGATGCTTCTTCGGGTGCAGTTGTAAACGTTGGTTCGATTATTGCGCCGAAATGTGGAATTGATGTATCGTCGGGTGCGGTTGTCAATGTTAAATCGGTGGATGTGGGTAAGATCTCGGTTGATTCTTCATCCGGTGCTGTGCTGAGTTTGCCTTCTGTGAAAGCGACTACTGTCAACGTGGATATGTCGGGCGGTAGTGTTACTGATATTTCAGGTCAATGCGGAACGTTGAATGTGGATATATCCGGAGGCGCAGTTGGTTCGCTTAAGGGATTGAAAGCCAAAGTCGCGAATATAGATGCTTCGGGCGGTGCGGTTTTGGACTATAGTGCGGCAAAAGCATCGGTTGACAAAGGTTGGTCGGCAGTTGTCAGCAACCACAGATAAATAGCCCAGCCCGGATTCTTATTAAGATTCTGGGATATGGATATAGACGAATGATAGATATCACTGCTAATTATTACATAAAGAGTTCCAGGTTTTTAATAGTTCGATTTCTAATGCGGCAATGCCATATTCCAGGGAATGTGGCATTGCTGTTTTTGAAAGATGGCTGACAACGCCCTTGCCATCCGGCTGCAAAAACGGCGTTGGTCGAATTTCGACACAACGCCATTGGACTTATTTAGCGGGAGTCTGAATCATGGTTGCTGTTGTGATTTCAGATGGTTGGCAACAAGCCGGATATCCCAGCGGGATGTGTCGGAGGGTAGGAGTGCCTGTATGTCTTCGAGTGTGCTGTCGGGGCCGGCGGTTAGGATGGCGGATTCTATGGCGTTGAAAACAACCGGTGTCAGGATGTCTGAAAGCTCTATTTCACCGGTTTCAACATGCTGCATCAGGTGGCCGGTTATGGTTGACCGGGCGAGGTTGCGCTCGGCGGCTATTTCATCGCGTGTCATGCCGGAGGTGAACATGCCGAAGGTGATTTCATGACTCGGTGTTTTCGGCTCTTTGGGAGGTTTGGGTGCGCGTTCTTTCCTGCGGCGTTTGTCTTTGGTGTTTTCATCTTTGATTCTCCCCCCTTTTGCCACCCGTTTCAAGGCATTTTCGCGGCTGGAATCGAGCGACCCGATTTCTTTGAATTTCAGATATGCCGGGATGGTGAAGCCGTTGTCGGAGATTGCTCCCAAAAGGAATGTGTGCATGTCGACAAGCTGTCGAAGGTCGGCCACGAGGTCTTTGACACGTTGAGACGCTTTTTTATTTTCGGTGCGTACCTGTGATGCCCTTTTCAGGGTGTCGGCGAATATTTCTGTCAGTTGTTTCTGGAAGTAGAGTGTGCTTTTCCTGACCCGTTCCAGCAATGGAGCGGCTGCTAATGCTTCGAATGGCATTGAACCGAGTTGTGAAATCCATCTGTCGGCGATTTCAACGATTTTTTCACGCAGACAGAGTTCGATTTGCTGCTGTGCGGCTGTTTCGTTGGGGAAAGAATGGCTGAATGTCTGCGACAACAGTCTCGACAGGGCTGACTGGGTGTTGGTCAGATTCCGGAAATTAAACAGTTCAATCAGAAGCTGCCGGAAATATTGCTGCCGGATGGAGGGGAGAAGGTGTTCGCTGTTGGCGGCATCGTTTTCATGCTCGGAGATGTAGGCGCAGACATGTGGGTCGCCTTCAAGAGATGCCGTTGCCACCGGGGTGGCCAGCACTATCCCTTCAAGTGTTTTGCAACGGCTGAGAGCCACATATACCTGGCCGGGAGCGAAAGAGGCGCCTGCGTCGATTATAACCTTGTCGAAAGTGAGACCCTGGCTCTTGTGGATTGTGATTGCCCAGGCAAGACGCAGCGGCATTTGGGAGAATGTGCCCTGCACTTCGGTCTCGATTGTGTTGGTTGTGTTGTTGACAGTGTATTTGGCATTTTCCCACACTTGCGGAGTGACTTCGATGGGGCGGTCATCTCCCGGACATAGCACTCTGACCGATGTGGGGTCGGCATGTATTACATGGCCTATTTTGCCGTTGTAGTAGCGGTGTTCGACACCGGGGTCGTTTTTTACAAACATGACCTGTGCCCCTTTTTTCAGTTCGAGGCGATCTGATGTAGGGTAGGAGTATTCGGGGAAGTTTCCTTTGATTTCCGCACTATAGGTGAATGCCTCAGAGGCGATTTCCGAAAGCCTGGTATCGTTATAGCTGTCGGCCATGTAGTTGTGGGTGGTCAGCCGTATGTATCCACTCCCTTCTGCGGGGCGAAAATCCGGATTCAGCCGGGAATCAAGCAGAGCAATATCAGACTGTTCAATGCGGTTTTCCCTGACGTTGTTTAGCAGGGCGAGGAAGCGCTCGTTTTGTTGCCTGTAGACTTTCTTGAGTTCGATGGTCACATATGGAATCTGCGCCAGGGCGTTGCTGCCGAAGAAATACGGGGTGGTGTAGTGGTCGCGGAGGAGGGTTTCGTCTTGGGGCGTCACAACCGGGGCGAGCTGTTGGAGGTCACCAATCATAAGCAGCTGCACTCCGCCGAATGGTTGGGAGTTGCGGCGGTATTTGCGGAGGGCGTTGTCGATGGCGTCGAGCAGGTCGGAACGCACCATTGATATTTCGTCGATTACCAGCAGGTCGAGCGCCCTGATTATCCGCAGTTTCTCTTTAGAGAAATTGAATTTGTCGCGGTATTCGTTTCCTGGGATGTAGGGCGACAGGGGCAGCTGGAAGAATGAGTGGATTGTGACCCCTCCCGCATTTATGGCGGCTACGCCTGTAGGCGCCACGACAACCATTGATTTGGAACTTTTGTTGCGTAGTGTGTGCAGGAAAGTTGTTTTTCCGGTGCCGGCTTTTCCTGTCAGGAATATGCTGACGCCGGTGTGTTCGACATATTCCCATGCGAGTTCCAGTTCATGGTTGCGTTCAGTTGCCATATGAGTATTTATGCGTTAATGATGTTGGCTGAAACGCCCCACTTCTGGCGCAGAATGCGCTGGAAGATGGGGCGTTTGATTGTTGTGTCGGTCCGGTGCTGAAGGGCGCTGTGGTGTTGTCAGTCGTTGAATGTCATTTCGTCGAATCCGGCAACGTCGAATTCGTCTTCGTTGAACGAATCTGAGCCGAAAAACTCTTCATCCATGTCTTCAGCCGCTGCTGTTGCAGCCGCAGCCGCTTTGGCATCTGTTTTGGCTTCAAACTCTTCGAGGTCGACATTTTGCGCGGGCGCTTTCCCCAGCGACAAAGAGCAAATCGGATCCATCAGGTTCTTGCCGGGTATGAGCTCTTTCATTTCCATGAAGAATGAGCGGTCGGTCATGTAGTCGAATGTGAACATGAGATGCTGCCCTTCGTCGTCGATAAGGTCGGAAAGCACGGTGTTGTCCATCAGATAGACATCCTGGTCTGAATCAGACCCCATGTCTTCGAGGGTTATTTCTTTTTCCTTCTCCCAACTGTCATCGCAGATGAAAAACGACGACATCTGGTTTTTGTCATAGTCGACGCTTTCGCATATGGCGTTTTTCAAATCCAGAAAGGTGGCGTCAGCATCAATCTTTATTTCTCTCTTGAAGTTGTCGACTTCGTCGGATACTATGCGAAAATTGAAAATCATGTTGTTTTATTTCTGAATGTCGGTTGCTTTGTTGTTAGCTAACATTGCCTTGGGGGGATGGCTGGTTGCGGCTGTTTGCGAGGCTCTCCAATCTCAGCTCCCTAAGGCTGCCGTTAGTGCCGCAAAGGTATGAATTAATAACACAAACCCCCAAATTTTTGCTTTACTTTTTCGGTATTAAATGAAACATGCATGTGGTTTGGATGTGTGGCAGGGAGGCGCGGGAGTATAAAATAACGGCGTTATGCCGGATTGCCGACATAACGCCGTGTGGGTCTATTACGGGGTTGTTGTTGACTTAGTTCTTTTTCGTTGTTACGGGGAGGGCGCGGCTGAAGACTTCGCGGAAAGAAACGAGGGTTTCGGTGCGGAGCATACCGAGCGGCTGAATTTTCTCGTGTATGAGGTGGAGCAGGTGCTCGTTGTCTTGCGCGTAGACTTTGATGAGCATGTCGTATTGGCCGGTTGTGAAATGGCATTCAACAACTTCCGGGATTTCTTTGAGTTTTTCAACCACTGTGTTGAACTGGTCGGTGTCTTTGAGGAAGATGCCGACGAAGGCGCATGTGTCGTAACCCAATGTGGTGGGTTTGATGAGTGCGCGTGATCCTTCAAGGATGTTAGTTGCTTGAAGTTTGGCTATACGCTGATGGATTGCCGCGCCGGAAACCCCGCATTCACGTGCGATTTCCAAAAACGGTTTACGGCCATTGTCGACCAACATCTGCAGAATCTTGGTGTCGAGATTGTCGATGTGTAAACGTGACATAGTTTTTCGCTTTTTCCTGGTTATTGTTTTTAATATTCCCTTTTTATTGGAAGCCGGGCTTGCGGTGGCAAGAAAAGTTTTTTAGTTAAACTTTAATGAAATACGAATAACGCTAAATCTTAAAGATTGTCAAAACAAATCCATGCTCCCGCCACAAAGTTAGAGAAAAATATTTTAATAATGAAATATTATTATCAACTTTTTTTCTCCTATTATAAATGACAAAAGATGACAAAGTGATATTTTTTTGTTAATTTTGTTGTGTATATCAGATGCAGATTATTTGTCATAATAATTGTTGTGCTGATTTAAACGGCTGATTGGCAGTGTGATGCGTTTTCGTGTCCCAGTTTTTGTATGGTTGCATGGGTTTAATCGGACTTGCAACTCCCGTTGGCCGGGAATAATGAAGAGTTTTGGAAACATGTTTAAAAACATTTTTTTTGCGACAGTGATGCCATGCGGTTTGCGTGGCATAAAGGCAGTCTGGGGTCAGACGGTTACGTTTATTTGCGGTTTGTGGGCTATGGTGGCGTTATTATCATGCTCGGGCGGTGGGAATGGTGACGAAATGTTGCCGAGTGTGACGGTGAGCATTCCGCCGTTGGAGTATTTTGCCAAAGCGATAGGTGGAGATAGCCTGAGGGTTATATCTTTGTTGCCTGAATCAGCCGATCCGGAAACGTTTAGCCCGGGCGTATCGGTGATGCGTGAACTGGCTACCTCGAAAATGTTTGTCACGGTAGGTGTGCTCCCTTTTGAGGATGCTATGCTTGAGAATATCAAAAGCAATAATCCGGATATGAAGGTGGCTGTAGTGTGTGGAGGGATAGACTTCATATATGGCACGCATTCACACGAGGGGGCCGCCGGCGATGACGATGTGCATGAGGGTAAAGGTGAACCGGATCCGCATGTGTGGTCGTCGGTGCGGAATGCCCGGATTATAGCCGGCAATATGTTTGATGCTATAGTTGCGGCGGCTCCGCAGCATAGGGAATATTTCAAACGCCGTTACGATAATCTTGTTGCACGGATTGATTCTATCGACCAGTCTGTGGAAGGCCGTTTGAAGGGGTGCCATGGGTTGGTTTTTGCCGTGTGGCATCCGTCATTGAGCTATTTTGCGCGCGACTATGGGATTGAACAGATTGCGTTTAATGTAGAGAATAAGGAAACTTCGCCGGTGCGGTTGCGTAGCCAGCTTGACTATGCGAGAAGCCGCCGTGTCGGGGCTTTCATAGTGCCGGCAGGGATTGATAAAGATAAGGTTGCCGTTGTGGCTACGGGACTGGGGTTGGAACCAGTAAGCGTCAATCTGATGTCGGCCGACTGGGAAAGGCAGATGTTCAGCGTGATTGATGCGTTAATTGGCGAGCCGGCAACAAAGACACAACATAAATGATAATAATGGCGCGATAAATAATAATGGCACGGATTATAACCCTTGAGGATGTCGGTATGCGATGGGATGGCAAAACGGTGCTGTCGGGAATTGACCTGTCGGTCAATGAGGGTGACTTCATAGCGATGACAGGGCCTAACGGAGGGGGGAAGACAACATTGCTCCGGATAATACTGAAATTGCTTGCGCCCACCTCAGGCAGTGTGGGCTATTATACCGGTGGTGCGGAGGTTGACCGGCTGCCGATAGGCTATCTTCCTCAAAAAAACATGATTGATTCCCGGTTTCCGATTACGGTTGAAGAGGTGGTGGCTTCTGGGCTTTTGGCTAAGGGAGGGTGCTCACGCGAAGAGAAGAAGTCTCTTGTTGAGCATACCATTTCTTTGGTTGAACTTGAGTCACATGCCCGAGCTGCTATCGGAGAGCTTTCGGGGGGGCAGTTGCAAAGGGCGCTGTTGGGTCGGGCGATTATATCTTCGCCGGAGGTGCTTGTGCTTGATGAACCGTTGAGTTACCTTGACAAGCATTTTGAAGAGCATATCTACCGCATTCTTTCCACACTTGCGCCGTCGACCACCATCCTGCTCGTAAGCCATGAGATGAGTGTTATTTCAAAAATGGCCAACAGGCATCTCATTGTTGATCATGCGTTACATGAATGCACGGCTGACCACCATTATATTCAATCACCATGTGATTGATATGGTTGAATGAGAAGTTGATGAGAATACTATTGCCAACAAATGTTAAAACTAAGATTTTAGTTGCTAAATTAATTTCTTAGTTTTATTTTTGCCGGTGAAAACTAATTTATTCGTTTGGCTTCTTCCTGAGAGGACTGAATGGCCGACATAGCTTTAATGGCTTTGCTGGCTGTTATGGGGATAAAAGGGCAAGCCGAACAATTATAACATACTTAAGTAAGTCATCAAAATTATTACGCATATTATGAATCTTGAGACTTTATATCATCGGCGGAGCTTTTTCGGTGCTTTTAGCCTTCATATTCAGTCGTGTAGACAACTACACTCCTTCATTCTCAGGCTAAAATCCCTCGAAAAATCTCTCTCCGATAATATAAAATAATTGTGACGACTTACTTAATAACAATAGTTCGGTAAAATTTGCATATTCAATTGAATATCAATAAGATACAACAACAATTCAATATCGATGCAAACTATTGTGTATCAGTGCGATACAGCTATGCCTGCTCAAAAATTACCGAACTGTTGTAATAACAATGATTCGGTAAAAATTACAGAAGTAGTTGAAACTTAAGTTAATATAACGAATTATCAAATACAAATGAATCGCCAAAGCGTTCATTATAAAAAACTTAGCGTATGAACGTATTGGCGATTCTCAAAGACTTCACCTTTCAGTGTAAGTCGGTATTTGAAAATACTACAACCAAGATGAGCAAAAGGTTCCTCAACTGGCTGATTTTAACAATACGCACTGTAGCGTTGATTCCGGGCAAAGTCAATTTTACCCGGCTGTCGCGCTATGGCGGTCGTACAGCCAAGACCTTTGCTTCCAATTTCAAAACATCCGTAGACTGGATGAAAGTCAACATAGGTATGGCGCAGGATTGTTTTGGGCCGGCCGATGACATGGCAGTGGCAATCGATCCGTCGTTCATTTCAAAGTCAGGCAGACTGACGTATGGCATAGGCCGTTTCTGGTCAGGGGTGGCACAACGTGTGAAACGCGGTCTGGAGATAATGGCAATTGGGGCAATAAGTCTGAGTAAACATACATGCGTGATGCTCGGTGCTGTCCAGTCTCCGAACTTCAGGACTCTTGAATCCGAGAAACAAATGTCAATGCTTGACTGGTATGTGGCACTTGTCAGGTCAAAGGCGGCAGAGCTGCTCTCACTGACGGATATTCTGGTTGCCGATGCCTTTTTCTCCAAATATGAGTTTGTAAATGAGGTGATTGGCATGGGATTCCGGTTTGTCGGGAGATTACGTGCCAACTCATATCTCAGGTATCTGGCCATACCGGATTCCTCCGCCCCGCGAAGACGCGGCAGAAAGAAAAAGTATGGAGAGAAAGTGGATTTCTCAACTCTTGATATGTCCGTGTTCACTTCATTCATATATGAGGATTCCAAAGGAATCAAAACCCGATGTCACACGGCGGCCGTACATTCGAGGGCATTGAAACGCGACATCCGTATCGTGGTATGTCCGGTTGAAAACGCAGAGCCTCTTCTTTACTTCTCTACCGACACCGACATGAGGTCTGAAAAGATCATCGGTTTCTACCGCACACGCTTCCAGATCGAGTTCGGTATACGCGATGCCAAGCAGTTTACCGGACTTCAGTCACAGCAGACCCGCGACAGGAAGCGGCTTGACTTTGCGTTCAATCTTTCCTTCACAGCCCTCAATGTCTGCAAAGAGGTCATAAGGAAGGATTATCCGGATCTTTCGGTAGCGCAGTTCAAACGGCTTATGTTTGAATCTTATCTCGCCTCAACAATTATTTCGACTTGCGGAAAATCTCCGCATCTCAAAATAATTCAGAAAATAAATCATCGGTTGGCTCAGTTAGCGGCTTAGCCAAGGCTGAACAACCTCAAATTTTACCGAATCATTGTAATAAATAAAATCGCTTATGAAACCGGGAAGAAAGAGACAGGTTCTTACGGAAAAGGAAGCTCCGATTATGCATATGCTTTGGGAGAACGGGGCCATGTTTGTGAGGGAGATGGTGGAACTTTATCCTGAGCCGAAGCCACACTTCAACACGGTGTCGACTCTTGTCAGGATTCTGGAAGATAAGGGTTATGTGGGACATGAGGTTGTCGGGACATCACACAGGTTCTATGCAGTTGCAAAAAAACAGGATTTCCGCGACCGGTCGTTGTCGGACGTAATCCGTGATTATTTCGACAATTCGTACAAGAGCGTTGTGTCGGCACTGGCTCAGGAAGAGAAGATTTCAGTTGAGGAATTGCGTGAAATCATCGATTTGGTAGAGCGCAGGAATTCAGAGAAAGGCGGTCAATCAGGTTCGGGTTATGAATGATTTGGGGGTATAAATAATTTTTACAGCTTACTTGTGAGAACAAATCGCTATGGGAGAGATTTTCGGATATTCGCTTGCCTCTGCATTGCCGTTGGCGTTGATGTATCTGGCATATAAATGGGTGTTGGCCGGTGAGAACCAGCACAAATATAACCGTGCTGTTCTGATGGGTGTTTATTCGGTTGCATTGATGTTTCCGTTTGTATGCCCTGCGTTTGCCGGGATGTTTCAAAATGCCCATGAGGCAATGGCTGCTACTGTTGATGTTGCCATGCCTATAGTTTCAGGCGTTGCAGAAGGTGTATCACAAGATTTCACAATTGCTGATGCTTTGCTGTGGGTTTATCTGACCGGAATGTCAGTAGCGGCATTTATGACAGTGGTGACAGCTATCAGGCTTGTGCGGCTTGTCTCTTCAGGTGAGCGGCATGTAATCGGCACATATGTGCTTGTGGTGACTGACAACGAGGGGGTTGCCCCGTTCAGTTGGTGGCGCTATGTTGTGATGAGCCGCGAGGATTATGATGAGTCTGGAGATGTGGTGTTGCTGCACGAGCTCCGACATTTATGCGGCCACCATTGGGTTGATTTGCTGTTTGCGCAGCTGGTGGTGGTTCTACAGTGGTTCAACCCTGCGGCATGGCTTATGAGGGAGGAACTGAAAACGGTTCATGAATACCAGGCCGACGAGGCCGTGATGCGCTCCGGTGCGGATGTGCGTCAATATCAGATGTTGTTAATAAAAAAGGCTGTCGGCGCGAGATTCCCGTCACTTGCCAACAGCCTGAATCACAGTAAACTTAAAAAACGTATCACTATGATGTATCAATCAAAATCGAAAGCTTCGGGCCGGTTGCGCGCCCTGGCGCTGGTTCCCGCTTTTGCGGTGGCCGCTGCAGTTATCAACCTTCCGGCAGTAGCCTCTGTGATAGCAGATGCGTCTGACGCACAGGTATCGTATTCCGACAGCAAAGTTAAGGATGATGCCCGACAAATCAAAATCGTCGACTATGTGAAAGTTGTCGGCTCTTCCGGTAATGTGGCTGACGGTAGTTCGGAGGCTTCCTCAAGCCTTGATAGCATGAAGATTTATGTGAACGGCCAAAGGGTTTTGCCACAGGAATTGAACGAGATGTCTCCCGATGTGATCGCATCGATTGATGTTGACAAGTCGAAATCAACAATCCATGTGATTCTTAAGAAATCGGGCGATGACGGTAATGCCGATATCAGGATGACAGGTAAACCGGTGTCAGTTATTGCTGTGAAATCGGAAAAGAAAGACGACGGCTCGGAAATGAAGACAAAGTCTACAAATATTGAAGTGTCGTCGGAACCGGTAACGGCTGTGGAGGTTATGCCCCGTTATCCAGGAGGAGAGGCGGAGATGATGAAGTTCCTTGCCATGAATCTAAGGTATCCCGAGGCTGCTATGAAGAGCGGCAAAAGTGGCAGGGTGGTTGTCAGATTCGTGGTTTCCAAGACCGGCAAAGTTGAGAATCCTGAGATTATGCGTGGCATCAGTCCGGAACTTGATGCCGAGGCGTTGAGGGTTGTGGGCACTTTGCCCGACTTTATACCCGGGCAGTCAGACGGTAAGCCGGTTGCATGCCATTATGCGTTGCCCATCAGTTTCAGTCTTACCGGCGGGGATGAGAAGGCGGCGAATCAAGGTGCGGCTAATAAATAAAAGAATCCATAAAGAGTGGAACGCTGCCCGTCGGTTGGGAAGATCAATCGTCGGGCGGCATTTCATTGGATTGCATTGTGTGTGGCCAGTGGCGGAGGAGGATTTTGCAAGCTTTCTCTTTAGAAGATGGGAAGGAGAATGCGTCGAGGATAATTTCTGTATCTTCCCCGTAGTATTCGGAAAGGCGGGGTGCCATTAATTCGAGAACTTGCATCTTGTCGTCGTCGAAAGAGAAGAGGTTCATCAGACTCAGGCATTGGGATGGGGAGAAGGATGTGCCGAGCGCACCGATTTTTATTATTTCTATCTGCCGGTCTTTAAATGACTGGTTTTTGACGGCATTGTAGAGGATTGCGAAATCGTCTGAATCCATCACCCGGTTGCGGCATGTTTGTGCGTGACAACCTTTCTGCCGGGGCAGTGGAGCCGCCATTGTTGCGCCGGCAGCGCACACCAGCCCGAAGGCAATTATAACAGTTTTTAGTTTGGGCATATTTCCAGTTATAGATTTTGGCAATATTTTGTAGATGCAAATATAGCAGTTATTCCTGGATTTCACTTGGTTTGGCTGGATAAATATCTGCTTCACAAACTTTAACTCATTTACTCCCTCCATTTTATGCTTGTTTGTAAATTTACAGTTAATTTTGAGGGGATCTGAACTTTTATGTGGAATTATTGCTATTCGTTTAAATGTTTCTTGTGCCGGTATGCAGTTGTTGCATTGGTGTCTGTAGTGCCCCTGTTGGCCATGGGTGGGAAGGCGCATAATGTGGTTGTCGTAGATTCAATAACGCGTATGCCATTATCTGGGGCGTCGGTGTTTGACCGGTTAGGTAATGCCGTAGGCATGTGTGGTTCAAACGGCAACCTGCCCTATATACCTGAGTCGGGTTTTCCTGTCACAGTGCGTTATTTAGGATTCAAGGAGCGTGTTATCCGCTCAGCCGGTTGCGATACGGTTTTTCTTCAAAGCAGCCCCGCCGAATTGCCGGAGGTAGTCATCGAGTCCAAAGGGCATAAGGTTATGCATATGCTGGCATATGTGAGGGAATATTCAACATTGACAACATACACAGACACTGTTTTTCTCTTCCGGGAAAAGATGGCGGATTATATGATTGTTCCGGATAAGGGCACACGTTTCAGGGGGTGGACGACTCCGAGGACGCTAAAGACCAAATCGTATTACCGTTTTACAAATGCCCAGGGAGTGGACAGCGTCAGCGACAGATGCGGTTTCCATTTCTCGTGGTCTGACTGGATAGGAGTTGGGGGGATGGCTGCAATTCCTAAGGCTCTCAGGGATGTTGAATATGGGGCGGATAAGGTTATGGGGAAATATAGTGCTACGGAGGCCTGGACTAAACACATTGACAATGTGGCAGTGGATGTCAACATACTTGCTGATACGACAAGCCGTAAATGGGTTCCGAACCTTGCCTTGTTTTTCCGTAGCGGTCTTGATTTCGAGCATTTCCGGATTCGGTTTAACTATGATAATGTTGTCGGAGATTCGGTTTCCCCTATGGATATGGCCGGATATTCATTTAATATAGAATCGAATGGCAGGGGGCATGAGATGTTCATGTTCAATCGCGTCGACGAGCCGTTTTTCGTGAGCACGTATGCAGAGGTATATATGGTCGACAAGGAATATATAACTGTTAAGGAAGCAAAGAAATGGGAACGGCTTAAAATTGATACTGACGTAATAGGGATATACGAACCGGCGGATGCGCCGGATTTGCAGCCGTCAATCATGCACCTTGTGGAGCGGGTCAACCATGTGGATCACGACAGAACAAGACTGTCACTCGCACCAGACCAAAGTCTGGTGGGCCGGGAGGTGAAAAAGCAGCATTTCGGAGACCGTGTGCTCCAGCTTTTCAAAACTGTTACCGGAATCAGCCGCTATAAGATGAACCGGAATATGAACCGCCATTGGAAAGAGTTTAAAAAAGACCGGATAGAGCGTAACAAGGGCAATGCCGCAGAGGAGTAATGCTAAATTTGTAATAACGGCGCTGCAATGGCAGCGCCGTTATTGTTCATCCGCTTTCTTAGGCGAAAGCAGACGGGTGTTTTTTAGTATCGATTATCTGATTATATGTTTTTTTGCGCGTCCGTCTGTCACATAGATATATACTCCCGGTTTGAGACTCTGGTTGTTGTCGATGCGACGTCCGTGTAGGTCATAGATGCCGTCGGGCATTGATGTGGCGTTGATGTTTTCTGCCACATTATCCACACCTGCAAGTTTTAGCTCCGGTTCGATTTCCACCGAACAATTGTCAGGCATATCCATTGTTAAAGATGCTCCTTCAGTAGATACGGTATTCCGTTGTCCGTCGGCTGAAGTGGTGGTTATGTTCCATCTGAGCACTTCGCATTGGTCGGCGCAAGTTGTTGAAATTTTTATGGGCCATCCGGCAAACCATTTGCCGTTGAAATCAGGTTTGACGAGGTTGAATCCATTCAGATTGATGGAGCACGCGTCAATTGCAGGATTGGTGATTCGGATTGGTGACGGTTTACCTTTGCCGTAGAACTCGCTGAAATGCTCATAGAAGAACGGCACGCGTTTTTCAATCAAATCTTTGAGGTATGCCACATTTTCTGTGAAAGATTCAGTGGCCTGTTGCGCGAAGTCCATCCTCCACCAGTGCGCATTTCGCATAACTGGTTGATGCAGCTGTTAGGCACTCCCGGTTCGAAGTATTCGATGTTGATTGGGCGGCGGTAATCCTGGTAACAAAATGGTTTGGCAAGTATGCCTTTGTAGGTTTCATATAGATCGTTTTCCTGGGCTACGATTGAAATCAGGGGGAGTTTGAGTTCCCTTGGATGGAATATGTAGCTTTGTGTTGAGTGAATGGCGACAGATAATCATCATGGAACAGCCGGGCTCTTACTATGGTGTTGGCGTTGATTTCTATTGGAGTGCCGTTGTAGACGGGGCTTTGTTCTGTAACGTTTGAACAGTCGAGAGAATATCTTATTATAGTTCCATTGGGTGTGCCTTCCGGAAGTGTTATTACCAGCGACTTGGTCGCATCCAATAATCCGCCTTTGCCTGAGTCGATTCTGAATGAAGCATGTAGGCCTTCTCCGGCTTTGTCGGCGTAAATTACGATGAAGCCTCCTGGGGCAACTTTTATGTCGGGGAGTTGGTATGCCTTTGAGGCTTTAAGTAAGTCGTAAAAATTAATTTATACTAAGCCGCATGGGTAAAATTGATATTGAGTTCAGAACCAAGAGCTGCCAACGCACGGTTGGTTGCATAGAGCAGGGAATCTGTGG
>CAJTFH010000003.1 GCA_910575545.1 Bacteroidales bacterium
GATTCCCTGCTCTATGCAACCAACCGTGCGTTGGCAGCTCTTGGTTCTGAACTCAATATCAATTTTACCCATGCGGCTTAGTATAAATTAATTTTTACGACTTACTTATCAATTTAGTTTTAATGGTGAATATATCTGTTGCATATGGTGTGGCACGTTTCGAGGAGATTCTATTTGGCTACAATCATTTGAGCGGAAGCACGTGTTACGCCCCTTGTAAGGATGCTGGCAATATAATTGCCGTCTGCTAAGGAACTGACATCAATGCTTACAGATGACTGGTCATTTGCTACAGAGATTCGTCTGACGATATTTCCATTCCAGTCTTGAATCAGGAATTCTCTATCTAAATCGAAAGACGGAAGATTATGGCGTAGTTCTGTGACACTCCGAGCCGGATCAGGGGATATTGTAATTTCATAAATATAGGGCTGTATGCCTTCCCCCCAATTACCTTTTGGCGCGCGGATGATTTTAGGTATGCGGTTATGTCCTGGATTGATTTGGCTGCAATATAAGTGTTTTTGTTTTCTTGTGCAATAAAAATTTAAAATTTAACAAGATGTTTTTAAACATCTATTCGAGGCGTCATATTAGGTTTCCAAAGGAAACTGTTGATTTCAGTCAACGCTATATGTTATTGGAAGTATCACATAGAGGTGTTAATTTGTGTTATTATTCAAAGTGGTTTCATATAAGTGGTGTGTGGTGACGATAATTATTGCGATATTTGCATGGGTTTTGTTGGGAGTGCCCGGTGTTGCATTGCCATACGGGGGTTCTTAAATGGATAGTAGACCTGCCAACTATGAGGTTATCTGATTTGAAAAGCGGCGAATCTGCCGTGATATTAAAGGTGCTGGGGCATGGGGCGTTTCGCAAACGTGTCATGGAGATGGGATTTGTCAAAGGGCGTGTGATAACGTCGATACTTTCAGCCCCGTTGAAAGATCCGGTGAAATACCGCCTGATGGGTTATGAGGTTTCGCTTCGCCGCAGTGAGGCGTCGATGATTGAGATTCTACCCCTTGAAGAGAACCTTGAACCGGCCGGGTCTGATGCCGGTTCGAAACTGATTGAAGAGTTCGGCGGGGAGCAAAGAGAAAGATACGAAACTCATCGCCATGTGATAAATGTTGCCCTTATAGGTAACCCTAATTGTGGCAAGACGTCGCTTTTCAACATCGCTTCGGGATCTCAGGAGCATGTGGGGAACTACAGCGGTGTGACCGTGGATGCAAAAACCGGGACATTCCGTCACGGCGGCTATACATTCAATATCATAGACCTTCCGGGAACGTATTCCCTTTCGGCATATTCTCCAGAAGAGCTGTATGTGCGCCGGTATCTTCGCGACAATAATCCTGATGTGATTGTCAATGTTGTTGACGGTTCAAACCTGGAGCGTAACCTCTATCTCACAACCGAACTGATTGACATGGATCATCCGATGGTGATCGCGTTGAATATGTTCGATGAAATGCGTAATGCTGGCACTATTTTCGATTATGAGGCTTTGGGCAGCATGATAGGTGTTCCAATAGTTCCGACTGTCAGCCGTAACGGAGAGGGTGTTGGCAGTTTGTTCGACACGATAATTGAGGTCTATGAACGGCGCAATACCGTGGTGCGTCATGTGCATGTGAGGTTAAGCCATGATCTTGAGAAGGCTGTGGCCGACGTGAAAGATGCCATTAAGGCCGACAAAACCGTCAATCCCCATTATTCACCAAGATATCTTGCCATTAAATTGCTTGAGGGGGATAACGAAGCGCAGGAAGCATTGGCTGATGCTGCTTCCCGGGATGTAATATTGGCTCTCCGCGACAGCAAACTGCGGGAACTCTCGAGGTTGCATCCTGATGAGGATATTTCTTCTATGATAGCAGGGGAGAAATACGGTTTCATTGCCGGTGCTCTTGCCGAAACATTGCAGAAAAAAGAGCAGGAGAGGGCTGACACTACCCATATAATCGATGCGTTGGTAACCAACCGGTTGTTTGGGTTTCCCATCTTCCTGTTGATTATGTTTGTGATTTTCTGGATAACGTTTTTTGTGGGGAGTTACCCCCAGGAATGGATTGAAAGGGGAGTGGGGTGGCTGGCATCAGCGGTGAATGCAAATATGCCAGAAGGCCCTCTTAAAGACCTTCTTGCCAATGGCATCATCGGAGGTGTAGGAGGAGTGATTGTTTTCCTGCCTAATATCCTTATCCTGTTTTTCTTCATCTCTTTTATGGAAGATTCAGGCTATATGGCCAGGGCAGCGTTTATAATGGACCGGATAATGCACCGTATAGGGCTGCATGGTAAATCGTTTATTCCGTTGGTGATGGGATTCGGATGTAATGTTCCGGCGGTTATGGCGGCGCGTGCAATTGAGAGCCGCTCAAGCCGTGCGATAACGGTGCTTATAACCCCGTTTATGTCATGTTCGGCCCGATTGCCGATTTATGTGCTTCTTATCGGGACATTTTTCGAAGTTCATGCAGCGCTGGTTTTCCTTGGCATGTATGTGCTTGGTGTGGTTGTGGCTGCCCTAACAGCAAGACTGCTTAGGAGATTTTTCTTCAAAAAAGATGAAACTCCGTTTGTCATGGAGCTTCCTCCCTACCGTGTGCCGACAATGAAAACTTCCTTGAGGCATATGTGGGGGAAAGGGAAAGAGTATCTTAATAAGATGGGGGGCATTATTCTGCTGGCATCGGTAATCGTGTGGGCGCTTAACTTCTTCCCCTTGAGGGGCGAAGACCCTCGCAACGTGGAACGTGAGAATATTGAGGAGAGCAGCAGTATTGATCCGGCCCGTGATTCTTATCTTGAGATGATGGGAAAAGCTGTTAATCCGGTTCTTGAACCTCTCGGTTTTTCATGGCGTGCAACGGTGGCTGCCATTGCAGGAATACCGGCCAAAGAGATTGTGGTTTCTACCATGGGGGTGCTTTATACCGGTAGCGACGAGGCAACCGAAAGCACACTTTCGGCAAGAATCTCCTCTCCGTTGCCTGGTGCCTCTGCATCTGATTTCAACCGGGCGAATGCATTGAGCTTTATGATTTTCATACTGCTGTATTGCCCTTGTGTGGCCACAATCGTTGCAATAGTCAAGGAAACACGTTCTTGGCGTTATGGGCTTTTCACAGTAATATATAATACAGCTGTTGCGTGGTTGCTGTCGTTTATCGCCTATCGCATCGCATTGTTGTTTTAATCTGACTTCAATCTCTAAATCTTTCTCTTATGTCGTTTTGTAGAAGCGGAGTCACTGTTATTTTGCTATCGGCCGGGTTTGTGGCATTGGCGCAGAACGAACCTGTGGATTCGTGTGGTGTCATATCCGCTCCATTACCAATTAATCCAGTAGAAGAGATCCAGACTCCCGAATCACACCTTGATACACATACTCCGCACTTTCCGGTTACACCAGGTTTCGGAATTGGCCACGAAGGATTGCGCCAGGTTAATCCGTTAGCCACTTCGCTGCCTCCTTTAGGGTATGTTCCCGGACAGGCACCGATATATTCATGGGGTAGCGGTGGATTCTTTGCCACGGGTTCACGCCAGAATCTCCATGGCCTTATGGGAATTGAATCTGGCACTCTCGATTTCCGTCAGCGTGTCGGGGCATTAACTATATCATTGTTTGCATCTGCCACAAAGTATGGCTATTTCCGAGGGCTCTCCACTTCTTATGGGTTTGGCGGTTCTTTATCGTATGATTTCAATGATAAATTAGGAATGACCGTCTTCGGTTCTTATGCGTCATCGCCTGTGGGAATGAATCAGGCGGCCATGTTAGGTTATGTTTCCTCTCCGGTGATTGGCGGATATCTTGATTGGCGTTTTGCCGACCATTGGGGGGTGAAAGTAGGTGCACAGAGCTACCGCTCGATAGCCTACGGACGATGGGAGACCCAGCCTATAGTAATGCCATACTACCGCACATCATCAGGCGCGGAAATCGGCATTGACGTAGGGGGCATTCTTTACCAGGTAATCCGTCAAGCGTCTGGCGGCAGCTGGGGAAATCCAGGCAATCCCACCATCGGTCGCCCCGACTTCGGACCTCCTCCGGTTGCCCCGCGTCGTTGACGGTTTGATTCAGGCCAAGGTTACAACGGTGATGCCTGCACCGCCGAATTGCACATGTTCATCGCGGTAGGACGCCACTCCGGCCACTGTGTCGAGATATTGGCGTATGGCCTGGCGCAGGGCACCGGTGCCTGTTCCATGGAGAATACGCACTTCCCCTTGGTTGAATTGTATGGCATCGTCGATGAAATAGGTGACAGCCTGGATGGCTTCATCTGCACGCATTCCCCTTACGTCGATTTCGCGTTTGAATTGCAGTTGGCGCTCGCGGAGTGTGTCGGTTGTTGCGGCGCTTACAAATGAAGCTGCCGACGCCCCTGAGGCCGGTTGTGAAAGGGTGCGTTTCAACCGCGATAACTTGACTGTGGTTTTCAGCATCCCGAAGGCTACTATGGCATTCTTACCGTTGATTTCAAGGACTTTGCCCGGGGTGCCCTGCCCATCGAGTTTTACATTGTCTCCGACTGCGAGAGGTTGGCTGTTTTCTTTTGCTGCGTTATCATCTGCTGATGCTTTTTTTGTTTTCGGAGCTTTTTTCAATAGCTTGTGCTCTTCGTTTTTGCTTGATAGCATTTCCTGCTTATCATGAGCCATGCGTTGCCGGGCTTCACGAGTACGCTCCTTGTCGGCTTGTGTTTCGCGGATCTCGCGAATGGTTCGTTCTATCACGGCATTGCTTCCTTCAAGAATTCTCCGAGCCTCGTCTTTAGCCTCCGACAGTATTTCGCGCCGTTTGCTCCGCAGGTTCTCGGCATCTGACTCGTAGCGTTCAAGCACCTGCTCTATCTTTTTTTCTTTCATCCGGATGGCTTGCCGCTTGTTTTCCCAATAACGGCGGTCGCGGGCGATATCGAGCAGATATTTATCCATGTTTATATAATCACTGCCGACAATCCGGGATGCTTCGTCTATTATTGAAGCCGGCAAGCCTGTTTTTCGTGCGATTTCAATGGCGAAAGAGCTTCCGGCATTACCGATGGATAGTTTGAACATCGGTTTCATCTGCTGCCGGTCGTAGAGCATCGATCCGTTAATAAGGCCCTCTGTTTCTTCGGCAAACTGCTTCAGGTTTTGATAATGTGTGGTTATAACTCCCCACATCTCCTTTTCGTTGAATTCTTTAAGTATGGCCTGTGCTATGGCACCGCCAATCTGAGGTTCGGTGCCTCCGCCGAATTCATCTATGAGAATCAGCGAACAGCTGTTCCCGCAATTCAGGAAATGTTTCATGTTGCGTAGGTGGGAGCTGTAGGTCGACAGGTCATCCTCAATCGATTGGTCATCGCCTATGTCGATGAATATGTCGTTGAAAATGCCGATATGCGAGTTTTCGTAAACAGTCGGCAACATTCCGCATTGGGTCATGTATTGCACAATTCCCACAGTTTTCAGGCATACCGATTTTCCACCGGCATTCGGGCCGGAAATAACCAGTATGCGTGACCGGGGAGTAAGAGTAATGTCGAGCGGCACTATTTCTTTACCGTGTCTTCGCAGCGATTCGAGTAAGACCGGATGGGTGGCATGATACCATTCAAGCTCGGTGTCGTTGCTAAGATGTGGCATAGTGGCGTCTGTGTCGCGTGCATAAAGGGCTTTGGCCATGATGAAATCGAGCTGACCCATTATTGCATAGCTCCCAAGCATTTCGGGGATATATGGGCGCATGGTTGATGTGAGTTCTGCCAGGATGCGCAGAATCTCACGGCGCTCTTCCATCTCAAGCTCACGTGCCCTGTTATTGATTTCTACTATCTCAGCCGGTTCGATGAAGTAGGTTTTTCCTGTAGCGGATTCATCGTGCACGATACCGTTGATTTTCCGTTTATGCATCGGTGCGACGGGTAATACCAGACGCCCGTCGCGCACGGTGGGTGTAACATCTTTTTCAAGATAACCTGCTGTTACGGCTTGCGAAATCACACGCCGCATTATTGAATTGACAGAAGAGGATACTTTGGATAGTTCCGACCGGATTTCAGCAAGATAGGCAGAAGCATTGTCGCGCACATTGCCGAGATGGTCGATAACGCGATCGATTTGCCGGGTGATTTCCGGAAACACAATCAGACCGGAACATAAGTTGCATAATTCGGGGCAGGCCGACGCCTTCTCTTCAGAAGAGTCTCCGCGATTGAAATAATCGTATATGTCTGATATGGTCTGTAGAGATTGCCGTATTCGCAACAGTTCGTCAAGCCCTACTGCCGCTCCCTCTACGCGGCAACGTTTTAATGCTCCGGTAACATCGTGGAGGTTGCGCAACGGCAACGGATCGCTACCATTGGCAATTGAAAGCATTTCTGCGGTGAGGCGGAGGCTTCCGGAAATCACTTCGAAATCGTTACCGAAAGCCATGGCATCAACGTTCTCCCGTCCAAGAACGGAACCACATAATTCCTTTAGCCGGATTCTTATTGCGTCGAATCCGATTTTCTTCTCAAAGTTGTCTGGATATATCAAACCTGTTGCAGTTTTATAATTTGCATATGACGGCAAAGATTGCCGCAGTGGCATTGCAAAGTTGTTTATCTGTCTGGAAAAGGCAGATAGTTGCTATGCAGATACAAAGTTAGTGATTTCTTTTCGGTTGATAAATACCCCTATTCTTAGGTATGGCGGCATTGGTTTTTTTTGAATAATTTTGCAGTGCCGTCCACAAATAGCGGCAAGATTATGATAAAGTCGTCTATAAAATATCTGGCAACCGATAAAGTCAGGGACTTAGTTGAGGATAATAACCAATTGTTACTGGTACTTAATCGTTTCCATATCCCTTTCGGCTTTGGAGAGCAAACAGTCTGTGAGATTTGCGAGGAACGAGATATTGATTGTCCCACCTTTCTCGCAATTGCAAATCTTATCAGTGGCAAACGATTCACTATTAATGAAATTGAATTACCGACACTATTGTCTTATCTAAGGGAGGCTCACTCTTATATTTTGGATTTCCGTCTGCCGGATATACGGGAAACTCTTGTCAGTGCCGTGCATCAGCAAAGACTTGATGAGGTGGCTGTCCACATTATCAGATTTTTTGATGAATATGCCGATGAGGTATACAGTCACATGGATTATGAAAACCGTATAGTTTTTCCTTATGTTGAAGAGCTGTTAAAAGGCAATGCCACACAGGATTTCAAAATATCTCATTTCGCTTCAAAGCATGAGTCGGTTGTGTCTAAGCTCAATGAACTGAAAGATATATTCCTGCAACATTATGCGATGCCGAATACAAGGATGCTAAACCGGGCCTTGTTTAACCTGTCGGCATGTGGTGAAGATCTGGTTTCCCATTGTGAGATTGAGAATCTAATCCTGGTACCTTCTGTGGAAGCTCTTGAGAAAGATGTTTATACGACAAATAGAAATCAACAGGAGCGCCCATCAGGTAATTATGAATTGACCCAAAGGGAGAAAGACATAATACGTCTGGTCGCTCATGGCTTGGCCAATAAAGAAATTGCCGATAGACTTTCTCTTTCATTCCATACAATAACAACTTATCGTAAAAACATCAGTGCCAAGCTAAACATCCATTCCACGGCGGCGCTAACAATTTATGCCATACTTCATGGGATTGTGAATCCTAAGGAGATAGAATTAAAGTAAGTCATAAAATAATTCCTTCAGCGAGGGTATACCAATATCGGGATGCCCTCGTTTTCGTTATATACCCTCCTATAAATGGTATGCCTGTGGCCAATAAATAAATCCGACTTTTGGGAATTGCGGGCTTATTAAAGGCGAGGTAATTTTGCAATCGATTTCAAATAGGAATGAAAAAGATTGCAGATATGTGTGAAAGATTCCGTTTTTATGTTTTAGTTGTATTGTTCCATACGCTTCCCATCCTAACTTCGGCAATGTCGCCTATGGGTATGATTTCAGGCAAAGTGCTATCTGCTTACGGGGAAGCGATAGACTATGCCACCATATTCCTGAAAGGTACGGAATATTCCTGTTTTACCAATGAGCGGGGATTATACCACCTGAAAGCCCCGGCAGGTAATTACACAATGGTGTTTTCTTCCGTTGGATTTGAGAAATCGGAACACAAGGTTGAAATCCCGGCTGATGGCAGGATTAAGCTGAATGTCAAATTGAAATCGTCAACGCAGCTGGCTGAGGTGATAGTAGTGGGCAGTCAGGTCAGCAAAGTGAAAAATTCGGCATATAACGCCGTTGCGGTGAATACGCAGGATTTGGTCAATACCACAAAGACCCTCAGTGATGCCCTCGGCAAAGCTCCGGGAATGAAGATAAGGGAAAGTGGCGGTGTCGGCTCCGATATGGCTGTCACTATGGATGGCTTCAGCGGGAAACATATCAAGGTCTTTATTGACGGGGTTCCGCAGGAGGGTGTGGGCGGTTCTTTCGGGCTTAACAATATCCCTGTCAACTTTGCCGAGCGCATAGAGGTTTACCGCGGGGTCGTTCCCGTGGGTTTCGGAACAGACGCAATAGGCGGCATAATCAACATCGTTACCCCGAAGCGCAGACGGCAATGGTTTGTTGATGCCTCATATTCATACGGCTCGTTCAATACGCATAAATCTTATGTCAATGTAGGCCAGGCTTTGCAAAACGGGTTCAAATACGAGATAAATGCCTTTCAGAATTATTCCGACAACGACTACTGGATTGATTCACCGGTAGAGGATTTTGTTACCGGGGCTATAAACCGCAAGAAAAAAGAACATGTACGCCGCTTCAATGACACATACCATAACGAGGCGGTTGTTGCCAAACTTGGATTTGCAAATAAGCCGTGGGCAGACCGAATGTTGGTGGGATTCACATACTCCCACATGTATAAGGAAATACAGACCGGTGTGCGTCAGGAGATAGTATATGGCCGTAAACACCGTCACGGTCATAATCTGATGCCCTCTGTCGAATATTTCAAACGTAACCTGTTTGTCAGGGGGCTTGATCTTTCATTCAATGCCAGCTACAATAGGAATGTGACGGTGAATGTCGATACAGCATCTGTAAAATATAACTGGAGAGGAGAAACTGACAGGCTTAATTCTCCCGGAGAACAGGCATATCAAAATGCCAAGGCGGATAACAACAACTGGTCAGCTGCCTTCACTGCCAACTACAGGCTCGGACAAAACCATGTGTTCACACTTAACGATGTGTTCAATTCATTCCGCAGGTCAAACGAAAATCTGCTGACCTTCCCGACAACAAGGGATGAAATTCCGAAAGTGACAAGCAAGAACATAGTCGGTATGTCTTACCGTTATATGCCGAATACAAAACTGAACCTCACCGTTTTTGGCAAGCATTATAACCAATACGTTTCCGGCTCTATTGCGACATCCTCAGCGCAGGATAATTATGAACGGACTTCACGGTCTGTCAATTACTGGGGCTATGGTGCGGCGGGAACATTTTTCATGCCATTGGGATTCCAGTTGAAGATGTCATACGAAAAGGCATTGCGTATGCCAACGATTGAGGAAATGTTCGGCGATGAAGATTTGGAGATGGGCGATATGGCACTCAAACCTGAATCCAGTCATAATGTCAACCTCAATCTCAGCTACAATGCAATTTTCGGAAGCAACATATTATACGTCGAAGCCGGGTTTATTTATCGTGATACCCGCGACTATATCCAACGCAACATCATGTCGCTAAGTGGTGGTAAGTTCGCAGCATCGTATGTGAACTATGGTAAAGTCAAGACCGATGGATTCAGTGTATCGGCGAGATACAGCTTTTCCAAATGGTTGAGTATAGGTGGCAACTTTACACAAATGAATATCCGCGACAATATGCTGACGGCAATGAACAGCATGGTCTCTAACGTATCATACAGGGAGCGTATGCCTAACCAGCCATATATGTTCGCCGATTCAGATGTGAATTTTTACTGGGTAGGACTCGGCAACAAGGACAATACTCTCACTTTGACCTACGACAACCAATACACGCATAGTTTCTGCTATTATTCATCAAATCTTGGAGATAACAGCGATGACTATATGGTGCCTGACCAGTTCGCCCATAATATCACTATAAGTTATGGAATCAAGCGCGGACGTTACAATTTGTCATTAGAATGTCGCAATCTTACCGATTCAAGGCTCTACGACAATTTCAGCCTTCAGAAAGCCGGACGGGCTTTTTATGGCAAGGTGAGAATTTATTTTGGGAACTAATCGTAATAATATAAGATATAGAATGAAGAACTATCTTTTCATGCGTGCCATGAGTGCGCTCGCATTTCCGGCAATGGTATTATCGGGATGCTCCGACAACGACGAACCAGGCGATGGACATAATCTGGAAGAAACGACAGGGAAGTTTGTAATTGCCACAACCGTGACAGATTCGAAGGGAACGACCAACATATTGCTTACGGCAGAGTCGCTCGACGATGGGAATATCTCTGTAGGTAGCAATATAGGATTGCTCAACGATGGTGCGAGCCAATGGGTATTCCACCCAGACAACTACCTCTACGCACTTACTTATAATCAAGGAAACGCCGGCACCACACGAAGCTATTTCATTAATTCAGGCGGTTCAATAACTCCTCGCGATATGGAGTATATGATAAGCCGTTTCACCTCATACGGCATATACAACAACGAGATTATCACTACTTCCACCGGCAATGGGCTCTCCACTCAGGCCGATGAGAGAGGATATCTGCCCAAGACGTTGCTCGTCTCTTATCTTGATGTGGATGCGGAGACATCAAGACGAAATGATACATCAACCGGCATATATTCAGTTGAAAATTATCTCGGCAATGGAGAATACGTAACTCTCGCTGGTATTGAGAAGAGAGGAACCCAAATCTTGTCAGGTGCAATCCCTATGGGATTGAGCCAGTATGGTGCAGCTATCGAAAACGGGAAATGGATCTGCCCGGGCAATGAAGACCTTGTAAAAACTTCCGACGGAGGCAGCAACAGCAGCAGCTATAAGAAAGGCGAACTCCAATGGACACAGTATCCTAATGAATGTTGGGTGGCTATCTTCAATGACAATACTCTGACCAATCCTACATTTGCAAAAACCGATAGGATCAGTTATCCGTGCGGGCGTTTCAAATCACAATATTATCAGACAATCTGGGCAGCCGACAACGGGGATATCTATGTGTTTTCGCCGTCCTACGCCAAAACTATGACCGATTCACGACAAAAAACGGTTTTGCCCGCAGGGGTTTGCCGCATCCCTGCCGGTTCGTCGCAGTTCGATTCATATTATTGTAATATTGAGGAACAATCCGAAGGGAGGTCTTTTATGCGCTGTTGGCCTGCCGGAGAGAGCAGTTTTCTGATGCTGATGTATGATCGTCCGTTTTCTGAAAAAGGCTTCGCCGCCACAGATCTCGCCATATTTGATGCGGAAGCAAAGAAACTGACCTTTGTGAGTGGTCTGCCATCTAATATATCTTCCATAGGTAAAACTGCATATGCAAAAAATGGTAAAGTATATATCTCTATAAACATTACTGACGGATATCCTGCAATCTACGTAATAAATGTCGCAACAGCGCAGGCTGTGAAAGGTCTGACGATAGATAAAGCTACAGACATTACCGGATTCGGTTATCTTGAACCTGCAAAATAGCATAGGTTATGAGAATCTTTCGTAAAATCCATCTCTGGCTCTCTGTGCCATTCGGTGTCATAATAACCCTTATCTGCTTTTCCGGAGCCATGCTCGTGTTCGAGCCGGAAATAACAAGAGGCCTGAAAGGCGATATATATTATGTCACTTCTGCTGAAGGTGAGCCTATTGACATGAAAGAGCTTATGGAAACCGTGAAGGCTACATTGCCTGATTCGGTTTCCATAACCGGTGTCACCGTCTTTGATGATAAAGACCGAACATATCAGGTCAGCCTGTCGAAACCTCGTAGGGCATCACTTTTCATCGACCAGTATTCCGGCAAAATCACTGGTAAATATGAACGGATTGGATTCTTCTCTGCAATGTTCAGGCTTCACCGATGGCTTTTGGACAGTGGTAATCCTCACGGAGGGGGGCTGAAAGTCGGGAAATTGCTCGTAGGCGTATCTACATTGGTATTTGTAATCGCATTGGTTACCGGTGTGGTGGTCTGGTATCCACGTGCAAAGAGAAATTTAGCCCATAGTCTGTCCATTTCGTTCAAAGACGGCTGGCGCGGACTTTGGAAAGGTTTTCATGTGGCCGGAGGAATGTATGCGTTGATATTGCTGTTGGCGATGTCATTGACCGGGTTGACATGGTCTTTCAACTGGTATCGTACATTTTTCTATGCCGTTTGTGGAGTGGAACATACTCCCCGGAATTTCAATATCGCGGAAAAAGACCATCATAAAGATAAATCGGAGGGGGGCACTCATGACAGTGTCCGACGAGGAGATGACGGTAATAATCGTCACGGAAGAGATTTCAGTGAACATCGCGGTGAGGGCAACTGGCGTTCAGAGTTCAGCCGTTGGCAGCAGATATATAATGAGCTGAAAGCCCAAAATCCAGGTGCCGCACAAATAACTGTCGGAAATGAAACCGCAAATGTGACGCTTGGCACAGCCGGTAACAGCCGGTCAGCCGACCGTTACGGGTTCAACCGTCGTTCAGGCGAGATTACACCCGTCATGAAATATGTCGATTCTGCTCCTGCCGACAAATTGCGTGGCTGGATCTATTCAATCCATACAGGCAGTCTTGGCGGCATAATTACCCGGATTCTGTGGTTTCTCGGGGCATTGCTTGGCGCCAGCTTGCCGCTTACGGGTTACTATATCTGGTTAATACGAGGAAAATGCATGGGCAGCCTCTTCATAGGTAAGAAGATAGGTAATAAAACAGGCTGTTAGACGGGGCGTAGAGCCTTTGCTGGTTGTCATGTTTCTTATCAGTTGTTTTCATAGGGCGGGAATATGGAATATATTGTGATTTACGATTATGATATGCTACATCGCAGGAGACCTGAAAAACTCTTAAAATTTGATGAAAGATATGAACGGGTTCCGGCAACTATTTGTCGAGGGTCGGTGTTATAGTATCAAAACGATAAATAAATTTCACATATATAACTATTAACTATTTTGAGACTATGAAAGCGTTTAATTTTTGGGGACAGACCCGTTATTGGTGGGTTATCCTGCTTGTAGGGATTCTATTGGTGCTCGGTGGCTTCGCATATTGGTTCTGGCCTGAGGCCGGTTATGCTGTTGCGTCGCAGATTTTCGGGTGGTTGCTTGTGCTTGCCGGAATTGTGCAGGTTTGCGTGTCGGCGGGTGTTAACCGTCCCAGGGGATGGGGATGGTGGCTTGCCGGAGGTGTCATTGACATGTTCATAGGCTTCATGCTTGTGCGTTCAATCATCCTCTCTGAAATGGTATTCCCCTATTTCCTTGCCATAATATTCATTTTCTGGGGTATCGCGTCGATTATTTCATCTGTAACAACCCGTAGCCACCGCTACTGGTGGATGTATTTAATCAACGGCATCTTGTTGCTTATCATCGGATTCTTCTTCCTTGAAGCAGGTTGGGTTCAGAATATGATGATGGTCAGCTTCCTGACCGCTTTGGCATTCATCTATTGGGGCTTTACAATTGCAATGACGGCCTACGATATGAAACCGGCTGTTTATAACGACAAATAATCTGTGGCAACGGTGGGCATCATGGCAATCAATAGATTGTGCATGGCTTAGCGTGTAGCCCGTGATTAACCGTAATAGACCGACCATTCGACAGCTGCAAAGGGCGTCGGATGGTCGGTTTTTGATTTTTTAGTAATATTGCGGAACGGTTATTCCATTAAGATTGTTATTTTTGTGAAAATTACCCGGTTGGGTTCTCTGTAGAGTATGCCGTCATTTGCCCCGTATTAAACTAATGGGCGTTTTTCGGGTCTAATATTAAAATTAATCCGGAAAATGGTGAAGTGCATTCCAGTGGTCACCGGATTTTAAACAGAAACTAATAGGAGACATTTGTCATGGCAGTTAAATTTTTATTCTTCAGGCTTTCGGCTTTGTCGATATCCTTGCTTGTAGGAGCTTCGGCTCTTATGGCTCAGGATTATTACGATGATGACATTTACTATGATGCCTCCAAGGCTAAGAAAGAAACAAAAAGGCCTCAGAAGGCAAAAAATAACGAGTCGCGTTATTCTGCAGAGCCGGCTTCGCAATATTATTATGACGGGGCTTCATATGTGCCCTGGAATAATGTAGGTGAATATCAGTCGGCCGACAGCTATAATGTGGCCGGAACATCGACCCGCGATGTTGATGAGTATAACCGCCGCACTCAATCTGCGGCATCAGAGCAGGTTGACTCAATAACTTTGCAGCAGTTTGAGGAAATGTCTAATACCCGCAATCTTGCCAGGTTTCACGGATCCCAAACGGCCAAAGACGCATATGTTGAGAACACCGGCGATTATGCAGATGGATATGATACATACGGATACCAGCAGCCGACATCAAATGTTACTATCAACCTTGTGGGCGGTTATCCCTATTATAATTCGTGGAACAGTCCATGGTATTGGAATTCATGGGGATATTACGATCCGTTCTGGGGATGGGGCTGGACCGGCCCGTCGTGGTCATGGGGCTGGGGGCCTTCTTGGGCATGGGGGCCGGCATGGGGCCCATCATGGAGCTGGGGTCCCTCCTGGGGGTGGGGGCCGTCGTGGGGATGGGGTGGCCCGGTATGGGGTGGCTCAGGCAGACCTCATTACACCTCTTCAGGAGCCTATGCACCTAACCGTCCACATACATCCTCCGGAACTTACCGCAATAATACCTACCGCAACGGTGCTGTGGGCGGCAACCGTGGGTCGATAGGCAACAGCCGTGGACGTCGCCCTTCCGCATCAGGCACGGTCAATTCCGGAAATATAAACGGGGCGGCATCAGGTTCGCGTCCGGGTTACCGGCAGCCTATTGGCCGACCGAATACATCTGGTAATGCAGGCACCGGCTCTTCATCAGGCGCCCATCGTGGTCGTGGCGGATATATCAATCGTCAGAGTGGTGTGAACCAAAATACCAATACCCAGCGTTATAACAACAGCTCGCCGAACCGCAGCAACAGTTATAATTCCGGCAGTTATAATCCAAGCCGTGGAAGAAGCGGCTCTATCGGTTCATCGTCGGGCTCGCGTGGCGGAGGGTTCTCAGGAGGAGGCTCATCGCGCGGCAGCAGCGGAGGACACCGCGGACGTTGATATGGGATGGTATTGCGGTCGTAGAATTAAGCCGCACACTATCAGGCTCGATTTGTTCAACACAGAATTTATGGGATTTCAGATTATGAAAAAGTCAATATTGGTACCTGCAATGATGCTCGCATCCATGGCGGCAGTTGCCCAAAGCAGCATCGATGCATATACTCTGTCGCAGGGTGAGCTTCGGGGAACTGCCCGATTCATGTCGATGGCTGGAGCGTTTACGGCACTTGGTGGAGATATTTCCACACTCAACCAGAATCCGGCTGGAATAGGCGTCTATCGAGGAAGTGATGTCGGGCTGACTCTCGACATAAATATGATGAATTCCAAAACATCAGGTATCTCAGGTGCGCAATCATGGAGCAACACCCATGCAGATGTTAATAATTTCGGTTATATAGGAACGTTCAATATCGGGAATCCTGTTATGCAGACATTCTCATGGGGAGTATCATATGGCCGTCGGAATTCTTTTGAGCGCCATTACCGTGGCAGCGGGGCTGCATTGAATACCTCGTTGTCAAATTATGTTGCATATATTACCGATGGGGTGGATCCATGGGATATGGATTTTAATGAATCACAAGATTACAACCCATATCGTGATACGGATATAAACTGGCTTAGTATTCTGTCGTATTCGGGGGGGATAGTCAATCCGTTATATACGATAAATCCTGATTTTAACCCTAACAGGCCTGTCAATGCAGATAATCCTGAATATCTACCTACCAATAGCTATGAAGGATTGTTTGAATACGGCACTCTTGACGGGATAATAAAGCCGACCGTCGGCACTGCCGGTTTTTCGGTTAGCGAGAAAGGTTATGTTGATGAGTATTCCCTGAACTTCGGAGGTAACCTTGCCAACGTGGTTTATTGGGGCCTAGGTATCGGAATCACTGATTTGAGTTTTGAACAGCAGACTTATTATGATGAATCGCTAAGGGGGGCAAATATTCCACGGCTTGATAATACCGGTATAGAAGAGGGCAATTGCGACTTCGAACTCGCTAATTACCGTAAAATCACCGGAACAGGTGTTAACGTTAAGTTCGGATTGATTTATAAGCCAATCAATGAATTACGCATAGGATTCGCAATCCATTCTCCAACATATTATTCTCTCAGAACTACATATCAGGCAGATTTGTCGTTTGGAGCTTCTAATGGATGCAAGGCAGACGAGTACACTGACGTTGCCGATTATAACTGGAATCTGAAATCCCCGTGGCGCATGATGGTTGGTGTGGCCGGTGTTATTGGTGGACGAGGAATTCTCAGTGCCGATTACGAATATCAGGCTTACCGCGACATGAAAACATCGGATAGCTATGGCGATTTCGACTTTTTCAACGAGGACATCCATGCCTATTTCCAATCGACCAACACGTTGAGGTTAGGTGCGGAATTCCGTGTGACACCAAGGTTCAGTATACGTGCGGGTTATAGCTACTCCTCGTCGGCGGTGAAAGATGATGTGCAGAACAATAACCTTGAAGTATACACCTCTGGGTGTAACCCTTCATATACGCTAAATAATGCAACCAGCTATATAACCGCAGGGTTGGGATATCGTATAGGTGGGTTCTACGCCGACCTGGCATATGCATATAAGCATCTCACTTCAGAATGGCATGGTTTTACATCATTTAAGGATTATGACGAATATTGGTACGACGGCCCACAAGCAAAAGTGACCACTAATTCAAACCATCTGGTGCTGACTCTCGGATATAAATTCTGACCGGCATACCCAAGTATAAGATACAACAAAAATATTCACCCGGAACGCGAACACTTTAAGCGTTCCGGGTGTTTCGTATGTAGGGTTTTCATCTCGTTCCGAGATTCAAATCCATTTGAATAGTAATCAATAATTCAATAACAAAACACTACAGAAATGAAATACACTCAGCCCGATCTTCCGTATGCTAATAATGCGCTTGAGCCAGCAATCAGCAAACAGACCGTTGAATTCCATTACGGCAAACATGAAAAGGCCTATATCGACAATCTCAACAACCTGATTGAGGGGACGGAGTTTGCCGACCTGCCGTTGGAAGAAGTAATACGTGATGCTAAAGGTGCACTTTTCAACAATGCATCCCAGGCCTGGAATCATATATTCTACTTCTTCTCATTTTCACCCGACGGGGGCGGGGAGCCCGACGGCGAGTTGCGTCATGCAATAGATCGCGATTTCGGTTCATTCGAGAATTTCAAACGGGAATTCGTTGATGCGGGGGTCAAGCTGTTCGGTTCAGGATGGGTATGGTTGTCGCGCGACAACGACGGCAAACTATTCATAACCCAGGAATCAAATGCCGGTTCTCCGTTGACTAAAGGCCTGACCCCCATTCTGACCTTCGACGTATGGGAACATGCCTACTACCTTGATTATCAGAACCGCCGTAAAGATGCCCTTGAACGTTTGTGGGATATTATCGACTGGCCTATCGTTCAGGGCCGTTATTAAGCATCTGTTCGTTAACGTATAGACGTTTAAATTCAGATTAATATCTAAATACGTATGCAGTATAAAATAGGTTTTAATCTACGCATTTTAGAATATAGAGGATGTTGCCCCCGTTATTTGCCACTAAATTGTAGGGATGCAACACCCACGAAGATATGATTACAAGAGCACTTAATTGTAAGCATAATGTGATGAATGGAGAGAGAGGCACTCGTGAGAGCCCCTCTCTTTTCTTGTGTATCAGGGTGAATAATAAATGGTTACGTTGGTAATATAAGACGATGAATCTGCGCACTGAGAACGAGATTTCGTGAAAATAAGCTCAGATTTGAGCTTTTTCCGTTGTCCGAAAAGTCGAAAACGACCCGTTTTTAAGGCGTTTTTTGCGTTAAATTGTCTTAAACGTTGTCTGAAAAACGACCGGATGACGGATGTGTAATCAAGAATTTCCGATACATCAGTGCTTAATATAGTCGCCTTATGCCTAAAATCACGCCAAGGATATTGGCTAATAGAAAGAAGAAAGACGGAAAACTCGAAATCATGCTCGCTTTGGCTCATAACGGAACTACCCGTTACATAAAATCGGGCATATTCATCGATTCTGCTGATGAACTTGCAGAAGGTGTCGTGGTCGGACGTAAAGACGCTCGGATGTTGAATCTGAATTTGAAGCGGATTGTATCTGACCTGCATGGACGCATCGCTGATATTGAGTATGCCCATGCCCTTACATGCAGCGAACTTGCCCTCAAACTACGGACACATGGGATTGAAGATAACCCGACGCTATCAGTGGTGTTCGCGGAATACATGGAAGTATCTTCAATGAAACCGGCCTCCAAAGAACTTTCAATGCAGTTGATTAAGTCCGCAACCGATTTTTTGGGGGCCGACTTCAATCTGCAAAGATTGTCGTTGAGAGATATAATGCGATATGACGCATATCTGAGACAAAGGAAGAATAAGCCGGCGACAATAGCAAGTAAAGTGTCATTAGTCTCAAAATTGTTCACCTATGCGCACAAGCTCGGCTATATACAATGCGATATCTCACCATTTTCCGGCTACAGACCACCGGAGATTATGGTCAGGGAATCATGGCTTTCTACTGATGAAATAATCAGATTGCGTGACTTGGAATTACCCAAAGGTATGGCATCTACCATCAGGGATTATATCATCCTTTCATATTACCTCGGAGGCATAAACATGGTTGACCTGCTTAAGGTGGATTTTGCCGCGTGTCGTCAAACTAAAATGCTCAAATACAGGCGCACTAAAACGGAAGGGCAGAGGAAAGTTAATAAATATGTCGAGTTTGGGATCCCCGACGAAGCATGGCCGATTATAGACCGTCTTGTCACTTCTGATGGATACTTTGGAACGTCATACCAACGTCAGAATAATATGCATTATTATTTTGCACAAGGGATAGGCGCGTTGCGTAAGGCGTCAGGATTGCCGCAGCTGGTGTATTATTCAGCCCGTAAGAGCTTTGCCCAACATGCATTCCAATTGGGGATCAGCACCGGAATCATAGATTATATTTTGGGTCATAAACTTAACCGTGGCGGTAATACTCTTTACACATATATAATTGTTACACCGGATATGGCGACAAATGCAGTTAGGCGAGTGTTGGATAATTTGAAATAATGTACTATCTTTGCATTAACAATAAGTCCTCTCATTTTAGGTGGCTTATTGGTTTGACTTGTGAGAGGGGGTGGTTCCCCTCTCTTTTTTATTCTGTTCTAATTTTTATCCAAGATGTATATCACATCAGAACCTGAAGCCCCGTTTGATAAATACGATGAGATGCGACTACATATGGAGCAGCTACTCTCGGCATCAATTACTGACTTTGACATTCCCATGAGGATTGCTATCCCTCTTGACGGCGCCGGTGTGAGGCGTGTTCGGGATCTGGTGCGAATGACGCGTGATGACATTTTCAAGGTTAACAGACTTGGCGAGAAGGCTGCCAACGAGATAGAGAGCATACTTGACAGATTCGGTCTTTCTCTCGGAATGGACGTATGACAAAGGGCTGCCATCACGACAGCCCGGCGGAACGCCCACACATCATCACTTACATCATCAGAGGCGTTCCAAAATAGGATTACAAACACTTTTCCCAAATATTCACTCGAAGAAAAATAAAATAGCCGCGTTTCCCAACGTGGCTATTCTTGTAATCAGTAGATGTCAATTTACAACCTTAAAATCTTGCGTAAAGTAGTAAGTATTGGTTTGCGGAAAATGTATATTGTGCTTATTAACGACACGCCGACAAGATACCAGAACGCCTCAAGCCGAATCTTTTCCCATTTGGTAAAATTACGCTCGATATACACAGGCTTAGGGTACGGAACAGGCATCTCTCTCACGCTCACCTCTGAATTGTTTGTCTGAGTATCCTTTACAGGCACCATAACATCCGCTTTAAGATTCTGCTCCTTATTCTTGATTGAATGGCCGAGAGTTCCATCCGGATTTAACCAGGCGTCGGACTCGGCAAGCGATGTTTCAAGATGGCTTGTGCTGTCTGGCACTACTTGTTTTGCGGACTCTTTCGGCACCGGAATCTCAACTATTACAGTGTCAATCCTGACAGTCTCAATATATTCAGTCTTTACGCTATCCGTATTGTTGACAATGATGGGCGTTGAGGGTAACATCTGTTTAGATGAGTGGCATCCGGAGAGCATGAGAGCCGCCACTATTATTACAAGGTTCTTCATCGGCTTATCCTTTGATAAGATGTTTGTATTCGGTAATCGCGTCAAAGCACGGACACCCTTTGATGAACTCAAACGGTTCAATCACTCCATTACCATTGAGGTCTGGAGAGGTATCGCGGTGGCCTATGATGCGCTTGATGGTCGGGTACTCGGTTAGGAGTCGTTTGCAGAGTGTAAGGATAGCTTCCTTTTGAGCAGTCGTCCGTGTGTCCTTAATCTTTGTTCCGTTGGTGTCTGTCTTGTCAAGGCCGCCTGCATAGCAGATGCCGATGGAGTTTGCATTGTGGTTTACAGCATGGCATCCGCGCACGTTGATAGGCCGACACTCTTCTATCGTTCCATCAAGGCGTATATAGAAATGGTAGCCGATGTATTTCACCTCTCCGTTTTTGGGGTCAACGTAAGTCGAAAACTTCCGGGCCTTGTGTGCAGCGTTGATTGAATTGCTTGTGTAATCAACGCCATCTTTTGTAGCGGTGCAGTGGAGAATAATCTCTTCGATACGGCGGGGCTTGGCTACTTCCGACGTGGAATAACCCAGCTTGCTCCATGTCTTGGCCCCGGCTATCCCGTCGGGAGTCAGTCCGTATTTCTTCTGATAGTCTTTTAGGGCAACTTCTGTCTTAAGGCCGAATATGCCATCCTCACGAAGTCCGTAGTTACCCACTTTGTTCAAAGCCTGCTGGAGCGTCTTCACATCAGCTCCGTTAATTCCTTTTTTGATTGTAGTCATATTATTCGTTTTTAGGTTTTATTTCTGACAGGTCTATGTCAAAGTGCCGCTCGGTCTTATCGACAACAATACGCTGAAGAAGTTTCGCCCACTTTGCGCCATTACAACTTGACTCGTTTTCAAGAATGGACCAGAGTTGCCAGAAGCAGATTGCGCCAGCCGCCACTTTGGTAAGGTCTATAGGCAGGCCGTCAGTGATATGTTTCTGAATCAAGAAAGCCATAATGATGAGTGCATAGGCTTTCAGCAGAGTAACGATGACTCTTCCAAAGTTGTGACTCTTGAACTTTTTGCCATCTTTGCTGACCTTGTCGGGATGCGATTTCCGCGCCCTCTTGGATAATGACCATGCTGTGTAACAGTCAGCCAGAATCATAATGGTGCAGATGAAAAGATATGGGAATGTTGGCTCAATGATTGCGACAATAGCACCAATGGCCGTGAATACCCAGCGGAGGATTTCGGATAAATTATTCATGTCTATATTATGTTAATGATTGATAAGCGAGAACAACTATCCAATAATAGAACCGACAATGGAGCCGACAATATCAGCGGCGGTGTCGCTACAATCAATCCCATTTATTTCCGAGAGAACCGCCAACGGGCTACTTGTATCAAGTCTTCGATACCGCCGACGCCACCTATTATTGTCAATAAATCCGTTGTTTTCATTGGTAGGATATTAATCATATCACCGGCTGAAAGTCCTCAAAGGCGGGGCACCAGTCGGTCGATATGCCGCCGCGCTCGAACTTGGCCTTGGTGATGGTGGATTTGCTTGTGCCGGTGTTTGGCATCTGGTAGATGCGCAGGTACTTATTGGAGGGGGTGGGCTGGCCGGAGCTTACCTTCTTAGTCCATTTGAACGTTGTCTTCGACACCATGCGCCCGTAACCGTCGGCTTTGAACTCGGCCAAGCGGCTGAGGGCTGCATAACCGCCGGAGTTGAAAGCCTGAAAGCGGGTGCGGTCTGAACCGAGCGACCCGTAGAGGGTGAGCGTCACTGTCTCACCCTCCTGCAAATCGTCGGCCAGGTCGTAATTTGCTATTTCGTAGTTGGCGTTAACGTGGGATACCGCCGACTTCTTCAGCAGGTTGCGTCCGCAACAATGTGCCATTTTATCCTCCGCCGAGGTTATTTCCGCCTGAAGGGCTTCCAGCACCAGCGTGACAGCGCGTTTGAGGGCATCGAACCCTATGAATTTCTTTGCCATCTGTGATATGGATTAGCGGTTATTCTTCAGATGCAGCCGCGACCGAGGCAAACCATGTGTCAACTTCCGCAGCGGTGATCTCGGATATGTTCAGGTTGGCGTCGGGTACTTTTTTATCGGAGTTGAGCGGGCAGAGGCCGTTGACGGCATTTTTGGAGTTTTTGAATGTGTTGAGTTCCGTGACCTCCGAGCGCAGCGTAGCGCCCGCCCCTCCATCGTAAGCTGTGCCTGCGGTTGTGCCGATGACGAGAGATTTCGGGAGTTCGACCAGCGCCGACCCGCTCCAGCGATAGCACTTGTTGGTGGTGGTATCGACGTATATCTTGCCTTTTTGCGGGGGATAGCCGTTGATAGGATCCTGGTCGGTCACTTCTCCCCAGGATGAAGCCCCGCCCCAGTTGGCATAGTAGGTCGTGCCCACTTTTATGATGAACTTCTTGGTCGGGGAGCAGTAATACACTTCCCCGCTCAGGGTGGTTGATGTCGTCGATATGGCCGGCTTGGTCGACAGGAATCCGGCGAACTCCAGCACGTCGTCGACGAAAGAGGGCAGCTGGGAGGTCGGGATTTTCATGTTTGCGTCGAGCGAAGCCACGCCGTTTGGCACCCCTTTGCCGTTGCCGACCTTGGCCTTGATCATTTCGGCAACTTCGTCGGTTGTGGGAAGCTCGCCCACTACGCTGTTCGTCTGTTTGATTTTCGCGAGTATCGCCTTTGCGGCCGCCTCGCCCATGAATTTCTTTGCCATTGTTATGTCGGTTTTATGTGTTTATGAATCTTTGCCGGAACCGGCGATGTTATCAAACCATGTGTCGATGTCGGAGGGGGTTATTTCGTCTGCCGGGAAAAAATCATTCCATGGCGTCCATTGCCCACGTGAGACCGGGGGAGACCCCGTCCCTGATGCCGAAATATTGAAATGCCTGACATAAACATGCGCGTCCCAGTCCGAATGGTCGCTGTAGAAAACCCCTCCGTCGCGCAATATAGGATTGGTTACGAAAATCTGTGTTATCGTGCAGTACCCGGGTGTTGAGAACATTTCAAGTAACCCGACATTGCGCACTGCACCTAAGTGGCCGCTTGTGACCGTGTATCGTGTGTGATGCGGTTCCAGCATGGCCTTAAAAAAAGCATCGGCGTCTGAATAGCCCATGTTGTCCAACTCTTCTACCGGTATCGACTTGTGGTTTACAGCTTGGGCAATATGACTTTCAAGCGTGAGGTAGGCAATCTTCCTACCTCCGCTGAGTTCTATGCAGTCGCCATTCAACGGGGTTGACGTAGGAGTAAGCTGGTCGATAGTCCGTGAATTTGTCCGGACGGCTGAAAGCACCGTATTGACGATTTCCTGTAGTTCATCTTCTTGTAATACCATGGTCTATTCTGCTATGCGGTTAATATCGGGAATCGCCAGCCTGTATGTGTCGGAGGTTCTGCGCATCGCTATCTGATGGCTCAGGTTAATGGCGGGATCAATATTCACGACTTTCTGGAGACTTTGATTGAAAACGAAACTGTTGATGCCGTCCTGAAGCAAAGTCACCTCAGGCACGCTTGAATCCTTCCGGCAATAACGGATTCCATCGAAATAGACGAAACTACAGCATAGGATGCGGTTGAGCATTTCCCCGAACCATATGGGGCATCCCATTGAGTTGCCTAATGTGAATTTCTGCTGGGTGGATTCTTTGGCATACAATTCGATGATGTCGGAATCAGCCGTGACGAACTGCTCGTTATCAACTGAGAATGTCCAGTTTGAATCTTTAAAGCCGCCAGGAACCCGGAAATCGAAGAACCTCTGCATCCCGTCGATAAAAAACACACCGTCCATGCGCGATTTATTGTCTTTCATCGAGTACTGGATCAAAGTTGTGGTGGCAAGTTCAAGTTCTGAATTTGTGACTTTGAAAGTCTCTGACACACCTATCCCGCTTATGCCGACAGAATATGTTCCGGGTGTAAGGGCAAGTACGGTGAAGCGGAGCATAGTGGTTCTGTTGATTTCCCATGTGTTGAACTGGATGACAAACAAAGGTTCGTGAGACGGTTCCGCATATACGGTCGCTTGCCCGTGCCAATCCTTCTCCCCGATGAGTTCAATGAGAATCCTGTCAGACGTGGCAAACGTCTGAATGTAGGGGCATCCGATGCCGTATGATTTTATAGGCCGGAAAAACAGGGGCGAGAACGGCGAGATCAGCATGGCGTTATTGATGTTATAATCAGTTTATATGTTTCTGGCTCGTTTTTGGCGAGGCTGCACCTAAGCTCCCGCAGGATTCCTGTATATGACATGCCGTTGCTTTGGAATATATACTCCGCATCGGGATTCATCGCCAGCAGTCCGGCCCCGGGGGTTGACACTGATGCTTCCAACAGCTGGAAAAGGCTGCCGGGAAGTTCTATATCGTCGGTGATGCTTATGCCGTTTATGGTCACATCCGTATTTCCATTAGATGAAGTGAATGACAGCATATCGGCGAAAGAACCTATATACCGTGCGTTTGCGTGTATCATGGACATTGGCGAGTACATGCTGTTATACATCGTTTCAGGAGAAACGACGCCGTTGATTTTATACCCGTCTCTGACAAATTCATATGATTTTGCCACTGGGTTCTTCTTTGCGCAGACAAAAAACACATCCTTATCGCTGCGTGTGTCTGAGGTCTTATCACCGCGTTCCAATATCATAAACTCTATGCCATAGCTGTCGGCACGGTAGGGGCTTATGAGTTCGAGACGCTTGTCAGACAGGATGATTCCGGTGGTGTATTCTGCGGAAAAACGGAACTCATACCGCCCGTTAGCCTGCGAATACTCCTGTTTGTCATAACCGGCTTTTACCGATGAATACAACGCGGATGAATCAACATGCAGGCTGATATCGCTCAAAGCGGCATCAAGCCTTACCGTGCGGCTGGTGTTGAAAAGCCCGTTGCGGTGCATGAAAACCAATGATTCTCCGTTTGTGGGTATTACGGGGACATACCCGAATACAGCTTCCATCCACTGGCAGAATTTCTCATAGGACGTGTATAGCTTCGCACCGTTAATGTCTCGGATGCTTTCAGCCGCCATCAGCATGGCATTGTCCATCCTTGGTGTTCCGGACGGTTCTATTGAGCACGGTACTTCGCGGCCTGTCATCGACCGTAGCAGCATCCGGAGCACGGATTGCGGTTTTATGATGTCGATCCTGATATTGTCGCCCGTACTTGCCGCAGTCTGTGTCGTTATGCGGAAGATTTCTGCGGATGAAAATGAAATTTCCCCTTTATCGGGAGTCAAGTCTTTATAGACGCCAAGCTCCCACTTCTCCCATCTCATCACATAAGGATCCTGTTCGCATCTTAGGTAAGGTAATACGAAATACGCGATGATGCAATCGTTCTCTTTCAAATCGGATGTTACGGTTTCTGTCAGGGCTGTAGTTTGGCCAGATTCGGCATTAATGGTGCCGAGTATGTGTTCGGCTCCATCTGATAATCTTGACACCCTGACCTGCGGGGTTGCAAGCGTCCGCCAGGTGTATCCTTTGTCATCGTTTGTCCCTTCGTGAAAATACCGGGACAAAGAGATTTTGAGGTTGAACTTGATGCGGGCCTGTGACACGTCTTTGAGAACCCGGCATACAGGGATGCCGTCAGAAACGTGGTCGACGGTTTGTTTCACGGTGTCATTGCCTGACAGTGAATAGTTGTCGCCGTCCTCGATATAGAAGCATGGAAGAAAAACGAAACGGCATAAGTCCCGGTTGTTTACCTTACATTCAGTAATGCCCAAGTTGACGATATCTAAGATTTGGGTCTCATAGTTGACGTCGCTGACATTCTCGCCGTTGATTTTGAATGCCATGGTTGATTCAAGGTCGATGTGCCGGTAATCGAGCGGCTCGTTTTCTTTTATTTCAGAGACCGGGAATTCATATGTCGTTTTCCCCTTGGCTTTAAGCTGCGCGGCCAGTGTCTGGTCTATGCCGCTGATGCTTAATATTTCGGGGGTGTATGACATTGTGGAGAAATCGAGAGGGCAACGGAAAAACTCGGAATACTCCCATCGGTTGTTTATCGTCGAGATTTCAACCGTCACACTGGCGTCAAGCCCTCTTTTCAGCCATTGCTCCAGTATTAGGTCGTAGGCCGCGCCCACAAACTCGAACTTGCTGCTTATTGAGCGTGTCACCCCCTCATAATTTTTTCGTGTAAGCACGCATTTCACCTCATCCCAATTCTTGATGTTGTCATCGGGAAGTTCCGTTGCGTCTCCATTTATGACAAGGCGGTATTTTATGCGCATCGCTGTTACCTTTTCTGCAAAAGTAAGGTAAAACCACACCCGTTCAGCCAAATGCCGAAAAAACCGATTTTTTGAAAAGGCGCAAAATGCCGCCTAACTCTTTGAGCTATTACATTTTGCACCCGAACTCACTCCAAAACTGAACTTTTATGAGAGCATCTTTGAGGGGCATATAACGGCATCTCTGGCGATATAGTCACGCTGGCCGATGGCCCGGTGCAGATGTGCAATCGCCGTGGCTATCTGATTGCACCCTTTGGTAAATTTGCCCTCTCCATTGACAATTATTATCTGATCATCAGTGAGCCGTACAACCTCAATATAGCCGCCGACATACCGCTGTATCTCTTCAAGCTGGAACTCTCTGCCGCTCTTGGGGGCCACTTGGCTTACCCCACACTTTTCAGTGATGAGGTAAGCATTGGTAGGTAGCAGCTCCATCAGATTGTGCAGATAAGGTTCTCGACTTTGAAACAGCGGAAAGAGTTCTTCTCGGTGTCGAAGTAAGCCATAGTCTTGTAGGAGGGCTTGGTCACTTTCTTGCCGCCGAGGGTGGCACCGGCGGGCACATTTTTGAGAGTGCCCATGGCCTTGCGGATAGAGCCGTCAGCTTTGGTGTAGTAGAATGTTACCACACCCTCGCGCATGGCTTTCGCGAGGCGGTAGAGCTGCCACGCTTTTATCATGCAGATGCGCCATGTCTGCTTGGTGGCTTTCCAGAGTTGCCATGCATACTTCATCACTCTCACGCGGAAATTGTTCTTCTTTTCCATAATTAAGGGGTTTAATGGTTTGACTTGTAGTTTTTTATTATGTTGTAAAGTTAGCCGTTATTTACGATAGACACAAACAGAATGACCACCATTTTACGTCTGATTACCACCATTTTACCACCTTAACATTTACTGACATTTTAGCCGTCGAGAGCCTCACGCAACATCTTCCGGCCATTGCTGATTCTACTCATCACGGTTCCTTTCGGTATTCCGAGCATCTTAGAAATCTCATCATAGTTGTACCCCTTGGCATAAAGTATCACACACTCTATGGCTACTGACTTTCTCGCACATTCCCGGACTGTGGCGAGAATGTGTGATATTGCCATATCCTGTTCGGCTGTTAAAGGCGAGGCATAGGAATAGTCATCGTCCATTCCTGTAAACGGCACGCACTTTCGCCGGTTATACTGGGTGATGTAGGTATTGTGCATGACTGTAAATGCCCACGGGCGGAAGCTCTTCCGTGAGTCAAACTTGTCTTTGCTCCTCAATATTTTCTCTATGGTTTCGCTGGCGAGGTCGTCAGCATCGAAGTCATCTGAATAATACCAGTGTGCCTTTCTTCTAAGCCAAGTCAGGTTTTCTACAACAAGACTTTCGATTTTCATCATTCCAGCGTTTTGGAATGGAACACCTTATGTAAAAATCTTGCATTCCTGTGCGCCTCGGCTCTCATTCGCCTGGCATTACTATGCATACGCTCAATGGCTCCGTCTATGTCATCAGTACAGTATGTTAACTGCTGTCGGATAACAGCCAGTTCGGAGATGATGCGGTCGCATTTTCTCTCTATACGGTCAAGCCTTGTCTGCCTGCGCCCGTTGTTATATTTGCGATTGTTCATAACTCTTGCGTTTTGCAGGAGTTACCAACGGGCCGTCGATTTATTCAGTCGGGTATAAAAAAAGCCGTGCCACAAAGGACACGGCGGGGTTCTTTAATTTAATGAAGCCTACCCTCACGGGCAGTTGTTTCGATTATCAATACTCGAACTCAATCTCATAGTCATTGCTGACAAGATAGGGAGGCAATTCATCGCCATCCGCGATACAACCATCAATATGAAGTTTCAAGGATTCATCAAATTTCTCTTTCAATGATTCAATGGTATCGCTTGTAACAACTACTGTCCCGGCTGTATTATCATGCCATGAGCAGCCGTAGTTGTCGCCAGACTTGATTATATTAACATAAATCTTTTGCATTTCCATTTTTTAAAACCAGGCGCGCCCAAAAGGACACGCCCGGAGAATTGTAATTAAAGCACATCGAAACTATAAAGTAACGGCACTCATCGCCGCACCCATAGTTCTAATGGTCGATAGGATTTTTGCGAGTGTATTTTCCGATGCTGTGGCAAGTCCGGATTTATATGCTCGCATTTTCGACTCGTTGATTCCGGCTTGCTTAGCAAATGCCGATATATTTATCCAGTCGAAATAATTGAAGAATGAGGGGAGGTCGTAGCGGAACTCAACCTCAATTTCTTCTGGAGAAACAGGCACATCCTTGCCCATTTCTTTCGCAGTTTCAAGGGATTCCTTAATTCCCTCCATAAAGTCGGTTTTGGCTTCCTGTGCTGAGTAGCCATAGCCGCCAAAATGACAACCGGCAATCACATCTTCGCAAGTGATTGCATAAAAGTTGTTGTCATTTCTTTCAACGATTGCCTTTATCTTCATCTTAATTCAAAATTTATGTAATCTTAAAACACATTGAATTAATCAATCCCCAAGTATCGGAGAGAGAAATGAGAGGGGTTATTCAACCCCTGCCCATTTCTTTGCTGCTTTCTCAAGTCCTTTCGGAACTTCTTCTGATTGGTGACGCGGGATGAGGAATGTTTCACCTGTTACCGGGTTAATCCAAAGGTCATGCCTTGTCTTGTGTTTCAGAAGATAACATCCGGCTCTTGAGATGAGTCACGTTAACTCTGAGATTTTCATAATTTCAATGTGCTTTAGAATTACAACACAAAGGTAACGATTTCGTTGCTCATGTGCAAATTTTTCGGAGAAAAAATGCACGTCAACCCTCATTTTTTTCTCATCGCGGCCATTTGAGCCTTGATTTCACGGTTATGCCGGGCTACGAGATTGGCATACAAAGTGGCCTTGATGGTGTCCGGGTCTATCTGGAACTTGAAATGAGCCATCATCGTTGCCGTCTGTGCGTCAAAATGGCCGCGTATCTTTTCTCGCTCTGCGTTGACTTTCTCGTTCTCGGCCTCCAGATCCTGAAGTTCACGCTGTGACTGTGCGAGTTTTGCCTGAATGGTGCCGTCCACCCTGCTGTCGGGCCAGCCGGAGGCAGACAGGCCGTAGTCCACAAGCACCTCACGCGCTCTGCCGTATTGTTTGAGTGATACCAGATTGCCGCACATAGTGAAGATTATGACATTCATCTTGGCTTTAATCCAGTCCTCAACGTGCTTGAAATAGGAGCCTGTGCCCCCGGGGTCGGCGATAGCACGATATTCCAGCACTATGCTCCGAGTGGCCGCGGCCAGCTTATTCGGATTGCCTATCTCATGGTTGCCGAGCAATACGCTTGTATCGCCGCAGACGAGGTCAACGAATTGCGATAGTGTCAGTTGTTCGAGTCTCTCTTTCATATACGGTCTGCGATATATCGGTTTAACGTGTTGTCAATTGAGCTTTGGTACTGTCGGTTGGAGTGGCGCCGCATGATGAAAATGAAAGCATCCATTTTCTCTTCAAGCCGTCTGTAATCGTTATTGATGATAACAGGAGTGGCGTTGCTTTCACCGGCCATAGGCAGGGGAACAAGTCCGGGAGTGTTGTTGTCTATGCCGTCGATATTGGGCTTGACAATGGCTCCTGCGGGCAGATCTACAACTGTCGGGGTGTCGGGTGTTATCCATGACTGACCGCCGAAGATGACCAACTCGGGAACACCGCCATCACCGACAATCGCCGGGCCGCCTTTGTGTCGGTCGGTACCTTTAGCATACTTGGGTATCGGTGTCGCAAGGATTGTGGCAACTTGCACGGCACCCATGGCCCCGGCGATAGCGGCCATAGCAATACCGACCGGGAATGGCTCCATCTGCAACGCGTTCATGATGGCGAGTGCTGTTGCGATTCCAGCCTGTGCCACGCCGTTGGCCTTATCCCACACTGCCTGTTTGTGTTTGAGCTGCTGTTTCTTCTTCTCCAGCTCTTCATTCTTTTTGGCAGTCTGGGCTTCGGCCGCCCTCTTTCGAGCCTCGCCCTCCTCTTCAGTAATCACTTTTTTCTCCACAAGTTCGGTTATCCTCTCCTGTTCCGCCTCTCCGGCAGCGGTGTTAGCCTCCTGTTCTTCCTCGATTTTGGTAATCTTGGCGTCATAAACCGTGGCAACGAGTTCGGATATGGTGTTGAGGGAATCAGCGGCTATCTGTAACCACTGTTGGGCATTGGCCTTGCGTTTTTCGGTGGCCTTATTGTCTGCATCAGTGGCCTTTTCAATTTCAGCAATGGTAGCATCTGTAACCGATTTCGCCAGAGATATTTTCGCAGCTGCGAGTTCACGCTCCATACGTTCTCGTTCATCGACAGTCAGGTTATCGGTTTTAAGCATCTCCTCAAACATCTTGACAGTTGCATCTGCGGATTGAATGGCATATCTCTCCGTGATGTCTGCCGATGCGGCTTCATACTGTTCTTTTAGCTCGGCACGTTTTGATTCATTGTTTCCGGCGAGTTTGAGTTCTTCCGCATATTTCTTCTTAAGGGTATTCAACTCGGACATCATGGCGTTGTCGCGCTCTGATTGCTCATCTGCGTAACGTTCCTGAATTTTCTGCACACAGCGGTCGGCATACTCGTTTTCAAGATTTTCACGTTCCTTGTTGAATTTGGCGTTAATTAGGTTAATATCGGCGCCGGTCTTCTCGGCGGCTTTCAGTTCGGCGGCACGGGATGCTTCCAACTGCTCCAATTTCAAATCTAGTTCCTCCTTGCTGCCTTTTTCCACAGCGGCAAGACGGTTCTCAAGATTTATTTTGGAGAGTTCCTGCTGGTATTCCATCTCGCAGGCGGCCAATTCATTCTGCATCTGCTCGGTTAATGAAATCCTGAGCTGCCGTTCTTTTTCGGAATCGCCGGTGACCGCGTCGAGTTTTTTCTTATATTTAAGCCGGATGAGCGAAAGGTCTTTTTCATGACCGTCTTTCATTATTGCAATTTTGGATTCTTCGAGTTGGTGCAGCAGTTTCAGCTCCTCTTTGGCTCGTTTCTCGACCTCCTCTTTGGCTTTTAAACGCGCCGCTTTCTCTTCCGGCGATTCAGGCGTATTATTACCGCTGGGATTGGTGTCTTCATCAGTTTCAACGTGCTTCTTCAATGTTACTGGGCTTAGTTTGCCGTCAATTGTCTTGTTGAACTCCGTGGCGAAATCATCGGCGATTTCTTTACCCGCCGTTTTGAACTGAGATACCACGCCTTTTACACCTTCCGTGACGGCTGTCTTCATTTTATTGATACCTTCGGATAATTTGCCGCTGAGGATGAGGGAGAACCCTTCGGCAGCCTCTCCTACTGCTTTGAATCCGTTAAGTATCAGGCCGAACACGGTTTTAACGATGTCCCAAAGGGCTTTCCATGCAAAGCTGATGGCACTCACCGCAAGGCGTACCTGTGAAGCATTGTTATATAATTCAATAAACCAATTCACAATATCTACACAACCCTTGATGATTGAAATGATACCGTCATTAACAAAAATCTTAGCTTTGGTTGTCATCGACTCAAAAGAGCCGCCGGTGGCATCAAAAACGGATGCAATCACATTCTCCAACTCAACCTGACTTCTCAACTGCTCCTCCTGAAGTTTGCCGAGTTCCCCGGCACGGTCTTTCACATTGTCGAGATTGGTGTCAATATCTTTGAGGGTAAGAATATATTGCAGACCAGCATCTTCTCCGGGACCGCCGAAGATGTCAGCCAAAGCGGTGCCGACTTCAGATGATGATTCCGGGAACTCGGCCAGCTTTTCTGACACTTGTTGCATTATGTCAAATGTTGTCTTGCTGCCATCTGCCAAATCCTGTTGCACTTGTTTAGATGAGATGCCTATGCCTTCCAACGCCTCGGCAGTCGCTTTTGTCATCTCACGAATACGCAAATTGCCCTCTTTTATGACATCAATGCCTTTGTCGGAATATATACCGGCCTGATTGGCTTGTGTGGTTATGGCGATAAACTCACTTGCCGAGAGTCCTGCCTCGCGGAAATATGCAGGATATTCCTTTATGTTTTCCAAAAACTCTCCGTTGACATCGGCCCCGGCTGCAAATCCGTCCTCTATTAGTTTGAGTGATTCCTGAACGGAAATGCCGAATTGCTTTGACATCGCATTGGCCGCCTCAACAACCTCTTTGAAGTCTTTGTCATAGGAATCCGCGACTGCCTGAACCTCATTCCGCACGGCTTTCAATTCGGAACCTGACAAGTCGGTAAAGTCTTTGGTCAGTTTGGTGGCCTCTACAAGGCCTTTGTTATAGTCATACCACCATTTTACACCGGCGGCCACACCTGCGATACCTAATAGCGTAAGCACCCAGGGATTGGCAATCAGCCCAATCAATGTTTTGCCGAATGCCTTGACTTTTGTGTTGAGGCCGTCGATAAAACTATGTCCGCCCGAGTTGGCGAGTGATTGAAATGACTGACCGAAGTTGCTGTTCATGCCAATAATCGACAATAAAGAGTCTGCGTATTCCTCGTTTGACCCCGTAACCCTTTCAATCATCTCATTATTGGCTTCAATGCGCTCTCGATACTGTTGGATTGTTTCAGACGCGCCCTCGGCATTCACATCTACCATTTTGAGAGCTGCCGCAAGTCGTTTGTTCTGTTTCTCGGCTTCCTCTACGGTAGAGGGCATTTTCTCCATGACGTCTGACACATCCATAATGCGAGCCATGTTCTCCTTAATTTTGGCATTGATTTTATCAAGGGTCTCTGCATAGTTTTCATCAGATTGGTCAAGTTGGTTCTTCGCTTTTTCCAAAGACTTGTTCTGCTCTATACACCCATCAATGGTCGCGGCGTTGAGCTGCAATACACGATTGAGATCTTCGGTGGACGCCACTCCATTCTGGCAAGCAATAGCATAATTACCGACATTGCGCTGGTGCTCGCCTTGGTCGGCTGCAAGGTCTTTGAGATGGGCATCAAGATTCTGTATTGTTTCCTCAAGCTCTTTGCCATATTCCGAATCTCGCCCCTCTTCGGATAATTGCTTATACGCTTTCTTCAGTAGTTCGAGCTGTTGCGACATGTTGGCATAACTTGACTCAACGCTGAGATTGGCTTTTTCCTCGGCTGTGAGAAGTTGGTTGAGCACAGACTTCTCCTGACGCATTTGTCGGGCCAGAGCAATGAGTGCTGATTGTTTCTGCTGATACTCTGTCGCTGACATGGTTCCGGCTTTCAATGCCTTTTCATTGGCCTTTTGGGCTTCATTGTTTCTCTTCAATGCGGCCTCAACCTGCATGAGTCGTTGTATCTGACCCTCGTAGGTGTCATGGAACTGGTCAAGCAGACGCTTTACCCGTTCATGTTCTTTATATGAATCACGCTGGGTTTTGTTGACGCGCTCTTGCTCCATGAGCTGTCGGGAGATGGTGTTGGTGGTATTGGCTATCACCTTGCCATGCTCCTCTATAACTTGCGTGAGCTGCTGTTGCACGTTGGAAGCCTCCTTGCCTTTATCGACAAGAATCTTCTCCAGTCTGTCAATGTCGCCCACGACACTGACGCTTATTTCAAGACCTTTGGCGAGATCCTTTGCTACTTTGGTGTAAGTATCGAGAACCTTTGACAACTCGGCGTCAAGTTGTTTCAGTTTCTCAATCTCATTAGGGTCTACAAGGTCGGTAATCTTTATTGCCATCGCTAATATGGGGAAATGTATTCTATAATCGGTTTATCTGTCTCTGTGTCGGTGGTAAATCCATATGTGCCGTCATCGTTCTTATAGAGAGCCACTGTCTTGTCATGCAGTTTGGCGGTCATCTTGGCAAGGCGGTACATACGCTCATACTCACTGGCCATCTTCTTATGTTCACACGCGCAACTCATCGGTATCCGCAATCGTTAAAGAATTTCTCTATTGCCGGCCACATATATTCGAGGTTGAACCATTCAACGGCGTCTTCCCCAAGCATAAACAGTCTATCTCCGTACTTCTTCTTGATTTCAGGCCCGTTTCCATTGCCTGGAGATACTTCAAGAAACGTACCCTTCATTATTGCTGAAATCTGACCGAAAAACGTTCCATCAATAAACAGGTTAGGCACTTCTATAGGCCGGGGCGAAAGACATAAATTTGGGCTTGCAACCGGTGGTGTTATCTCATATTTCCATTTAATGTAATCGTCTGCACGGCCATGCCAACGGCCGGGTTCGTCAAAGAACGGGTCTTCGTCATATGTAGGTGACAGATATTCGCCATCGCCATCCTGACCGTTGTAAATCTGTTCTTGGATTAAATCGACCACATCAGATGAATGGTTGCCCAGGCATTGTAATGCATTGTCCTCGAACCCCTCGGCTATCTTGTGGATAATGTCATGGACTCCTATTATATCCATACTGAAAGATTAAGGGGCGGAGATTTACACCACCGCCCCGGATTATTACTTCTTGTATTTTGACGCCCCCGTGATGAGGTCATGGACGGCCCCGAGCATTTTACGTCTGGTCGCCTCCTTTCGGTCCTGCCAAAAGACGTTCAAGTGCTGGGCGATGAACTCATCTCTTGTCAGCCTTTTGGCAGGTTCCTTGAGGAATGTTACATTCTCATACTTTACCATAGCGGTCAGACTTCTTCGATACCTTCGATTCCGGCTTCAAGGAGCGTCTTGGGCGCTTTGAGCTTGGGAACGGCCGAGCCTGACACCGTGAGCGTGAGAGTCTTTTTCTCGGCATCGTAGGTGGCGGCAGTCGCCCCGGCGATAGCGGTGGCACTGTCTGCGATCAGAGCACCGAAAGTAGGTGTGAGGTCATAGCCGCCGATGCTCTCCAGCAGCTTGAAGTCGTTGCCTGTGTCGCCGGTCTTGACGAGCTTGACGGCGGTCAGGCCGAGAGTGGCGCGCTGGGGGTTGAAATCGAGCTTCACATAGTCGGCACGCTCGATAGCGGCGCGGGCATCTTCATGACAGAACTTAACGGTCATCGTGGACTTGGCGGAGCTGGTCGAGTACGGCGTTGCGTTGGAGTGGATAGTCGACATGGGGAACGGCGCGAGTACGTCGGTGTCGTCTTTGAGGCCGTAGAGGTAGTTTTTCTCGTCGAAGAAGTACGCACCCCATGCCATGCCGGAGCATTTGGTGAGCGAGGCATGAAGTTCAGGATAGTTCTTGTCGAGGGTGAACGTGTCGGCACGGTCGCTGTAACCGGTCACCTGAAGACCGCCATAGCCGACGGCGCCTGTCTGGGCTTCACCGCCCTCCGGGGCATACTCGCAGAAACCTTTGATGCCGTAGATGCGTTCATGCTCGTCAGCGTGGGCCAACCTGGTCAGTTCTTCGATTGTAAGTTTGGCCGGCAGCTTGGTGCCATAGGGTACGATGATTGCGCCTTTCATGCGGGCGAAATCGACAGGACACTTGGAGAGTCCGGTGTTGAGGTGTGAGTCGTCACACGATCTGATGGGTCTCATAATTTATCTACACGTTTGATTTGTTATTGTTAATTCAAGATTTGTAATATTTATGGCATCAATGGGTTCACTGACCGCATCCCCGGTGCCGTCGTGAGCGCCATATCTGCCATAAGAGTAGTTTTCAGAGTAGCGGTGTTTCACCACCTCATCATAACCGAAATCTAATCTCCCGTCCTCTTTCAGAGCTTCCAACAGCCTATTATAAATAGGCCGTAGAATGTTCTGAAATGACAACTCTAATCTTTGCTCGTTGCTCCATTCTTTTGAGGTGGAGCAGGCTATGATTATATTGACAGTAGCCTTACTGAAATAATCCGGGGAATTGCGCTGCTCTTGGAACGGGCAGAACAGGGCGATGAGGGGAAATTTCTGCTCATTGCCTTTGGGTGTTTTGCTCAATTCGTCGAGGCTGTCTTTGACATACCGGGAGTTGCCGAAAGTATAGTTTATCTCCGGGCAGGCGATTTCCATACTCTCGCCACTATGGAACTGCGTAACGACAATGTTGCAGTTCCTGGCGGTAGCCTCTACCACATCACGGAAAATCTCTATTATTTCGCGGCTACGGTTCATAGATTGAGAGAATTGATTTTGGTAAGCAGGTTTGAATCTGTTGTTATGCCGGGAACGTGGCAGTCTGATGTCCTGGCCCATTCCGCAAAGTCTGCCATCATCTCCACCATGTCGTTCCATGCAGATACCTGACGTCGTATGGGCGCAACGTAATCGTTGGCACATTTGAGGCGTACAAGCCCGGTCATTGTGGCCTGACTGTTGCTATCACGCAGAATCTTATAGAACACATAGTTTGCAAAAGGCTCACGGAGCTGCTCTATGACCATATCAAGTGCCACATCCCTTTCCTCGTCCTCGTCTTGTTCAATGAGTTTAAGATAAGAGATAACGGCACTGGCGATGGGAGCGCCAAGAGCCTCTTTCAAAAACGGTCGCTGGAACATTCGGACATACGCCATGATTGCGGCGTTGACTTCCTCGGAATTTGCATTAGGCATCTTGCCCGGCGGAATCTTGCCGAGAGTCGCGTTCTGAATGTGACGTGGGCCGTCGATGAAGTATGAGCAGTCTATCAGCATTGCTTACTCTGATTTTTTTGAGCGGGTTTTCTTGGGAGTGGGAGCCGGAGCTTCTTTGGTATCAACCTCGGGAGTGTCTTTGACATCATCGAGGTTGACCTCTGTCATGTCTTCGACCTCCACGGTCTTGCTGTCATCCACGGGTTTGGGGTTATTGGGAACGGTTTCGGGTACGTTTTCAACGATGTTTGCAACGTTTTCGGTACTTTCGGGAACGGTTTCGGGACTATTGAGAACAGTCGGTAACGATTTCTGTTCTTCAAGCTCCATTATGCGGGCATCTTTTTCCCGCAACTGTTTGATTATTTCGTCACGCTCATTCTTGAGACGGACTACTTCATCACAAGCCGGACTTGTGGCCGGGAGAATTGCAAGCAATCCCCGGCGCACTTTGTCGCGGCATAAACGGCGGACGAAATCGAGTTCTTGGGGTTCACCCCTTACGATTATGTCCATTATCCTTCTGTTGTGATGGTTGTAGTTGTTGAAACAGGTTTGGTGATAGCCAGCTTGAGCTGGTTCATGTCTCCATAAGCGAAAGTCCACGGCATATATACCGGGAAGATTACCTCTTCCTGGACGATGAGTACCACCTCGTTTGTGAGTTTCGTTTCCACATCTTCGGCCCATTCGAGGGACAGGGATGTGTAATCGACGAGGTGGGCGCCGGCCTTGAGGTCGCCGAGCAGATACTTGCCGGCAGGGATGCCTGCGTATTCCACCACGGGGCGGGACGCGATATATTTGATGCCGTTTACGACCTTGACGAGTCCGAGATTGCGGCCGAGAGCGTCCTTTTCGCTGTCGATGGCGTTGACGGTAATCGGATTCAGCACGAGGAAGTTCGGGAAATATTGGCCGAATGTCATCACGGCGAAAGCGGTCTTGATTGCGTCCTCGGAGTTGGGAGCCTCGATGCTCTTGAAAGCTGCGTTGTTCACCTTGAAAGTCATCTTGGCGGCAGAGGCCTCTTCCTCGGTGATGGCCACACCGAGCAGGAGAACCTGACGGTCGGTGACTTTGACAACGTTGTGGGTGGCGTTCAGATTGGCGTTGGAGGTGGCCCCGGTGAAAGTAATCGCCATGCCGTCGAGAACGAGGGGCTGAGGATTAGTGAACTCTACGAGAGCGTCGGCACCGCCGTTGTAGGCAGTCACGCTTTGGACGCTTCCGGCCTTGCCCTCGACGATGTTGTCGGTGATGATTTTCTCGACAGGGAGAACGCCCTTGTGGTTGGCGATGCCGAGCAGATTCTCTCCGTTGCCGTCACCGAAAAGGATATTCCAGTCCTCGGCCATATACACGGCCTCGGGCATCATAGCGAGGATATAGGAGCGCAGATAGGCGCGGCTCTTGAGCATACGCTTGGAGATTCGCATATGCGTACCGAGGCGCTTGGTGCCGGTCTGTACTTCTTTTGTCTTGATGCTCGATTCCGGCAGACGGCCGTTTTCTGTGACGTATCGTGCGTTGCGGTCCATGGAGTCCACCTGTGTGAACGCAAGGTTCGGGAACGCCGGATCGCCGGACAGCACCTGAAGAATCTCTCGCATATGCAAAGGTTTGTTGGCGATGGGCGATACAACGCGGCTCTGCTGCTGGGTGATAAGGTGCGTACCCTCGTAGTTGTCGGTCATTGACACGACTTCTTTGAGAGAGAACCCGTCGAACTGGCCCGACTTGCGAGTGTTTCCGGCGGCGAAGTCCTGGAACTTCTCGCTGTCGAACATGGCCTGAAGCTTTTCGTCGAACTTGTTGATGGTGTGCATCGAGATGCCTCTCTGCTTGAGCTTCTCAACGGCCTCGGCTGTCGATTTGAGCTGTTTGATGAGGTCGTCATTCTCCTTGCGGAGTTCGGCGAGGGCATCTGTATTGCTCTTTGACATCTGACTGCTGAGTTCAGTCAGTCGTTTGGTGAGATCCTCGTCGGAAATCAGGCCATTGTTTGACTTGTTGATTGCATCGGTGAAAGCACCGACCATTGCGTTGATGAACGTGCGCTGCTCATCGGGGAGTCCGGCAGTCTTGATGCCGAAAATCTCCTGTACTTCTTTTTCTGTTAATTTTGCCATAATGCACTATGAAATTAATGGTGATTGTTTACTTTTTTGTTGCGGCGTTGAGGGTGGCCCAGAACGAGGCAGAAGGTGATGGTTCAGTATGTGATTTTTCCTTTTTACCTTCCGGCTTCTCTTCTTCATCTCCTGGTTTGGTGCCGGAGTTCGGTTTCTTGCCCTCCTCATCTTCGGGTTTCTTCTCCTTAGTCTCGGTAGATTCGGGAATGAGGAGGCTATTGTTACGGAAGACACGGGACCAACAATAGGGGCAGCGCACATATGCGAAAGCATCGGCGATACTCTTTGTGGTCAGTTCTTTCTTGGTTGCCGCCATGCCGTCGATAATCGAGGACACGGCCGCCTGAATCTCCGGACGGTAACGGTCTATCTGGCGACGTGCCTCATTACGGGCAATAGACGATACGAACTCTAATGCCGCGTCTTGTACTTCCTGCGAGAAAGTATGCTCCGGCTCGTTGTCGTAATCGAACTGATGACCGCAACACGGACACGTCACTATCAAGCCGCCGCTGAGTGATTTGAGTAGCAGATTGAGTTCCATATCGTAGTTTTTAAGTCGCTCGTCGGAATATCCGTGCTGCTTGAACGCCATACGGATAAGTTCAACGGCATCTCTGATCTGGTTCTCGGTGGCACTCTTCAGTCCTACAAGGAAAGTCTGAGGATTTGCTCCCCAGCCTGTCAGCGTGGAGTATTCGAGCATTTTCCACCTCACAACTTTGCGGCGGTCTTCCTCATCACGGGCAAGAGCCTTTACACCGATAGAGTGTTCAAGGGTTCGGCCACAATCCCGGAAGAGTTTATAATCTTCCAGAATGTCACGGCCAATCTGCTTCTTGAGGTTGAGCTGGCCAGTCATTATGAGGTTGTTGTCCTTTTCCTCGCCTGACAGGGGCACGCCCAAGAGCTGGCGCGTGTCGTGGTTCAGATACCATCGCATTTTGTGCATGTCATCGCGGAGGGTGTCCGTGAATGAGCCGGGCATCGAGATGTCGTGCTGTGCGTCCTCGATGCCTATACCGTTCACCCCTACGGTGACGATACCTTTCTCAGTGACGTCCAGTGCTTTTGTTTCGTACTGGAGGTTAATCATCTGTTCTTTCATTGTTTTCTCCTTTCGAGGGTTTATTATTAAGTTGATTGTTGTCTGGATTCTTTCCTCCGGTCTGGCCGGTATTTATCTGAATCGGTGAGGACTGCGCCTTTATCACGCTATCCACTTTGGCTATCTCTTCAGGTGTCATCTCAAACTTGGTCTTGTCGAAAATGTCGCCCTCGAGTGCGTCTTCATGGATTTGTGAGCGCCAGTCGTTGATGGATATAAGGCCGTTGTTGAATTGCGACAGGCAGCGTTCATTAACCAGCTTCTTGACTTCCTCACCCTCTTTGAGGCCAATTTGTAGACAGGCCACATCGCTGAAATCGCAATCGAGATACAAACCTTTCTGTTCAAGGCCGAGGAATGTTGTGATAGCCTCACAGAATCGCTTGGCGGCAGGTATGATGACTGATGTATAGACGCTCTTCTCGGCCGTGTCCTGATTACTGAAAGTCGATTGGTCTTTGCGAGGCACCAGAACGGACGGAATGCCGAACACGGATGCAATCTTGATGGCATCCTCCAGCGTTTCCTCAAATGGCTGCATCTCGGATATGGATGAACTTGTCTTAATGAAGTTCACCGGAATATCCGTGATGACATACGGTGACTTTCCTTCTCCGAATCCGTATTTGCTGTTGAACTCTTTACGGAGTTCTTCTTTCTCTTTTGGCTCAAGAGCAACAGTCCCGGTCGGGTCTTCTTTTTGTGCCACGATAAAGCCGAGGGCGCCACGTTTCAAATAAATCACATTGCGGGCCTCATATACCGCGATGAGGTTTGCAATGGGCTTTTTGACTGACAACAGACGACTTTCTGCTTTCAAGTATCCATTGCCTCTAATCAGTTCGGGTATGCCGTCACGGTCATGCCATATCTGCCAATAAGGGATAGTCAGGCCGGAGTATGCTCCCAAATCGAGAGTATAGCCTTTAATCAGCTCTTCAATGTTGGCTATGCCGAACATGGGAACGCCATAGCTATACTCCATCGGTTTGACTTCGACAAGATGGGCGGGCAGACTCCAATAGTTGTCACACCATTGGAATTTGACGGCATCGGGAGTTACTGTTTCTGGCATTGATGCTCTGAAAAAGGCATTCCCGGTGGCCAGCTTATAGACAAAATGCTGATACACGATTTCCCGCCATGTCATTATGGGATTAGGTTGTTTGAGGATTGTGTCAGCTCCGAGTCGGTTGCACCACACAATACTGTCATCCCTTACTCTCTTCAAGTCAAAATGAGCCTCCGATATACGTTTGGCGATGAAATCTATCGGCCAGAATACCTCCGGGATAGTCTTGAACATTTGTATGAAGTTATTGCCGACTACCGATGGATGAATCAGCCTGTCGAGCATTGACAGGATATTCTGGTATCTGAAAGCGTCCTCGACAACGACATCCCGATGGTTGGTTTGGTTGTCGGCCAGCGGTGCATCGGCCGCTTTGACAACAACTGCCTCCGCCTTTTCTTTGGGTCCGAATATGCGTTGTAAGAATCTCATGCTTTTCTCTTTTGTGGCAAAGAAAAGCACAAATACAGTCGGTTGCTCCAAATTCTTAAAAAACCGATTTTTGCCGATGCCGGAAATCGGGTGCTAATCCACTGTATTTTCAAGTGTTATATCAATGTCGCTTTCAAAACTGAAATTTAATAACGAACTGGATAAAGCCACTTAACACAGCACTTGCCTCAATATTTTCGCCGGTTGCCCGGTTGTAGTCGAGCAGGTTTGTCATAAACAAAGAATACTCTGCGTCATCATTCAGCTTCGTTTCATTAAACAGCAGATGATTTTTCACAAAGTCCGATGTAGCCGCTATGCGCCGATAGACATCTGCGACCTCGTTCATTGCCCGTACATTGGGGATGTCTTTTCGCAAATCACGTACAAAACGGAAGTATGCCGGAGCGCACTCGATAATGGTTTGCGGACTGTTGGCATTTGTAAGTATCCCGGCTATCTCATCGGTAGAGGACGTTTCTCTCAACATCAGATTAACGATGTGCCATTTCTCGCCACACAGCTTGCCATGGACCAGGGCGAATTTGCCATTGACATTCGGCATGGCATAGACAATCTCACGATTGTACTTGCAGTCGGTGTCGGGATTGTAGAAATGTATCACCCCGTCACGGGCATATAGATTACGTTTGCGGCGGTTAGAGAATAACAGGAACTGCTCTCGCACAAGATCAGCGACGACATAGCGGAACGTGTCGGAAAGGTGGCCGTGTTCCTCGTATGTCTGCATGGTGATTTTATTCTTGACCTTTGTTTTGAGGATTGCCCCGTTCTCATCTTTCTGCACGCTCATGTAGTCCTCAATCGAGATGGTACAATGTTCACCGATGATGATACGGATATCGGGGATAATCTCATCGAATATGGCGTTGATAAACTCACCGGTCATCGGCACACTCGGATTCTGCTTGCCTACGCAGTCAATAACCTCTATGCCCTCGGCTTGTAGTGTTGAGATTACAAGATCGAGGAATGAACGCTTTTGGTCGTCAATGGTATTGGCGTGGCGTGTTGAGGCATCACCATGCAGATATATGCGGTCAACGCCCATCTCTCTCAATCTGGCCGCTACAAGCAGCGCACTCTTGCGGGCTGTATTGTGCGGACTCTCGGCCGCAATCTCATCAACTTGCCGGATTGTAATGCCATCAAAATAGTCAATCTGCCAGAATGTGTAAGAGATATAGGGCAGCACGTTGTTATCGACGCTTACATGGAGCGCGAGGTCGGGATTGTATTTGCACTCGCCAGTGTGCTTGCCTCGGTTGAACGAGCCGAAGAACTCGGAACCGGTGCGGATAACGCCCCATTCGCCCAGAGCGTACACGTTATAATAGTCGGGGTCGTTGATGCGATCTTTCTCAAAGTCGGCGATACACTGTTCATCATAGTATCCGTAGGTACCGTCAGGCGAACCTACAACCCAAAAGTTATTGAGGTAAGTGGATTGGATAACAACAGTGTCGGGGGCGTGTTCCTCTATCTCCTTTGTGCGAGGGTTCAGTATCATCTTGGCCTCGTTCATCCGTATTGATTTCACGGCAGTAAGTTGAGAGGGTATTTCCCGCCCTGCTATCTCTATCTCCATCGGAACATCATGCCACTTCTCTACGTCAAAGACTTCTTTCTTTATCCAGTGCGTTTCCTTGATAGGGTTGAATGTGGTGATGATCTGCTGGCCCTCTTTGCCGCGCAGACGCTTACGAACTTGCTTGTAGTCTTCGCTCTCAAATTCCGACCATTCATCAAGTACCACACGCTTGTAGTTGGAGATACCCTTTATTTTTTCCGGGTCATCGAGGCCGCCGAAATCAATCTTGGCTCCATTGGGTATGCAAACAATCTGCCTTACTCCGTCTTTGAACTTGAACAGGCTGAAGATGCCGAGTTGCTTGGCCGCTACCTTGAAATCCTCATAGATGGTCTTGCTGATGGATGCTCCGACCTTACGCATGACAAGGGTGTTCCCACCATCCCATAAGGTCATAATGAGAATAAGCTGGGCCACACTGTATGATTTGCCGGACGATGAACCGCCGAACAGAATAATCAGTCGAATGGCTGTGTCTTGGAGCAGTTTCAGTAAATGAAAGCCAAGAGGGTTGAGCTTCTTGAAATTGATTTGCATTGATTTTGACAGTTTGAAAGGATTACGGGGCGTTATGCTTACACGATTTTGTATTTTGCCGAGAATTTTTCTAACAGCATTGACAATATGCAATGGAATTATGCGGTTTTGCTTACACTCGCATTATTCCTGATCATCATCAAAACCGATGCGCAACTCGCCGGACACGGTATTGTTCGTGGTTATGTTGAGGTCTTTGGCAGAGGCATAGCCGAGTACATCTATAAGCCTTTTCTTAGCCGCGTCCTTATCTACATCTGGAACGAGCCTTTTGCCGTTGCGTGTAAACTTCAGCAGGCTGCGTATCTCTTTGGGTATCTCGTGGAGGTAGCGCATTCGCCATTGGTGCGTCTTTTCATCTTCTATCCAGAGTGTTAATGGGTCGAGATCGAGTATCTTCACATCATCGGATATGATGCGTTCACGACTGATTGTAGCGAGTCTCGCGCGCTCCTCTTGCAGTTGCTCAACCCTTTGGGCTATCTTTGGGTCACTCATCAGCAAAGATGCCGATGTGTAATGGGTGCTTGCCTTAGCGTCATTCTTGCAGTTATAGGCCTTGCGGTATGCCGTAACAAGAACGCCTCTTGTATCGGTACCGTAGGCATCGACTACGTACTGACAGAACAGCTCCTGTTGTGCGGTAAGGCCATGTTTATTCTTCTTTCGTGCCATTGTGATGATGTATGAGAGGTTTTATATAATTCGGGAATAAAATTGGATATAATCAGAGACTGGAATTGTAGTCTGATAACAGCCAAAGAAAAAATAGATAGAATGGGTTGCTGTTGTTCATATTCATGCTTTATCTTTCTCCCGCCCTTGAAAAATTTCCGGATATACTCCGAAAATTACCGTTTTTAGCCGTTTTACTTCCGTTTTTTGGACTTTTATTTCCAAAATATGGTGGGGATTGGGTCAAATTCATGGCCGGGAGAGTGGATTTTAGCGGTTATTGATGCCGATAATGTTTAGAATGAAATCACGATCATCAAGTAATGCCCGTGTTGCGGTCAGTGTGGTGCCGGTGGTTATGATGTCATCATAAACTATCACCCGCCGCTCGGCGATGGGCCGGAGCAGATGAAAGTCAAGCTCCAGACGGTTGCGGTTGATACACTGAACGGCATCGGCATAGAACGGAATCCCGAGGCGCGCTGCTGTGCGCTCACATACCGCCGTGGCGAAGTGGAACCCGTCTGCATGACGGCGCCGGGGCGTGGTGATAATACACCAATCTTCCGTATTGTTGACAAGTCGCTGAATGAAGTTGGAGGCAGTGTCGGCAAAGAGAGCCGCAATGTCGGCCGACTGCTTAATCTCGCTGAATGATGTGCCGTGCTTGGATCGCTTGAACTGGGCGAAATAGACTAGGGAGCCGAGCTGGTGTAGAACAGTCCGGGGCGACAAATCACAAAGAGGGATATTCCCACCTTTCAGCCGCGGCCGAGAGGTGGGAACATCCCATTTGTCCATGCGTGTTATCTTACTGCGCCGTGCCATTGTCGATTGTTTCAAATACACGCCTTATGCCTTCTTCAACCGACGTGTATGGCAAAGGTACAGTAAATATGTTCTCGTCAACTGTTTGCGCGATTTTGTCAAAATTACGCTTTTCTGTAAGTAGCGAGATTTCAGCGGTATTATGCTCCTGAACGGACAAAGCGAAATCATATATGCTGGTCTGTTCGGGGTTCGCGATATTGATGAGAGTGTGGTTACAGCCCCATGCGTAGATGAGTCCTTCTACCACGTCATCAATATATGTGAAGTGGCGCACGTTGCGGCCGCCGTTTACGAGCCTAACCGGGTTGTCATTGAGTAAATGCCAAAGAAGAGTACCTTGACGCGGGTTAGGGCCATAAACATTGTGCAGGCGCACGCCGGTGGCTTGTGGGTTGTAGCATCTGGCATATTCCTCGTCGAAACGTTTGGATATGCCATAGAGCGATGTGGTGTTAGGACTGTTGGCTGTGGAAGATGAGGCATACACCAACTTTACGCCGGCACGCTTGCAGGCATCACACACGGCCATGAATGTTTCGATGTTATCGTGCATGATTTGCGCATGGTCAGTATTGAATACCGATGTCTGGGCGGACAGATGATACACACAGTCGGCCTCGTTGAGATTCGGAACGGTATCGAAAAAATCTTTGGCCTCGATGCCTTTCTTACGGTCAATGATTATGACCTCGGCCCCTCGCTTGGAGAGAGCAGCGGCGAGAGCCTTGCCAATAAAGCCCTCGCCGCCGGTGATTACTACTTTCATGTCTTACTTTTCGTTGAGTTTCTCGAACAGTTCCTCTGCCTCACGCCGGGCAAAGTCGGGATCGTCGGGGTCTGTGAACGATTTTATTGTGAGCCACACCCCGAAGATGATGAACACCTGGACTGCGAATGTAGGGCAAAACAAATGCTTGCCGGGAAAGTGAACCCATTTACAGGTTCTTTTGATACGATACTTTTTCATTTGATGGATATTTATAGATTCATTGCAAATTATGTGAGACAATTGTTGTATCTTTGTAAGTGACTCGGAGATGTGGGATTGGAACGGGCCGCCACCCACCTTGTGAGGAATCTGCCATCGGCATACTTTGTGGCCGGGAGAAATTCCCGTGTAGGAAACCGAGAGTGTTGGTAAGTCTGTGATTCCAACAGTTAGCCGTCCTTTGGGGCGGCTTTTTTATTCATGTGTATTCCAACGGTGTATTCTGCCGTCTTTGGTAACTACATAGACTCGAAGCGGCTTGCTGTTATGTTGCCGATATTTTGCTATTCCTGCCTTGACGGTTGCTTTAGTGTGCCCCGCGTCTCTCATATACACGACTGCGGCAGACGCTCCTGGCTTATCTCTTGCGTGTTCCAGACAGTTCTTGAAATTATTGACGCTATCTCCTTTTGGGGACGATTGCTCAAACCCGGCAGAAAACACATAACCATCTGGTGTCCGAACATCACCAGCTTCATCTTTGAGCGTTATTTTGTAACCCTTATCAGCCATGAATCGAGCAGCCTCTATCTCTTCCGGTTTATGGCTTGTGGAACTCTTCTCAACGAGATAATAACCGCCTCCCTTACCGCTAAAATATCCATTTGAGTATCGGCCGGAGTTCATCAGTTGGTGGAACTCAACCTCTCGACGGCTATATTCTCGGCTCCCGCCTGTAAGGGTGCGTGATCCGCCGGACAGCTTAACCATTCCTGCCCCCTTTCTCCGTCATGAAGTCATGGATATAGACCAGAGAGTTGCGGTTGCAAAATTCGTGTATCTCCTGGCCGCCGCCATAAACGATAAGATTTGGGATAGATTGGCCGGAGATTTCGCGGGCGATCATCAGTTCTGCTTCTAACTCGGCAAGATGCCCGCGTGTTCCTCGTGTAGCGAAAGCGTTATAGCCAATAGGTATGCCAAGACGATTGACTTCATAGAATTTACTGCTTACATTCAAATCAGCATAGACGTTTATCCCACATTCCTGAAAGTAGCGGGCAAGCCATCTCTTTTTGTAGATGAGGTCAAGGCCTTGTGCAAGCGGTGTAGTGTCAAAAAGAGAAAAGTTTGGCTCCACAATGGCACGGGCGCAAGTGTTCAACACTTTTGCAGGATTTTTCCATACGCTTGCAAAACGATAATCATCCACATAAAAATGAATCGTTTGAGCCGATTTTGTCTTTCTTCCGGCTCCATACGGCGCGAATGGGAGCAACAAGTGTCCTCCATGCCTGTCACTCCGCAAACACGGAATGTCATACTTGTTGTCGCTTGGATATAGGCAGTCCTCGGCGACATTCAATTCAGTTGCGTTCATATTGTGATGATGTGATGATTTATGAACTTTACTATTGATTTGCCACTATTGCCAACTTGCTACCATCGGGGTAAGTCAGAGCTTTCTTGAATAGCTTATGGCATCTTGCCGGAATGTTGCGGTACCTCAAATGCCACTCATTCCATATCAAGCAGTGTCCACGCTTGGCACCGGGAGAGCGGTGGGTTGCTCCTGTGTTCAAACAGGGGCAACTCCCACAACTCCTCGGCTCATCGTAGAATTTAAACCCGTTTATCTCAATCATACTGCTACTGTTTGACGTGAGAGTTCATTGATTGCCTGGCATAGAGTCGGACACCATGCTTTGGGGATGCTGGTATGAACGGCGTTGCCAATAAACTTCTTCTGCTCACTCTGATTGCCAAGTAGCACATAGTCATCTGGGAACCCTTGAATACGTTTCAGCTCTACAACTTTTAGCATACGCATATAAATATCGGCTATCCCATACATTGCCATAAATTCCTTTATCTTAACCGTCATGGGAGAGTCATTTTCATATACTTCAATGCCTATGCTACCGTCCTCTACGCATACAAGGTAAGGAGGCCGCTTATCCATTCGTGCTATGAGAGTGAAACAAGGCTCATCTATGGAGCTGCCGGAAGAGCAGAATTGTGGATTCATCAAGTAGAACTGATGCCGGTCGGCTGTGATTACCCTGCATGGCTCATCCAAGCTGCTTCCAACATTGTTGTAGTTGGTATCCATAATCCACGGCTTGGCGGTGATGAGGCAGTGCTTGGGGTTAGCGGTGATACACCCGGCTGGTTCATCAATAGATGTCGGACGGCCCATGCCATATCTCATGTCGATAAATTGAGGATTGACAAAAGCGAACTTGTCTTTGGTGAGTATGGTGGGCGCAGGGTTGTCTATATCATGACAACCGCCATTGCCGTAGAATGAGGTTAAGAACCGGGCATCGACAAGCGCATGATGATCTACGCAGGTTATTGTTCCGGCCGGCTCGTCGAGAGATATATTCTTATCGTATGGAGAGCCACTGAACTGTTTGGAAAGAAACGAGACATGGGCCACGCCGAGGCGGTTTTGGACGGCGACTGTCGGACATGGCTCATCAATGGACGGCGGCACATACTTTCCTCGCTGGCTCATGCTGTTGAACTTGACCAGAAATGCGTCTTTGCCACCAGCGACAAACCTTATCAGTCCGGCATAGATACGTTTGAGCGTATTTTCTGCCAGAGGTTTCTCTCTTGCGAAAATCGACCGGCCTATCTCTTCGAGGTTGAGGACGTGGCGCACAGGTTGCCATCTCTTCAGATTGCCGGTGGGCCGTCGGCTGTGTGTCGGCTCCGGGAACACTATGGGCAGACCTTTCTTGGCAAACATTCCGAAATACCGCTTGCGTGTGGTCCTGGCTCCATAGTCGGCCGAGTTGAGCAGGCGGTAATCGTAATTGTAACCATATTTCTTGACGTTCTTAACCCATCGGACATAATCACGGCCTTTATCCTTTGACATCGGTCGTCCATGCTCGTCGAGTGGCCCCCAAGACATGAACTCCTCGACATTCTCAATTTGGATAAAGTCGGGGTTGATTGTTTCGATGTAGCGGTAGAGATGTTCGGCAAGTGTCCTGCTGTCGGGGTCGCGAGGCTGCCCCCCTTTCGCCTTACTGAAATTGGTACACTCCAAAGAGGCCCATAAAACAATCAAGGCTTGCGGATTCTCTTTTCTGCAAGCCTTGATGTGTCTCTTTAGCGGTGTTAGGTTGAGCGTTCTGATGTCCTCTATGAAGTGGAGTGCGTCGGGGTGGTTGGCGGCGTGAGAGGCTATTGCGTTTGGATCGTGGTTGACACACGCTATAACCTTTGCACACTGCTCTCCATGTAGCCGGGCCTCGTTGACCCCCGTAGAGGTACCGCCGGCCCCGCAAAAGAGGTCAATGTATAGCAGATTTATCATTGTCTTGTGATTGATTGGTTTTGACCCCGATTTTTATTCTTGGCGATCTGCTGGCCGCTCCGTCTTGATACCCCTTGCGGTAGCCTATATCCTCTATCTTGCCGATAAGAAGATATGCCAGTAATATTAAAACAACATTGATAAGGTAACCAGTCATAGTTTGGAGATTTTTACGCGAGAGATTCCTTTGTTTCTTTTGTTGTTAAGGATATATGGCATTATGATTATGTCTATGCCGTCAGCGATTGTGAACAGAATTTGCTGCATGTCAATGATTGTCACCTCTGCTCTGTCTATGCCAAGCTCAATCATAGTCTGATAGAGAATAAGCATAAAGTGAGCGTTAACCGTGCGCTCTTTTATTTCTATATAGTGGCTTATTCCATTGGGAATAAATCCGGTGCCGTTACAGCATGGACATTCCGCCCACATTGTATGTGTGTCGCCGTCGTTATCCTCAAACTTCCATTCGACTTCGCATTCATCATCACAATACGGACAGTCAACGGTCAGCTCATCATAGTTAATGCCTCGCTGAACAAATGCACTGCGGAGATTATCGATGGTTATTGCAAATTGTGGATTGTGTTCAGGCACGACTCTCGACACATTGGGTGTTGTTTTGTCGGTGGAATAGTCGTTTGTGATATATCTTTTTGCTACGCGGATAAGTATATGAGTGTCCGAGGCGCACACATAGCCATCTTGTTCAAACGGCTTCATCATTACCGGGCGCATGGCCTCGGCATCTGCGACATATCTGTTAAGTAGTTTATGCCACTCGTTAGGGGTTAATTCTTTCATATTTTTTCTCCTTTTGTCAGTACCTCTATAAGATTATTCAAGGCAGCAATAATCTCATTGGCTCGGCGGATTTTTTCTATTTCTTCTTTATTTAATCCTCTGCGGAGGTCAGCATAGCCGATAGTCATTTTAATGTCATCTTCAACCATCTCTTGTTTATGGAGCATGCATGCCAATAGAGGCAGTATATCACCAGGCTCACTAAATCCGTCCATACAGGTTTTATAACCTGCAACGAAACAGTCTACGTTGGTATCACTGAGTTTTTTGACACCTCGGAGTTTTGCCATAGCCAACATGGTGATTTCGTCGGCATCCATCGAGAAAGGTGTATTTTTTACATTCATTTTTCACTGTACTTTTACAAAATAGACGTGTGTTTTATCTTCTCTGCTTCCCCCATTACATTTATTGAATGGGCAGGGAAGATTATAACCTGCATTAAGGCTAAAGCAACAGTCATCGCAAGTGTTCTCTGGCAAATACTTCTGTGCAATTACCCTTTGACCGGCAATTACACCAATCCCACCGATTGGAATTTCTTTATATTGTTTCTTCATTTACTTGGTTCTTTGGTATCATTCAGAGGGCATGTACCCGTTTTCTCATCATACTGCGGCGCAACCCATATCAGGGTGTCCTCAACTGGTTCTGACCACGGAATGTATCGCTTGCAGTTCTTGCAGATGGCCGGAGCCTTCTCCTTAAAGAAGTTGACTCCGACACAATAGGCATAGTCTCGATTCATATTAAAACCACCTTAGTACGATGTAACTATTGGATTGGTCACTCTTGGCAATCAGCTCATTGAAGATTTCAACAAAATCCTCCAGAGTGTAATCCCAGCCTTTCGAGGTAAGATAATCTTCGTACTCCTTAGGATTGTTCTTTATCTCCTGGACCAATTTGACGAGGTCTTCACGTTCAATCTCTAACCGGTCCGAGCACTCGGGCGTTATCTCATTGTAAGAGGCGTCACATTTGTCAACCAGCAACTCATTTATTTCAGTTTTGTGGTTGAAATAGCCGCCATCGTATTTGACACGATAGGTGGTGGCGTAATGTAATCTGTATCCCATATATTTACGGTTTATTGGTTTGACTTGGTTATGCAATATCTTCGAGTTCCTTATCAATAGCGCTCCAAAGGTCTTTGAGGTCATCTTCCTCAAACTCGGACTCTTCGTCGGTGTCATCATCGTAGTGAGATACGAGGATTTCTGTTACCTCACCCCATGCTTTCCGGAGATCGCTGCTCGGTGGTGTCCAGTAATCGCCGGGGTCATTGTCCCACTCTCCACAGCACTCATACGTTACTTCGATGAGCCAACCATCTTCCTCATAGCAGAAGTAGTTAGTGGCAGATTCATGGCAAACACCCCAACCATCTTCACCTTGCTCATAGTAGGAGGCGCCGATTTCGTGGTCTTGGCTTGTGAGCAGGTCCACGAGGGTGGGAATAAGGGCGTCGAGGTCAGCTTTCGTTTTCATATCTCTTGGTGGTTTATTGGTTTGACTTGTAGTTTGTTATACTGTAAAGTTAGCCATAAAAAGCAGATTTTGCAATCAGAATAGCCACCATTTTACCACCTTAACGTTTGTCAATTAGTGTCAAGACTTGGAGCCCTCGGCGGCATCTTACTCGGCCATGATAGCATCGACAACAGCGTGGCACCGGTTGGCGAGAACCTTTACACAGAGTGTCATTGTGTCCGTGATCTGCATCTGCTGACCGAATGTTTCTGCAATATCCATGCACAACACCGAAATGAGAAAACAATACGGGTTCTGCTTGCGGCTGCATGGGGCGTTTATTCTTTCGGCTATGACCTTATCCATATTCTTGTCGAAGTCCTCAACGAAAGTGAGAATCATTCGGACAAAGGCCACACGCGCCGGAATCTCTTTATGAGGGTGCCCTACATACTGCCGGGCCGCCTCGTTGGTAAAAGTACACCAGCACTGAAATAGGTCAAACTCTACGGTCTTGCGCAAGCGTTCCAGATATTTTTGATAAGCGAACCATGAGCGGCCATAACTTGTGCGCAGCTCATAATTATACTCATCAATGCACTTGCGCATCTCCCGGTTGTGGCGCTTATACTCGCAGAGCCGATTATCCCGGCAATACTTGATGAAACCCTCGGCCTGCTCCAATGCCAGAGCTGTTAGCATTTGAGGGATGAAGTTCATTAGCACAGCCTCCCGCGCTCCGAACAGCTTTACACACTCATCTGAAGTGAGAGCCTTTGGAGGCTCGGGCTTTGGCTTGTTAATCTCTATGCCGAAATCTATAACGGGCGCCGTTATGATAGGAGCCGTTGTCGGTGCAACAGCGGCTCCTATCTTTGCCAGCAGACCCTTGTCTATGGGTGGAATCTGCATATTGAGATAATTACGCCGGTCACTTCTTCCCAGTCCTCAGAGAGCATATCAGTCTGTGAGGCCAGCCAGCCCGAAAGAATCTCTCTTTGAGCTGTAAACATACAAATGGTACCGAGCGCAGGAATCTCACCACCGTTTTTCTCCGCGATTGCTCGGAGCATGGGGTCTTTGCACCACTCGGCCTTGACGGTGGCAGCGGGTTTGAGCCAAAGGAACATTCCTTTGCCGTTCCAGCCCTTACGGGCGACTTTCTTGCCCTCTTTGAGAGCTTCGATTGCTTGTCCGAAATTCATTTTGATATTTGTTAAACGGTTAAAATTAAAGCGGCCCGGACTCATTGCCCGAACCGCCGAATAGGTTGCTTGGATAAGGTGGTACAAGTTCATCGAACAGGCCGGGAACCCTCGGCCGCAACGCCTCGTACTCTTCTCGGAAGAACTCTTCTTTTGTCCTCCCGTATTTTTTCCCCTTTCGGGTATGAATGTCGTATGTATAGAGTGGAATCTCGATGGGGAACGCTCTCACATCATCTATCCACCGCTCTACATCTACATCGTTGCGGTCATAGACCAAATTTTGCAGATGATCCGCATCGCGACTCTTGCGACACTCGCACAGGAGCAGCACCGCTTTGCTCACGAAGATTCTGCCTTTCGGCTCGGCCTTGTTCTTGTTGACTAACTCATGGCCCTGCCAAAGAGCCTCAATCTCTTTCGTGATGAGTCCGTAGCAATCCTCTGCCGATATGGTAAAGAGCCGTTTCCAGACATAATCACGATACTTACTGTGCCACAGTTCCAGGGCGAAAAATCCGGCTACTCTGGCATCACCTCGCCGGATTGCTTTCTGCATTGCAGAACTGACCTCAAAGAAGTCATATCCATGTATTGTTCTTATTATCATAACTCGCTATTATGGTTTGTTTTACATCAGTAAATTTAGCCAAAAATGACGAATTACACAAACAGATTGAACACCATTTTAACGCCATTTTATCGGCTAATCAGCAGGTTAGAATTTGAACTTACAGGATATGTTGTACTCCACAAGCTGCTTTGTTTTGTCTTTGCCGTTATTGGTGGCTCCCTTGATATTGATGCTGTCACCAAAATGCTTTTTCATGAACAGTATCGAGCGTCGTTCCTCTTCCTGATTTCGGAACGCAGCCAGGCCTCCGGCATTGACAAACGTGCCTTTTTGGGCGAAGTTGTAGCGGAGGTCGGTGAGGATTCTGCGCTCCTTGTACTTCATGTAGCACGAAATCCAAAAGTCCTCTTTGAGCCTGATTTCCTCGTTCCACCACACGTTTTTGTTGTATCTCACGCCGTAGGAACAGCCGGTGATCATCTTTGAGAGGGAGTAATATCCCCATTCGTTATACATCACCGGCGAGATGGCCGACGTGAACCCGAATACATGAACATCGAGCATTCACGCCAGCTCATAGAGGGAGTTGATGATGAGGGTTATCGTTTCGGGATCGCGGATAACACCAGTCTCACCTTTCTCACAAAACAGAGTCTTGACAACGTGAACGTCATCATCGAGCATCATCAGTTCTCCGAAGTGCTTTGCCATCCAATTCCGTTTGGGTATCAACCCTATCACGTCATCGGGGTGTGTGACAATCTCACACTCTGGATTATACTGACGGTAGAGGTCTGCCTGGCTCTCGGCCACACAGATGATGGGGTCCATAACGAGCTTCTTGGCAAACACTCTATCATGTCGCTTATGTGAGGGAATGACTATCTTGAGGTTCATTTACTCTCGCCCTCCAGCGCGACACGGACATCTTTTATGTCAATCACATTGCTCTTGCTCACTTTGCCTGTCTTATAGGACTTCATGCGCTGCATACCCAACCTCTCACGGAGCCAGTTGCTGTCAACCTCGTTGCCGGACTGTATGATGAACAGCTCGTGCTTTTCGTCGAATTTAGGCACCAGCGGATAGATTGCAGTTTCATCGGTTATAGAATCAAACCGCTCCTTGAACTCATCGACCGACTTTTCCGGGGCAAATTCTACACCCCAGTCGGCCAACTCGGTTTTATCCCACTCGTTGTTCATAACATCGAGGTCGTTTTCTCCGAAGTTCACGTTGTCTTTTGTGGCATACTCCCTCAACTTCTTTACGTCAGTATCGGGGTTGAGGATTTTACAAGGCAGCTCGGTGTAGCCAAGCTCCTTGCAAGCCCTCAGACGGAGATTACCGCAAACGACAATGTAGCGTCCTTCTGGATATGGAAAAACGATGAGTTCACGCAGTTCAAGCATCTCGGGCGATTCCTTGATGCTCTTTTTCATCGCCTCATAGCGATAATCCCGAAAGAACCGGGGATTCTTCGGGAGTCCTTTGAGTTGCCCCTTGTTGAAATCAAGCAGGCTTATTGGTAATATTGTTATTTCTGCCATAGCTATTACTTCAATAGTTCGGTAAAATTTGCATATTCAATTGAATATCAATAAGATACAACAACAATTCAATATCGATGCAAACTATTGTGTATCAGTGCGATACAGCTATGCCTGCTCAAAAATTACCGAACTATTGTTACTTACTTCATCACAAAAACTTCATCACGAATAGTCATTGACGGAACCTACAACGTTTGCCGGCGATGATGCTCCAGAGTGGACCGGAGCAGTTGTTCTATATCCTTGCAACCAATGCGCTGAAGATAGGTAAGCGCGGCAATTATCACCTCGGCCGCTCCCTCTTCCTTTTCGCTACAATCGGTGAGATTGTCGCTTTTGAAAGCAGTAGCTTTGCACAACTCACGCCACCGGCGGGATATGTCGTACATTGATACCGTGGGAGAGGACAACGGTGTTATCTTGCCATTGGCGAGTGCTACCTCTTCGCATTGCTCCGCAAATTTTTTGAGAGGTATTGCCATTGGTAAAGATTGGGGTTAAGTGAATGACTGGTTTTAGGCCCGTAGCCTTGTATCATTGTGGCCGGGGGGAGATTTGTTACAAGTATTCATACTCTGTGAATAATTCGGGGTTATTTAAGTTTGTCTGGCAGATCATCTTCATCTGCTTTTGGTTCATCGTCGAGGAGGTCGAACAGTGAGGGTGCCTGCTTATTGTTGGCGGCCTGTGCGCAGTATTGTGCGCCGTCGAGGAAATATACCGGCGAGAGTTCTATGCCCCAGCCTTTGCGCCCTTTGTTCAAGGCACAATAGAGAACAGTCATCAGACCGCCGAATGGGTCAAGGACTATATCTCCGGGGTTGCTCATCTGCTCAATGACACGGTTCACAATGTCAAATTGCAGGGGGCAGAGGTGTTGTTCCTTGCCTTTTACCGACTGAATAGTGTTGAGGGTGCGCATACGGGCAACATCCGACCAGACTTCATCAGTCCAGCTTCCGGGCTGGAGCAGCATAAAGCCCGTCGGGAGTTTCCCATGCAGTTCAAGTTCTTCAGCGATTTTCACCACATAGTCGTAATCCCATACCTCGTTGAGAGAGTATTTTTTGAAAAAACGGAAGATTGACTTGTGGTCCATCTTGGCAATCTCGGCCGGTGTCATCAGTCTGTCGCCTGATGAGCGAGTGTAGCTATGTGCGTCCATTTGCCAGCGGGCGCGGCTATACCCATCGGGGTTATCCCATGTCCGTGTCTGCTCGTTCCACCACTTTTTATCCTTGACTACCGGAATGTCGGCATAGGCATTGGTGCGGTCTGTGGCAGGCTTACGGAAGATGAGAAGATATTCAGGCATACCGACACCCATTTTTGTGCCGTCCTTACACTGTTCGGTCCAGCCAAGGCGGTAGGTCTGATTGTTCTCCCGGACCACATCTGTTACGATGGTTTTCATGCCCATGTAGGCAAAGCCGTGCTTAGTATAATGCCCGATACAGTCGCAGTGGAACGGATAGACCGTCTGACAGCCCATGCCGCTCAATCCCATAGGCACTATGCGGTCTTTGACGTGGATAATCGCCATGCGCCCAGGCTGGAGCACTCGGTAAAGATTTGGAGTGAGGAAATCCATCTGCTGAAAGAACTCCTCATTGCTTTCTGAGTGGCCGAAGTCAGCGTAGTTTGGGGAATATTCGTATTGGGTCGCAAACGGAATGGAAGTGACTATGAGGCCCACGGAATTATCCGGGTAGAGGTCGGTGTTCTGCAATTCCAGAACATTGTCATTGTTGGCTATGCGGTAGCCGTCGCCGGACACCTCTACACGCTCAACACCCATCTTGCGGGCGAGGTGTGCTGACATCTCCTTGTGAGAGAGTCCGTATTTCTTTATAATTTCGGTCATATTATGGACGAGTTTTTTGTGATTCTGCCACTTGGTTTCAAGTGCTTTTCTTACACCCCGCTCGGCCTCGGTGTAGATGAGGTCAACACGGACTTTCTTTGTCTGGAGAAATCGTTGCAGGCGGTGGATTGATTGGATAAAGTCATTGAACTTATAGCCTATACCCAGGTATATGGCCCATGAGCAATGACGTTGGAAGTTGCAGCCCGAACCGGCGATAACAGGCTTGGCCGCAAGTTCCTGAATCCGGCCATAGGAGAAGTCGAGGATATTGCGTTCACGTTTCTCATAGTCTTGTGAACCAAAGATGGATTTGACTGTAGGTATGGCCTTTTCTATCGCATGACGTTCACTCTCGAGGTCGTGCCAGATGATGCGGTGCGCGTCGGGATCTTCGGCGCGCACCGCATCATCTTCGCTATTCGGTCAGGCAAGCTGTCACGTTTTTCTTTGGCAGAGGCTTGCAGGCCGAGAGCTTCAGTAGCGAACAGTACAGGATTGCCGTATTTGTCAATACTTGTCTTGGAGTAGTCTGTCGGTATCTCGTGCCATCGCAGGTCGAGGTCTGGAAGAATATAACCCTCATCATCGACCTCGTCGCCGGTGATGTCGGACGGTCTGCTGACAAATAGAGCCCATGAGGAAACCCACAGCCAGAACTCTTCCTCTTTGTGTGGGTGGAGTGTGAGATTGTCGGCGTGCGTTGAATCTCGCTTAAAGAAACGTGTTTTGGCTTGCGACACGTCCATAATGCCGAGAAAGTCGGCATAAGCCAGTAGCTCAATGTAGTCGTTTGGTGAGGGGGTAGCTGTGGCGACATAGCGGAACTTGATACGCTCTGCCTGGCGGCGAACTTGCATGGGGCCACCGTCACCGGTGAACAGTCGCATAAACTCCCGGAATGTCTTGGAACCACCGAGACCTCGCAGGACTGACGCCTCATCAAGACTGGCAACAACAAATAGTTCCGGGTCTAACTTGCCGTCTCGTATGCTTTCGTAATTGGTGAGGTAGATACCGTCACCATCCATCTCTTCGGGGCGGCGTATGAATTTGGGTGGAGTGTTCCAGCCGAGAATGTTTTTGGCATCCTCTACAAACTCCTGACGTACGGATAGAGGACACACTATGAGTCCGGCGCCGTGGCCGACTTTTGCGAGAGTGAGCCGGACTGCTTCTAACTGCGTCACAGTCTTGTGTAGTCCGAATGACGCGAAACACGCTCTCTTACCACCCTCGACAAGCCATTTTACCATCAGCTTGTTATGTGGTTTGAGTTTCGGGTTGATTTCGCTCATATCCACCTTAAAGCCGTAGTTCTCGGAGATTTTTATTTTTGATTTCAGAAACTCTTGATACTCCATAGTAAAGCGAGCGGCGCCACTCGGTTGTGAGCGGTGCCGCGTTTATGGTTGATGATGTGATTTTATTACTCGATTACCCGGATTCCGTATTTCCGGACATTGGCTTCTACTTTGGGAGAGCGTTGGGTGTGGGCGACAACATAGGCCTCACTGCCGCCTCTGGCGATTTGATAGCCATGCTGCCGGAGTTCGTAACGGTATTGGCATTTCTTGGGATTGCCATACAACTTCAACTTCGTGCGCTGCTCAAACCCCCACAATATCCGGGAGCGTTCTCTCTTGATGGTGGCGCGTCTGGACTCGGCAGACTTTCGCAGCCTCTCTGCGTCTTTCTTGGCTCCGAGCCGTTGACGGCATGAAACTCCGGGCTTGAATTGCCCTGCCTCGCTATTGGGGATTTTGAAACCTTTAGGCGGATAGGTGCCGTTACGTTGGTGGGAGATTTTCGCAGCCTCGGCGGTTTCGTGTTGACACTTGGCCATGAACTGACGGCTTTTTGTAAGCCCCATCGCTCGTGCAAGCCTGACCACTGAACGAGGAGAGATACCTAACCTCTCGGCACACTCGCTGTTTTGGGTGTGCTTGAAATGATTGGTCAGCCATCTCTCCTGTTTAGGTGTAAGGACAATTTTTTCAGTCTTGCCCATTGCTTGCTGGGAGTTTATTGCCCTCAAGGTCGTAGCCAAGTTTCTTCAGTTGGTTGGCAATCTTTTTAACCGCCTTTTCGTGTTTCTCCTTGACTTTATCCATAGCCTCATGGTACTCGGTAGGACACCATAGCTCGCCGATTCGTTCAACGTAAGGCTCGGCGACACTTCTTGCCTCGTTGAGTGTGATTATTTGGGTGCCTGTATAGAGAGCCTTTTTTATCCATGCCCGCAAAATGAATGGGGCTTTGTCAAGATTGTTGGCAACATACTGCCGAATCTCTTCATGCTTTGGAGCGGCACCAAGACCTAAGGCCAAGCAAAGCTCTTGGTTGTTTTTTACCATTAGAGAATAGGCAACTATGAACTCGGCATTATCAAGGCCGGTGCGATTCTTGAACTCGCCATGCTCGGCAATAGCTTTGCAGCCGCCTACGGTATAGCTTGTCGGAAGTGTTGTGTTGAGGTACTTATACTCTCGGAGCAGTTCGTTTACTTTCATCGGTCGGCCACTCTCATCGCTGTTGGTTGAGGTGTCATCTTTTCTTGGATAGTAGAACGATTCCGTCAGTGTTGGCATATCATAGCCGTCGAGAACAAGAACCCGATAGATTTCTCCAGCAGTGAGCATATTGGCAATGCGCTCATCGTCGGCCGTATACCAGCACTTGCGGTCAAAGGCTCTTGCCGGATTTACAATTTCATAGCCTCTGCGCTCTATCTCGGCGATGAATGATTGCTTTACAGCCTTTGCCGCCTCGGAGCAGTATGGGTCCGGTTCTGCTCCTATCACAATCTTGCCGAATGTGAGAGGTGAGCCTTTGGGGACAAGGTCGGCGGCGTAGCCATCAACCGTTTTGATCATGTAGGCCAGCAGCTTTGACTGGAATTTGGCGCGGTTGGTACAGCGGCCTGCGTCTTGGCTCTTCATTTCCCAGAACAGGCAACCATGATTGGCGGTGTTGAGTTGACATTCGGAGCATTTGCTTTCACAGCCACCCTCAAAATCCTCGTCTGATTGGTCGTCGCTCTGATACCAGGGAGATTTGGAGAGAGTCATGAACAGGCCATTGACAAAACTCTCTGCCGTTGCTTTGGTCAGCCCTTGATAGTTGTTGCTATACTGCGAGTGATATTTTTTCTGCATATCCTCGTCAAGTTTGCAGATAATCATCGCGGCGGCTATGCTCATTTTGTCCTCTTTGACAGCTACGACAAGTTCGGGAATGAGGGTGTTGAGTTTGCATCGGTCTTGGATAAAACGAATGCTCTTGCCGAATTTGAGCGCCACTTCTTCGGCGGTCTTACCCTTCTCGATAAGCTGGCCGAAAGCGAAAGCCTCTTCCATCGGGTCCACGTCTTGACGCTGGAGGTTCTCGGTAATCATGGCCTCGAAAGCCTCATCATCGTTCATCTCTCGTACCATTGCTGGAATGGACTGGAAACGGTCACTCTTTATGCGATGGGCTGCCACCTGCTCTACGTTGAGTGCGTCTTCCTTAGCTTTGAGCAGACAGTAAGCGCGATAGCGACGCTCACCGCAAACGATTTCGTAGCCGATGGGTATGCTGACAATCTCGCCGGAATTGTCGAGCTGATCATCATACTCACAGGGGCGCACCGTGATGGGCTGAATTAGACCCTGCTTTTCGATGTTGGCGGCAAGTTCCCTGACCGCCTCCTCATCGAATGTCTTTCGGGGATTCATCGGTGATGGTTTCACCGAGTCTAATGGAATTTTCTGAAAGTCCATAAATAAGGGTTTATTGGTTTGACTTGTAGTTTGTTATACTGTAAAGTTAGTCGTATTTTACGGAAGTTGCAAACAGAATGACCACCATTTTTACACCATTTTCACCATGAATATGTGGCTCCGTTGTAAGTCCATTCAACACACATAAAAGAGAAGTATCCACGTCTGGCCGTCTCCTCAAACATTTCTCTATCCTCAGATTTCAACACGCCCGGACTATAGCCGTTTACAGTTGTGTACTTCGGGATGCCAAAACGCTCACGGATAAGCCTGATAGCTTCCTCATCTTTCGTATGCCAATGAATTATAACCTTTGTTTCATTCGATATATCCATGGTCACTCCTTTCGTAGCCAAGATTAAACAACCACCAGATTTCATTAAATTCTTCAAAAGAGAAATCTTTTGAACGAAAATTGAAAGAGTAGAAGCGTGTCTTGCGTTCATATGCGGCATATTGTCGCAAGTAACGGATATGCTCCGGATCGTTTATCTCTCGCTCTTTTTTCTCGGCATACTCAAGACGACTCAATATAGCGCGTCTATCATCGCAAAATTCTTTTAGAGCGCAAGTTATCGTAATGGGGTCAACAGTACCATAAAACTTGCCATACTCTCCAGCCTTGAATTTCCGAAAGAAATACATCAGCTCGGTCACTTTGAGATAGCAGTATTCTTCGGCTATGATATCGATAAGCCCCTGCACCTGATGGTCGGTCAACTTATCTTTACAGCCGGAAAAAGCGGCAAGTTCGGTCAACTGAATGTCAATCCATGTGTCACGGGCACCATTGCCGAAAGCCTTTGCGATTAGACCAAGGCTCGGAGCATTACCACGAAACGCCCTGTCAATATCGCGAGTATAGGCTACTTGCTTTGACGGATTGAACAATGTTAAGAAATTATCCTCCGAATGGTAGGTCTGTATCACCATCTGCACAGCCGGGGGGAGTCTGGCGATTGCGCCGGGCGAAGATTCTCCTGGCGAGTTTATCTTGCTCATCTGCGAGGGTGTCCTCGGCAGTAGGTCGCCTAAAAGTTGTTCTTTGCTCATTCTGTATGATTTGTTTTTGTTCTCGCTCCTTTCGGAGTATCCAGTCATTGACAAGGCTTTCCCAATTCGCAACCTTACGGCCATTACTCTTTACCCAGCCTTGACTGTCGTAGTAGTTGAAAAATGATATTGCTTCAGTTTCCCAATCGGGCAGCCGTATGTTGGCTCGTTGTTGAAGAAAATAGACTTTGACATCTTCGACCGACGGCGGAGAGAACTCAACGAGCTTGGCTGCTTTTACTCCTTTCGTCTCCATTCTCGACAATTCTCTATCCGAAAACAAACCATCGGGAACAGGTGCTCTCGCACGCGCACGCTCTCCGGCAGGAGAGTTATTATTTTCTGTTTCTGTTTTAGTTTTATTATATGCCGCAGGTTTTGCCCTGCTTTTTGCCGCAGGTTTTACCCCGCATTTTGCCGCAGGTTTTGGCTCAATATTTGAGGTAAAACCTGCGGCAAAACCATTTGGAAACACCCATTCGCCATCTATCTTCTCCGGAAAACAATACATTGGAGTATCTTTCCTCCGGGAGCCACGTTTGAACCCGATTAAACCTTTCATCACGAGCTTGTCTCTACCAGCAGCCAGCGTGTTTTCTGTGACCGCCATTAGCGCGACTGCCCGTGGATTGGAGAGGGAAAAGGGGTTTTCCCAGCCGAGCCGATTGCAAATGTCGAGCAATCGAAAATAGATGTTTGTCTCGGTCGGCGTGAAACCCTTGACATCAACCTCCTGCCAATATCGGTTAATCAATTCAATATAGTTCATTGATATGTGGGGTATAGATTCAGAGCCTTGTCTATATAAGGCTGTGGATTGGTTTGAAGATAAATGCAGACAGCTCTAACAAACTCCACTAAACCATGGCACACTACATAAGTGCTGCCATTACTCTCCACAAGCGTCTGCCATGCTTTTTGCGCCTCTGATTGAGTTCCGGCGCTACTGCCTTTTCGTTTCGGAACTTTCATCTCAATGCAGAGGCTCGACTTTCCACCTTTGGGAAACAAGAGAATGAGGTCGGCAACTCCTTTGACTTGCCCCTCATAGACCATCTGTGCGCCGGCGCGGGCGCCTCGCCAGCCGCCATTGGGAACGGCAAAGAGCAGATTTGCCACTTGGGGGAATGTCCGCCGGAACCAATTCACGCAAAAATGCTGAATCTTGGATTCCGAGTAGGTCTGTTCCAATTTGAGAATATCTTCTTCAGTCATGTTCATTAAAGTTTTCCGTATGCCTGGCACACTGGTTAAGTTGTTTGATTATTAGCTTACCTCGTGCGGCGTTACCGTCCTTGTTATCAAAATTACCAAAGCACTCCCACTGCTCTCCAAAGAGGCCGACGGTGCGACGTAGCAACATAACGCGGCCATTCTTCACAAGCCATTTGAAATTCTTTTTCATAGGCGGCTGCTGAATAGATTCATCACATTGCTTACTACGTCCTCATCAATCTGTGTAGTGGTACCCGTAACCTCATTGGCAATGTCTTTCTTGGTCTGAATGACTTTATACATATACTCGTCGATGGTCTTGTCTCCAAGAAAGTAATAGCAGTTGACAGCGTTTTTTTGGCTGTTGCGGTGTGCGCGGTCCTCGGCTTGTTCGCAATCAGAATAGGTCCAGGGGAACTCGATAAACCCAACTCGGCTTGATGCTGTAAGGGTGAGGCCGGTGCCTCCGGACTTGTAGTTGAGGATTATGAGCTTGCACTCGGGGTCGTTCTGGAAACGGTCGACGGCGTTTTGCTTTTGGGTGATGTTGTCTGACCCCGTAACAGTCACCGCGTCGGGGAACTCTTCTTTGAGCGCCATGACAACCTCTTTCAGATAGGCGAACATGATCAGCTTTTCTCCACCGTCTATGACATCATGGATAAACTCGGATACCGCTTTGACCTTGCCACGGGCGGCTATCTCTTTGAGGATACCCATGCGCACCATGACCTCGCCTCTCATCGCCCTGGCTATCTTGTCATCGTCAGCGTGTTTGTACTGGCGCAGATATTTGAGGAAATTATTCTCTGCGTCCTGATACTCCTTGCGGTTGGTTATCTCGCAGGTGATGTACTGGCGCATCTTGTCGGGTAACTGAGTCAACACCTTTGCTTTCTCTCTCCTGAAGAAACAACAGCACCATAGACGGTAGTGCAGCTCTTTCATGTTGGAAGATTGCTTGGATCCATCACAGAACCGGGAAACGAATTGCTTATAGCCTCCGAAGTCATCAAGTCGGCCGAGGATTCTCAACTGCTGTATGAGGTCGGTGTTGTTGTTGACTACCGGCGTACCCGTAAGAGCGAATATCCACTTTTTGCCTTTGCAGATACCCTCAACGAACTTAGCCTGCTGTGTCTTTGATGATTTGCACTTGTGGCTCTCATCAATTATTACCGATTTGAACAGCCTTACACGCTCATCAAATTCTATCGACGCGAGAGTGAAACGAGATGTGTTTTTAACTTTGATGACAAAGAATTTTTTCAGGCTCTCGTAGTTGGTGATGAACACCGGACAAAGAGCCTCTCCATCGGGTCGTTTCAACTCCCAGAACTTTTCCCAGCTTGCACGGTTGGAGTCATCGAGAATACACGCCTCTATGCCTGCGAATTTCTTAAACTCACGTTTCCAATTCACCTTGAGTGCCGCCGGGCAAATGACAAGCACCGGGAAAGTTTCGCCGTAGACCATTGCCTCACGATGGGCCTTTACCACCGAGCATATCGCTTGGAGCGTCTTGCCGAGTCCGGGCTGATCGCCGAATATGCACCGCTTGTTGTCAAGAGCGTAGCGAACACCCTCCAACTGATAGGAGTATGGATTGAGCAGCATATAATGATCGCCGACAAACTCTCTCATCGGCGGTATCTCATACACAACGTCGCGGGTTTCGCTACGCCTTGCAACATGGGAGCAATAGTTTCTCTGAACGGCCCATTGAGCGAAAGCCTCTACATACCACCGAGCATCACAGCCCGGCGGATATAAACCCTCTTTTGACACTATCCAAACCTTTTCCGACTGGTCCCACCGGCGGGTGGGTATCCTCTTTACAAGGTCAATCAGAGCAGGGTTGTATTCAAAGGAGAGCCTGAACGTGCCGGGGGTTTCGGTAATGTATATAGGCTTCATCGTTTAGGCGACTTGTTCGGCTTGAGTTTTGGCATTGTCGGCCTCGGTTATGTCTGTTACATCTTCCGGTATTCCTGCATTGGCGAATGGGTCTTCTTCATTCTCAAAGTCGAACTCAATCTGCTTGATGGCCCACTTACGCCCGGTGATGTACTCCTTGACTTCGTAGAAGAAAGCGTCGATAGCAAAGCGGAAGTCATCGGCTCTGGGCCAGCCGCTGTCATCGGCGTTGAGGTCGGTGGGAGGTGTGTTGAGGTTGAGAACCTTTGACGACATGAGGGTGCGTCGGCCGGTCAGGGTGGCAATCGGGCAGTTGTCATCGCCGCCAAGAGATACACCTGAAACGTCGAGGCGCCGCAGTAGGTCGAGGTTGGTTTCCGAGTCGGGGTTAACCCAATCGTAGCGGTCGGCTTCTTTCTGCTCGGTCAGCTCCGCGAAGTAAGGAATAAGAGCGGCGAGGCGCGCTTTGAGGTCGACATGAACGGTGTTTTTACCTTTGAGGGTAATCTCGTTGCCATCTTCGTCGATGTAGGTTGCCTCAATGGTGCCACCCTTTGTCAGTTTGGCTTTTTTGATTTTCATTTCCATTTTGTTGAGAGGTTAAAAAACATCGGATGGCCACTATGACCACCCGATTATTATCTGGTTCTGTACTCGTCTATGAATGATTGATAATGTCTGTCTGCCGGGAGTGGCAGTGTTATCCCGAACTCCGTTGCCGCATCGGCCTGTACCTTGTTGAGAAAGTTTGTCATCTGTAAGGTGTTTAGATCGGTTGTACTGCCAACCACTCTTACCCATTTGTTCCCAACGACAACATCACGGCTTAGGAACTTGGCCTTGTAATAGTCGTGAAAATCCTCTTTTGGGGTGCCCGTCGCCTCTTCCATGCACTTGTACCACATCCACATCAGCGAGTTCTGGGAAATGGTGCGCGGCTCGGTTTTCCTGACTATTTTTACCGTGTAAACTCCGTTCCGGAGTAGCGAGCATAGGTACTCAAAAGATTTATCCATGCTCACCACTCCGTCACGCTTGGTGAGTATCGCGTCGGCCATCAGCGGAACGGCAGACCATCGGGACCGAGATTACCACCTTGCGGTGACGCGGGCATCGGTGCCGGGGCAGGTGGTTGTGCGTAGCTTCCCTGCTGGGGATAGGCTGCTTGCTGTGGATACGCAGGCTGTTGAGGGTAGCCGCCGGGAGCTTGTGGATAGCCTCCTTGCTGATAGGCTCCGGGGGCCTGCGGATATGTGGGCTGCTGGGGATAGCTGCCGGGTGCAGGTTGAGCCGGACGCTGGCCTACGGTCGAGGATGCCTGATACGGCACGATACCCATACCCTTGATGGAGTTGAAATAACGGCCTTGATACTCTCTGCCGTTGACATACGCATCGACGGTTACACGCTGGCCGGGTGTGAAGTTGTCAAGCATAGGCATCTTGTCGCCGGTGAACTCTATGATGACGTAGTTAGGATAGGTCTTGCCGTCCTTCTCCCACGAATCATCGAGAATCAGCTCTCGCTTTTGGAAGTTGTCCGACACCTGCATCACCGGGGATATGTAGTGAATGAGGGCAGTTGCTGTTAATTTAATCATTGTCTTTTAGTTTGATTGTTAGTGACCCTTGAGTGGTACCTTTAGTAACATACTTTTCATACAGCTCGGGGTGATCTTCTTTGAACTGTTTTGTATTGAACCTGCTTGTAACTGAGCTGGCACTGATAGAGGCAGAAAATGAGCCAAAGTCATATTTCTTAACTCCGTGTTTGCTCATAGCGGCACGAAGTGCGGCTTTTGCCTCGTTCAGTTTGCTCTCTGCATCTTTTACCGTTTTAAGCAGCCCGGCCATATAATCGACAACATTCGTGGGGATAATTACCCGTTCCTCTTGTGGTGTCGGTGAATTGGAACCGATTCCAAACACTGTTGGATTATGGTGGAAATATACAGGGCCGTTATCGGTAAAGACATATTCAGTTGTCAGCAGCTCCTTGACAAGTTCCGACGGTTTGCGCTGGATAACCCAAAAGGCTGCTTTGTCTTTGCGGAGCCAGTTGCAGGCCAATCCCTCAACTTTGATTCCGGGGTTCTCGGCTTCAAACAACTCTGCATATATGGAGAGCTGCCATGACAGATACTCTTGCAGGGCCTCAATGCCGGAGCTGAAACGGTTGGCGTAGAAATAGCCGCACATGGGGTAGAGGTCGATGTTATTGCTCTTGGTGTCAACCAGCCATATACCGTTGGTGTCTATCCGGCGCCACACGTTGTCAATCTGTGAGGCATACTTATCGTTGTCGGATACTGTCAACTCATTTGCGACAGCCTCAAAGCCGTTGAGGTGGCGAATGTAGTTGTCAAGCTCCTGGCTCACGTCCCACTCCATCATCTCGTAATGGTCGCCCTGCCGGGTGTTGACAATCTGGATTGTCTGCCTTATGCCGAGTTGGTCGTAAGTCTGAATGGCGTGGTGAATAGCGGTGCCACGGCTACCGGCCTTTGGAATGATAAAGTCTTTCACATAGGCGTCGGCCTCGGGATATACACCCAGCCCGAGAACTGAGTGTATAAGACCCGTGATGCCGAGCAACCTCTTGCCATCGAGTTGATAGCTGTGGCTATCTTCGTCGAAGATTACAGGGGATTGCTTGAACTGCATCATTTTTTGATTGAGTTGATTTTTGCACATGCGGCTTTATAGAAGTCAGTGCCGTTATTGGTTAATGCGGGCACTGATTGCGCCCATTTTTGCCAGCAAGCCTGAAATTCAGCTTCGGTGATGGTAGCATTCATTTCATTGATTGCTTGCGCGAGTTGCTCACCGGTGAAAGCAATGGCCGTCGCGCCTCTTGGCTGCTGGTTCTGCTGATTGTCCTGTTGTTCTCGTGTAGCGGCCTCGTACTTGCTCTCATTGTGCCCCGTTGCTTTTGGGCCGTACCAGATGTTGCCGCCTATGCCAAGTGGCTTCATGGCGATTGAGAGAGCATCGGTAAGAGCCATCTTGTAGCCCTCGTCGTTCACATAGGTCCCCTTGCTCTCCTGTGTTACGATTGCAGAGCCTCCAGTGCCGGGAATTGCATCGCTCCACTCTTTTGTCTCGGGATCGCGGACAAAGAGAGACACATTACAGAAACACTTGGTTTCGTTCCCATAGTTCTCTGTCCAAAAGCGGTCAATTGTGTATTTCCATCCGAAGCCGACAGGCCCGAATATTTCAGTCATACGTTTCATTCGCCACATCGGATTTACATCCGACATTCCTCTGAGGCGTCCGGCTGTTATCGCTTTAAGCGCGTCCGCCGGCACCTCGCATCCTTGCGAGTAGAAGCGTAGGTTGTGGTCAAGGATAGCTTGCGCCTCTGCCTGAGTCTCAGCGTTGATGGTCTCTTCAACCTGCTCCGTTTTTGTTTGTTTTTCCTTTGCCATAATGGTAGGGTTATTGGTTTGACTTATTTTATATCTCTCATTCTGATATACAGTAAAGTTAGTCATTTTTAGCGAGTTACAGAAACAGATTGCCCGCCATTTTTACACCTTAACATTTACTGACATTTGACTCCAAGCCGAGGCGCATAGAACTCAAAATTCTTACGCTCAACATCTACATCTTGGGGATACCACTCGGCATCAGCATACCATTGTAAAAAGCTGTCCCAACAATACCAATGATTGAGAACCGCTATATAAACACCCTTATCAGAGGGTAAGAATGGTTTGCCACACCAATCGCAGATGCAGATGTTAGAGCCGACTGCGTTCATCAGCTCACCGGCGGTACACTCAATGAGTAGGAATTTGCCGTATGTAATTTGTTTCGCCATCGCTTTTGATGTATTTAAGAATTATGTTTGACAATGAGATTACTTTCCGGCACATATCCTCATCGAACATTCCTATGTGGGTTTGTTCTGCCGGGAGTCCGAAAGCGATAGACAACACCTCATAGGCTGCTGTCCGTGGGAGATGGCCTTCTTTCCAAAGAGGATCGAAAGCCTCGTGAGCCAGATGCTTCAGTTCTCGCAGTTCTTTATTCGCAACCCTGCCGAGCGCCTTGTCAGTGCCTTTGTGACAGCCGACCCATGCACCGCACGGTTCGCAGATGTAACACTTGGAGCCGTAGGAGCGCCCGTAGATTTGGGAGTCCTCAACGAGTTTAGTTGGATTTCCACAATACGGGCAACTCCAGCCGAGTAATACAAGCGGATCATCTTTGAGATTCACGTTTTTTTTCAATTTGGCGTCGCACGTATTCATAGGCAATTATCAGGGCTGGCGCATGAGATTTAGGAAAATTTCAGTCAAAAATATGGACGATTATGTGAAATAAACTTTAAGCTATTGCATATATCGCTGAGAATGGTTGAATTAGTGATATGCAAATAGAAATTTTCAGCAAGGTAAAAGACCCGCGAGAGTTGGGCAAAGTAAAACATGAACTCGAAGATGTGCTCCGAATGGCACTCATCGGCGTATTGTGTGACTGTGAGGACTGTGACGACATCAGCATTGCCCGTTTGATTTCTGCGAGTTTTCTATCTGCGGCTCGGCAGGGGTCAAAATCTGGCATATTATTTTGATTTAATAGATTTGGTTATTTCGGCAAAAGCGTCAGCAAACTTGTCTATATCTTCGGTATGGATAAAAACTCGTTGTCTGTTTTTTTTGCCGGGGCTACGGTCAACCGGAACCTCTGTTATAGAGATATAAGGCTGACCTTTTTTGTCTTTGTGCGCGTCAAAATAATATATACGAGTTCCGGCACTGACGCGCACTGTCTTTGTCGGTTTATTCATTTTGATGATGTATTTTGATGATGTAGTGGTTGGTACGGGAGTCGAACCCGTCTCTCTGCGTCAGCGCGCCTCAGCAGTGTTTCAGCCATCTAAACTGACCAACCAAATAACCGGACTATCTTCACAGACCGTCCGGCGTTAATGATATTATTCTAATTGGGGTTGCAGAGGCGGTGGGAGTCGAACCCACATTAACCACTATCGCGCTTGGTACCAGCGTTTACCACCCCCATGTGGCCGAGATTACCCGCCCGGCTATCGGGGTTTGAAAAAAGATGATGCCACGACCCTCACGGGCACTCAAAGGCATTCCAATATGATATCATTATCTTACCCTCACGGGCATTGTACCTATGTGGTTATTTTCTTTTTCTCATATTCCGGCAATGTCGCAATACCTGGGCGGCGTTGCAGAACCATTTGCCGTTTTGAACATTATTCGGTTTGTGAGCCTCGATTGCTCCAGCGGCAATTAGGTCCTCCAATTTTTTCACTCCTCCGACAATCTTTGCCGAGAGGTCTTTACCGAAACTCTCATCAGACATGACAGCGAAAATATTTTCGAGCTGCGCAGCTTCGGGATTGAGTGCTTTGACTTGAAATTTCCCCATAAGCTATGCAATTCTTAAGACAGCGACACTCTTGTTATCTCTGTCAAGTTTGGTTTTCCACTGCCGCCCCTCGTTAAGTACCTCGGGAACCATAGATGTTCCGGGTGTAGAGCGTATGGTCTGATAATTGTAGGAGTCTATGGGAAACAGAACAATGTCGCCCACTTGGAGTTTCCTGAACTCTGCGGTTACTCCTAATACCGCCCATGTCGGTGTCTTTATATCAAGGTCGGGGAAATTCTTCTTGAAAGCATCGACAATGGAGAGATTCATGTCTATTGTTTTATTTTCCATATCGGTAAAATTTGAATTAGGAACGGTGACAGGCGACGACCCTGCATTAACCACTATCGCTTGACAGCTACACCATTCGCGGAAAATCACTAACTTTGTGGTGACCAAACCAAAAATAAAATAGTGATTATGAGTAGGATTGAAAATTATCGTGTTGGCAACGAATGTCATCAACGTGAAATGTGGGATAGTTCCGACATAGCAGAACATTGTGGTATCCCTTTTGATAAGGCATATAAGCTGCACATGATAGCAAATAATGCTTGTGGCGTTGTTGGCTACGGAGATATTCGCAAAGAGGACTTCTTGGAGTTTCTTGATGAGGTGGAGGCCGCAAAAGAGCGAGTAAGGTTGCAAGACGAGGCTAATGCCGCAACAATCATTTCTGCCAGCAGTAATTTCAAGTTAGGTTTAGGCTCTCAACTGATAGGTCAGGCACTTTCCCTTCTAAAAGGTCTTGTATAGAGTAGCTAACATATTTGTCTTCCTGGCTCTTAATCTCATAGCCACCTGCACTCATATAATATGGGTATGGCAGCTTTTCAAACAGTTGCCCGGAGTATAATATTCGATTAATCTCTCGTTGAATACTCCTATCGGACATTTTCAGCCGTTTAAGATGAGGAACAATTTCATCAGCTATTGCTTTCCGTAAATCCGGAACAAACATTAACTCTTCAAGCGATGATTCTACGCGAAATGTAACCTTGACATCAGATGGGAAACACAATGCTTTACCAAAGTCAAAAGATGTTGAGATTATCATAATTTCATGATTTTACGTTTGGGAACGGTGGGCGGATTTGAACCGCCAACCTTCTGTTTACGAAACAGACGCTCTACCAAATGATACTGAGCTACACCGTCCTATTTAGTGCCGGACGTTTCGCTGTAAATGTCATAGTAGCTTACCTCGTCCGGTTCTTATTGTTATTACGCAGTCCATTTACCACGGGCGGACACGACTCAACCCGCTCCCGGTCATTTTCGGCATAAGCACCGGGAGATATTTCTTATCGCGAACACGGCCTACCGTGTCGCTCATCACCGCATCGGCATCATCCATCGGGCTTGACCGCGTTATGCAGTGGAATTTCCAGACTTGTCAAGGTACTCTTCTTTGGTGGTGGGAGCGGCAGGATTCGAACCTGCAACCACTCACTTTCGTCAGCGAGCCTCTATCCAGTTGAGTTTATCTACACTCCCGATTGCAACCCCTTTCGGGGCCGGGCCTCTCTTGGCCCTCGGCATAGCTCACTCTTGAGCGCCGTGAATTGGTTTGACTTGGGAGGGGTTATTCAGCGTCGAGGATTTCGACATAAGATTTGAAGATGTGGTAGACGACGAGTTTTGTTGCATCAATCACATTTAAGTCCGTGTTATCGTCTGCTTCAAAGACAGATTTGTCAGTGAACTGCTCAATCTGATAGCAGTTGAAGCGAATGAAGTTCTCGGCTTTTTTATTATCACCGGATTCAATGATGGCCTTCAGTTGGAAGAGGAGGTGATTGATTGCCGATGCTGCGGCGAGAAATACCCAAGCCTGGTTGTATGTTTCAGCATCATTCTTAATCAATGAAAGAGTGTGCTTGCTCTCTTTGAGAGATTCCTCAGCCAAGTCGATTCGCTTGTCGAGTTCGGCAGAGATTGCCGAGATTTTTTCTTGGGTTGTTGACATATTGATTACTGTTAGTTTAGTCAGAGATTTCATCAAGACTTTCTGTTGTTACATACCATTCAAAGCGACATTTATTCAGTTGCTCATCGGAGAGGGAGCAGCAGTGCTTTGTTGCGTAGAAAAAGAGGGCCGGAATATCTTTACCATCCTCATCTACGATATGGCCGAAAGAGCGGTCACGCTTTTTGAAACCGAGCTTCTTAATCTCGCTCCAAGTGGTAAGGAGTGCCGGGCAGTGGCCGCCCCAGATGGGAGCGCTGATTTCTTTTCCGATGATTGAGGTTTTCATGTCTTGTTTTTTACTTGATTACGTTATGGTTATCTCAACCAAAATCACTATATTTGTGATGTTTGATTTAAGATGATGCAAAGGTAATACGATTTGGTATAATATACAATACGGATTCGTGTTATTTTGGCGCGATTTAAGTTTTATTAACTGTTGGAGTCGTATGATAGCACGGATACAGCAACTAAAAGACCATTTTGGACTTTCAACAAGAGCCTTTGCCATAAAGTGTGGCATGAACCAACCGACCCTCGACAGGATGCTCAAGGGGATTAATGCACTAAACCTAAACTGCGTGTCTTCAATTCTACAGTCATTCCCAGACGTGTCAGCGGAGTGGCTGATGAGGGGCGAAGGGCCGATGTTACATTCCCTCGCGGTCAATCCTGATGTAGAGAAATTAAATACACTTGTAGATACAATCACCACACTTCAAGAGACTATCAAAGCAAAATCCGAAACAATCGCAATGCTTAAAGATCGGATTACACAACTCGAAAATAAACTCAACAAATAGTAATCATGAAAACATTGCTTAGCTTAATCCTGCTATTTCTTATAAGTACGGTGGCAAATGCGGAGATAGTTGAACTCGCTAAATACCAAGATGGATTTGGCCGAGAACGAACAGTCAAATTGGTCCTGAAAGGAGACCAGCCATCGGCAGTCATTATTCCATGCGAGAAAGATGATGGTTCGGAAGGATTCGTATATCAGCCGATTAATTATCTTTTTGCAGTGGAGAGCTACTTAAAAGAAATACACGAAAAGTATTTAGAATGGACTCAAACAGCCATTGATAATGGAGTTAAAGAATACGAAAAAAAGTTTGGAGCCTCTGGCTATCTGTATGGATTCTTGTGGTATAACCCAGACCGTAGATACGGTTCATCTGAACTCAATGCAGTTTGGAAATACAGTCAAGACATGAATATAGTAGAGGCTACTGCAAAAGTTGTGGATAATAATGGCTCATATGAAATTGCAAATTTTAATCTGACATTTTCATGCTCCAAGGATATAGATATGCTCTTGGAATCAATCTCAGACTCAAACATTAAATCTCATACCCCAGTAACAACTGACAATTTGTTCAGATAAACTAAAAACATTTCCGTAATATTGTCGTGGCGGAAATACGACCTATTGAAAATTCAAGATTTTTCAGTCGGTTATACAGTCTAAATATAGTTAAGAAATGGATTTATCATCAATCTTTAATTGGCCTGGAATAACATTGTGCGTTAGTGCAATCTCAGCGGCGTTGTACTTCATTGAAAGAGAGATTCAACACAAGAAAACAGCTCGCTTTGATATTGCCTTGTCAAAAATATATACCCAGTTAGAACGTTTCATAGTGGCTGCAAACAAGGTACGGGTCAATATCAATACTATGCCGTTGGATTTTCTTTTGGAGAGAAAGTCCAAAGACATGGACGAATGGATAACTTACAGCATCTATGAACTGGAGAATATGTCGCTCCTAACAGAAATGTTCTTCGCTCCAAAAGATAGAAGCTGTTTCAAACATATTGTGAGCGCTGCCATAGATTTCAAATACGAACTCCATAAAGCAGCATCTGTCCTTGATAATACATCCAAGCTATCAATCTATGATGAAGCCCGTGTCAATTTCAACAAAGAATACAGCACAGGCATGAATGGTTTAGTGGATATGATTAACAAACGACTTCTCGGCCAATGGGAATACGACCTTACAGATGTGAAATTACCCAAATTCCGATGCAGACGAGTGCAATATAAAGGACATCAACAATGATGATGGCGATTATACTCCTCCATTCCCAATTATCTCTCCACGCTGTCATGAACATGAAGAAATTGATGAAGAAAAAGAATAAACAGGCAAACGATACGAGTTGCCCAATAATAACGATAAGTTGCTCTGACATTGGTTGCTGCTTATTGGTTTGACATTGACAAATTTACGGAAAATAAATGATATGGCAATCGATTTTAGATGAGATTTGACGAAAAATAGACAGTTATGTGTGCAAAGGCAAAAAGAAGTGCAATGGTGCGGGAGGCCTATAAGGATTATGAGGCCAATCTGGCTGCTGAAAAGATTGTGGACTCTCCATTTGTCGTGCAGTCGATTAAACAAAACCATCCGTCATCGCATTATGATGAGGCGTCTATAACAAGTGCCGCCCCTTTGGGGGAAATGTGTGTAGCCTGCGAGATCCGAAACATGTCTCCGTTCAACTATTCATTTTCATATAAGACGGATTGGATCGACGACCGTGTTCTGGCTCGCCTTGATGTCGGGGACGGCACGCACAATAACAGGGTGCCGGGCATACCGCTTGAAGAAACAAGTGTGCCGACGCCTCAGATCCACTTATATCGCAATGATGGATATTTTGTGGCATACCGTATTGATGGCATTGATTATGAATCAGATGAACCGGTTAAATTTGATTATTACAAAGGTTATGAATACCTTTGTGGCAGGTTAAATATAGGATGTGAAAACCATACACCTCCGGCATTTTATTTTCAGCCTTCAGGGCGATTGAATCTCATGGTTAGTGATGCGGATCCTAATGAGGGTGTCGAGTTCCCGGCTGAGAATGAATAAAAAAAAGGAAGTTATGCGTGCTATTTTTGAAAATATAAAACATGCTTTCGGTGCATTGTGGGGATTCCGTGCGCGTGGGGAGAGTTTTGAGGTGATAACGCCGTTCCCGACTTCAACGGACATGTATGTTTCCGTGTTCATTACCGTGCGTGACGGGCGTTATGTCGTTACGGATGGCGGATGGGTGGACAAGGGCGTTTACCACTGTAGTTTGCCGACGGAAAATAACATATATAATCGAGTCTTTGCGTTCTTTGAAGAAGATTATTGCATAAGCCGGACAACTTCGGCGGATGGTTTCATGTATCTCTACAAGTCAACGCGGGATGAAAGGCTGATTCCTAATCTGGTTTTCGACGTTGCCTATTTCATATCGGCTGTAGTGAACACTGCTTTGGTTCAATACCGGGATGAAACCGTAAGGGACAGATTCAGGACAAAAGCCGGTACGTTGATTCGCCGTCATGTTTCCGCCGATAGGTTGAGGTTCAATGCGCCGGTTTCCCCTTTGGCTAAAGCTGCCCACTTTGGCGCGGTGGTCACATCGCTACAGGGTAACAGTGTGTCGTTGGTTAATTTCATATCGGGCAGCAATTATGAGAATGTTCGGGGAAGCTTCGCAAAATCAAATTTCAATTATGATTTATTGGAGCGGACAAGCGCCAGCCGCTTGGTGCGGGATAAAATCCTGCTGATTGACGACAGGCATATCGCGGCCAAGGAGCTGTCACCGTTTATAGAGATGAGCAAGGAAAAGAACCAATCGCCCTTGATGTGGTCAACAGGGCAAGAAGAACTCTTGGAACGTCTCGCATGATGTAATCCGGAAAATATATCTCAGGGATTTTATGGATTCAATCGGGTGGCTGTGGAACCATTAATCCCAATATGCAAATGGCTATCGCAATCTGTCACCGAAAACAACCGAAAAGATACAGGCTGCTTTACACAAATTCGGCAACGAGTTGAGCCAGTTGCAACTCGTTTGATTTACACCTTTACATTGTTCTTGCTGGCTCGCACCCTCGCCCATCAGCAGCGGGGGTGTTTTGTTTCCAGGCATTGCCCGCTGTTTAATGAAAATTGCAGGTATGTATTGAATGGTTGTCGCTTTTTTCATCACGATATTACCGTTATCCCGTTTAAAATCGCTAACTTTACACCGTTTGAGTTAAGATGATGCAAAGGCAATTACAGACGGCGCGATTTAACCGGCTATTGATGGATGGTTAAATGCTCGTCACAGTCTTGACCTTCTTCAATAGGGAAGGCCTGTTTTGTTTTTCCTGGGGAGGCGAAATAGCTGATACTTCTGAATATGGAAACATCAAATGCTGATAAGTTGTCGGGTAAAGAGACCGATAGTGTGCAGTGCAGCAAATCGTGTCAGTATTATACCAAAGGCAGGTCAATAACATTGGTAAGATGGGGCTTTATCATTATTTTGCTCATCAGCATGATTTGTGCAGTTTCATATTACATGCATTCTAACAGCAAATTTAAAGATAGTTACAATGATATAGTCTCCCAGCATGAGAGATTCTGTGAAAACATACTCAGATTCAAGAATGCCACCGTGGCAAAGGATAGCATGCTTGTCGTAGACAATTCTATGCTATATGCCATTCGGGAGGAATCTAATGCATTGGAACATAAATTTGAACTGCTGTCATTTCAGTTAAAGGAGGAACATTCTGGGTTGACATTATGGGCAAGCGTCCTGATGATAATCTTTCTAGTGTTTTCAATCTATGCGATGTATAAAATCGATGAGATGCAAAAACAGGGGCATGATTCCGTTGACAAAATCCACGGGCTGCACCGTGAAAGTGTCAAGCAGTTCAGCGATATCGACAAATACGTTCAAACCCGTATAGACGGGTATGTAAAAAAGGCTGATATACGTTTAAACACCTGGTTTGACGGAGCGAATAAACTAAAAACTGACGTTGACGTCAAATTGCAGAAAGTGGCAACATCGATAGGGGGGATTAGTGAACGCATTAATACCGCACAATTGCAGCTCAGTGAGTTTCAGATTAAGAGCGCTAGCCAGATTGCGAAGTTGGAAGCGCTGATACGCGATAAGAAGGGTGAATTCGATACATTAGCGCAACAGGATTTAGCGAATTTCTTGAATATGGCTCAAAAGCGACTGGACTATACTAAAGAACAACTGACGCTGGCGGTTGAGACGGCATTAAAAGATTTTTACGGTCGTATGAATCCCCCGACATCAGACGATGCCCCAACAGAACAGTCTCCGGTAACCGTAACCGGTATGGATAAACCGTCGGATGGCCGATATGACGGGGCTTTTGAGGAAATAGAGAAACAGGCGGCTGATACCCCTGTTACGGAGTCTTATACAGAAAAAGATTCGCATAATAACAGTCCCGAACAGGAATGTCATTCCGTTTGATTGTTATACACCTATATATAATTGGTAAATAGATACTAAAAGAGAATCAAATGTGTACACCAATAATAAACAGTTTGGCTACTACCATTACCGCAAACTTGCGGCAACTGGCCGGTATTAAGGTGGAAAATCAGCCTCAGTCTGAGAACACCTTTGAAACGACCCCGGAGCAAAAGGCGTCAAAGGTGTTGCTTTCTCTGATTGACCTCATTAATTTGATGAGGGTGAAGGAAGATGACGGAACTGAACGTAGGTCGAGCCAGGCCGATGTGATAAATAACATTGTCAAGCTGTCATTGAGTGTTTTTATCGACGTGCTTAATAAGCACGAACCGCCAATATCCAAAGCGCCACCATTTGATGAAGTGTTGTCAAAATCATATGCGCATGCTATTGCTATTTTGGTAGATGACAATTTGTTTGATACAAAAAATGACTTTTTAATTGCTAAAGGGTTGGTTGTGCAGTAGTTTGTACTAAGGTTGTTGGTGGATACTCTCCCGGTTATAAGATGGATTTATCTTTATATAAAAAGTAGAAACACCTGTAGAATATATTAGATATGCCTAAAAGTAAGTTCGACAGATATTCGTTGAAGCATAATCTGCTGAAGAGGGTGGCTATCCGCATTGATTTTGACGGATTGACCAATCTGGACGCATTGATACAGCGGCTAAAACGACACGAATTGGCTGAAATATTCGGTTCATACCGTAAACTGGTTATGCCTGTTGGTGGCCAGTTTTCGGATGATGATTCAATCGACGGCCCAACGCATGTGTTCTATGATTATCTTAAAACGAAAGATAAGGTGGAACTTACACTGTCGTTAAGTCGTATTACAATTCAAATCGGATGTGTCGAGTATGGTAACATCGATTCGTATTTGGTGCTGATGGAACAGGTTGCTAAGGCAATACTTATGTCTGATGCGTATGTGGAAATAACAAAAATCGGCATTAGGAAAATTGCCGCGTTTGAGAATCCATCCCCTATAAAGGTGTTCAATATATTCGAGAAGGATATGTTTATGTCAGACAAAATCCTTAAAATGCGAAAAAAAGAGGATATTAAGGGGGTACGCACTAAATATGAAGATACTCTGCTGTGTTTGCAGAAGTATCCGGTTATGGTTTCATTAAAACGTTTAGTCAGGCATCTGTTTGATCCCGTTGAGAGAACACATCAGCTTCAAGCCATTTTGGATATTGAAGGCAGCATTGATGGCTCTGATATTAAAGACGCTGGTTCAACTGTTTCTATTGAAGATATCTTTTCTGCCATGCAAGTGATTAACGATGAATTATTTGAGATGTTCAAGACATCGGTAACTTTAAAATACCTGAACGCTCATGGATGCCTTAGATAAAGATACGTTGCTTTTTGATGATATTTTTGCGGATAAGTCTGCTGAAATGTCTGAAAAAAACAAATTTAGCTGTGAATATGATTCTCTATTTGATGAGATATTTTGTCGTAATCAAAAATGTGGTAGGGATAAATACAACATCAATAGGGTTTCCGGTGCAGTGCCTCCACAAGAAAGGACAAATAGGGATCGTTATCCGGTAATTCTGATTGAAGATTGAATGGATAGGTTGCTGTCGGATAAGTCGAAGTTATGTGTAAAGTTCTTTATAGTAGGTTATCCTTCGTGTGGGGAAAGTGTGGTGGTATGCATATGCGATGGTGACAAAGTTCTATACACATGTGTTATAGATAGTTTCAAATACCGTATGCATAATGAAACGGTATGTATATTGCAAAGGCTTGGTGTAGGACACGTGGATTTGCTATGTTGGTCACATCCCGACCACGACCATAGTTTTGATATGGATTCCATCATTTCCGGATTCTGCGATGACACAACCAAATTCCTGTTACCCCAAGGTGTCAATGGTAAATCCTTCGATATGGTGAACTATAACAAAGGTGATAAGCTGATAGTTGCTAAAATAGCTGCCATGAACGAAAAGCATAAAATATGCCATAACACAGTATGTGTATGCCCTAAGCATAGGATGGAAGTTGAATCGTTTTCTCTTGTGGGTTATACGGATGAGGTTCCGGTCAACGTAATGGCATTATCTCCGGCATCTCCAACCATTAACCATCGTATTGCCAGAGAGCAGGTCATTGAAAAGAACGAGCTATGCATCTCGCTTTGTCTTGAGGTTGGCGCATTCCGCTTTTTGTTGTGCAGTGACATCGAGAACCCGGCGATTGCAAATTTACACGCAAAGAGTCTCCATGAACCAATACTGGTTAAGATTCCGCATCATTCATCACCTACGGCCGCCGCGCTGCTGGATTACGCAACATTCTCTCCAACATCAACTTTTGCCTGCACAACCGGATATCGGTCTATGAAACTGCCAAATATGAAGGTTTTGGATTCTTACGGAAAGTGTTGCAAGATGGTTCATTTTACAGGCTATGCGTCTGGGTATAAATACGGGGTGGTTGAATACACATTCATGCCATACTCTTTTGCTGACGTGGGGAATGAAAAGATGCGTGCATGTGGCACGATGAAAGTGTCCTGTCATGGCAATGCTTTGCAGGTCTATCCGGCTTGATTCGGAATCGGTTTTAAACTTGAACTAATAGAATTTAAGATAATGATAGTGCAGTTGTCGGATTATAGTTTGCCGCCATAAGCGAAGTGCCGTTTTCAGTGCGAAATTATTGTCCAAATTGTCCAAAACGCCAAAATCGTTGTCAAAGAGCTTTGTGCCTCTTGTAACTCCTGTATAATCAAATGCTTACGAGCGTGCTAAACTTAATGTAAGCATAATGTGATGAATGGAGAGAGAGGCACTCGTGAGAGCCCCTCTCTTTTCTTGTGTAGACCCAAGTAATCAGTTGTTTGTTTCGAGCCATTTGGTTCTCACTGCATCTGGCAGATGTTTTACTGAAAAATCGGAGAATGTAGCTTTAAAGCCATCTCCGTCGGGACATGCTCCCATCATGCCGACCTTCACAGGACGATTTGCCTCCATCCATGCGTTGCGCATGAGTATATATTCCTTATCATCGAATGAGTAGAAGATTTCAATCGCATCCATGCGGCGCACGGCCTTAATCCATACCGATTCGACGGGTCGCTCCAGTGCGATTACGCTCCAATCCGATGTGTGATGCGTAACCACAGTGCTTAGATTGTATTTGCCATCCACATATTCGATACCGGCTTTAATATAGTTTTCGTGGTCTATACGTATCATCATCCCGGCTTGGTCGAAACGGACTTTGTAATCGCCGGATATTTTAACCTTGGCCTCGAACTCTCTACCGTATTCGCTGTAATAAAACGGCGCATCATCAACAGTGAACCCATAATGGGAAATACGCCAATAGTCACTTTTCGGAGTCACTGTCATTGACAGCCTATTGCCTGATATACTCCATTGTTCCGGCTCGTTAAACCAGTTCATTTTATCGAGGGTCTGTGCGCCAAGCGGGAGGCTTGTCACAATGAAACAGGTGAGATACAATAGCTTAATCCTCATATCTTATGGTTTTAGAGTTTTTTATTTCTACGTAATGGCTGGATAACCATTTTGAAATATTAACTTCGCAAAGTTAACCCATTGTTGAACAATGTGCAATGGCTATAAATAACCATTTTTTGATACATGAGCAACAGACCAAAGATTGACCGGCTTCTTAAAAATCAATCATTAAAGACATTAGAGCCTGATTTACAACGATTGCTACGTTATGCGGAGTGTATAGCAGAGATAGAGAATGTTGTGGCGGTTGTCAGTGACATAAAGAATAATACGAGCACGATATTCTCAGGGAGGTTTGGTGCTGTTTTAGGTGTTGAAGGCTATAGGCATGAAGACTCCATTTGGGAAAAAGCTATTTTAGATTTGATGACTGAAACGGAGCGGGAAGAGAAATATCTTGCTGAATTGCTGTTTTTCCATTATTTACGGCACATTCCAAGAAAGTCCCGTTCTAATTATTATCTTGCATCGAAACTTCGCATCAGGAATGCCGAAGGACAACTCGTTGATATTCTGCACCGGATGTATTATATATGTTCAGCCGATTCAGGCGCGGTTTGTTATGCATTATGCCTATATGGTTGTCTGACCTTTGATTTTGCCGGTAAAAGTAGGGTAGTCAATTCACTCTCCGGGGTTACGGAAGAGCTGAGCACGAGAAAAGACATATCAATTCTCAGCAAACGAGAACAGCAGGTTCTGAAACTTATCGCTGCAGGAAAAACGAGTTCCGGCATTGCAGAGATATTATCTATCAGCAAGAATACAGTCAGTCGTCATAGGCAGGAAATACTGGCTAAGCTCCAAGTGAAAAATTCGGTTGAGGCTTGCAAAATCGCCAAAATGATGCAGCTTATTTGAGGATGTTTGGTTTTAAATAGCAAGTCATCTCGACTTTTTCTTCAAAAGGATTTTGAGATGTTTTCAGGCCGTTCAATGTAGGTGATTAATGTTGTGGGTGTCTAGAGATGATGTTGTTATTGCCTTGCTATTCAGGAGTATATAGCCGGTTGTTTGTCATTTTTAGCCGATTTGTCTGGAAGATTAGCGGGTCAGGCATCATGTGGTGTGTTGTAAAACAGATTCCGGAATTTGGATTATTGGGATTTGGGGGCTATCTTTGTAGCCGATTTCATACGAACATATAGGCGTTTTGATAGGGAATTCTTTTTGTGTCAGAGCTTAAACAATTCTTTTAATCATTAACACTATCTTCTTCGCATGAGAAACTTTTTCACAGGCAAGCAGGTTCTGTCGGGCCTGTTTGCAACGGCGTTTGTCGCAACTGCATCATTCTCAATGTTTGCGGCAGACAACACAAACCTTATGGCGGGCTGGGATGGCAATGGCATCGGGACTACAACTGATGTGCCTTCGGATTTCGGATGGGCATGTTCTGACCCTGGTCTGGAATGGATGCAGGCCATTGACGAAACCTCCAACAATTACAAGAACCGTTATCGTGATAATCTGCCGGTAGGACGCGTTGTGACCCACGACGAATCATCGGCAGTGTTCTCCTATCCTTTGACATTGGAGGCAGGCAAGTTTTATCGTTTTGAGGCCTCATGCCTGAATATGAACCATGCCGTGTCGACGGTTTTCGGAATTAGCGACAAACGTGATGGTACGGGCGTAGTATACGGCTCACAGACTCTGACTGTGCCAAAATGGGATAACAACGGAAATGCCCTTGACTTCAGATTCATTTTCGAGATTCCGTCGGATGGCACATATTACATGACATGGCAGACGCCGGTTCCACAAGACCGCAGTCTTGCCGGCAAGTTCTCTGTTACAGAGGTTGCCGGTGTGGCGAAAGTGACTTTTGATACGGATGGGGCAGCCGAAATACCTGCACAGATTTTTGAAAAAGGGATGTCATACAGTATCATCCGTCCGGCAGATCCGCAGAAAGACGGCTATGTATTTTTAGGTTGGTATGCAGATGCCGATTATAACACATTGTTTGACTTCAATGTCCCGGTGACTGGAAACACCACTGTTTATGCAAGGTTCATTGACCTTTCAGCCGAAAATGAGCGGATTATCCTTGATGGCGGAACAACCACGCTTCCGTCGGCGATAAACCTCGATGTAACCTTGAAAGGTACGGCGCAGCTTATCCTGACAGGCGAAGTGCCGATGATGAATAGCAAAATCAGCATGTTCGGTTCTGATGTATGCCTTTATATGCCGGGTTGCAAGCCGTCAATAGTAAGGTCTGAGTATCTGAAGAATATAACAATCGACGGACGTCCGTTTGACAATGCTGCCGACCGGCTTTCTGTTTATGGTCATGGCTCGGTAATCATTCCGGATGGATGGGGTGTTCCCCTTACAATATATACTGAGGCTAATTACGGTGGTGAATCGCGTAGCTGTGAGCAAGATGTGTATTATCGTGGCAAACTTTTGGGCAAGAAATCTTACCTTAAAGAGGAAAAGCTGGAAGGTTTCAATAATAACATCCGTTCTTTCAAGCTGAAGAAGGGGTATATGTGCACATTGGCCAATAATGATAACGGTTCGGGATATTCTCGCGTGTTCATTGCCGATGAGGCTGATCTTTTAGTGCCGGAATTGCCGGAAGGATTGGAATTCGCATCGTTCATAAGAGTTTGCCGTTGGGATTGGGTCGGCAAGAAAGGCATATGCAACAAAGGGCTGGCTGATTTAACAAATTCCGGATGGTATAATACATGGGGCGGAGGAGATGAATCTTGGGAAGATTCTGAATTTGTGCCTATGCGCCATCACCATGGCTGGGATAGTTTCTCGAATATCAATTCACGGACTAATGTAAGTCATCTCCTTGGATATAATGAGCCAGACCACACTGACCAGTCAAATATTTCGGTTTATTCGGGGATTGTCGGATGGCCTGAGTTCTTCCAGTCTGGTCTGAGGCTCGGATCCCCGGCTCCAGATAGCATAAATAAAGATTGGCTGAAGAAGTTTATGGCGATGGCTGATTCATTGAACTATCGTGTGGATTTTGTGGCGACACATATGTATTGGAACAGCCAAAACGGAGAGGGGTTGACGTGGAATATCGAAAATGAGTGCAAAAACAGCTATGGCGGTCGTCCGATGTGGATTACAGAGTGGAATAACGGCGCAAACTGGACAAATGAATCATGGCCCGATGCTAAAGGCACAAAACTGGATGCCGAATTTAATGTGGTTTATGATGAGAATGGCAATACATCTGAGGTTAAACGTCCCCACACTAAGGCAAATTCAGACAAGCAGGTTGCATGGTTGAAGGATATGTTGCAGGCATTTGACGATTGTGAGTATATAGAGCGTCATTCGTTTTATAATTGGGTGGAAGATGCCCGCAGTATAGAGATTGGAGGCAAGCTCACTCCGGCAGGGAAGGTTTTTGCAGAGTTCCAGTCGCGTCCGTTCTTTACACGTTCCAGGGAATATCCCCATGTATGGAAAATCGCGCCTCCTCTTCCTCAGGTAATCAGGCAGGGGGAACGCAATATCCTGACTTTCTATGACCATAACGGGGAAACCGGTAAATTCTATACTATTCAGCGCCGTCTCAATAATGGGCATTGGGTAGAGGTTGCAACCAAAGAGTTTGGAAAGGATTATAAAGCCGGCTCTACAGTCACTTTTATCGATTTGTTCAACAATACCGGAAAAGTGGATTACAGGGTCAAGGCAACGTCATACAAGGATACGGAATCGTTGTTTTCGAGAATTGTGTCGTTAGACGTCGTATCCGGGATTGAGGGTGTTGACGAGGATGGCGCCGAGTTGTATATCCGAGGAGAAGGCAGTGACCTTGTAGTTGATGCTTCTGCGGATGCGTCCTACCCGATTTATACTCTTGACGGGCGGTTTGTGCGCAATATAGAAGTCGTGGCCGGACGCAATGTGATCTCCGGCCTGGCAGCAGGCTTTTATATTGTTAATGAAAACAAAGTGATCATTATGTAAAAGACAAGGCGTTGTGTCAATTTGGCCAACGCCTTGTTTGCACCTTATTTATTATAAAGGTTTCTGAAAGGCGTTGCTTATGTGCGGCGCCTTTTGTTATAATTATTCTGGGTTGTTTGATTGTTTATGACGTTTTTGCAGACCCAAGTACAGCTTTGGTTATATAGACTGTAAAGACAGGAATGAGCATCATCCCTTCGGCAGATAGGAACACTTCGAGAACGGTGCCTGTGGTTGTTACCGGAGTTATGTTGCATCCGGCGGTTGACATAGACATACATGCCCACCACAGAGCAGTCCAGAATGTGTCGACTTGAGGATTTATATAATGCTCCCCCTCAAAAAACATGAGTGATGCGAAGAATAAAGACACTATCACCCATATCAGATAGACATAGAATGTGCTCATGGCCCGGCTTTGTGTCAGTGCGCCTGTAATCATGGCCAGCACGAAAGCCGCCCTTATCATGGGCAAAAAGCAGAGGAAATAAAGTGCGGTAGGAGAGGGGTGGATCCCTGCCATCTCTATAATGTTTAGATAGGGGATGCTCACAAGAATGAAAAATATATGACGCCAAATATATGCCCGTTTTTTCGGGGCAACAATCCATTCAACGATTATGTCGATTTGAAAAAACAGGCAAACCCACAATTGAAAGGTCATGTAATGACGGCTTTGTAGAAACACTGTGCCTTCAAGGGTGTCGCGGGTTATCCATCCTACCAGTGCGCCTGAAGAAATAAGCACAAGCCAGTGGAGCATTGTGAGCAACCTTCTGGTTGCCCGGTCGATGCTGCTGCCGATACAGAGGTTGACTGCCATTGGTTGCTTTTGAATCGTTTTGATTATTTAACAATTGTGTTCTGGTATTTGTTTTGCCTGTCGGCATGTAGTTGGGATATTGGTGTGGTGGATAGGGGCATGTTGCGGATATCGTGAAAAAATTCTAACTTTGTAGTGTAAAAAAGGAATCAATCACATATAGTAGAAATACCCTATTGACTATGGCAAAAATTGGCTCGGTAATGACCCCGGTTGGTCGCAAAGCGCTTCTTCTGGGGAGTGGCGAACTTGGAAAAGAAGTGGCTTTGGAACTTCAACGTTATGGAATTGAGGTTGTGGCGTGTGACCGTTATGCTAACGCCCCCGCCATGCAGGTGGCTCACCGCAGCCATGTGTTCAATATGCTCGACCCGAAGGAACTTCGCCGGGTTATTGAGCTTGAACACCCCGATCACATCATTCCTGAGGTGGAAGCTATCGCTACTCCTGAGCTTTTGAAATTGGAGGAAGAGGGCTATCATATAACTCCTACAGCCAGGGCGGCATGGCTGACTATGAACCGTGAGGGGATTCGCCGTCTGGCTGCAGAGGAGCTTGGCATACCCACATCGCCATATCGATTCGCATCAACCCACGATGAATATATAGCGGCGATTGAAGAGATTGGCATCCCGTGTGTGGTGAAGCCTATCATGAGTTCTTCCGGTCATGGGCAAAGCACAGTCCGAACACCTGAAGATGTTGAAGCTGCATGGAAAGAGGCTCAGGAGGGAGGAAGGGCCGGAGCCGGTCGTGTTATCGTGGAAGGCTTTGTTGATTTTGATTATGAGATAACTTTGCTGACTGTGCGCTCCTGTTCCGGGACAACATTCTGTGAGCCGATAGGCCACATACAGGTCAATGGTGACTACCGGCAGTCATGGCAGCCGCAACCGATGCATTCTGCCGCTTTGAAACAGGCTCAGGAAATAGCCCGTAAAGTCACCGATGCATTGGGGGGATATGGCATTTTCGGGGTAGAGTTATTCGTGAAAGATGACCATGTGATATTCAGTGAGGTGTCACCCCGTCCGCACGACACCGGCATGGTTACAATGATTTCTCAGGATTTGAGTGAATTCGCCCTACATGCACGTGCATTGCTTGGGTTACCCGTACCCTCAATCCATTTCCTCGGTGCTTCTGCTTCAAGAGCTGTTGTAGTAGAAGGGGATACTAATTGCATAGAGTTTGACAATCTTGAAAATGTTCTGCGTGAACCGGGGGTGCAGATGCGTATATTCGGGAAACCTGAAATCAAAGGGCATCGCCGCATGGCTGTGATTCTTGCCACTGATGAAACGGTAGCTGCTGCCCGTGCGAAAGCAGAACGTGCTTATAACGCATTGCAGGTTATTGTTCATCCCCGTTCCTGATAAACCACATATGATTGTTGCCATAGCCATACTCGGCATTGTGGCGCTGGTGTTGTTTATTCTGTTGATAGTGCAACAGCGCCGTTGCGATGCCGCGATGGAAGACCTCCGCGCGAGGCTTGAGAAGGAGCGTGCCACGGCAGATTCCCTGCGGGTTGAGGCTTCTACACTCAAAGCCGAATCCGCGGCCTTGAATGCTTCGCTCGTTTCGCTCAGAGAGCAGGCATTGCGCGCTGAAAACGAGCGTGAGAAGGTTGAACAGGCCGCTACCGACCGTTTCCGGAATCTTGCTAATGAAATCTTCACAGCGCAGGCAACCCATTTCAAACACTCATCAGAGCTGCGTATCCAGGAGATTCTCACTCCTTTGAAAGCTGATATCGAGGGTTTCCGCAAGGCCGTCAATGATGCTTATTCCGATGAGGCTAAAGAGCGTTTTTCTCTCCGTAATGAAATACGCAATCTCATGGAGCTGAACCGCACCATAGGGAAAGAGGCTCAGGATTTGACCAGGGCTCTCAAAGGCGATTCAAAAGTGCAGGGCGATTGGGGAGAAATGATTCTTGAGCGTCTTCTTGAAGTGTCAGGATTGCGCAAGGGGGTGCATTTCCGGACCCAGATGGCCACTAATACCGACGGGACACGACTGGTTGGTGATAATGGCCAAGGATTGCGCCCCGATGTGGTTGTGTTCTATCCTGATGACAGGTGTGTCGTGATTGACTCGAAGGTATCCCTCAGTGCGTATATTGACTATGTTAATGCTTCGGAGAATGCTGCTATGACTGCTGATAGCGCCCGTCGGCATATATTGTCTGTGCGCCGTCATATTGATGAACTTGCCCAAAAGCGCTATCAGGATCTTGTTGGAGAGAAACGTCTTGATTTCGTGATGATGTTTATCCCCAATGAGGGCGCATATCTTGCCACCATGAATCTTGAACCGGCCATATGGCAGGAGGCGTATAACAAACGGGTCTTGTTGACTTCTCCCACGCATCTGATTTCAGTTCTGAAAATGCTCGAACAGTTGTGGAAGCAGGATGCGGTGAACCGTAATGTGCAGGAAATAGCCCGTCTAAGCGGCACAATGATTGACAAGGTTGTCAACTTCATGACAGATCTTGATGACATAGAGAAATCCCTTTCATCTGCTGAGACAGCCTATGCACGTGCACGTAAACGCCTGTGTGAAGGGAATGGTAATGTTCTTGTGACCGCCCGTAAAATCGTTAATCTCGGAGCAAAGACCTCAAAAGGGGAGCGTTTGCGACAGTTATCTTCCGGGGATGAAGAAACGGGTGAATCATAGCAGATTGATTTAAGCAGCCATATTGCAGAGCCATGATGGCCTTCTTGCGGAATCTTATATTCCAGGCATAATGCGTTGTATTGCATTAGTATGACTGACACATCCTCTATATCCGGATGCAAACAAGGCGTTGGTCGCAATTGAAGAGACCAACGCCTTGTTTGCAATAACATCCGTGACTTGACAGACTATGGAGAGGGGGATTTGTACCAAAATCCGGATATGATGTTGTTGTCTGGTGTTTTCGTTTAGTTTATGAGGCTGTCGGGAAGTGTGGGCATCGCGCCTTGGCATGTGCATACGAATGCAGAGGTCTCAACAGCTTTGCGGTGGGCTTCCGCCACAGGTTGGCCTTTGAGGATGCTTGAAATGAAGGCGGCCGTGAAAGAGTCGCCGGCTCCTACGGTATCGGCAACCTCGACCTTCGGTGTTGGTTGGAATGACACATTTCCCGGGGTGAAAACATAACTTCCGTTGATGCCGCATGTGAGAATGAGCATCTTGAGGTTATATTTTCCGAGTAGAATCCAGCACTTGTCTTGAAGATCAATGCCCGGATAACCAAACATGCGGCTTACAGTCACTAATTCCTCATCGTTGATTTTTAGGATATTGCAGCGCTTCATGGAATTGCATAGGATTTCTTTGTTATAGAATCCCTGGCGGAGATTCACGTCAAACACAACCAGACGGTCGTCACCTTCGGGCATTGCGTCGAGGAATCGGTTGATTGTTGTGCGCGACACCACGCTTCTTTGTGCGAGTGACCCGAAACAGATGGCTTTTGTGCGGGATGCAAGGGTTTCAAGGCGTGCGGTGTATGGAATGTTATCCCATGCCACATTCTCCTTGATTTCATATTGGGGGATACCAGCCTGGTCAATCTCAACCTGAACGGTTCCGGTGGGATATGGCACTGTTTCAATCAGGCGGGTCAGTTTTTTTTCATCGAAATTCTCAAGAATTTCAGCTCCCAGCTTGTCATCTCCTATTGCACTGACCACGCAGCTAGGAAGTCCGAACTGGCTGACGTGATAAGCAAAATTCGCAGGTGCCCCCCCTATTTTTTTCCCTTCGGGAAGAACGTCCCATAAGGCTTCTCCCATTCCGACTACTACATCGTTGTTCATGATATATTTTGAATTTTATTGTTGGTTTTGTTAGATTGTAGGATTCATGTCATGCTCTTTTTTTGATGGTGAAAGTGTAGTAGAGCAGATATGCCACCCCGACGGTCATAACTGCGACTGCACCCCATTGACCTACAGCATCAGATGCATAGCCCATGGCCAGGGGAAATATCGTTCCGCCGAAAAGACCCATAATCATAAGGCCTGATACTTCATTTTTTTCGTTTGGCGCCGATACAAGTGCCTCGGAAAAAATCACCGAAAAAACGTTGGAGTTTCCAAAACCTACAAAGGCAATGCCCATATAGATTGCAGATAGTGTGTCAGCAGCAAATAATATCACCATACCGGCGAGCATCATCACAACGCTGATGCCAAGGAACAGTTTTGCAGACATTTTGCGGAGGATGAATGCTCCGAGGAAGCATCCGGCTGTGCGGAAAATGAAATATATGCTTGTGGCGAATCCGGCTTCCTCAATAGGAAGTGACAAGCGCTCTGTGATGATTTTAGGGGCGGTGGTGTTTGTGCCTACATCAATGCCTACATGGCACATTATTCCCACGAAGCAGAGAAGTATGAATGGCTTACCCAGCAGTTTAACGCATTCTTTTATACCTGAGGCTTTGTCGGGGCGTTCTTCCTCGATAGGGGTAGCTGCAAGCATTGCGATAGACAACAGGCTTACGGTTGCATAGATTAGGAAAAGCGCACGCCATCCCAGTCCGAATGTAGGAATAGCGGTTGTTGCTCCCCATGCCGCGATGATTGGTGCGAGGAAAGAAGCTATAGCTTTTACGAATTGACCGAATGTTAGTGTGGACGCTAATTTGTCGCTGCTTATGAGATTTGACACAAGCGGATTCAGTGATGTCTGCATCAAAGCATTGCCGATGCCGAGAAGTGAGAATGATGCAAGCATGATGATATATGAATCGCCGAACATAGGCACAATCAGCGACAGCGCGGTTATGACCAATGAAACCAGCACAGTGCGTTTACGTCCGATTCGGTTCATCATCATGCCGGTCGGAACCGAAAATATGAGGAACCAGAAAAATACAAGCGAAGGGAACAGGTTGGCCTGGGCATTGGTCAGCCCGAGGTCTTTCTGCACGTAGTTGGAGGCTGTGCCCACGAGGTCGACAAACCCCATGGCGAAAAAGCAAAGCATAACAGGCACAAGCTGCATGATTGTGCTGCGTTTGCCTGTGGATATTGTTTTGGATGTTTCCATGTTGAGGGTTATGATTGGAAAATAATTTTTACAACTTACTTACAACAGTTCGGTAATTTTTGAGCAGGCATAGCTGTATCGCACTGATACACAATAGTTTGCATTGATATTGAATTGTTGCTGCATCTTATTGATATTCAATTGAATATGCAAATTTTACCGAACTATTGTACTTATAGGAATAGTTTATAATGAGGCTGGGTTAAGAGGGAAAATCTGTAAGCCTGAAATTTGAGCTTTGTTGTCGGATTTTACCGACAGGGTTGTATATGGTTCTTGAGGGAATACGAGGTTGGTCATTACAAATTTGCCGTCGGTATCGAACAGTTCTATGCTCGACCGGTCGATAAATAAACGGAGACTAAGTTTATTCTTATCTGAGAAAGTAGGAGCTACGGTGACAGCCGGGAAATCCTGGCTGAAGTCCACAATACCGCTTTCGCGACGGTCGAAAGATATGGTTGATTCCTCCGGATTGAAGATCATCGTCACTTTGTTTCCCAGTTTGTTTCCCAGCTCCAAAGTGACGTTACCGGCTTTTTTCGCATCGATATTCAAGATGATTTCACAAATGCCGTTGTTGGCAGATGGCAGAGCGATTTGTCTGGAATTTTTATTTACGCTGAAAGATTTGGATGAGTGGATGCTTTTCTTCCTGAGAGCCTCTATCTCGGCAGCAGGAAGGGTTTTAACGTAGATTTGTCCGTCAGCGGCACGGAAAAGGGTTATATCTCGTGGTAGTGTGTTTGCGCTCCTGAATTGCATGGTGGGCACTTCTGCGGCATATTGCCAGTTGCTCATCCATCCGATTACGGTGCGCCTGTTGTGGGGCGCGTCGCTCCAGCTTACGGTTGCATAATGGTCTTTGCCGAAGTCCATCCATTTTGTCGGCACTTTGCCGTCGGCATCGGTATCCGGAGTGAACGTTGTGCCATCGAAATCCCCGATAAAGTATTGTGCTGCGCTTCCTCCGAAAGGTCCGCCCGGATTAAGGTTGCATATGAGCATCCATTTCTTTTCACCGGTGCCTTCAACTGTCAGTTCAAAAAGGTCCGGACATTCCCAAACACCACCTTGTGCACCAAACCCTTTCCCGAAAGAGCTGCGTAGATTCCATTCTTTGAGGTTTTCAGATGCAAACACAAGCATCTCGTGTTCGAGGGCATGTGCCAACATCATATTCCATTCTCCGGTGTGGTGATTCCAGAATATGTTCGGGTCGCGGGCTTCACTGTCAAGGGTTATAATGGGGTTCCCGGGATATATTTCAAATGTTTTTCCATTGTCGGTGCTGTGGGCGAGGCTTTGCACCTGGCTTGTGGCAGCCGATGTGTATAAAGCCACAATGGAGTTGCTGCCGAATCCTGAAGTGTTCCGGGGGTCGAGGGCACAGCTTCCGCTGAACACGGCTCCGAGGCCGTTTGGTTCGATGGCTGCCGGCATCTGCTTCCAATTAATCAGGTCGGTTGATGTTGCATGTCCCCATGTCATGTTCTGCCATTTTGAGCCATAGGGATTCCATTGGTAATACAGATGCCATACGCCGTCTTTATATACCATGCCGTTGGGATCGTTCATCCATCCGTATTTTGGGGCATGATGGAAAGCCGGACGATATTTTTCCCGGTTATCAGTATTGAACGAGTCGGCTACGCTGAAATTGCCCCAGCATGCATCATCTTGGGCATCACGCACAGAAGAGCGACTTTGCGAGGTCACAATGTTGAGAATAACATCGTGACCTTTATAGGGTGTCAGGTCGAAAGGCACGGTATAGTCGACTTTGCTTTTTGCAAGGCGTACGAAAATCGTACGTTCCAGATTCCCGTCGACCACTACATTGACTGTGGCATCATCATTTGATTCCTGCACAGGCATCATCAGATATTTTCCATCTGATTCTACCCTGACAAGGGTGTTGTTTACACCCAGATGCTCAATCTTAACGCCTTCAGATGCTGCGTTAGCGCTGATTGCTGTTGACGAAGCCATCATAATGGCTAAAAAGTTTCTGTTAAATATATTTTTCATGCTATTGGAAATTTTCTGTCGCAAAGCTAATATAAAAAGCCGGCCTTCCGATATAATTATCGGAGCATAGGGTATAACAGATGTTGCATCGACCTATTTTTGCTATTGAAAGCGGATTTTTTATGATAAAATCGGTAACTTTACACCGTCGGTCACCAAGCTGGTATGAATCTGAACCGGCGCTTGACATGTGTCAATTTTGAGGTTGTAATATCATGAAAATAGTTTTAAAAATATTATTGGTCTTCTTATCGCTTTGTATGTTGCCGGGTTGTGGCCAGAAAAAGACCTATCGCATCGGTGTGTCGCAATGCAGCAGCGACGACTGGCGCTCGAAAATGAATGAAGAGATAGAGCGGGAGATGATGTTCCACAGCGATGTCGAGGTGGAAATCAGGTCGGCCAATGATGACAGCCACCGGCAGATTGCCGATTTGCGTTATTTTGTGGATAATGGTTTTGATATAATAATTGTGGCGCCTAATGAAGAAAAGTCGCTGACGCCTGTTGTGGCGGAGATATATAAGAGCGGCATTCCGGTGGTTATCTTCGACAGGGATATTGAAGGCGACACCTATACGGCGCGTATCGGTGTGGATAATGTGGGGTTAGGCCATTCTGCCGGCTTGTATGCGGCCAATCTTGTTGAAGGGGAGGGAAATATCATAGAAATCAAAGGCCTGGAAGGCTCGTCTCCTGCTGCGGAACGTCACGAAGGGTTTAAAACGGTTGTTGACAGTCTGCCACGTCTCAATATGCTGGCATCAGGTTGGGCCCGTTGGAACCAGGAAGATGCCGTTCCATTGGTGGATTCATTGTTACAGCTCTATCCTCAGACCAATATCATATATGCCCACAATGACCGCATGGCAATAGGGGCGTCTATAGCGGCAAATAGGCTTGGTCGTGGTGACATTAAAATCATAGGTATTGATGCTGCCCCGGAAATCGGGATAAAAGCTGTGGCCGACAGTGTTATCGACGCCACGTTTTTATATCCGACCGAGGGGCATAGGCTAATCCGCCGTGCACTCGATATTCTTGAAGGGAAGCCTTATCCGAAAGATGAGATGCTTCCGCTGGCATCTGCTGTTGACTTGACGAATGCCGACATCTTGTTGTTGCAGAATGCATCACTTAGTGAGGAAACCGCTAAAATGCATATGCTGAAAACGCAGGTTGACCGGTATTGGCAGCAACACTCTTCGCAGACAACCTTGTTTTATGCAACATTGGTTATTCTGATGCTGATGTTTTTTATGGTGTTCATGCTGTTGCGCACATTCTGGAGCAACCGGCGTCACCGCGTTGTGCTGGAGGAAAAAAACAGATTGCTCGAGGAGGAACGCGACAAGCAGGAAAAGCTCAATGAGCAGCTTGCCACTGCAACACAGTCGAAGCTGGCATTTTTCACCAATGTGTCGCATGACCTGCGCACACCTCTGACTTTGATATCAGAACCCGTTGCGCAGTTGGCCTCGGCATCGAATCTCACACCCCAGCAACACACCTTGATGCAGCTGGCAAATAAAAATGTCAGAATCCTGATGAGATTAATCAATCAGGTGCTTGATTTCCGCAAATATGATAGCGGGAGGTTGGAACTGTCGCCACGGGAAGTGGATTTCAGGCAGATTGCATCGGAATGGCTACAGTCGTTCAAGCCTTTGGCCATGAAACGTCATATTAAATTCAATGTCGTTTTCTCTGACAAAGATGATTTTAGATTGGGGGTTGATATAGAAAAAATCGAAAGGGTAGTGTTTAATCTGCTTGCAAACGCGTTTAAATACACACCTGATAATGGAACCATTTCATTTTCGGCTGAATGCGCTGCCGGAATGTTGCAATTTTCAGTGGCAGATACCGGAATCGGAATTTCTTCAGATGAGATTGATCGTGTGTTTGACAATTTCTATCAGGTTGAGAAGATACGCCCGAATGGATCGGGCATAGGTTTGTGGCTTTCGAGGTCGCTGGTTGAGATGCATGGCGGCCGTATAGAAATAAGCAGCACACAAGGCAAAGGTTCTGTATTCACCGTCGAGATTCCTGTAAGGCATGTGTCGGAAGAGGTGTCAGGAGCAGAACCTATGATATCTTCAGAGGATATTGCCACTGAGTTGTCGGCGATTGAAGGCCTGGCCATGGTCTCCCATATGGGAGACTCGTCAACGCAATGCGTTGACGAGTCAACTGTTCTGGTGGATAAATCAGACAGTCGCCCGTTGGTGTTGGTTATTGATGACAGCGCGGATATGCGTTTGTTTATCACAGAATTGCTCAAAGATGACTACCGGGTGATACGTGCGGCCAATGGAAAGGAAGGGGTGAGAATGGCATCTAAATTCGTTCCGGATCTTATAATCTGCGATGTTATGATGCCGGAAATGGACGGTATGGAATGCTGTCGCATAATAAAGGGTGAAATATCAACCTCCCATATCCCCCTTTTAATGCTGACAGCCTGTGCAATGGATGAACAGAGAATAGAGGGATATGTCAGCGGGGCTGACGGTTACCTGTCTAAGCCGTTTTCCCATGATGTGTTGCTTGCCCGGTGCGGAAGTTTGATAGCCAACCGCCGCAGGATTGATAATATATGGCAATCTAAAAGTGTTCTGAAGGCCGTGGCCGCTGATAAGGCGGCTTCTGCCGATATGGCGTTGGCGATAGCACCGTCGCCCGATTCATCTGCCGGAGCTGATATCGACAGTGAGTTCTATAACCGGTTTCTTACGATTGTAAAAAAGGAATTGTCGAATCCTGAGCTGAGTGTTGACTCACTTGCCGGCCAGATGGGGCTTGGCCGGTCGCAGTTCTACCGTAAGATTAAAGCGCTCACCAATTATTCACCAGTTGAGCTTTTGCGGAACCTACGCCTTCAACAGGCCCGTTCATTGTTGACCACCACTGAAAAATCGATTAGTGAGATTGCCTATGAAACTGGTTTCTCAACACCGGCCTATTTCACAAAATGTTTCCGCGACACATTCGGCATGACTCCGTCTGATTTGCGCACACAATTGTCGCAGACCTCCTGAGGCTTCTATTTTTGACGCTTTTGATATAACAAAACGTGCATGGCTTGATTATTTATAGCCCGCGCAACAACGCTTATAGGCATCTGAGGCCTGTAAGCGTTAATTTTGCTGCAAAATCAACTAATACCAATTATTCACATAACATGAAAAGAACACTCCTGAGCGCGTTGCTAATGCTTGTCATGGCGGTTTACGCGCAGGCACAGGACATAACTGTGCATGGTTCGGTCTGGAGCATTACAGACGATGAGCCATTGATTGGAGCCACGGTTTCGTCAGTGGCCAATCCGCAAACGGTGGTGGCATCGGATATTGACGGTAATTTTACCATCACCGTGCCCCAAGGTTCACAAATCGCAGTCACTTATATAGGCTACCGCAAGCAGGTTGTTGACGCGCAACCCCAGGTGCGTGTGCTTCTTGAAGAGGATGCACAGGCACTCGACGAAATTGTTGTTGTGGGCTATCAGACGGTTAGGAAGGCAGACCTTACCGGTGCGGTGTCTGTGATGGATATGAAGCAACCCATAAGTGAGAACTCCGGAAGCATCATCAATTCTATGCAGGGGCGTCTGCCTGGTGTGTCGATTACGACAGATGCCGCTCCCGGCGGAGGTGGTGCTATCCGTGTCAGAGGTATGTCGACGGTCAATGCCAACGATCCTCTTTACATTGTCGATGGTGTGCCGACCGACGAAATCAAATCTATCAACCCTTCTGACATAGAATCAATCCAGGTGTTGAAAGATGCCGCATCTGCGTCAATCTACGGCTCGCGTGCGGCCAACGGTGTGATTATCGTCACCACCCGCCATGGCAAAGGCGACAAACTCACAGTCAATGTTAACTATGCCGCTTCATTGCAGACTGTCGGAAAAACCTATAAAATGCTGAATGCAGAGGAGTGGGGCCGTGCTTATTGGAAGGCGAGTGCCAATTCCAATATCACACCCTCCCATCCGCTCTACGGCAATGGGGAAACCCCTAAACTTGTTGAGTTCATAGGTGGCAATGAAAACTACCGCACCACAGATACCGACTGGCAAGACGAAGTTTACCATAGTGCCTGGACGAACAATCTGACTGCATCGGTGTCTAATAACTCCGAGCGTGGTTCATTCCTGTTCTCTGCCAATTATATCAATCAGGACGGTATGATGCGCGACACTTTCTACCGCCGCTATTCGGCTCGTGTCAATTCGCAGTTCAACATCTGCAAATGGGTCACAGTGGGTGAAAACCTGATGGTTGCAAACTGGACAGACCGAGGCTATGCAACAAACGACGACAGAGGCATTCCTTACACAGCGATGCGGCAGCATCCGGCTCTTCCGGTTAAGGGTGCAGACGGCGATTGGGCGCGTCCGATGGATCTGATTTCATCCGATATAGCCAATCCCGTACAGCAGCTTGCCAACGGCAAGGATAATTCAAACCAGAGCTGGCGCATATTCGGTAACATGTTCCTTGCAGTAATGCCTGTTGACGGTCTGACATTAAAAACGAATCTGGGTATCGAGCATGTGCAGTATCTTAACAAGACCCTCAACCGCAAACTGATATCGTCTGACACCAACAGCATGAGCCGTGAATATGGCCAGGGTGACACCTGGACATGGACAAACACAGCCAACTATGTAAAGACTTTCAACAAGGTGCATAACCTTAACGCCCTGTTTGGAGTGGAAGCGATAAAATATACCTTTGAGAATGTAGGGGCTGCCCGCACGAAATATGCATTTGAAGATGATGATTACATGCATATCGATTCAGGAGAGGGCGCACAGACCAACAATGGCACAAAGCGCCAATGGGGATTGTTCTCAATCTTCGCAAAGGTTGATTATAACTTTGCCGACCGTTATCTCGCATCGTTTACTATCCGCCGCGACCAGTCGTCTCGACTCGACAAAAACAGCAATTCGGGTGTGTTCCCGGCTTTCACTGTGGCATGGCGTCCGACACAGGAGCCATTCTTCCCTGAAAACAATGTGCTTTCCGACCTTAAGGTTCGTTTCGCATGGGGGCAGAACGGTAACTCCGCCATCGACAACTGGTATGCATCTTATAGCACTTATGCCTATAACATGGGCAACGGGGCTTATGACCTTAACGGCACGAATACCGGCCAGGTTCCGGGCATAATTGTGGCTACTACCGGTAACCACGAACTGAAATGGGAAACCACCACGCAGTCGAACATCGGTCTTGATGTATCTTTCCTCAACGGTTCTCTGTCATTGACAGCCGACTATTATTGGAAACGAACCAAAGACATGTTGACTATACCTCCGGTTCTTTCTGTGGCAGGTGAGAATGCGGCCATGTGGATGAATACCGGTGATATGGATAACCAGGGTTTTGAAATCGCCCTTAACTATATCAGCCCGAAATATGGCGATTTCTCATGGAGCGGTAACTTTAATATCTCACGTTACAAGAACAAGCTCGTCAAGCTGAACAACCTTGTCAATACAATCGGAGGGGATGTGCGTATCATGGTCGATGAGCCTATGGGAGTGTATTACGGATATGTGTGCGATGGAATCTTCCAGTCAAAAGAGCAGGTTATGAACCATGCCCGCCAGCAAGGTGCTGCCGAAGGCCGTTTGATTTACCGCGACCTCGATGGTAACGGAGTCATTGATGAAAATGACCGTTGCATAATCGGTGACCCTAATCCTGATTTCTCAATGGGTCTCAATCTCGATTTCAGCTACCGTGATTTCACACTCAGCACATTCTTCACAGGCGATTTCGGGTTTGACATATACAACACCACGAAACGCCAGCTCTATCTGATGAGCTACGGAGGTGTGTCGACCAACCGCAGTGCCGACCTGCTCAATGCGTGGACAACGACAAACCGCGATACCGATATTCCGGCCTTGTCGCTGACTGACGATAACAACGAAGCCCGCATGAGCAGCTACTATGTTGAAGACGGCTCCTACTTTAAAATGAAGTATCTCAAATTGGCATATTCACTGCCGAAGAACATCTTGCGTCCCATAGGGGCAAGTGTGCTCAATGTCTATGCGCAGTTGGAAAATGTGTTCACAATCACCAAATACAAAGGCCTTGATCCGGAACTGCCCCTTGGCACATATGGTTCGCGTGTGGATAACGGCCCGTATCCCCGCTCACGGGTTGTGACACTTGGCCTCAATGTAACATTCTAACCTATAAATCAGATGACAATGAAAACCATCATAAGAAAATATTCAAGCCGTATGCTTCTGGCTTTTGCTGGAACATTCTCGTTGGGTATGGTGTCGTGCGATGACATGCTCGATATGAAACCACAGGGACAGTTCACTTCAGACCAGCTCGACGATTCCTCTATCGAAGGGGTGATGGCTGCGGCATATGCCGGGTTACAGGCTCATTTTTTCGGAAATAACGAAGCCTTTGCCGGACCTATCACCAACTGGATTTTCGACGTGCGTTCTGACGATGCCTATAAAGGTGGGGGCGGTGTGTCGATGGAGGCCAACATCCATCAGCTCGAAGTGAGCAATATACAAAGCGACAATGTGAGCTGTCTCAACAAATGGCAGAACAATTATTTTGCAGTGTCGCGTTGCAACAAGGCTATTGATGCGGTGGTAAACGCCGACGGTGTGAGCGATAAGGATAACCTCATAGCCCAGTTGAAGACCCTTCGCGCATGGTTCTATTTCGATCTGATACGTGTTTTCGACCGTATCCCATATTTCACTCAAAATGATAACCCCAATGCTGCAAGCCCCTGGCAATATAGCCGCGAACAGATATTCGGGTTCATCAAGAAAGACCTCGCTGATGCATATATGACGCTTCCGCCATCACAGTCGCAGCCGGGACGTTTCAACAAATATGTTGCAGCTGCCATACATGCCAAAGTGTCGGCATTCACATCCTCTTGGGGAGAAGTCGTGGAATATGCCGATTATGTGATAAACAGCGGTAAATACGAGCTTTATCCTAATTTCCTTGACATGTCGAAGGTAGAGTTCAATAATTCATATGAGTCGGTTCTCGCCATACAGTTCTCCACGGCCAACAACAATGCCAACATCAACTGGTGTAATTTATTGAATACGACTTATAGTGCCGGTAACTTGTTTGGCAACGGGGATGATTTCTTCCTTGCCAGCCAGAATCTGGTCAATGCCTTCCGCACTGATGAAAACGGGTTGCCGTATCTTGACGGCACATTCAACGATGTGAAGGTAACTACGAATTACGACGGCAATGTCGATCCCCGCCTTGATTTCACTGTCGGCCGAATCGGAATGCCGTTCAGAGGCCATTCTTACACAATGGAATGGACCCGTGCGTATGATGTCTATGGGGAGTATTCAGGTAAAAAAGGGCTGATTGACCCGTCTTCGTCTGATATGGTGCAAGGTTTCCCTTGGGGTGCGTCACCTTTGAATTTTTGTCTGATTCGCTATGCCGATATACTGTTGCTTAAAGCCGAGGCGCTGATTGAGCAGAATGTGAATCTGAAAGGCGCACGCGAACTCATCAATGAGGTGAGAGCCAAAGCAGCCCGCTCGGTAGATGCAAACTATTCGCCGGTAGACTGCAACCCGATGGTAGCGTCGTATAAAGTAGGTCAGTATCCTGAAACCGGGTGGACACAGGATTATGCCCGTCGCGCCGTGCGCATGGAGCGCCGTCTGGAGCTGGCTATGGAAGGCAACCGTTGGTTCGACCTCGTGCGCTGGGGGATTGCCGAAACCACAATGAATGAATATTTCCGCACTGAATCGCAACTCCGTTCATATCTCGACGGTGCGCAGATGAGTGCCGATGAGACATTCCTGCCGATACCTTTGGCTGAAGTAGAAAATAGCGGCGGTCTGTATGGGGAATATGATAAAGTTGACCTTTAAGGGTTAAATGGATTATAAGCAAAAACAAAATGAAAACAAAAAAATATATAGTGCCTATGCTGGCACTGATGTCGGCTATGGTTTTTCAGGCTTGTTCTGACGTGCAATACCACGATACACCGTCAATGGCCGCCGCATCAAATCTTAAAAGTGAAACCAACGGGCGTATGGTTGTGCTGACCTGGAATTTACCTTCTGCTGCCGGTATTGATGGCGTTCAGGTGCTCAGGAACGGCGACATTATAGCCACGCTTCCTGCAGATGCGACAACATATACCATCAAACGTGAGACTCCCGGTGAAGATGTTGCCTATACAGTGAAGGTTATCTATAAAGACGGGAAAGTTTCGGAGGGAATTACTGTGTTCTGCGACGTTGTGTCAACAGAAAAGGTGGCAATGGTTCTTCCTTGCCCGTTTGACCAGCTTACTGACGATGACGAAATCGCCGCGGCAGAATGGTTCAAAAACACATATGTTGATAATGGTGTTATCCTGACCACCGATGAGCTTGCTTCGCTTACCCCGGTCAACAATCCTGTGGTATGGATTATGGTTGACCGTATCGGATTGCAACAGGGATGGCGCAATCTGCCCGCTGAACTGGTTAGCGATGCCACTATAGCAGCCCTTAAAGGTTATGTTGAAGCGGGCGGTAATATTTTCCTTGCCAAACATGCAACCCAGCTCACAGTGCCTCTGGGATATCTTGCCGACAATTACGCGCCCGGCATTTTCGGCAGCGGTGAGGGGGGTGTCGGTACCGACATATGGGCAATAAACTGCAACATATGTCTCAAATATGACCACCGCAACCATGAGATTTTCCGGGGGCTGACAACCTGCAGCCAGTTTGAATGGGAAACTTATGCCCTTGAAGGCCCGGGTCTGCGCGAAGACCACAACTGCATGTGGGATTTCAACGCTTTCACCTACACTGCCGAGGGGGAGGATAAGGTGCAGAAATTCCAGAACCAGAACAATTGCACTGTGTTGGCCACCTGGGGGCATGTGGTTGATGACGCAGTGGGTGGAATTATTGATTTCAATCCTGCCGATGGCCGCGGTCGTTGCATTGCCAACGGTCTCTCTGCCTATGAGTTCCATGAAGAGGGTGGAAACGAGTTCCATGCCAATATTGAACGCCTGACCCGCAACACAATCGACTACTTGAATAAATAACAACAAGCTTTGAATCTAATCTTATTATTATCCTAACAACAATGTCAAAATCATTTTCAAAATTATTAGCAATAGCGGTAGCAATGGGCTGCACTGCATCTTCATTCGCCTCTAATCGTGCGGGAATGTTAATAGGGTATCCCGATGCAGGGAATATAGATAATTTCCAGGAAGATACCGCTTGTCGTTTCTTTCTGAAACAGAACAGCGACGGGGTTGTGATTGCTCCGGGTGAGATTTCTAAAATCAATGCTGAGAATCTCGATTACATCTGGGTGCATATCGACCGGTTGAATATGGGATGCGGTAATCTGCCTAAAGAGTTTTCAGATGAAGCAACGGTTGCAGCTCTCAAGCAGTTTCTTGCCGATGGCGGCAATCTGTTGCTGACCAAACAGGCCACACAGCTTGTGCATCTAATCGGTCGCATTGATGCCAAATTCGCTCCGGGTATCTATGGCGATGGCGATGGCGGAATGGGCACTGATGTCTGGACGGTAAATGCCCAGATCGGCTATTGGTTCACCAAGGAAGGCGATGATATGACGCAGTTCTATGACCGCCGTAACCATCCGATTTATAAAGACCTTCGCACGTCTGATGCTTTCGAGTGGGAAACTTATCCGATGGAAGGTACGGGCGACGGCACTGAAATGTGGCGCGAAGACCACAACTGCATGTGGGACTTGAATGCATATAATGCCGTTTACACGTCGGAAGGTGCAAATGCTGTTGAAAAGTTTGAGAAAGACAATAACGCGCTTGTGCTTGGCACTTGGGGACATGTGCAAGACCATGCCGTTGCCGGTATAGTTGAGTTCCTGCCCCAGGATGCTAAGGCTCGTGGCGATGAGGCGAAAACCGGTCGGATTGTCGCTAATGGTTTAGCTGCATGTGAATGGTCGCCGCGACAGGGTGTGAATGCATTCCATTCCAATCTTGAAGCGCTCACAATCAACTGCATGAATTATCTGCGCAAAAACGGTTCGGCAACTTGGCTGCCGATAGTCATAGATTCTGATGCAGAGGAACCTGTTGAAGTTTATAATCTGCAGGGTATGCGGATTGCTGCTGAAAGTCTTACTCCTGGTTTATATATCGTGCGCCAAGGGAAAGAATCTTCTAAGGTATTGGTGAAATAAGATTGGTATCCCGGTGCTCTGTTCCCCGGCGCTCTTGCCAGGAATGGAGCACCGTTGTATTTTTGTGGTGTAAACGAAATTATAATATAACCGTGAAATCAAGATTTATTGCTGCCGCATCAATTGCATTGGCGTCGTTGCTGGCAGAAGCAGGTGTTGTTGCCCATTATCCCATGGAAGTGCGGTCAGGGCAGATTGTTGAGACTGTCAGTGGTGACCGTTTCGCAGTCGAGGGGCATTTTTTCACCGGAAAATGTGGCCGGAGCTGTTGGACAGGCTCTTCGTTTCGATGGCTATACGTCTCACATTGATGCCAGGATAGGTGCAGTTCTGCCGAAGGGATGCAAATCCATGACTGTCTCGATGTGGGTGGCGGTGCCGTCATATCCTATTATCGAAATCGATGTTGACACCAAAGAACAGACTCCGATTGCTACCTGTATTGATGAGGGTGCTAAATCAGGCTTCGGTTTCTATCTGGGCTTTAACGGGGCATGGTCGTTCCGGACATATGTCGGAGGCTGGCCGGTCAATATTGAAATAAACACTCCTTTTCCGACATACCAGTGGAACAATCTGGTGGCGGTTATAGACGGGGCTGCCAAACAAGCGAGGGTTTACAACAACGGGAAACTTGTGGGGCAGAGCAGATGTCAGGGTGAGCCGTCGCTGGCTGCTGCACCGTTTTTGATGGGGCAGGGGAATGCCAGCCGTATGGCAGGGCCGTTTGAGTTGATGTCGTTCAATGGTCTTATCGATGACATAAAGGTTTGGGACGAGGCGTTGGATGAATCAGTCATCAAGTCGTGGAAAGCTGAAAACATTGCAAATCTTGATATTCCGGCCTCAAGGTTTGCCAAAGAACTACTGCGCCCCCGTTTTCATGGGATGCCTGCTGCAGGGTGGACTAACGAGTGCCATGGGATGGCCTATGCAGATGGGCGTTACCATCTGTTTTTCCAAAAGAACGCCAACGGCCCCTATATGGCGCGGCTGCATTGGGGGCACATATCATCAGAGAATCTTTATGAATGGCGCGAGGAGAAAATCGCCCTGGCTCCCGGAGCATCCTATGATATAAAGGGTTGTTGGAGTGGATGTGTGTTCTCGGATACTCAGATAACGGGTGGCCGTCCTAATATACTCTATACGGCCGTGGATTATGGCCGTGCTTCCATAGCCCAGGCTATGCCCGACGGTAACGACCTGCTAAATTGGACAAAATCATCCAGGAATCCGATTATACCAGGTCGTCCAGACGGTTTGAGCGATGATTTCAGAGACCCTTATTTTTTCCGCAACGGCGATGAAGCCTACATAATTGTCGGTTCGTCGAAAAACGGGGTGGGCACAACAACCCTTCATCGTTATGATGTTGCATCGCAAAGCTGGAGCAATAACGGCGATCTGTTTTTCACCGGCAATTCGGCATCACAGGCAGGGCCATTCTGGGAGATGCCAAATGTCACACCGATGGGTGAGGGGCAATGGCTTTTTACAGCCACACCGTTGAATACATCGATTGGTGTGCGTACGCTTTATTGGACAGGCTCTATTGCATCGAATGGCACATTCCAGCCTACATCTGGATTTTACATACCGAAGGGGGTTGAGTTGATTTCCCGCCATGGTTTCGGGATGCTTTCTCCCACGGTTTTCCAGCATGATGGAAGAACTATTGCCCTCGGTATAGTGCCTGATAAATTGCCGTCGGAAGATAACTGGAATCTCGGCTGGGCTCATTGCTACTCTTTGCCACGCCAATGGTGGCTTAATGAGCAGGGGGAACTTCAGCAGAAGCCGTGTGAGGAATTGGCCGGCCTGCGTATGGGCGGCGGTTTCTCGAAAGATGCCTTTGAGCTGTCTGGCACTCAGGAACTGGCCTCAGTTGCAGGTCGCGCGGTTGAACTGCTTGGTGTGTTTGAGGTTGGTTCTACGTCGGTAGGATTCAATATCTTCAAAAATGCATCGGGGTGTGGTTCAATAACCTATAATCCTTCTACGGGAGAATTGATAGTAGACTTTCGCACGCTAAAGAGGCTTGTCAATGACGGAGGCGTTTATGACGGACTTTACCGCGCATCTTTGCCTGAATTCCTGCGCCGTGGCTCGGAATTGAAACTTAATGTGTTTGTAGACCATTCAATAATTGATATATTCATCAATGACCGTTGGGCATCTTCAATAAGAGTGTTCCCGACTGATTCTGATGCCGACGGGGTGGAGGTATTCGCTGATGGAGGCACGGCAAAAGTGAAGTCGTTGCAGGCTTGGAATCTTTCGGCTTCGGAATCAGGCGGTCTGGAAGAAGTATCGGCCGATAAAGCCGTTGTGGCATCATCAATGAATGTTTACACCTCATCGGGCGTTTTGGTACGTGCAGATGCTGATTCAGATGCTCCTCTTGAGGGGCTGCCTCAAGGAATCTATATTGTCGGAGGCATGAAAATGATAGTCCGCTGAATTCGTTTTAATCAGCGGTAATAAATAACGGGCGATGTGTCGGATTTTGAAGATACATCGCCCGTGCTATTGCCGTGAGGTTTATCAGAGGAACAACATGATGCCTGCAGAAAGGGGGCGGAATTGTGGGGAGTTGTGGCCTTGGAGTACGCTTTGCGGCGAGTATCGCACGTAGAGGCCACAGGATTTCCAGAATTGCAGGCATCCGAAGAGGTCGACTGTGATGCGGCGGTGATGGAATCCTTCGGCGTATTCTTCAATTTCATTCCCGTTGGCGGTGCGGTAGTCTGTCTTCAAGGAAGCGTGTGTGTTGAAGTTGAGGATAGCGCCTGCCGTAACCCCCATGCCGCTACGTCCGAATTTCTGGCTTATCAGCAGCGGGATGCCGAGGCTGAACACTTTGATTCGGGAACTGCGTGGTTCGACCTCTTCAGGGTAGACATCGGGTTTAATGCCACCTTCTCCGTTGAGATTCATCCGGTGGATGATTGTCATTTTGTAGTTGCGCCAGTCGAAACCGAGACCGAGCGACACACCGAATCCACGGTTGACATATTCAACAGCCAACGCATTTACCCATGAGATTTCAAATGATTTATTCCATTGGAGTCCCATACCTGATGGTTGCCCTGATGGATAGACAAGGCCTATTCCTATGCCGCCGGTTATTACATTCCAATGCCTGCTGCCGGCTTTCAGGCCTATGACCCCTTCGTTGAATATGGTTTCTGAAAAAACAGAATCATACTGTCTGGATTTTATATTGGAGTTCTGCGAGAATTCTTTCTGGTAGACTGTTGTTGTGCTGTCATCATTGATTACTGTTACAGTGAAGCCGTTGCTTTTTTCGGTGATTACTGTTGTGGCCGGGTTGTGGGTCAACATCAGGGTGTCGGGCATTTCCTCACAGTGTGCTGTGATTGCAGCCAGTGTTATCACTATTGCGGTGGCGGGTATCTGGAATTTCATATGTGGTAATCGTTAACAGTTTTGTGGTTTATGCTGATTTTGGCTGATGTTTCAGAAGTTGACGGTAGCTCCTATTGACCAGGATTTGAAATTCGGGCCATAATAGGGCTGCATAACGTTCATGGGGCTCCATCTTACGTATGCCCCAATCCATCCTGTAAACCCGATGATGCCGATGATATCAACGGTTAGAAGGCGCTGTTGCAAACCTTTTATGGTTTCTTTGAATCGCACTCCGTCTTTTTCCCATTGGGATGATACTTCTCCATAGGTGTTGAAATTGACTATGGCACCGGCTGAGATTCCGAATGATTTATATAGGTTCTGTGTTATCATCAAAGGCACGTGGAACGTGTATACATCCCAACGGGAATGGTCGAGATGGCTGTCTTCATCAACCGGCATGGCAATCAGTTTGTCACCGACTTTATTGAATATCATATCTTTTCCTGCGATATAACGCCGCATGCCGAATCCGGCACCGATGTCGAACTTCGGCCCATTGCGCCATGGTTGCAATTCGATTGCAATTACTTCGGCAACTCCGACCTCAAAGCTGTTCTCGATTCCGGCTTTGCCATGATAGTTGAATGTCCAGCCCCAATAGGCGTTCTTCAATCCTGTTATCACTCGTTTGTTCCATGCCGGTAGGGTGGTTGAGGTTGAATCGGTCTGGGATTGAGGGCGGTTTTTTGTGAAAGGTAATTCCATTATCAGGCGGTCACTGTCGAATTTGGCAGGTGTGGCCTGTGGAGTTTCACTAACGGCATATTCATAGACTGAGAATGAACCGGAGTCGTTGTTATGGATGATCTGCACTTTTGTGTCGCTTCCGGTCTGGGTTACAGTGACGCGGTCGGCATTATTGACTATTTTGACTGTATCTGTCTGTTCGGTCTGGGCTGACATGGCCGTGGCTGCAAACATTAACAGTAGTGTTATGGCTGTTGTTCTCATGTGGGAAGTGTTTGATAATGGTTGTGTGGATATAATTTTGTTGATTGGCCTGGCTGGCGGTTATTGCCGGAATTTAGCCAGCATGGCATTAATTTTTTCATGAGAGGCCTTCCCTTCCATATATATTAGCAGAGCCTTGTCGCCTCCGCTTAGAAATGTGTTTAGAAACAGGATATAGCGGTTTAGCTTGCCGTTAGGGGGGAGTGTCAGGAATCCGAAATAAAGTTTTCCATTGGTATAGGAAATTTCTTTTTGTATGGCTTTGACGCCATCTGCCCTGACCGAAGCGGCAATTTTTTCACCTTCAGCTGCATCTGTTACCGTCACGCTACGGTAGAGGCTTAAGCCGTTTTCTCTGATTTTATCTCCTGACACAGTCACAGAGCTTACTTTGGGGCTTGAGCCATATGTTTCCTCGAAGAAAGGTGATATTTTTAATCCATCCTGTGCCATGGCTACCGACCATATGGCCAGTGTGGTTATGAATGCTAAAATTCTTTTTGCCATATCTGAGAGATTTTTATTGTATTGGTAGGAGGTTAATTGAGTGCATTGAAGGCATCGGCCATCTGGTGCCATTCTAAAGTCATGTCGTATGCTATCTGGTTGGAGGCTTTCGCCGCTTCTCCAAGTTCGCTGAACATCATTGCCGTAACGGTTTCGGTGTCGTCAATCCTTGTTCCGTTGACGTAAGCCACGCATTCTCCATAGGAACCTGATGGCCGAAGGGCCGGTATTATCAATGCTGCAGCCACGATAGCTGCCGCCGCGCAATTCCACCACACCAAATGTTTTTTCCGCTGCTTTACGGTGGTTGTAGTTTTATATGTTTCTCCTGTGGCGTCTGGTGTCGCCAGGGAGAAGGCCATAACGGCCCGTGCTTCATCGGTTTCTTCTATGTCGGGACAATCTTTGGCGGCGAGAAGCTGCCGGAGCAACTTTTCTTCATCTAAAGATGTCTCTCCGTTGAAGTATCTGCCGATTAATATTTTTAGTTCATCGTTTGTCATAGCTTCCGGTTATATATTTCTCTGACGGTTTTTCTTGCTCTTGCCACAACAACCCTTACATTCCCTTCCGTCATGCCATGTATTGCGGCAATTTCACTGAATTCCCATCCGTCGCGGTCGCGTTTTAGCAATATGTCGCGGTCGCGTTGTGAGAGGTGTCGCCCTATGATTTGCTCTACAGTGTGAAACAGTTGTTGCCGTTCCTCGTCTATGGAATCTTGGTATTCGTTATAATCATCTGCGAGAGGGGTAGTGGGGTGAGAGTTTTCGCGCCGCAACATGTCGATGCTTAGATTCCTGACGGTGGCCGTCAGCATCCCTTCTGCATGTGTTGTGCCGGTGATAGAAGCGCGGCGCTTCCAAAGCCTGTAAAAGGACTCCTGCAGTATATCGCGTGCTTTGTCGTCATCCTGTAGAAGACTGCTGGCTTTGGCCCGCAGTCGCGCCTGAAGACGTTCATAGACCGATGTCAGTATGTCCTTTTGCACTGTTGTTTCCTTTTATCATGAGTTCATTAACATATACGCAGGTTGGGGGAGATTGTTACATCGCAATCGAAAAAATTTGATGTGAGAAGTTGCCGTTTTTTGTTATGTGTGGGCAATGATATAAAATCTTCCGCAGATGGGGCTCATCTGCGGAAGATTTTAGTTTTAGCGATGGATTTCCGAATGATTTATGGTCAGGGAATGCTTATTTTGTATGATGCATCTGCAATCCGTACTATGTAGACTCCTGACGAAGCCGGGCGGTATGTTATGTCATTACCGTTGGACTGTTCGCTATATAATGGCAATCCGCTTATGTCATAGATGCTTACAAGCGTTTTCGCAGGGGTGTCTTTTACAGTGATTACTCCGTTCACGTTACTGACAGATGCTACTTGGTTTGAGGTTATCCCAGTTTCTCCTGCAGAGTCTTCGACAGTGACTAAGCACACTTGTGAATCAAAGGGAAGCACACCACCAGAGCCTACCCATGGCTTAATAAAATATGCATAGCTGGTTCCAGGTTTAATGGCAGTCACAACGCCATTGTCATCAATTGTTATGCATTCATCCCCCGGCGACGGCTCCCAGCCGTAAACCCCATACTTGCGGCCGATTACTTTCCATTTGAAGCGGTTAGTGGGGATGACATCAGAGATAATTTCAAGCTGAGCTTTTTCGCCAACTGCTAAATTCAATTTTTTCGTTGATACTGTTGGATCGTCGTCATATACGTAGATGGTGAACGATGTAGATATCTCGGGATAACGTTTTGAGGAAAGAGTGATAACGGACGTGCCAATAGAGAGTGGGTACAGATTAAACTCCACACCAGACACCTCATTATTTATATAGCGCTCTGTGGTTTCAGCTTTAACAACCTGTTCATCGCTGCTGCTGACAATGATGTCTTTGTAGTTTGCGAAATCATTTAATCTCACATATTTTGTTATTGGTTGTGTCTCTTCGATATGATTCATATAGTAATAATCAGCGTTGTATTCAGAATCATCCAGATATAAGCACGTTATCTCCGATGTAGGCGCGAAAACACTCATGGCTGAGAAACTAATACTGAAATCCGTCATAAGTTCTTTGCAATGCCCGTTAACGCTAATCGCGCAGTCTGTTGAATATCTGTAGTGTCCGGCAACAAGGGGTGTTACATTCCAATCTTCATCGATTGTAAGATTGTCAGTGATTTCTCCTAAGCTATACTCGCAATCTATCCCATAGGGCAGCAGTTTCTCCTTCGCAAGGTCGAGAGCATTAAAAGATTCTCCCGCATACATACAGAATTCAGATTCTTCGTTGTCGGAATTATAACTATATCCGTTAGACAGGCGGATGACATTTTTGAACACATCCCATCTTTCGGCCGGTTCATTTCCATAACCAAAAAGGTAAAATTTGGAATTGTTATACGACAGCTCGTCAAACGCTGTTTCGTCAAATGTATATTCCACACAACTAGGATATGAGATCACAAGATTCTGTATCGAACATCCGGCAAAAGCTCCATCATTGATATGTGACGTCGTGTGCCAAAATGGGTGGTATTTTGCTTCTGCTTTTAGCTTTACCAGTTGCAGATTCTTGCAGTCTTTGAATGCGTTCTTGCCCACATCGTTTGTGATTATTGCCGTAGACAAATTGGAGCCTGAGAAGGCGTTTTCCACATCGCATTTACCCTCAAAGTATTCGTTGACTTTAGCGATGCCGAATGCATTGCTGTCAGGAAATCCGTGGGAATCAACATAATTGATTTTAGCCGAGATGAATACAGAGTCTGCAACAAATGGCTCACAGATGTTAATAGGGTTAATGCCAGTAGAATTATATGGGTTATGTGCAAATCGTAAAGAACGAAGTGAATTTTTACACGCCTTGAATTCATCTTTATTCAAAGTAGTAATGTTCTGGTCATCATACCTATTGGCGTATATGACAAGATTTTTAATTGAACTTATGTCGCTGAAGGGCAGTCCGCTGAGCTTTTCAACTTTGCCTGATAAGGAAAAGCGGAGTGTTTCTATCGGACAATTCTCAAAAGCGCTGTGTCCGATTGCGCCTATTTTGCTTTGACCTCCGATGGTAATCTCTACGTTGCGTAAGGAGCTGCAATCGGCGAATGCTTCGTCTTTAATGTTTTCTGCGGAAATAGAAATGTTACCCAAATTTGAGCAGCCCTGAAATGCCCCATGTCCCAGTTCTTTGCACTGAAAGCCTACACGGGTTAATCGTGAACAGCCAGAAAAGGCATGGCTTCCTATTTTCAGCCGATAAGACAGATTAGATATGGATAGTTTTTCAATATTGCTGCAGTTTTTAAACGCTTGTTGTCCGATAGTCTGAAGGCTTTTGGGGAATTCAAGTGCAGTCAGGCCGGCACAACTCTCAAACGCGCTAACACCGATAGTCTGTAAACTCGGTCCGAAGGAAATGCTTTCCAGCCTGTCACATCCAACGAATGCATGGCTTCCGATAGATGTTAATGAATTCGGCATATTGACTGAGGTTAGTTTTGCACAATTTTGGAATGCCGAGCTGTCTATTATATTGACGGAGTATTTAGAGAAAATCACGTTAGACAGGTTTATGCAATTCCTGAATACACCCTCACCGATTTTTACGCATGATTCTCCCTGGTGTTCCTCAAATTCGATTGTGTGCAGATTATTGCAATCTGAAAATGCTCCTTCCTCGATGGTTTCACATGATTCAGGTATGTAAACGCTTGGCAAGAGGTCACATCTTCCAAATGCATAGGCGCTAATCGTTTTAACCAATGGCCCGATTGTCAGATCATTCAGATATTTGTTGTCGTGAAATGTCAAAGTGGTAGTGCGTCCAAGATAGAGCGTGGCAATTGGGCTGTCTGTAAAGTTGAAGGAGTCAGCATATAATGTGGATGCGGCATCTTCAATCCGCAAGCTGGATATGTTGCTGCAGCCGCTGAACGCTGCAGTTCCGATTTCTTGCAGATTGGGGGGCAATGAAATCTCCTGTAAGGATTCGCACATTGCAAATGCATAATCCCCTATGCTTGTGATTTTGTCGGGGAATTCAATTTGGCCTAACTCTCCGCACCCCTTGAACAGGCTGGGAGGTATCGCCTGTAGGTTATTCGGTAATTTTATGCTTTTAATAGGTGTTTGGCTAAAAGCACTATTTCCGATATTTGTTACGCTTTCGGGTATCGTGACTTGTGTCAGGTTGGTGTTATAAAAGGCTTGTGATCCGATTTCGGTTACAGTGGAGGGTATATCAATGTGAGCCAATTCTGTGCAAATTGCGAATAAATCTTCGGGGATGCGTTTGAGGCCTGATGGCAATGTGACGGATGTAAGGGGGGTGTTCCGAAAAGCGCCTCTTTCAATACTGATTACAGTGGAAGGTATTGATATCTGTTCTAAAGTACTGCTGTCAAAGGCGAATTCACGTATTTCACGCATACCTTGTGGGATTATTACGGATTTGATGTATTGGTTGCCCAAAAAAACAGATTTGCCGATAGCTTCCACCCGATGGGTTTCATCGGTTGATTTGTCTATGGTTTTCTGTGGAACAACAAAGTTGCCTGAAGCTGTAGGCGCATCTACGAGGCAACAGGTTATCCTTATAATCTTTTGGGTGGTAGTGTCATAGACCGTTTCCTCCTCATATCCGAATCCATCGGTTCCGGTAAATTTGTAAACGGTGGTGTATGTGTAGTCCTGTGCATTGATCTGCGCCGCTATGATATAGGCGAGTGCCAATACTGATAGTCTAAGTATTTTGTGCATGATGATGGTTTTTAGAGACTTGTGAATTTCGGCCATTGTCTATCAACTGTTTGGCGTTCTATTACAGTAGTGGAAGCAACTCATATAACAAGGATGCATCATGTTGATTGAGCGCTTCTTGTAGCTCTTTATTTTTTGAAAATGTAAGCATCGGTGATGTTATGATGACGTTGTATTCGTGTTTCGAGGCAAAATTACAGAGCAAATCGTGAACTGCGCCTCGTGTTCGCCCAGCTGCGAAAATAATCTTGGCGTTTTTACATTCCATTAATGCCTGGTCGATAAACTCGATTTCTTCATAATCTCCGGCTGTGACAACGGCCACTGTGCCGGAGGATGTTGTGGCTATAAATAACTGGTCTTTGCCATTCGGCGTATATAGATGCGTTAAAGTCTGTAGGTCGGGCTCCTGTTGAAGCTTTCCGATTAGTCGATTAAGGGTGTCAGTTTTGCCGCAACCGGCTACCCCGCTTAAAATTACTAACGTTTTCATAGTTCATGGTAGGCTGCCTCCTGTCTCCTCTATTCGGCGATCGATTCTGAAATGATTGGCAAAAATAAAGCGTAGGAGTCTGTATCAGTTACCGTCCTACGAACAGAGGCTTCTCGCATTGCCCTATTTATGTCGGACGGCAACGCCAGAAGCCCACGCTTGAATATGCAATCTATGCATTTGGTAAAATCATGATTTAGAACGATTTTACCAAATGCAGAATATTACATATAAACAAGGCATCTACGTTGCTCAATCCTTGACATAAATATGAAATTTTGCGAGAATTCCTGTCCGTCAAGAACCAGCGCGGATAAACGCTTTATAATGTATTATGTTACGTCCATGGGGTTCTCCAGTTTCTGGTGAAATTTAAGGAGTGGCATGGATGCAGTGGCAAAGATAATGAATGTTTTTTAATTATGCAAAATGCATTGTCAATTTCAGTTTTACGGATTATAAAAAGATATGTGTCTCAGGGCTTTTAAACGATGAGGCACGATGCCATTATGTATAGGATGGTGGCGATGCCCACGGCAATTGTCATATCTCCCACGGTTATGCCGATGGTGGCGTTCTGGCCGTCGGAAAGCTGCATGCCGGTGGGGATTGAGAATATGGGGTTGCCCATGGCGTTGAGAGAGGCGTGGCGATGCGATGGCTCGATATGTCGGGCTACACGGTAGCAGAGGTAGCCGAACCCGCTCCCGATTATGGCTCCGATGAGCAGGTCGCCGGGATAGTGGACACCAAGATACAGGCGTGTATATGAGTTCAACACAGCCCATATTATGATGAATGCCACGAATTTCGGTCTACGAATCAGGCAGCCGATGAATGTTGCGAGGGCGAAGGAATTGGCCGAATGGCAAGATGGGAATCCGTATCTTCCCCCCCGGTATCCGTCAACGATTACTGCCATCGCCGACAATGGGTTGTCGGGATTTGACGGCCGTAAACGGGCCACGGCAGGACGGATGAAGGTGGCGCAGGTCTGGTCGGTGAGGGCTATGGCAACACCTATTGCGATTAGATAGATGCCTGCGAGTTTGGCTCCGAAAGTTTTGAGCAGCATAATTGCAAGGGCCACATACATCGGAATCCATATGAACCGACCGGTAAACAGCATCATGAAACGGTCGAGCAGCGGGGTATGCATCCCGTTGAAGAAGAGGTATATCTGTGTGTCAATGTCAATCAGGAAGTCGAGCATTGTGCGCTATGTTTGAAATCTAAGGTTGATTATGTCTTGATTGCTTATCAGCAAACTGTGTTTTTATAATTAACTTTATTAGACGGGAAATATTGCCTATGGTTTAGTTAATTAACTATAGTTTTTCGATATAATCGTAGAGCGTCTGCAAATATGCTTTTGTCTGGTTTACGAGTTTCTCCGGATTGTTTCCATTGGCTGTTAGGACAGCTTCTGAATCGGTGTTGATAACCACTGTGTCGGTGGAGGTGACAATGCCGGCTAATGAAGGTTGGGTGAACACGCCATAATGGGGTGCTGAGGGGTCGAGCATGTCGTGGCTGAAGGGGAACATGCTGTGGTCGATGCCGAGCATTCCCAACAGGGTTGCGGCGATGTCGTTTTGTGAACCTGCCACATTGATTGTTTCCCCATTGGCGTTGAGAGCACCTCCGGCCATGACAAGCGGCACATGATGGCGATCTGTTGCTTGAGGGAAATTGTTTGGCCACGCGCCCTGGTGGTCGGGAACCATCAATATGAGGCTGCGGTTGTAGGATGGTAATTGTTTCAGGCCATCGATGAAAGCCATCAGACAGCTGTCGGTATATGCGAATGCGTTTTTTTGCGGGTTGTCGGCGAAGCGAGGGTTGGAATATGGCACTTCAAAAGGTTCGTGGCTGCTTGAAGTCTGTATGACTGTGAAACGTGGCTTCGCTGGGCTATTCTTTGTGACGTCTGTCAAAGCCCGCTCGAACACCACATGGTCAGGTGCTCCCCATTTACTCATTCTCTGCGAGATGTGGAAATCTTTGTCGCATATGATGTTGTTGAATCCGGAATTTACCAGATAGGCTTTCATGTTTGTGAAATTTATGTCGCCGCCATAATAATATGACGGTTCGTAACCGGTGGTTTTAAGCTGGCGCGAAATACTTGGCAGCCTTTCGGTTTTCTCTACGAATTTCATGATGCTCATGGATGGCTGCGAAGGAAATCCGCTTAAAATGGCAGGTAGCGCCCGGTCGGTCCGGAAGCTATTGGCATAGAAATTGCTGAACAGAACTCCTTCTTTAGCAAGAGAGTCGAGATTGACGGCAATGTTTTCACCACCGAGAGATTCCATCAGGTGGGCGGAAAAACTTTCAAGGATAATAAGGTATATGTCAGGTTGTTGGCAGGATAGCGTTATTGTTGTGTCGGCCTGTATTTCTGTCAGTATAGGTTTGTTTAGGCTGTTTATGGCTTTTGATGCATCGCTGTCGCTCATGAACCGGTATTGGCTGCCGAAATCGGTCTGATGTGTGGCGGAATACATCAGGCTGAAGGCCGGATTGACTGCTGCGTGGTTTAAGAACTGGTCTTCGCTGAAATATGCCCGGCTCAGGTTCATGGTCGAAACTGTGATTCCACCTCTTATGGGGATGAATAATGCTGCGGTTAGCAATGTCATCAATATGGTAGATGCCATGCGTTTCTTACGGTCGGGTGAAATTCTCAAAACCGTTGTTGAAAATAGCTTATACAAGCCATAACCGGTTATGGCGATGGCCGGTAGGCCTACAACGAGCTGCCACCATTCCACGCTTGCCATGGCCGCTGCAGGTGAGGTTGTGAGATAAAACAACGGTGTCATGTCAAGGCGGAAACCCCAGTAGCCGTAAAGGGCTAAATCAAAAATCGTTATTATGGCGAGCACTGAAGAGATTATGGCGAAATATATTTTCTGTGCTGTCATTAACCACCGTTTTGTTATCCATTGCTCGGCAATTATTGCCATGCCTGGCAATACGGAAAGATAGCCGGCTATCGAACAATCCATAGACAGACCGTTATATATCACGGCCGATACCCCATGAAGTGTCGCTTTTTCGGAAAGGTTATGGTAAAATATGATGAACAGAAGTTTCTGAAATATGAAAAACGCTATGAATAAAATGAATACCAATATGAATTTTTTCAGTGCCTGTTTCATTTTAAGCAAATTTGGATTGTAAAGTCACGGTGATTTATACACTATGCAAATTTAGCAAAAAAATCCGGCAGATATGTGTTTAATGATTTTTAAGGCATGAACAGGTTGCGGTGGTATACGTTTGGCACGGATTTTGCCGTTATTTAATGACATAAGTGCGAACTATGGGTTTATGACGAAAATACCATATGGCTTTGTGACTTTTCGGGGCATATGTTTGTTAACAATAGTGAAGGGATGCTCCGATAAAATAATAAGAAAGAAGAAAGGTTAGGTTTTACAGAATGGAAATCAATTTCTCAAATGAAGTGAAAGCAGTGTTGGAGAACAGCCGTAAGGAGGCTATCCGGCACAATAACAGCATAATAACACCGGAACATTTGTTTCTGGCTTTGCTGGCAGACACCGGTTCGCGGGTGTTCGCCCTTTTGGAAAGGGTGACACGCGATGTGTCGGTCTACCAGTTGCGTCAGCAGCTTGATGATTCGCTTTATGACACATCCGCACCTTTGGGTGGTGAGATTGTTGCAAGCGATTTGAGCAACCGTCTGGTGAAACTGTCGGTGCTTGAGGCGCGTATGCTCAAAAGCGAGACTGTTGACACTGAACACCTGTTGCTGGCATTGCTCCATAATCCGGAGATACAGCATATGGAATTTATAGTGCCATTCCGTCAGGCCGGAATCGATTATCAGTCGGTGTTGAAGCTGCTTTCAAATGTGAAAGATATCCCTCAGTCAGGTTTCGGCGCAACAGATGAGGAGGAAGATGATGAGGATGAGGACGCTCAGTCGCGTTCTTCCGCGTCGTATGACAAACGCGACGATGCCCCGAAAGGGAAAACGCAGCGTGGGCGCGGCAACAATGATACTCCGACCCTCGACAAGTTCGGCAACGATATAACGCGTGCGGCGGAAGACGGACGTCTTGATCCGGTTGTCGGGCGTGAGAATGAGATTGAACGTCTGGCGCAGATTCTGAGCCGCCGCAAAAAAAATAATCCGGTTCTTATCGGAGAACCCGGTGTGGGGAAATCGGCGATTGTCGAAGGGCTGGCATTGCGCATCGTTGAAAGAAAAGTTTCGCGTATATTGTTTGACAAGAGGGTGGTGTCGCTCGACATGGCTTCGATAGTGGCCGGCACGAAATACCGTGGCCAGTTTGAGGAGCGCATCAAGGCGATTCTGACCGAATTGTCGAAAAGTCCCGATGTGATATTGTTCATTGATGAACTCCACACTATTGTGGGGGCCGGTAATGCAGCCGGTTCTATGGATGCCGCGAACCTGTTGAAACCGGCTCTTGCCCGTGGTGAAATACAGTGCATCGGTGCCACAACGCTCGATGAATACCGCAAGAATATAGAGAAAGACGGTGCTTTGGAGCGTCGTTTCCAAAAGGTGATGGTTGAGCCGACAAGTCCGGAAGAGACTTTGCAGATTCTCAACAATATTAAAGATAAATATCAGGATCATCACAATGTGACATACACCGATGATGCCTTGAAAGCATGTGTGAGCCTGACGGAGCGTTACATTAGTGACCGTAATTTCCCTGACAAGGCCATAGATGCTTTAGACGAGGCCGGTTCGCGGGCGCATATAACCAATATAGTGGTGCCTGAGGAGATTGAACGCCTTGAGAAAGCTATTATAGAGGCCGGGGCAGCTAAATTGGCTGCGGCACAGTCGCAGGATTTTGAAAAGGCGGCTTCGTTTCGTGATAAGGAGCAGGAACTTAAGGGCAAGCTCTCACAGGCTAACGAACAGTGGGAAAAACAGCTTGAACAGAACCGTGTGGAGGTTAACGAAGATAAGGTGGCCGAGGTTGTTGCCATGATGACCGGAGTGCCGGTGCAACGTATTGCCCAGGCTGAAGGCAGTCGTTTGCGCGAGATGGCGCCCAAACTCAAGGGTGACATAATAGGGCAGGATGGTGCCATCGATAAGATAGTGAAAGCTATCCAACGTAACCGTGTGGGGCTTAAAGACCCTAACAAACCTATCGGTACATTCATGTTCCTGGGGCCGACAGGTGTGGGAAAGACTCATCTGGCCAAGAAACTTGCGGAATATCTTTTTGACTCGGCCGACACTTTGATAAGGGTGGATATGAGCGAGTTTATGGAGAAATTCACTGTCAGCCGTCTGGTTGGAGCGCCTCCGGGATATGTCGGTTATGAAGAGGGTGGTCAGCTCACGGAGAAAGTGCGCCGCCGTCCCTATTCGGTTGTGCTGCTCGATGAGATTGAGAAAGCGCACCCTGATGTATTTAATCTGCTGTTGCAGGTTATGGATGAAGGCCGTCTGACCGACAGCCTTGGGCGTCGTATCGATTTCAAGAACACGTTGATTATAATGACCTCGAATATCGGTTCGAGGCAATTGAAAGATTTCGGCGCAGGGGTTGGATTCAACACCCGAACCGGCGATATGTCGAAGGAATATTCGCAGGGAGTGCTTCAAAAAGCCTTGAACAAGGCTTTCGCACCAGAATTCCTGAATCGAATCGACGACATTGTAATGTTCGATTCATTAGACAAAGATGCGATATTCAAGATTATAGATATTGAGTTGCGCGGATTTCTGACCCGTATGAGCAAGCTCGGTTATGAGTTTGAGATTTCAGATGATGCCAAAAACTATATCGCTACCAAGGGATATGACCAGCAGTATGGTGCACGTCCGTTGAAGAGGGCTTTGCAGAAATATCTTGAAGACCCGTTGGCAGAGCTGATTATCAACGCTGAAGTGAATGCCGGCGACAAGATTCTTGTGGAATATGACAAAGAGTCTGATAAAATCATCACAAGAGCCGATGCTCAAACCAAGCCTGTCGAGGCGGGGAGTGGCGCGTCGATGCCCGAAGCTGACAATCAGACGACCGTTGACAAGTAAATTTGTCAGTAGCGACCGACATAATTAACAATAGTTATGAAAAAATGCCAGACATAATGTTTGGCATTTTTTTTGCAGGTTGTTATAACATAGATAACAAAAACAAAAAATATATGACCATGGCAAAAACAGGATCTATAGGGGTTACGACTGAAAACATATTCCCCGTAATCAAAAAATTCCTTTATAGCGATCATGAAATCTTTCTGCGAGAGCTGGTATCTAATGCGATAGATGCCACGCAAAAGTTAAAGACACTGTCGTCATTCGGCGAATTCAACGGCGCGATGGATGATATGACCGTCAGGGTTAAGGTAGACAAAGAGGCCGGCACCCTTACGGTTTCAGACCACGGTATCGGCATGACTGCAGATGATATCGAGAAATATATCAATCAGATTGCTTTCTCAGGGGCTGAAGAATTCCTGGCCAAGTATAAAGACAATGCCAATGCTATTATCGGTCACTTCGGTTTGGGTTTCTATTCCGCTTTCATGGTGGCCAAGAAGGTGGTTATCAATTCGCTGTCATATAAAGATGATGCAGAGGCGGTGAAATGGGAATGTGACGGTTCTCCTGAGTTCACAATGTCTGAATCGGATAAGAGTGAGCGGGGTACTGACATTATTCTTTATATCGATGATGAAAACAAGGAATTCCTGGAGCAGAGCCGTGTGGATGCTCTTTTGAAAAAATATTGCCGTTTCCTTCCGGTGCCTGTTATTTCAGGTAAGAAACAGGAATGGAAAGATGGGAAAATGGTTGATACCGATGCAGATAACATTGTGAATATCACAGAACCGGCCTGGACTAAGAAACCCTCGGAACTGACGGATGAGGATTATCGCAATTTCTACCGTGAGCTTTATCCTGGGCAGGATGACCCCCTCTTCTGGATTCACTTGAACGTGGATTATCCGTTTACACTGACCGGTATCCTCTATTTCCCGAAAATCAAAAATAATTTTGAAGTCACGAAGAACCGCATCCAGCTTTATTGTAACCAGGTTTTTGTGACTGATTCTGTTGAAGGCGTTGTTCCTGAATTCATGATGCTTCTGCAGGGTGTTATCGATTCGCCTGATATTCCGCTGAATGTGTCGCGTTCTTACCTGCAAAGCGACTCTGCGGTTAAAAAGATTTCATCATACATCACCAAGAAGGTGGCCTCAAGGCTGGATGAGCTGTTTAAGGCTGACCGTAAGGAGTTTGAGCAGAAGTGGGATGATATCAAGATTTTCATCGAATACGGGATGCTGACCGATGAGAAATTCTGCGATGCTGCAATGAAGTTTGATTTGCTGAAGGATACTGAGAGCAAGCATTTCACCATTGAGGAATATAAAGAGCTCATTGCGCCGGAACAGACTGATAAGGACGGTAACATCATCTTCCTCTATGCAACCGACGTGACAGCCCAGTATAATTATATAAAGTCTGCAACAGGGAAGGGGTATGATGTTCTGGTAATGGACGGGCAGCTTGACAGCCATTTTGTAGGATTGCTGGAGCAGAAGATTGAGAAGAGCCGTTTTGTGCGTGTCGATTCAGATGTCATAGGAAATCTTATTCAGAAGAGTGATAAGAAAACTGTTGATTTGTCGGAGGTGCAGCGCGATATTCTGACTTCGTTGTTTAATTCTCAGCTGCCTAAGGTTGATAACTCGCAGTTTTTTGTGAACTTTGAGGCGATGGGTGAGAATGATGCCCCGATAGTCATCACTCAGAATGAATATATGCGTAGAATGAAGGAGATGGCGGCTCTGCAGCCCGGCATGAATCTCTACGGCGAAATGCCCGACAGTTATTCGCTGATAGTCAACACTGAGAATCCTATAGTCAAGAAGATTTCCGTTGCAGCTGACGGTGCGTTGGCTGCTAAAGTCAAACCGATGATGGATGAAGTTAATGCGAATAATGCAAAAATCACATCGATAAGGGACGCGAAAAAAGAGGGTTCTTTGACTGATGAAGATAATAAGGAGATAGATGCTTTGCAGGAGGCCAACAATAAGCTGAGGGAGGAGCAGTCGCATGTTGTGGCTGAGTATGCATCTTCTCAACCGGTTGTAGGACAGCTGATTGACCTTGCCCTTTTAGGCAACGGAATGTTGCGGGGTGAGCAGCTGTCGAAGTTCATCGACAGGTCGTTGTCGCTGCTCTGATAACAGATATAAAACACCAACGCCCGCGTTAACATCCGGTTAACGCGGGCGTTGGTGTTTTATCGGGCGGAATTACATTGATTCCACACGTTTGAGGTTCTCTTCGTCGTTGAGGTTATAGTAGATGCTGCGGAGCACCTGGCGGGCATCTGACATGGTGTCGTCGATTTCGTATGCCTTTTCGAGATACCCGGCTGCTTCTTTCAGAAGGGGGTCTACCTTGTTGGCACGGAATTCGTTGTATTGGGCATTAGAAAGGTTGCCGCCTTCGTTCTGGTCGATGTCGCAAGCACGCTGGTAGAGCTTATAGCCATACTGCATAAGTGCGTTGGCATTTTTCTCATCAAGCGAGATAGCTTTCTTATAGGCTTCCATTGAGGCTTCGGGGTTACCTTCGCTATCGCAAAGCACGCCTTTCACGAAGTATAGCTGTGCATTGTTGGGGTCTTCGGCAATATATTTGTCGATGAGTGCGTCAGCTTTAGCGTATTCTTTCTTGTCGATGAGGTTGTTGATCATGTAGCCGATATAGCGTGAATCTTCCTTGCCATAGAGGGCATAGGCTTCTTCTGCGATTTCTGCCATTGCCTGGGGATTCTGGAGCTGCGAAGCTGCGGATATTGCATAATCGTAGGCGTTCTTTTTCGTATAACCGTGGGCGATGGCGTTGCGGAAATCTTTCAGAGCGGCTTCATTGTTCTGGGCCAAGGAATTCCCGATACCCATGTTATACATGATTTCAGCAAGCAGTGTGTCGGCCGGAGCTTTCAGACCGGCTTTTACCAATGCGGGGTTCTGGGGAAGTGTTGTGTAAAGTTCCCATGCTTTGACGGCATTGGGATAGTCTTCTACTTCCCAAAGGAAAAGGGCTGCATTGTTGAAGTCGTTATAGTGTTCTTTTATGCCTTTGATGATGTCTTTGGAATATTTGGTTTTCACTTTTCCTTTGGCATCTACAACTGTGTCGAGCGGAAGGGCTTTCTGATAGAAGTCATAACCTTCAAGTATGGATTTACCTATCAGGTCTTTTTTGACTTCTTTACCCATCTGGGCGAACACACTCTGCTGGTCGTAGTAGTCGAAAGCTCCTTTGCCGGCAACGAAATATGTGTATGCATCAGAAGCCGACTCCTGGTTTGTAAAAGCTGGAGCGAGTTTTTTGACACTTTCGGGATATGAGGCTGCATTGCCTTTCATCTCGCGTTCAACCTCCTTGACGAGCTGTTTCTGGGCAGCTGCCGAGCCAAGGGTGAGGAGGCACAGGCTTAAAATAGTGATTTTTTTCATAACTGGATAGAGTATGATTTAGTTGGGTTAAATGGTTTGTCAATTTATACCTCGTTAATAGCTTCATCGTCGGTTTCCGGATCTTCATCATCGGTCTCAACGGTGTTGTCGGCCGGTTCTTCAGGAAGCTCTTCGGGGTTTTCGATGGCTTCAACCGCTTCTTCTTCAGGATCAGTGGCTACGCAGCATACGGAAGCGATTTCATCGCCACGTTTTTCAAGGTTGATGATACGCACGCCTTGTGTCGCACGTCCCATCAGACGGATGTCGGCCACACGCACTCTCAGGGTTATGCCTGAACGGTTGATGATTACCAGGTCGCAGTCGTCGTCAACGCTCTTTATCGCCACAACGGCACCGGTCTTTTCGGTGATGTTCATGGTCTTCACACCCTTGCCGCCACGGTTGGTGATGCGGTAGCCGTCGAGTAGCGACCGTTTGCCGAATCCGTTTTCCGAGATTACCATCACGTTTTTGTTGTCGTCGGGATGCATACATATCATGCCGATAACTTCATCGTCGCCTCCGTCGAGTTTCATGCCTCTCACACCGGTGGAAACACGTCCCATCTGTCGAACAGCCGATTCATTGAAACGGATGGCGCGTCCGTTGCGGTTGGCCATGAGTATTTCGGCATTGCCGTCGGTGAGTTCAACTCCGATTACTTGGTCGCCTTCACGTATGATAATGGCTTTCTTGCCTTTAATGTTCACACGGGCATATTCGGCAAGAGATGTTTTTTTGATTACACCCATGCGGGTGGCGAACACGAGGTTGTGGGTCGATGTGAATTCTGTGTCGTCGAGATTTTTGCAGCGGATGAATGCGTTGACAGAATCGCCCGGCTCGATGTTGAGGAGGTTCTGTATGGCGCGTCCCTTTGTGTTTTTGGCACCTTCGGGAATCTCGTAGACTTTCATCTTGTAGACCATTCCCCTTTGGGTGAAGAAGAGGATGTTGTTGTGCATCGAAGCTGGGTAGATGTATTCAATGAAGTCTTCTTCGCGGGTGTTGCTTCCTCGGGAGCCTACGCCTCCGCGGTTCTGCGCACGGAATTCCGACAGGGGAGTGCGTTTGATGTAGCCCATGTGTGAGATGGTGATAATCATCTCGTCGTCGGCATAGAAATCTTCTGCGTTGAAATCTCCTGCCGTATAGTCAATCATTGTGCGGCGGGGATTGCCATAGGTGTCGCGCACTTCGATGAGTTCCTGCTTGATGAGTTCGCGGCATACGTTTTCATCGTTTAGGATTTCTTCGAGGTGTGCTATGAGTTTCTGCACTTCTTCATAGTTCGCGTGCAGTTTATCCTGTTCCAGCCCGGTGAGCTGGTAGAGACGCATGTTGACTATTGCCTGGGCTTGCACGTCTGAAAGCTCGAAGCGTTCCATCAAAGTGGATTTCGCTGCTTCGGTTGATGCTGCATGGCGGATAATCGAGATAACCTCGTCGATATGGTCGGAGGCGATTATGAGTCCCTCAAGGATGTGGGCGCGTTCCTGTGCTTTTTTAAGCTCGAAACGTGTGCGCCGGATTACAACCTCATGGCGGTGGTCAACAAAGGCTTTTATGATTTCTTTGAGGTTGAGGATTTTCGGCCGGCCATTGACAAGGGCCACGTTGTTGACGCTGAATGACGATTGCATCGGCGTCATCTTATAAAGTTTGTTGAGCACAACGTTGGCGTTGGCATCCTGTCGCAGTTTGATGACTATGCGCATCCCTTTATAATCACTCTCGTCGTTAAGGTCGGCAATTCCTTCGAGTTTCTTTTCCGTCACCAATTCGGCGATATAACGGATCAGTTCAGCTTTATTGACGCCGTAAGGGATTTCGTTGACGATTATTACCTCATGGTCTTTTTCCTGCTCGATTGTGGCGTTTGCGCGGATTATCACACGGCCACGGCCTGTTTCATAGGCTTCTTTGACTCCGTTGTAGCCATAAATAGTTCCACCGGTAGGGAAGTCGGGGGCAGGTATGTGTTGCATCAGTTCGGCAACCGACAGCTCTGGGTTGTCGATAAGCGCTATGCACGCATTGATTGACTCTGTGAGGTTGTGGGTCGGCATGTTAGTGGCCATACCCACGGCGATGCCCGACGAACCGTTGACAAGCAGTGCCGGTATGCGTGTAGGAAGCACCACAGGCTCTTTTGCTGAGTTGTCGTAGTTGGGTTGGAAATCGACTGTATCGGAGTCTATGTCGCGTAGCATTTCCTCGCCGATGCGTTGCAGACGCACCTCGGTGTAACGCATGGCTGCAGGGCCGTCGCCGTCGATTGAACCGAAGTTTCCGTGGCCGTCGACCAAGCATTCGCGCATTGCCCAGGGCTGGGCCATGCGCACGATTGTGCCGTAAATCGAGCCGTCGCCGTGCGGGTGGTATTTACCCATCACTTCACCTACAGCTTTCGCTGCTTTACGGTGGGGCTTGTCGGAATTGTTACCCATCTCGTTCATTCCGAACAGCACGCGGCGGTGGACGGGTTTGAGACCGTCGCGCACATCAGGGAGAGCACGCGAGACGATAACCGACATCGAATAGTCGATGTAGGCCGATTTCATCTCGTTTTCAATGTTGATCTTAATAATGCGATCTTCTTCCAGCATCTTATAATAACGTTGTTTATGAAAATCAAATTTCTATGCGGCCGGCGCGTTTATGGTGTGATGCGGAGGCTGCAAATAACATACAAAGATAATGAAAAAAATCGGTTTAGAGAAACGTTGGGCGATGTATTTGATTTGTGTGTATTTGATTTGTTATTAGCGGTTTATCGGCTGATTTCATAGTCGGGTCGCAAATCGCATGTGTTTAATACACAGCAGTGTAGGCATATGAAAAAGGAGGGTGTGTCATAATGGCCCATCTGGGTCGTCGCCCGAGGGCTTCGGGTTCGGTCATTGACCTTAGTCAACTCCCTTCACCTTCACCCTCAGGCTCCTACCATCTGAACCATTCTGACAGCACCCTCTCCATCCGGATGCAAAAAAAGGCGTTGGTCGAATTTTCGACACAACGCCCTTTGACTTATAAGAGCTTATACGGACACCTGATTGTGTCGGTTACCGCTTATTCTTCGATGGCAGCCTGGGCCGCGGCTACGCGGGCGATGGGCACGCGGAAGGGGGAGCAGCTTACGTAGTTCATGCCGAGTTTGGCGCAGAATTTCACTGATGAGGGTTCGCCGCCGTGCTCGCCGCAGATGCCGACTTTGAGTTCGGGTTTGGTTGCACGGCCTTTCTTGACACCCATCTCAACGAGCTGGCCTACGCCTTCCTGGTCGAGAACTTCGAATGGGTCGGTCTTGATTACGCCGTGTTCCTTATAGAATTTGAGGAATTTGGGTGCGTCGTCACGAGAGAACCCGAAGGTCATCTGGGTGAGGTCGTTGGTGCCGAATGAGAAGAAGTCGGCAACGGTTGCGATTTCGTTGGCTGTCAGGGCTGCGCGGGGTACTTCAATCATGGTGCCTACGAGGTAGGGGATTGATGTGCCTTTTTCCTCGAATACCTTGGCTGCGGTGGTGTTGATTACGTCTGCCTGGTTCTGGATTTCCTTGAGTGAGCCTACGAGTGGTATCATGATTTCGGGATGCACGTCGATGCCGCGGGCTTTGACTGCGAGTGCGGCTTCGATGATGGCGCGGGTCTGCATCTCGGTGATTTCGGGATATGTGATGCCTAAACGGCAGCCACGGTGGCCGAGCATGGGGTTGAACTCTTCGAGTGCGTCGACTTTAGCCTTTACTTCAGCGAGGGTTATGCCCATCTCGTCGGCGAGTTCTTTCTGAGTTGCTGTCTGGTGAGGTACGAATTCGTGCAACGGCGGGTCGAGCAGACGGATTGTGACTCCGTAGCCGTCCATTGCCTCGAAGATGCCTTCAAAGTCACCGCGCTGCATCGGGAGCAGTTTGGCGAGTGCATGGCGGCGTCCTTCTTCGTCGGATGCGAGAATCATTTCGCGCACAGCTTTGATTCTGTCGCCTTCGAAGAACATGTGTTCTGTGCGGCACAGGCCGATGCCTTGTGCGCCGAAGTTGCGAGCCTGTTTGGCATCGCGGGGTGTGTCGGCGTTGGTGCGCACGAGGGTGTGGGTGTATTTTGCAGCGAGGTTCATGATTGCGCCGAAGTCGCCGTCGAGTTCGGGCTGAACGGTGGGAACCTGGCCGTCATAAACGTCGCCGGTAGAACCGTTGAGTGAAATCCAGTCGCCTTCGTTGTAGACTTTACCGCCCATTTCAACGGTGCGTTTTTCATAGTCTACTTTTATTTCTCCGGCGCCGGAAACGCAGCATTTACCCATACCACGGGCCACTACGGCTGCGTGGCTGGTCATGCCGCCGCGCATTGTCAGGATACCTTGTGCAACTGCCATGCCGCGGAGGTCTTCTGGAGATGTTTCTATGCGCACAAGAACGACTTTCTTTTTCTTCTCTGCCCAAGTTTCTGCGTCGTCGGCAAAGAATACAATCTGGCCTGTGGCGGCACCCGGAGATGCGGGAAGACCTTTTGCCACTACGAGGGCGCGTTTGAGTGCGGCTTTATCGAAGACGGGGTGGAGCAGCTCGTCGAGTTTCTGCGGTTCCATGCGCATCAGGGTGGTCTTTTCATCGATTTCACCGTCGCGCAGCAGATCCATGGCGATTTTCACCATTGCGGCGCCTGTGCGTTTGCCGTTGCGGGTCTGGAGCATCCAGAGTTTGCCGTCCTGGATGGTGAACTCCATATCCTGCATGTCTTTATAGTGGTCTTCGAGCTTGTTTGCGATATTGATGAGCTCTTCGGCGCAGACTGGCATGGTTTCCTGAAGCGAGGGGTATTTTGACGCACGCTCTTCTTCGCTGATGCCTTGGAGGGCTGCCCAGCGGCGAGAGCCTTCGATTGTGATCTGCTGGGGGGTGCGGATACCTGCCACAACGTCTTCACCTTGTGCGTTGATGAGGTATTCTCCGTTGAAGATGTTTTCACCGGTTGCGGCGTCGCGTGAGAATGCTACGCCTGTGGCAGAGTTGTTACCCATGTTGCCATAGACCATAGCCTGTACGTTGACTGCGGTGCCCCACTCTTCCGGAATCTGGTTCATGCGGCGGTAGAGGATTGCACGCTCGTTCATCCAGCTGTCGAATACGGCGCAGATGCCGCCCCAGAGCTGGTCCCATGCGCTGTCGGGGAAATCTTTGCCGGTGTGTTCTTTAACAGCGGCTTTGAAGAGGCTGACGAGTTTCTGAAGGTCTTCGACCTCGAGCTCGGTGTCGAATTTAATACCTTTCTCTTCTTTTACTTTGTCGATTATTGCTTCAAACGGGTCTGTTTCGGTTTTGCTCTTCGGCTTCATGCCGAGAACAACGTCGCCATACATCTGCACGAAACGGCGGTAGCTGTCCCATGCAAAACGGGGGTTGCCGCTCTTTTCTGCAAGCGCATTTACTGTGGCGTCGTTCATGCCGAGGTTGAGCACTGTATCCATCATGCCGGGCATGGAAGCGCGGGCGCCTGAGCGCACCGACACCAGCAGAGGGTTCTGGGGGTCGTTGAATTTCTTGCCTGTGAGAGTTTCCACATGGGCTATGGCTTTTTCCACATCAGATTTGATGTCTTTCACCACAGCTTCCTTACCATATTGGGTGTATTCCGTGCAGACGTCGGTTGTGATTGTGAAACCGGGAGGCACTGGCATACCCAATTTGTTCATTTCAGCGAGGTTGGCACCTTTACCACCGAGGGTGTTGCGCATCGAAGCATCGCCTTCAGCCTTACCGTCGCCGAATGTAAAGATTTTTTTCATTTGGGTTTGAAAATTAAGTTTATGATTTGATTGTAAGAGTTCGTTTAAATCTGTGCCCTCAAATTTACAGGGCGCATATGTTTCCATGTATTATGGGAAACGGTTTTTGCAGCCCACAATGCCGCAGAGCCGCTCTCTATTCGGCAAAGATACGACATTAGCCCGAAAAAATATTCCCTTATGGCCAAAATTTTGAGGTTATTCAGTTAATTTTTTCATTTCTTGTTAAAACCAGGGAGATTCTTATAGGGTAAATAATTAACTTTGCATCATGATTACGTAATTAACGGCTTTTGGCGGCAACTTATGGATTAACGTTGCCTGATGTTGTTTGTTGCGTGTGAGAGTTATCTGTTAAGATGAATTGGAGATTATTAAGGCTATTATGGCTGAGATGATTCCCTTTTTTAGAATCAAGACATCTGAAATTATGTCGAGAAAACGAAAAGAACAACCTTTGCTTGAAGGGATTGAAATAACCGGGGTGGCTGCTGAAGGGAATGCTATAGCCCGGGTTGACGAGATGGTGGTGTTCGTGCCTTATGGGGCGCCAGGCGATGTGGCAGATATAAAAATAGGCCGTAAAAAACGCAATTATGCCGAGGGGCATATAGTTAATCTTGTGAAGCCATCGGAAATCAGGTGTGAACCAAGGTGTTCTCATTTCGGCACATGCGGCGGATGCAGGTGGCAGCATCTGCCTTATGATTACCAGTTGCAGAATAAGCAGCAGCAGGTTGTTGATGCCTTGCAACGGATTGCAAAGGTGCCGCTTCCGGAGATTTCGCCTATTATAGGTAGCGGGAATATCTGGGAATACCGCAACAAGATGGAATATACATTCTCGAACAAACGTTGGCTGAGCTGGGAACAGATGCGTGCCGGTGATATTCCGGATGAACGCGATGGTGCGGGATTCCATATACCGGGGGCTTTCGATAAGGTTCTTGATATAGAGCATTGCTATCTGCAAGACCGGATAGGTGATGAGATACGGTTGCATGTGAAACACTATGGCAAGCAGCATGGTCTGCCGTTTTATGACTTGCGTGCACAAACAGGTTTCCTGCGCACGCTTATCATCAGGCCTTTGTCGACTGGCGAACTGATGGTGGTGGTTGTTTTCGGAGAAGACCGCCGGGACGATATCAATGCATTGCTTGGCAGTCTTGTTGAGACTTTCCCGCAGATAACGTCGCTTATGTATGTTGTTAATGAGAAGGTGAACGACACTATAGGAGACCTTGACATTAAATTATATCATGGCCGTGAATATGTTGAGGAGGAGATGGATGGTCTGAAATTCCGTATCGGCCCTAAATCGTTTTATCAGACAAATTCGCGGCAGGCTCATGAGTTATATAAGGTTGCGGCCGGGATGGCAGGGCTGACCGGCAAAGAGCTTGTTTATGATTTATACACAGGCACAGGCACTATTGCTAATTTTGTGGCCAGGAGCGCCAAAAGGGTGATTGGAATTGAATATGTGGCTGATGCCATTGCCGATGCTAAAATCAACTCCGAGACGAATGGTATCACTAACACGGAATTCTATGCCGGTGATATGAAAGATGTGCTTACCGATGAGTTCGTTGACGAACATGGCCGTCCGGATGTGATGATTGTGGATCCGCCACGAGCCGGAATGCACGATGATGTGGTAAAGGTTATATTGAATGCCGAACCTCAACGGATTGTATATGTCAGTTGCAATCCTGCCACTCAGGCCCGCGATATAGCTTTGCTTGATGCGAAGTATCGGGTTACGGCGGTTCAGCCGGTTGATATGTTCCCCCACACACATCATGTTGAGAATGTGGTGTGCATGGAATTGAAAACGAAATAGAGTCTTGTGGCATTGAGTGGAGGGGGAGATAGCTGTGGGGATGTCAAAGGTTGGAATTGTAGTATCTTGGGTCTCCGGTTACTTCGACCCCTGCAAACGGGGGTAGGCTGAAACGGGTGTTTTCATCCGGAAGCTCGATTTCTGCAACGGCGAGCCCTTCGTTAGTTCCGTGGAAAATGTCGACTTCCCAATTGAATCCGTTGAATGGCACAATATAGCGGGTCTTTTCCAGAACCTTTCCGTCGCAACATTCGTGAAGCATCCCCTGCGCATCTGCCACAGGTATGGGATATTCCCATTCGTGTCGGGATGCACCGTGGTTACGGCTTTTTATGGTAACAAAGGCCTCATTGTCGGTGATGCGTATTCTGACGGTTGCATCTATATTGCGGCTTATATAGCCTTGCCTTATGTGGATTGTTTTTGTGGCCATTGACAGGTAGGATGTGCCCTTGACCAAAAATTTACGTTCTATTTCCTGCGCCATTTCAATTGGGATTAGCTCGGTTTGAAATGCAAAGTTACTATAAAAAACAGAAGGTTGTCAACAGGATGGTGTCTGGAGTTATGAAGCGGTTACTGAAATGCATCATATTTATTGTGATGCCGGGCGCCGGTATGCCGGCATGGGGGCAGGTGCGCGATTCTGTGACCGGGGGAACGGCTGCTGTCGATATTGCATATCCGGATACGTTGAAAGGTGTGACTTTGCAGGAGGTGGTGGTGAAACGGAGCCGGGAGCATTATAGCAAGCGTAATAATCCGGCTGTGGAATTCGCCAAAAGGTTGCGCGCCGGTGGTGGAGTTTCGGATCCGAAACGTAATGATAATTACAGTTTCAGAAAATATGAGCGGATTTCTGTCGGGCTCAATGATTTCAAATTACTGAATTATTCAGATAAAGATGATGGTGGCAAATTCGGATTTATCAGGGAACATGTAGACACATCGGATGTAACAGGGCTGCCTGTGCTGCCTTTGTCGGTTAAAGAGAAGGTGGTGGATGTTGTGTACCGCCGTAATCCTCATTCTGAAAAGCAATATGTTTTAGGATTGCGCCAGCATGGCGTTGACGAGATTGCGGATTTGCAGAACGTGCAGACTATTCTTGAGGAGGTGTTCCGTGAAATTGACCTGTATGATGATGACATCATATTGATGAGGAACCGGTTTGTAAGCCCGTTATCGGCGATTGCACCTGATTTTTATAAATTTTACCTTACAGACACGGTGAAGGTCGATGATATAGACTGTATCGAATTGAGTTTCGCCCCACGCAATCCATCCTCTTTCGGATTTATCGGCCGGATATATGTTGAAGCGTGCGATTCTACGATGTTTGTAAAGAAAGTCAGAATGGGAGTCCCTCCGGCCATCAACCTGAATTTTGTTGACAGGATACAGATAACGCAGACATTTAAAAAAGCCCCCGACGGGTCAAGGCTGAAGGTTGAAGATGATTTGAACGTGGAGATGTCGATTGTCAAAGGTACACAGGGGGTGTATGCACGCCGTTCAACCGCCTATGACAGCCATTCTTTTGCTCCGGTCATGCATCAGGAAATATTCGATGTAGCTGCTGATGTTATCACTTCTCCTGAAGCAGCCAGACGTTCTGACGGGTTCTGGAACCGTGAACGCCTGATTGATGCAAGTGATAACGAAAGACGTATCCCACAGCTTATGCACCGGTTACGTGGGGTGCCGCTTTATAGATATGGCGAAAAAGTATTGAAATGGATTGTTGTGGGTTATGTGCAGACGGGGAAAGAATCGAAATTCGATATAGGGCCTCTTAATACATTCATCAGCCATAATTCTGTTGAAGGGGTGAGATTGCGTGGCGGGGGCATCACCACCGCAAACCTGAACAAACATTGGTTCGGGCGAGGGTATGTGGCGTATGGCACACGTGACCGGAAATTTAAATACAATGCAGAACTGGAATATTCGTTTATCGAGAAACGGAATCATTCACGAGAATTTCCGGTTCATTCGATTGCTTTGTCGGGGCGTTATGATATCGACCAATTGGGGCAGAATTACCAGTTCACCAATGCCGACAATGTATTTCTTGCGTTGAAACGAGGTAAAAATCACTTGATTACATATAGGCGTCATGGCTCATTGGCATATAAATTGGAACTTGCAAATAATTTGTCGTTTGATGTTTCTGCAACATGGGAGCGTCAGCAGCCTGGACCGTTTTTGCCGTTTAGGCTAACCAATGGAAGCCTCTTGAGCTATTATGACGAAACCTTTTTCAAGTTCACATTGCGTTATGCCCCCGGAGAAAAGTTCTATCAGACGAAATCTTCGAGAGTGCCCATTAGCAAGGATGCCCCGGTTTTCATTCTGACCCACACCTATGCGCCACAGAAGTTCCTCGGAAGCCGGTATGAAGTTAACAAAACGGAAATAAGCGCTCAAAAACGGGTGTGGTTGTCAGCTTTCGGCTATCTGGACCTTATGGTCAAGGGTGGTCATGTGTGGAGCAGGTCGCCTTATATCAGCCTGTTGACTCCTAATGTGAACCTGTCATATACCATACAACGCGAGAGTTTTGCCTTACTTAACCCGATGGAATTTATCAATGATTCGTTTGTGTCGTGGGAAACGACATACTGGGCTAATGGAGCATTACTCAATAATATACCGTTGGTTAAGCGCCTGAAATTGCGAGAAGTTGTTTCCTTCAGGGGATGGTATGGGGCGTTAAGTGCTAAAAACGACCCATCAAAAGAGCATCCTTCTGCCTACGGGCAACTGCCGCTTCTGATTTTCCCCGACAAGAATTCCAGAGGGAATATGCATGAACCATATATGGAAATAAGCGCCGGCATAGATAATATTTTTAGATGTATAAGGCTTGATTATGTGTGGCGTCTCACATATAAGGATGTGCCGGGCATTGACCGGTCCGGATTGCGTGTGGCCTTTCATGTAACATTCTGAACAGACCTGTTCTTTTCCTTTTTTATCAAACCTTCAGGCGTTATAGTTGTTTATCTGATAAAAACTAAATTACTGAAATATGGCTAACAAAAAGAAAAGTATTAAAGGCACTCAGACTGAGCGCAATCTTGTGATTGCATATCTTGCCGAATCAAGTGCATATACCCGTTATATGTTCTATGCCGCACAGGCTGATAAAGAGAATTATTTCCCTATCGGTCAGATTTTCCGTGAAACGGCTGATAATGAGATGCGACATGGCAAGGTGTTTTTCAAATTCCTTGAAGGTGGCAGTGTTAAAGTCGACCTTTCAGTTGATGCAGGTGTGATTGGCGATACGGCAAGCAACCTTGAAACGGCCGCCCATGAAGAGGAGGTTGAAGGGGTTGAGCTTTATATGGCGAGTGCAAAAGTTGCTGATGAAGAAGGGTTTCCTGAAATTGCGGAGCATTTCAGGGAGATAGCTGAAATAGAAGACCATCATCGTCGCCGTTTCGAGCATTATCTGAAGCAGGTCAAAGATGGAACCGTATGGAAGCGGGATAAGAGTATCAAATGGCAATGTCTGGTTTGCGGATATGTATATGAAGGAACTGAGCCCCCTAAAGTTTGTCCCGCATGTGATCATCCCCGCGAACATTACATGGGGATGGATTACGAACTGTAACCCATACAATGCTATACTATTATAGGACTGTCGATTGAATGATAAAAAGAACCCGCGTCAGAAGATGTTTCTTCTGGCTGCGGATTCTTTTTATGTGTTTTAAGGGATGTTATTTGTAGGCATTAGCAAATATTTTTGTTAAATACGAGTAATTGTGCTATTTTTGTTGATGCGTTTCATTTAGCGGGTTTCGCCCGTGTTATAACTCAGTAGGATACCAAAATGCTTAAACGTTTCTTCATTTCGATGCTGGGGTCGCTTACGGCCATCTGGATTTCAATAATGCTGCTCATGGTGTTGATTATGACTTTTGCCATAGGGTCTGTGGTGAGCACGTTGTCATCGGGTAGCACGCCAGTGAAAATAAGTGACAATTCGATACTTACCATTGAGCTTAATGGCAATATAGAAGAGCGGGTTGTCACCCCGGATATTTATGATATGATCAACGAGCGTCCCCAACCCACAGCCTTGGAGAATATATTAAACGCCATCAAGGCGGCAGAAGATGATGAGAGCATCATAGGCATATATCTGCAATGCAAAGGAGCAGCCGCAGGCCTGGCCACGCGTGAGGCCATAAGGGATGCTCTTGCTGCATTTAAAGAAAGAGGTAAATGGATTGTGGCGTATGGTGATTCTTATACCCAGGGGGATTATTATGTTGCTTCGGTAGCTGATGAAATCTATCTGAATCCGGTTGGGGCTGTGGAACTTAAAGGGCTTGCCAGCGGCATTCCATTTTTCAAGGGGTTTCTTGATAAAGCCGGTATCGAAATGCAGGTGATAAAGGTAGGTACTTTTAAAAGTGCCGTTGAGCCTTACATCATGACAGGGATGAGCGAAGCTAATAGGCTGCAGACTTCTGTGTTCCTTGATAATATGTGGAAGCGCATGGCAGATGAAATCGCTTCATCCAGAGGTATTAAGGTGGATTCGCTCAATATCCTTGCCGACAGTATGCTTGTTATGACCCCAGCCGAGAATCTCGTTGATTTGAAGGTTGTTGATGGGCTGAAATATACCAATGAAATGTCGGATTATCTGAAAAAGCAGTCGTTGACAAATGCTAAGAAGAGTATTCCTTTGGTGTCGGTTGGCGACTATCTTGGCTCAGGTGCGAAAGTCCCGCATGAAAAATCGGAGAAAAAGAAAATTGCGGTGTATTATGCCGCAGGCGATATAACTGAGAGTGAGAAGGGTGGCATAGCTTCTGACCGGGTGGTTCCCGACATAATTAAACTTGCAGAAGATGACGATATTGACGGATTAGTGCTGAGGGTCAATTCAGGTGGCGGCTCTGCATTCGCCTCAGAACAGATATGGCATGCCCTCGAGGTGTTGAAGAGCAAAGATAAACCGTTTTATGTGTCGATGGGGGACTATGCGGCATCGGGAGGTTACTACATCTCATGCGGCGCCGATAAAATCTACGCGCAACCTCTCACTCTTACAGGTTCAATCGGTATATTTGGCATGATTCCATGTGTAAAGGAATTGTTGAACAATAAACTTGGTATAAATTTCGATTTCGTATCGACGAATGCCAACAGCAGCGGGCCGAATATCATGGAACCGATGACGCCATTCCAGCGCCAACGGCTTCAGCAGGAGGTAGACCGTGGATATGAATTGTTCACCAGCCGATGTGCGGAGGGGCGCGGCATTTCGCAGGATTCAATAAAGGCAATAGCCGAAGGCCGTGTGTGGGATGGAATGACTGCTAAGAAAATCGGACTGGTTGATGAACTCGGTTCGCTTGAAGATGCCATTGCAGACTTGGCTGATGAGAATGGGTTTACGAAATACCAGGTCATTTCATATCCCGATGCAAAGGCTTCGTTTTGGGATGTCATCTTGGAATTTAACACTCAGATGCGGGTAAACTCACTTAAAAAAGAGCTTGGAATATGGTATCCGGCATATGAGGAAATGAAACGCCTTGACCGTCTATCGCCGGTACAAGCCAGGATGGAAACGGTTTTGTTTGAATGAATCCTGAATGATGCCGGAAATCAAAGGTCCGGTGTCTTCACACAGAAAATAAACAAGTGCCTAAAAACAAGATTATAACCAATCTGCTTCTGCTTCCGATGTCGAAACTCTATGGGTTTGGTGTCGGGGTTAGAAATCTTATGTTTAAATGGCATATATTGAAACAACGGGAATTTCCTGTGCCGGTCATAGTGGTCGGCAATATCGGGGTTGGTGGCACGGGTAAGACACCTCACACCGAGTATATAATAGATTTGTTGCGCTATAAATACCGGGTAGGTATGTTGAGCCGAGGCTATAAGCGTAAAACCAAAGGTTTCGTTCTTGCAACCCGTCGGTCTACCCCCCTTGATATAGGTGATGAACCATACCAGATTTATCAGAAATTCGGCAGCGAGATAACTGTGGCAGTGTGTGAAGACCGTTGCTCCGGTATAGACGAGATGTTGCGGCTTGATCCGAAAATTAATCTGATTGTTCTCGATGATGCTTTTCAGCATAGGTATGTGAAGCCAACCTTGTCGATTGTCTTAACCGAGTTCAACAATCCGATATTCTATGACAGGCTTCTGCCTTTGGGGCGTTTGCGTGAGCCGGTGAATGCAATCTATCGGGCGGATATGGTGGTGGTGACAAAGTGCCCCGAGCAGTTGAAAGCGCTTGAATACCGTATATTCAAAAATAATCTGAAGTTATTCCCTTATCAGAAATTGTTTTTTTCGAGATATAATTATGCTCCGCTGACACCTCTGTTCCCAGACGAACAGCCTGATAAACTGTTTGTTAATTGGCTTACGGAGAGAGATACGGTGTTATTGATAGCTGGTATTGCAAATCCGAAACCTTTAATCAGGTATATCAAAGAAAGCCGTGCCAAGGTTAAAGTGAAGAGTTTTCCGGATCATCATAATTTCACCCGCAAAGACATGGATGGTTTGCTTGAGAAGTTCAATGAGCTTGAAGGGGATCGTAAATATATAATAACCACTGAGAAGGATGCTGTAAGACTGACAAATAATCCATATTTCCCTCACGAATTGAAAAACATGATATATTATCAGCCAATCAAGGTGAAATTTGACCCTTTGAATGCAGAGCCTTTTGACATTGAGGTGCAAAAGGTTTTGTTGAATGCCGTGAAATGAGATATAGCCCTATGGTACTGGTGGATTTCCATAATCAGAAATTGACAGAAGCGTGTAGGCCAGTAATATGTTAGGGTGGTTTGGAACTTCATGCATAGCAGTGGTGTTAAGACATATACAATTACAATGCGAATTGATAACAACTGAAATTACTAATGACAAATAAAACGACCATGTTAGAAAAAATACAACAGACTGCAGATTTCCTGCGTACGAAAGTGGCTGATATGCCAAAGATTGCAGTAATCCTCGGAACCGGCCTCGGCTCATTGGCGGATATGATAGAGGATAAGATCGTCATTCCGTATTCAGAAATCCCGAATTTCCCCGTCTCGACAGTTGAAGGCCATAGCGGCAACTTCATTTTCGGCAATTTAGCCGGTAAGCGTGTCATGGCCATGCAGGGCCGTTTCCATTATTATGAGGGATATGATATGAAGACGGTTACATTCCCGGTGCGGGTTATGCGAGCTTTGGGTGTTGAGACCCTCATTGTTTCAAATGCAGCAGGTGGAATGAATAAAGAGTTCCAGGTAGGGGATGTGATGATTATTACAGACCATATCAATCTGTTTCCTGAGAATCCTCTGCGAGGTAAGAACTATAAGGAGCTCGGAGACCGTTTCCCTGCCATGACTGAGGCATATAGCCACAGGCTTGTTAAACTGGCTGATGAAATCGGAGCGGAAAAGGGCATTAGGCTGATGCAGGGGGTTTATGTCGGCACAACCGGTCCGACGTTTGAAACTCCGGCAGAATATGAGTATTTCCGTGTAATTGGCGGTGATGCAGTGGGCATGTCGACTGTGCCTGAGGTTATTGTTGCCCGTCATGGAGGGATGGAAGTGTTCGGGTTGTCTGTCATTACCGACCTTGGAGGAAAAGATATAACTGAAGTTCCTTCGCATGAAGAGGTGCAGATGGCTGCTAAAACCGCAGAGCCTGTAACAAAAGACCTCGTAAGAAGTCTTGTGGAGCGCATGTAACCTATGTTGATTTATGGAAGAGAAGCAGACTGAGATAGCTTCGCTGGGGGAATTCGGCCTGATTGACAGGCTTACCGGCGATTTAAAACTTGTAAACTCCTCATCTCTGAGAGGGGTGGGCGACGACTGTGCCGTTATGGAGTATAGAGACACTGATGTGCTGGTGTCTACCGACCTGCTTGTCGAGGGAGTCCATTTTGACCTCACGTATGTGCCTTTAAAACATTTAGGATATAAGGCGGCTGTGGTCAATTTTTCCGACATATATGCAATGAACGGGCATCCGAGGCAGATTACGGTGTCGTTGGCTATTTCAAAACGTTTTACGGTAGAACATATCGAGGCATTGTATAGCGGCATTAAGCTCGCCTGTGAGATATATGGTGTGGATCTTGTTGGAGGAGACACAACATCTTCGAGGGCAGGATTGGTGATTTCCATAACCTGTATAGGGGATGCGCCGAAAGACCGGATAGTTTATCGCTCAGGGGCAAAGGATACTGATTTGATATGTGTGTCCGGAGACCTTGGCGCGGCATACATGGGGCTACAGCTGCTGGAACGGGAGAAAGTCGCCTCGGCCGGACAGAAGGATTTCCAGCCCATGTTTGATGGCAAGGAGTATCTGATTGAGCGCCAGCTGAAACCTGAGGCCCGACGTGATATTGTCGAGGAATTGGAAAAGGCCGGCATTGTGCCAACATCTATGATGGATATATCAGACGGGCTGTCGTCGGAGCTAATGCACATATGCAAGGCATCTGGCACAGGTTGCCGTGTGTATGAAGACCGTATTCCTATCGATTACCAGACGGCGCTCATGGCAGAAGAGCTTAACATGAATCTTGTTACAGCAGCCATGAACGGAGGGGAGGATTATGAATTGTTGTTTACAGTGCCGCTGCACATGCATGAACAGGTGTCAAAACTTCCCGGGATAAAGGTTATCGGCAACATGACTAAACCTGAACTGGGCTGTTGCCTTGTGACTCGCGACGGCACAGAGATGCCTATCCGAGCCCAAGGCTGGAATCCGCTTGCCGATTGATTCTGCCACTTGAAGACAGTGTTGTTTAAACAGTATTTATACTGTTAGCCGTTATGTTATGGGAGTTCGTGGTGACACAGGCTCCCATAACGTGTTTTTAATTTGTGGATTTGTTTAAAAAAACGTATATTTGTGTGTCAGATTGATTCGGTTGGGTAATAAGCAATGAGATTAAGAACAGCGTTTTATATATTGTTATGTGCGCTCCCTTTAATGGGTGGTGCTCGAGCTTTTAACCGTTACGCAGTGGCTGACAGCCTTGACAGAGTGTTGGCTGAGTCTGAGACCCCGGGTGATAGTGCCGTTATATTGTCGGATATGTTTGATGTCGTAGCCCGGCAACACCGTGATTCAATTGGAACAATGGCATTTCACTCAGCGGTGCGGGCTGGCGATTCACGGCTGGCATTGGACTTATTGCGGAATCTCGCTAATACGCATCTCCGTAACGATTCTTTGCTGCAGGTTGATTTTGACCGGGCCATGAGATTTGAATCTTCTGATGACCGCAGTGCGACTGTTGCCTTCATAAGAATGTTGCATAATTCATATAAAGTCAGATATGCAACCCCCCAGGAACAGGATAAACAGATTATTAAATTGCTGAAAGAGCTGAATGTTAATCCGGAGGGGGATATCTACGAACAGATTGTGAGGCTGCATGCCTTATGTCTTTATATAGGCGCATGTTCCCAGGGCGAGCTTCTTTCGGGATATATCTCGCAATTGGGCGATTTGGTGAATCAGTTGCCGGATTTCGCATATGCCATTAAAAACTGCTATCATGTGCAGGCGTCGCTTGCATTCATGCAGAATGAAGAATATGACAAGGCGGTTGACAGTGACCGCAAACTGCTTGCTTGTATAGATCGTCTTGATTCGGATCAAGTTGGCATGAAACGTAAATTCCGCGATTATGATTCCCACCGCTATGTGATTTATACAAGGTTGCTTGCCAATTATCCCCGATTGAAAGACGCTGAGGTGGAGGAATATTACCATAAGGCGATGGATATCGCCGGGCGTGACGAGCTGGCCAAACAGACGAACATGGTGTCGGGCAGACCGCAGATTTTCTATGCCATGTATAAAAAAGATTATCCGGCAGCTTTGGAACTTTTAGATAAATACGGGCATATGCCTTATAACGCCCATATAAGGCGGCAGATGTTGGCTATGACCATAGAAAGCGCCAATGCTACAGGCGATAAGGATAAAGAGCTTACTGCTTTCAGGGAATATAGTTCAATTCTCGAACAGACACTTGAGAGCAGAATGGTTGAAAAGTATAAAGAGCTAGAGATTGTCTATAACCTGCATAAATTGAAAGCGGAACATGCCAGAGGGACTTGGCAACTGCATAAAAAAATGCTGACAGTTGCAGGTGTCGCGGCCGGAATTTTATTCATTCTGTTAGTGCTTGTGGCGCTTCTTTGGCGTCATGCAAAAAAACTGGCAGAGAAAATTTCAAAAGCTAATGCTGATCTTCGGGTAGAACGTGACAATCTGAAAAAATCGCAATATGAACTGGTGAAGGCTCGTGATGAGGCCAGGCAAGCTAACCGCATTAAGTCGGATTTCATCAGGAATATGAGCAGTGAAGTTTCGGTGCCGCTTCATACCATTAATGAATATACAAACTTGATTGTTGATTGCTCGGAGGCTGGAGTGAAGTCGTATTTGAAGCATTTTGCCGATCTGGTGACACAGAACGCAGAGGTTCTGACCACTATTATCAGTGATGTTATGAGCCTGTCGGAGATTGACGGAAACTCGTTAGTAATAGAAAAGAGAAAAGAGCATTTGCGCCATCTGTGTGAAGTTGCTGTTGACAGCGTGCTTCATAAAGGGCGTCCGGGTGTGGTTATGAAATTGGCAGAAGGATTGCCTGATTTGCCGGTCACAACCGACCCCCACCGTTTACTGCAGATATTGGTGCAGCTTCTTAAGAATGCGGCCAAGTTTACAGAAGAGGGTTTGATTGAGGTTGATTATGCGGAGGATTCCGATGGCGGTCTGGTCAGCATATCAGTGACAGATACCGGAATCGGTATTTCGCCGGAAAACAGCGAGCGCATATTTGAGCGTTTTGTTAAGCTCGACAGCAATTCTCCCGGCATAGGTATCGGTCTTACTATTGCACGTCATCTGGCAGAATTGCTCGGCGGGTCGCTTGAACTTGACAGCACCTATACGGATGGAGCCCGTTTCGTGGTTAAGATTCCGATAGATTGATGCTGATGTTTGTCGGCGCTGTTAATCGCTGCGTTCATAGTTGTCTGGTCAGGATTTTTGCAGTGATATAGGTGTTGCCGTCACGTCTGATCCAATCCGGCAATTCGGCTGTGATTTTAAATCCTGCTTTTAGAAAAAGTGCTATTGACTGTTTGTTGTCTGCGGATATTGTTGCGGCAAGCTGCTTAAGCCCAAGATTGTTTATGCAATATGAAATCAGCAGCTTCAGGGCTTCAGAGCCATATCCGTTGCGACGGTGTTGTGACGCAGTCATTATTCCAACGAAAGCGTGGCGGTTACGCATGTCGATATTGTAGAGGTCTATTGCTCCTACGGTAATCTGCCCGATATGCATCATGAGGCGCAATTGTCCTGTGGCCAGGGGGTTGGCGTCGTATTGATTAATGTATTCCCATATCTGATGCCGGGACAGTGGTGCCGGTGAGAAGCCGAATCTCCACATTTCCGGGTCGTTTTCCCACAGGTAAAGCAGATCAGTGTCGGATGGTTCGAGGGCGCGTAACTGCAATCCGTTGGTGTTATCGGTCGCTTTCATTGGTAATTGCGATAGGCGTTTTTATATGGGTTCAGTCCTTTATTGAATCGGAAAACAATGTGCGGTTCTGCAGTGAACGTCCGAGAGTGATTTCATCGGTATATTCGATTTCGTTGCCGACTGACACGCCGCGGGCAAGCTGTGTGACACGTACGTTGTAGGGTTCAAGCCGTTTGTAGATGTAATAATCTGTTGTGTCACCTTCCATAGTCGCCCCTAATGCAAGTATGACTTCGCTAATGCCTCCGGTTGCTACACGCATTATCAATGAATCGATTTGTAGCTTGTCTGGCCCGATTCCGTCGATTGGAGAGATTACCCCCCCGAGCACGTGATATCTTCCGTTATAAGAGCCTGTGTTTTCAAAAATAAGAACATCTTTCACGTTTTCAACAACGCATATGGTTGAAGGGTCTCGTCGCGTATCGGCACAGACCGGACATATGTCGGTTTGGGATATGTTGTGGCATACGGAGCAGTATCTGATCCCTTTGCGCATATTTATTATAGCTTCGCCCAAAGCCACTGATGTTGCTACATCTTCCCGTAAGAGATGGAGGGCAAGGCGTAATGCGGTTTTGCGCCCGATTCCGGGCAGACGTGATATTTCTGATACTGCGCTTTCAAGAAGCGATGATTCAAATTCTTGTGTCATAAGGAGTTGATGGTGCCCCTAAACTATGGCCGCTATCATGTTGGCAATAAGGGCGGCATAGGTGGCCGATGGTTGGCCCTGCATGGTTGCGTTGCAGGGTAATTTTCAAACAAAGGTAGTGATTGTTTCACAATTATTTCATACCTTTGCAGCCGAAAAATAGGGTTTAGAACTTATTTTACAGATGAAGATTATCAGAAAAGTGGGGCATCTGCGCCAATTAATGGCAGATGCTAAGGATTCAGGGAAAATGGTCGGTCTGGTGCCTACGATGGGCGCTTTGCATGACGGGCATATATCTCTCGTTGACCGTGCACGTAAGGAAAACGATGTTGTTGTGGTCAGCGTGTTTGTGAATCCCACACAATTCAATAATGCGGAAGACCTTGCCACATATCCTCGCACGGAAGAGGCTGATTGCCGCAAGCTGGATGGCGCAGGAGTTGATTTCGTTTTCATACCTTCAGTAGAAGAGGTATATCCAGAACCAGATACGCGCCAGTTTAATCTTGGAGATGTGGCCGCCGTAATGGAGGGTGCCATGCGTCCCGGTCATTTCAATGGCGTTGCCCAAGTGGTCAGCAAACTGTTTGAGATGGTAAAACCGACTAAGGCATATTTCGGTGAGAAAGATTTCCAACAGATTGCAGTAATCCGGCGCATGGTTGAGCTTGAGGGTTTCAATCTTGAGATTGTTGACTGTCCGATATGCCGTGAACCGGACGGCCTGGCGATGAGTAGCCGTAATACCCGTCTTACGACAGAACAACGGGAGGTGGCTCCGGTCATACATAACGTTCTGGCAAAAAGTCTTGACTGGGCTAAAACGCACTCGCTTGACCAGACCAGGCGATATGTGGTTGATGAGATAAATTCGGCTCCTTATATGGAAGTGGAATATTATGAGATAGTCAATCCCCGGACCATGCAGCCATTGGCAGTATGGAGTGACGCACCGGATGGAGTAGCCGTTGGCTGTGTTACGGCATATTGCGGCAAGGTGCGACTGATTGACAATATAAAGTACATACTTTAATCGAGTGTGACCGGCCATGATGCAGGTTGAAGTTTTAAAATCGAAAATTCATCGGGTGAGCGTAACAGAGGCTCGCCTCGACTATATAGGTAGCATCACAATTGATGAAGACCTTATGGATGCCGCCAACATCATCCGTGGTGAGCATGTATATATCGTTGATAATAATAACGGAGAACGTTTTGAGACCTATGCGATTCCAGGAGAGCGAGGGTCTGGCGTTATTTGCCTCAACGGGGCGGCCGCCCGAAAAGTGCAACCAGGTGATGTGATAATAATAATGGCTTACGGTTCGCTTCCTATCGACGAGGCCCGCGATTTCAAACCTAATGTCATATTCCCTGACACGGCTACGAACCGGCTTGTGTGACAAAGTTTTTATAACCCCCGAAACATATCAACATGTTTGAGAATCTAAGCGAGAAACTTGAGCGTAGTTTTAAAATACTGAAAGGCCAGGGTAAGATTACCGAAATCAATGTGGCCGAAACCTTGAAAGATGTAAGGCGTGCACTTCTTGATGCCGACGTCAATTATAAGGTTGCAAAGACATTCACAGACACGGTAAAGGCCAAAGCACTTGGTCAGAATGTGATAAATGCCATCAAACCTCAGGAACTGATGGTGAAAATCGTGCACGATGAGCTTGCATCGCTCATGGGTGGCGATACCGCACAGGTTAACTTGTCGGGTAATCCCACAGTGATTCTTATGTCGGGGCTGCAGGGTTCCGGTAAAACGACGTTCTCCGGAAAACTTGCAAAAAAACTCAAGAGCGATAAAGGGAAACGTCCATTGCTTGTTGCATGTGACGTTTATCGCCCGGCGGCAATCGAACAGCTCAAAGTGCTTGCCGAGCAGATTAATGTTCCGGTTTATACTGAGGAAGGGAACAAAAATCCTGTTGAAATAGCCAAACATGCTATTGATTATGCCAAGCAGCACCATCTTGACTTGGTGATTGTCGACACTGCCGGCCGCCTGGCGGTTGACGAGCAGATGATGGATGAGATAGAAGCCATCAAAAAGGCTATCAAACCACAGGAAACACTGTTCGTGGTTGATTCAATGACGGGGCAGGATGCGGTTAATACGGCCAAGGAGTTCAATGACCGATTGGATTTTGACGGTGTTGTGCTGACAAAACTTGACGGTGACACACGTGGTGGCGCAGCTCTGTCGATTCGCACCGTGGTTACAAAACCTATCAAGTTTGTCGGAACTGGAGAAAAACTCGATGCAGTCGACCTGTTCCATCCATCCCGAATGGCAGACCGCATTTTGGGTATGGGAGACATCGTGTCGCTTGTGGAAAAGGCGCAACAGCAGTTTGATGAGAAAAAAGCCCGTGAACTTCAACGCAAAATCGCCAAAAATGAGTTCAATTTTAATGACTTCCTCGGTCAGATTCAGCAAATCAAGAAGATGGGTAATCTGAAAGAGTTGGCGTCGATGATTCCTGGCGTTGGAAAGGCTTTGAAAGATATTGAGATTGACGATAATGCGTTCAAAGGGATTGAGGCTATAATCAGTTCAATGACGGAGAAAGAACGGGTTAATCCTTCGATTATCAACGGAAGCCGTCGTAAACGTATTGCTGCCGGATCCGGGACGTCGCTTCAGGAGGTCAATAGGCTTCTGACCCAGTTTGAACAGACCCGGAAAGTAATGAAGGCTGCAACCTCGATGAAGAATCCGATGCAGATGATGCGTAATATGCGTCGCAGATAACCTTGACTGACTTATTCCTCTATAAAAATATACCGGTTGTGGCTTGCTATTGGCAAGTGCATCCTGAAAAATACCAGCACTATGGAACTGATTGACGGTAAGAAAGTGTCGGCAGATATCAAACGAGAGATTGCTGCTGAAGTTGAAAAAATTGTTGCCGCCGGTGGACGTCGTCCCCATCTTGCCGCCATCCTTGTGGGGCATGACGGAGGTAGTGAGACATATGTGGCCAATAAAGTTAAGTCTTGTGCTGAATGTGGGTTTGTTTCATCGCTTTTGCGTTTTGAAGATGATGTGACTGAGGCACGTTTGCTTGAGGAGATTCATAAATTGAATGAAAATCCTGAAGTTGATGGATTTATCGTGCAGCTTCCGCTTCCTAAGCATATATCCGAGCAAAGGCTCATTGAGGCGATTGATTATCGAAAAGATGTAGATGGCTTTCATCCGATTAACGTTGGGCGTATGTCGATTGGTCTGCCATGTTTCAGAAGTGCCACTCCCGCCGGGATAATGATGTTGTTGGAAAGATATGGCATTTCAACATCTGGCGCTAACTGTGTGGTTCTGGGGCGTAGCAATATAGTAGGGAAACCGGTGGCAAGTCTTTTGATGCAAAAAGGTTATCCCGGCAACTGCACTGTGACAGTGTGCCATCGCGACACCAGGAATCTTAAAGAAGTGTGTCGCAATGCCGATATTCTTATTGCCGCGATGGGTCGGCCAGAATCGGTGACTGCCGATATGGTTAAGGATGGCGCTACGGTGATTGATGTAGGTACGACACGCGTGCCTGACGCTTCGCGCAAAAGCGGATTCCGTTTGTGTGGGGATGTTAAATTTGACGAGGTCGCGCCAAAATGCGCATACATCACCCCGGTTCCGGGGGGAGTTGGGCCTATGACAATTGTGTCTTTGATGCAAAACACTTTACTTGCCGCCAAAAGGGAAATATATTCATAGGCTGTTTATTGCCGTAGGTGGCGGTTTTGTGTGATGCCATGTCGGAGACTATTCTGGCTATAATTATGAAGTTGACGCTTTCCATAGTGGGGAGCGGCGAGGCTACATTGTTGTTTGCCGGTGATGCCATGATGCATCAGGCTCAGATTGATGCTGCAGCCAGAATGGCGCAAGGGCGAGGTTATGACTATGCCGATTGTTTCACTCCGATAGAGAGTCTGATAAAAGACGCTGATTATGCGGTGGTGAATCTGGAAACTCCATTGGGTAACGGCAATTTTACAGGTTATCCCTGTTTCAATGCTCCGGTCAGTTATGCCTCTGCGTTGAAAGATGCCGGTTTTGATTTGTTCCTGACGGCCAATAACCATACACTTGACAGGCGTGATAAAGGGCTTAGATTCACAATAGAGGCTCTTGATAGCCTTGGGATTCCTCATATAGGGACGTATGTCGACCAGGAGGCACGGCAGAAAATGTTGCCGATGATTGTTGGCATAAATGGGTTTAAAGTGGCATTCCTGAATTATACTTATGGCACAAACGGCATTACAGCGCAAAGCGACGTTGTGATTGATTAGAGTGACAAAGTTACTACAAAAAAGTGAAATGCGGAAAGATATAGTGATAGAATTGAGTTACAAGGGTTTTGGTTTAAGTGGCGAAAATTCGTGAAGCCATTACAATCCCTGCCGAAGCCAAATCCTGACGCCGCAACGTTACTTGTTCGTAACCATGCCCGATAATGCGACAAACGGGTACGGATAGAGAAACAAGGCGCAGAGGGATAGTGAGTTACCCACAACTCACGCGAAAAATCCGGTTACGGAAAAAGATTGCGCCGTTCCTCACCGTTTTGCGTACCAGAGAAGGACTCTTCACCAACTAATTTTGAAACCAAAAAAATTAAGGACGATGAAGAGTACATTTTCAGTTATCTACTATCTCAAACGGCAGGTAGTGAAGAAAGACGGGACAGTTCCCGTCATGGGACGTATCACGGTGGACGGCAACCAGACACAATTCAGTTGCAAGCTGAGTGTCGATCCGAAGCTGTGGGACACCAAAGGGGGGCGTGTCACGGGCAGAAGCACGGCGGCACTCGAAACGAACCGTATGCTTGACAAGATGCGGGTGCGCATCAACAAGCACTATCAGGAAATCATGGAGCGTGACAACTTCGTCACGGCAGAGAAGGTCAAGAACGCTTTTCTCGGACTGGAGCACCGCTACCACACGCTGATGCAGGTGTTCCGCCAGCACAACGAGGACTATGAAAAACAGGTGGAAGCAGGCATGAAAGCCAAAGGCACGCTGCTGAAGTACCGCACCGTTTACAAACACCTGCAAGAGTTCCTTGACATCCGCTACCATGTGAAGGACATCGCACTGAAAGAGCTTACCCCGGCTTTCATCTCCGACTTCGAGATGTTCCTGCGCACGGACAAGCACTGCTGCACCAATACCGTGTGGCTGTACGTCTGCCCGCTACGGACGATGGTGTTCATCGCCATCAACAACGAGTGGCTGACACGCGACCCGTTCCGCGAGTATGAAATCAAGAAGGAGGAAACGACACGCAGTTTCCTTACCAAAGAGGAAATCCGCCTGCTCATGGACGGGAAACTGAAAAACGCCAAACAGGAACTGTACCGCGACCTCTACCTGTTCTGCGCGTTCACCGGGCTGTCGTTCTCGGATATGCGCAACCTCACGGAAGAGAATATCCGCACCTACTTCGACGAACACGAGTGGATAAACATCAACCGCCAGAAAACGGGCGTGGTGTCCAACATCCGCCTGCTTGACATCGCCAACCGCATAATCGGCAAATACCGGGGTCTGTGCGAGAACGGCAGGATATTCCCCGTCCCGCATTATAACACGTGCCTTGCAGGTATCCGTGCCGTCGCCAAGCGTTGCGGCATCACCAAGCATATCACGTGGCATCAGAGCCGCCACACGGCAGCCACGACGGTGTTCCTCTCCAACGGCGTACCTATCGAAACGGTCAGCTCCATGCTCGGACACAAGAGCATAAAGACGACGCAGATTTACGCGAAGATAACCAAAGAGAAGCTCAATCAGGACATGGAGAACCTTGCGGCAAGGTTGAACAACGTTGAGGAATTTGCAGGTTGCACCATCTAAAAAGAGAAGCCATGAAACGTGACATAATCATCATAGAGGACAAAGCGGTCAGCGTAACCGGTAACGACGTGTGGATGACCGCCACCGAAATCGCCGGACTGTTCCATACGATCGTCCCGGCAGTGAACGCAGCCATCAAAGCCGTCCGCAAGTCGGACGTGCTGAACGACTACGAGGTGTGCCGCTACATGCAGCTTGAAAACGGGCTGTACGCGGACGTGTACGCGCTTGAAATCATCATTCCGATTGCTTTCCGGCTGAACACCTACAACACCCACCTTTTCCGTACATGGCTGGTGGGAAAGGCTCTCGCAAAAGAGAAACGGCAAGCATACGTGATGTTCATACAGAACGGAAAAGCCGGGTACTGCTGATTGCACATACCCCATAAGACAAGGAAACGGGCAGCACCACAAAAGGTGTCGCCCGTTTCCTTTTTCATGTTGGCCGCCTTACTCCAGCGGCTTGCGGTAGTTCGCTTCCAGTACCTCGCGCAGCCCCGTTTCCGGGTAAAGCACCTTCCCTCCCAAAAGTATGAAGGGCAACACACGGTTGTTGCGGTATTCCTGCAAGGTGCGTCGGCTCACGCGGAGCAGTTCCGCCACCTCGCCGTCCGTCAGGTAACGCTCCCCGTCCAGCGGAGGACGGTAACTTTCCAGAAATGCGGACAGCCATTTAGAGCCTTTGCGCATATCCTGCACCACAGAGGCTATCGGCTCGTCTTCCATCGTAAAAACATCGTTGTTCTCGTTCATCATAACTTCGGATTCAGTGGGTGAATAAATCAAATCATCTGCCGTGCGGATAGAGCGTGCCGACAAGCGGTATCAGCCGCTTCACCTCCTCCGGCTTGTAATAGAACCTTCGGTTTATCTGCGAGTAGCCGATAAGCCGCCTGTCACGAAGCGTCTGCAACGTGCGCAGGCTGATTCTCAACTGCCCGCAGACCTCCTCGCCCGTGAGCCATTTTTCCATGCGCCCCGAGTCGCTTTTGCGCCTCAGGGCGGCGATCTTCTCCGAGAGTGCGCCGAATGCCGCCACCATCATCTCGAAAGTCTTTTTCTCGATAGATACTATTTCCATATTCATAAAATTATCGGTTTGCCCGCAAAGGTAACGACGCAGCCCTTAACACGTACCGTTTTCCGCTGAAAGGCTGCCTGTTGCGCCGTTTGACCGGGTTACGGAGCCATCTTCCGTAAAAATCTTACGTGAGTCACGTAGTGAGTTGTTAAAGCCCCTTTTGTTTATTGCCGAATTTTGCCGCAGAAACAAAAAGAAAGGACTGAATATGAAAGTGATAACGATGGAAAGTTCCGCCTTCCGGTCATTGACGGAACAGATAGCGGAGATTGCGGCACACGTCCGTGCCGTCTCCGGCGACAAGAAAGCGGCATCGCCCGACAGGTTGCTCACCACACGCGAGGCGGCGCACCTGCTTAACGTGAGTACCCGCACCCTCCAGCGTATGCGCAGCGAGCAACGCATCGGCTATGTCGTGCTGCGCGGCAAATGCCGCTACCGGCAGTCTGAAATCGACCGCCTGCTTGAAGCATGTGCCGTCAACGAGGACGCGGCGACACCGCAGGAACTGAAACGGAACCACACGCTGCGCACGGGCGGCAGCCCCAAAGGACGGAGGACATAGGTCATGGAACTGCTCACACGAAACAACTTCGAGGTCTGGATGCAGAAGCTGATGGAACGGCTCGACCGTCAGGACGAACTGCTGCTGGCGATGAAGGCTGAGGGGAAACAGCCCGCTATCACGGAAAGCATCCGCCTTTTCGACAATCAGGACTTGTGTATGCTGCTCCAGATAAGCAAGCGCACCCTGCAACGCTACCGCAGCGTCGGCGCATTGCCTTACAAGACACTGGGCAAGAAAACCTATTACAGCGAGGAGGACGTGCTGACATTCCTTTCCAACCATATCAAGGACTTCAAAAAGGAAGATATAGCCTTCTACAAGGCTCGTATCCATAATTTCTTTCATAAATAACCCATTAAAACATTTTTCAGATGGCAAAGAAAAAAGACGAAAAGGACGTGCTGGTAGTCCGTGACGAGAAGACGGGCGAGATCAGCGTGGTAGCCGGGCTGAACGTGGACGGCACACCCAAGCGCACCCCCGCGAAAGCGGAGAACGCGCAGAGTTTCCTGCAATTCGACCGACATGGCGACGTGCTGGACAACTTCTTCAAGAACTTCTTCCGGCAGTGCAAGGAACCCAGCCGCTTCGGTTTCTACCGTATCGCGGCGGACCAAGCCGAAAATATCTTGGAGGTGATGAAGCAACTGCTGAAAGACCCGGAAGGGAACAAGGAACTGCTTGCCCCTCACAAGGTGGACACCTCCGGTTATGAGAAGAAGGTGCAGGAAGAACAGACTTCACAACAGGTAGAAAAACAAGTACCTCAAAAACAGGAAAACATGGAGCAACAGAAAGAACAACAGGAAAACCCGCAGCAGACGCAGGGCAAACGGGGCTACCAGCCCATCGACGAGAGCAAAATCAACTGGCAGGAACTGGAGGACAGATGGGGTGTGAAGCGTGACGACCTTGAAAAGTCCGGCAACCTTACGAAGATGCTCAACTACGGCAAGTCCGACTTGGTGAAGGTCAAACCCACCTTCGGCGGCGAATCATTCGAGCTGGACGCCCGCCTCTCCTTCAAGAAGGACGGCGAGGGAAACATCAGCCTCGTGCCGCACTTCATCCGCAAGGAGCAGAAGTTAGATGAATACAAGGAACACAAATTCTCCGACGACGACCGGAAGAACCTGCGCGAAACGGGCAACCTCGGCAGGGTCGTGGACATCGTGGACAGGGAAACGGGCGAGATTATCCCCTCCTACATCAGCATCGACCGCAAGACGAATGAGATCACGGACATCCCGGCAAACAAGGTGCGCATCCCGGAGCGCATCGGCAAGACGGAAATTACCAAGCAGGAGCAGGACATGCTCCGCGCCGGACTGCCCGTGCGCGACAAGCTCATCGAGCGCAACGACGGCAGGAAGTTCGTCACCACCCTGCAAGTGAACGTGGAGCAGCGCGGTGTGGAGTTCGTGCCGGGAACCGGCAGGTCGCCCCGTACCGCACAGACGCAGGAAGCCAAGAGCGACACGTCGAAAAGTCAGGCGCAAGGCGGGGAGAATGCCGCCCAGACCAAGAAGGAGCAACGCCGCAACACGTGGACGAACGAGGACGGCAGCATTCGCCCCATCAGCAAATGGAGCGGCGTGAACTTCACCGACCAACAGAAAGCCGACTACGTGGAGGGCAAAGCCGTGAAGCTGGAGAACGTGACCGACAAGCAGGGCTTCCATGCCACGATGTATATCAAGTTCAACCCGGAGAAGGGCCGTCCGTACCGCTACGACACGAACCCCGACAACGCCCAGCAGGTCGCCCCGTCCAACGAGAGCCGCACGCAGGTGGCGGTGAACAACGAGGGCAAGACCAACGAGGCGACAAAGAACCTGAAAGAGCCTTTGCAGAAAGGTCAGACCGCCCCGAAGACCGCCAGCCAGCAACAGCAGCAGGATAAACCGAAGAAAAACAACAAGGGCATGAAGATGTAATCCCGTGTCCGCCACTAAATCCAATCCAAAGTAAAAAAAGTAATCATTAAAAAAGAAAAAGCATGAAGACAATCATTGCAGAAAAGCCCTCCGTGGCACGTGAAATCGCCCGCATCGTGGGCGCGACAAAGAGAGAGGAAGGATATTTCGAGGGAGGCGGCTATGCCGTGACATGGGCATTCGGACACCTCGTCCAACTTGCCATGCCCGACGGCTACGGCGTGCGCGGCTTCGTCCGTGACAACCTCCCGATTATCCCCGACACCTTCACGCTCGTCCCCCGTCAGGTCAGGACGGAGAAGGGCTACAAGCCCGACAGCGGCGTGGTGTCGCAGATAAAAATCATTACCCGGCTTTTCAATGGGAGCGAACAAATCATTGTGGCAACCGATGCCGGGCGTGAGGGTGAGCTAATCTTCCGCTATCTCTACCACTACACGGGATGCAAAACCCCGTTTGTGCGCCTGTGGATCAGCTCGCTCACCGACAAGGCTATCCGTGAGGGGTTGCGCAACCTCGAAGACGGCGGCAAGTATGACAACCTATACCTCGCCGCCAAAGCGCGGAGCGAATCCGACTGGCTCGTGGGCATCAACGGCACGCAGGCACTTTCTATCGCCGCCGGACACGGCACGTACTCGGTCGGACGGGTGCAGACCCCCACATTGGCGATGGTGTGTGAACGCTACTGGGAGAACCGCCGTTTCACGCCCGAAGCCTTCTGGCAGCTCCATATCGCAACGGACGGTTGCGATGGTGAGGTCGTGAAACTCTCTTCCTCCGAGAAATGGAAGGAGAAAGAGCCGGCTATGGAGCTATATAATAAGGTAAGGGCGGCAGGCTACGCAACGGTAACGAAAGCCGAGCGCAAGGAGAAGACGGAGGAAACTCCGCTCCTGTACGACCTGACCACGCTCCAGAAAGAAGCCAACGCCAAGCACGGCTTCACGGCGGAACAGACGCTTGAAATCGCGCAGAAACTCTACGAGAAGAAACTGATAACCTATCCGAGAACGGGTAGCCGTTACATTCCCGAAGACGTGTTCGCCGAAATCCCCAAGCTGCTCGCCTTCATCGGCACGCAGCCCGAATGGAAAGACAAGGTGCGGGCGAAAGCCGTCCCGACACGCCGCAGCGTGGATGGCGGCAAGGTGACGGACCACCACGCCCTGCTCGTCACGGGCGAGAAACCGCTCTTCCTCTCCAAAGAGGACGGCACCATCTATCAGATGATTGCCGGACGTATGGTCGAGGCATTCTCCGAAAAATGCGTCAAGGACGTGACCGCTGTCACGGCGGAATGTGCGGGAATGGAGTTCACCGTGAAAGGCAGCGTTGTCAAACAAGCCGGATGGCGTGCCGTATATGGCGAGGAAAACAAGGAGGAAACCACCATCCCCGGCTGGCAGGAAGGCGACACGCTGACGCTGAAAGGCTCTTCCATCACCGAAGGAAAGACCAAACCCAAGCCGCTGCACACCGAAGCCACCCTGCTGTCCGCTATGGAAACGGCGGGCAAGGAAATCGAGGACGACGCGCTGCGTCAGGCAATGAAGGACTGCGGCATCGGCACTCCCGCCACACGCGCCTCCATCATCGAAACGCTCTTCAAGCGCGGTTACATGGAACGCTGCAAGAAATCGCTTGTCCCCACTGAAAAGGGTCTTGCCCTCAACTCCGTTGTCAAGACGATGCGCATCGCCGATGTAGCCATGACGGGCGAATGGGAGAAGGAGCTGGCACGCATCGAGCGCGGGGAACTGTCCGCCGACACCTTCCGCAAGAAGATAGAGGCGTACACACGGGAAATCACCTCCGAACTGCTCTCGTGCGACAAGCTCTTCGGCAGCCGTGACTCCGGCTGCGCGTGTCCCAAGTGCGGCACGGGCAGGATGCGGTTCTACGGCAAGGTGGTACGCTGCGACAACACGGAGTGCGGACTGCCCGTGTTCCGGCTGAAAGCGGGACGCACCCTGTCCGACGACGAAATCAAAGACCTGCTCACCGACGGGCACACCAAGCTGCTCAAAGGCTTCAAGAGCAAACAGGGCAAGAGCTTCGATGCCGTGGTCGCCTTTGACGGGGAATATAACACGGCTTTTGTGTTCCCGGAGGCTAAAAAGGGCAAGAAATTTTCAGGACGGAAGAAATAATGCTAACTTTGCCACTTGTTCAGAGTAATGAATTGTTCTTCGATACCGGATTACACTCATACTTTGGATTTAGTGGTGGCACTCGGAGGGATACCGAGTGCCTTTTTCTTCCTTTTTCCAACCGATTATCCCGTTAAATATCAATCCACTAAACTCCAAAGTAATGAACAACAAGAAGAAAAACGAGGGTCAGACCGACTTTTCCTATTACGGTCTGTACCTGCTGGACTATCTCCGCACGAACAAGTTTGAACAGGCTTCCGATGCCGCCTTCATACGGGAACGCGCCGACCGTGCCGCCGAAACGTATGAAAAGGCAAGGCTCGAAGGCTATCCCGCCGACGGTGCGCAGGAGCTGGCGATGGACACGCTGCTGCGCGGGCTGCGCTATTCCCGGTACGCCATGCTCCGCGAAGTCGTGGAAAACGAGTTTGCCGATGAAGTGCCGGAAGAGAAGTGCGAAGCCTTCATACAGAAACTCCTGCCGCTTGTCGGCAACGTGTTTTCCGTCTATGACCTCTCGGACGACAATTTCGCCCTGTCTTCCGATTACGACCTGCTCTACACGGAGCTGACGGGGGCAACCGCCCTTTATATCGGGGAATATGGCGTTTAACCGCAAACAGAAACTGCGGGACAACATCGAGGCGATACGGACGGCATTCATCCTTGACAGGGAAAACAGGACAGTGACAACCGAAGAGCGTGCCATACTTCAAAGGTACTGCGGTTTCGGCGGTCTGAAATGTATCCTCAACCCTGCAAAGGAACTGACGGATGCCGTCCGCTGGGCGAAATCCGACCTCGAACTGTTCGCCCCGACGGTGGAGCTGCACAGGCTTATCCGTGAGAACAGCAAGGACGAAACGGAGTACAAGCGGTTTGTGGACTCGCTCAAAGCGTCCGTACTTACCGCTTTCTACACTCCCAAAGAGATAACCGACACCCTCGCGGACGTGCTGGCGGATTACAGTGTCCGCCCCGCCCGTATGCTCGAACCGTCGGCGGGTGTCGGCGTGTTCGTGGACTCCGTGCTGCGGCACAGCCCCAATGCGGATGTGATGGCTTTTGAGAAGGATCTGCTCACGGGTACAATCCTGCGGCATCTCTATCCTGACCAAAAGATGCGTACCTGCGGTTTTGAGAAAATCGAAAAACCGTTCAACAATTATTTCGACTTGGCGGTGTCCAACATTCCCTTCGGTGACATCGCCGTGTTTGACCCTGAATTTCAGCGGAGCGACTCATTCGGCAGACGCTCCGCCCAGAAAGCCATCCACAACTATTTTTTCCTCAAAGGGCTGGATGCCGTGCGTGACGGCGGCATCGTGGCGTTCATCACCTCGCAAGGGGTATTGAACAGCACCAAGACCTCCGTGCGTAACGAGCTGTTCAGTCAGGCTGATCTGGTATCCGCGATACGCCTGCCCAACAACCTGTTCACGGACAACGCGGGGACAGAGGTGGGCAGCGACCTGATTGTCCTGCAAAAGAACCTGAACAAAAAGGAAATGTCGCAGGACGAGCGGCTGATGACCGTGATACAGACGGACACGAAAACCGGCCTGACAGACAACGCCTATTTCATCCACCACCCGGAACGCATCGTGCATACGACGGCGAAACTTGACACCGACCCCTACGGGAAGCCCGCTATGGTTTATCTGCATGAGGGCAAGACCGCAGGTATAGCCGGGGACTTGCGCCGTATGCTCGACGAGGATTTCCATTACAGGCTCGCCATGCGTCTGTATTCGGGAACAATCCGGCAGTCGGGAACGGAAGAAAAAGTTATTGTTCAAAAGGAGGCGGAGCGTCCTGCTGTAACACAGAAAACGGTATTTTCACAAACAGTTGAAACTCCGACGGAGAAACCGCAACCCACAGAGGAAAAGCCGGAGATAGAGCCACGTCCGAAATATTCTGATGGGGTGCAGCTATCATTGCTCGATCTTTGGGGTATGACGGAAGAAGTCAGCCAATCGAAAACCGCCAAGAAGAAAAAGACGGCAAAGAAAGAAAGCCCTACAAGGCGCATTTCGCCTAAGCCGCAGGTGCAGGCAACACCGAAAGTCACTGCTATACCGACTGCTTCCACACCTAAGACTGTAACGGAGAACAAGGAGGTGAAAGTGGACAATGCCGCAAAGCCTGCCGACCCGGACGACATCTATGCCACGCTGGACTGGGATACCAATCCTCCCATCAACGGCTTCTATGAGATGATGATGGGTTTGACACCGGAACGCAGGAAGGAACTTCGGGAGCTGGCGAGGCAGCATAACGAGAAACAAGTGGCGGCGGAAAAGACGGAAGTGAAAGCCGTGTCGGAAGCTCACCGTGAGCAAACACGGCAAGAAGAAGCACAGCCGGAGGCAGTCGCCGCACCTGCCGTTACAGATACCCCATCGGAAGCAGTGGCGACTTCCCTTTTCCCCGACATCGAAGCGGAGAAGCCGAAGGAGGAAGTCGTGGACCTATCGCCCCGTGCCTACCACCGCACACCGGAGATGCACCTGCGCGAAGGGTCGCTGGTGGCTGACTGGGGACGTCATAACATCGGCTACCTGAAGGACATCACCCCATACGGGGCGACATTCCAGCCGCTCGACCTGAAAGGCTACCAGAAGGAAAAGGCTTTGCTGTATGTGTCGCTGCGTGACGCCTACGAGCGTCTGTACCGTTATGAATCGAACAGGCACGAGGCGAATGTTCCGTGGCGAGAGCATCTGAACACCTGTTACGATGAATTTGTCATGCGTTACGGCAACCTCAACGCCAAGCAGAACGTAAAGTTGGTGATGATGGACGCAGGCGGTCGTGACATCCTTTCGCTGGAACGGGCGGAGAACGGGAAGTTCGTCAAGGCGGACATCTTCGAACGTCCCGTTTCCTTCGCGGTGGAGAGCCATACCAACGTAGGTTCTCCCGAAGAGGCACTTTCCGCGTCGCTCAACAAGTTCGGCACGGTCAATCTCGACTATATGCGGGAGATAACCGACAGTACGGCGGAGGAATTGCTCACAGCCCTGCAAGGGCGCATCTATTACAATCCGCTCGTGACCGGTTACGAAATCAAAGACCGCTTCATCGCCGGGAACGTGATAGAGAAGGCGGAGCGCATAGAGGCATGGATGGGCGACAATCCCGAAAATGAGCGTATGCCGGAAATAAAACAGGCGTTGGAGGCTCTGAAAGATGCCGAACCGCCGCGCATCGCCTTCGAGGATCTGGACTTCAATTTCGGGGAACGATGGATTCCTACGGGTGTCTATGCCGCCTACATGAGCCGGTTGTTCGATACGGAGGTGAAAATCGCCTACTCCGCCAGCATGGACGAGTTTTCGGTGGCGTGCGGATACCGCACCATGAAAATCACGGACGAGTTTCTGGTGAAGGGGTATTACCGGAACTATGACGGTATGCACCTTCTGAAACACGCCCTGCACAACACCTGCCCCGACATGATGAAGTCCATCGGCAAGGATGAGCATGGCAATGACATCAAGGTGCGCGACAGCGAGGGCATACAGCTCGCCAACGCCAAGATTGACGAGATACGAAACGGCTTCTCCGAATGGCTGGAAGAGCAGTCGCCGCAGTTCAAGGAACGGCTGACGACGATGTATAACCGCAAGTTCAACTGTTTCGTGCGCCCGAAATATGACGGCTCGCACCAGACTTTTCCCGACCTCAACTTGAAGGGGCTGGCAAGCCGGGGCATCAAGAGCGTCTATCCCTCGCAGATGGATTGCGTCTGGATGCTGAAACAGAACGGCGGCGGAATTTGCGACCATGAGGTGGGAACCGGAAAGACGCTGATAATGTGCATCGCCGCGCATGAAATGAAGCGTCTTAACTTGGCACACAAGCCGATGATTATCGGGTTGAAAGCCAACGTCGCGGAGATTGCAGCCACCTATCAGGCGGCATATCCCAACGCACGTATTCTGTACGCTTCGGAGAAGGATTTTTCGACTGCCAACCGTGTGCGTTTCTTCAACAACATCAAAAACAACGATTACGATTGTGTCATCATGTCGCACGACCAGTTCGGAAAGATACCGCAGTCGCCGGAGTTGCAACAGCGCATCCTGCAAGCGGAGCTTGACACGGTGGAGGAAAACCTCGAAGTGCTGCGGCAGCAGGGAAAGAACGTGTCGCGGGCGATGCTGAAAGGGCTGGAGAAGCGCAAGCACAACCTTGAAGCGAAGCTGGAGAAGGTGGAACACGCCATAAAGTCACGCACGGATGACGTGGTGGATTTCAAGCAGATGGGCATCGACCACATCTTCATAGATGAGAGCCACCAGTTCAAAAATCTGACTTTCAACACGCGCCACGACCGTGTGGCGGGATTGGGGAACAGCGAGGGTAGCCAAAAGGCACTCAATATGCTTTTCGCCATACGCACTATACAAGAACGTACAGGCAAGGACTTGGGAGCAACTTTTCTTTCCGGCACGACCATCAGCAACTCGCTGACGGAACTGTACCTGCTGTTCAAGTACCTGCGCCCGAAGGAGCTGGAACGGCAGGACATCCGCTGTTTCGATGCGTGGGCGGCGATATTCGCCAAAAAGACGACGGATTTTGAATTTAACGTGACGAATAACGTGGTGCAGAAGGAGCGTTTCCGCTACTTCATCAAAGTGCCGGAGCTTGCCGCTTTCTATAATGAAATCACGGACTACCGCACGGCAGAGGACGTGGGCGTGGACCGTCCCAACAAGAACGAGATACTGCACCACATACCGCCCACACCCGACCAAGAGTATTTCATCAAGCAACTGATGGAATTTGCCAAGACGGGCGACGCCACTCTGCTGGGCAGGCTGCCGCTTTCGGAAACGGAGGAAAAGGCGAAGATGCTCATCGCTACCGACTATGCCCGGAAGATGGCTCTCGACATGCGCATGATAGACCCGCATTATGAAGACCACCCCGACAACAAGGCGAGCCACTGCGCCAAGATGATCGCGGAGTATTACCAAAAATACGATGCGCAGAAAGGCACGCAGTTCGTTTTCTCGGACTTGGGGACATACCAGTCGGGGGACGGTTGGAACGTCTATTCGGAAATCAAACGCAAACTGACGGAGGATTACGGCATACCGCCAAGCGAGGTGCGCTTCATTCAAGAATGCAAGACTGACAAGGCACGAAAGGCGGTGATAGATGCCATGAACGCTGGGACGGTGCGCGTGTTGTTCGGCTCAACCTCTATGCTCGGAACGGGCGTGAACGCACAGAAAAGATGTGTGGCAATTCATCATTTGGACACGCCGTGGCGACCGTCGGACCTGCAACAGCGTGACGGACGGGGTGTTAGAGCCGGGAATGAGATAGCCAAGCATTTTGCCGGGAACAACGTGGATGTAATCATCTATGCGGTGGAGAAGTCGCTGGACAGCTACAAGTTCAACCTCCTGCACTGCAAGCAGACTTTCATCAGCCAGCTCAAAAGCGGGGCGATGGGTGCGCGTACCATCGACGAGGGTGCTATGGACGAGAAATCGGGCATGAACTTCTCGGAGTATATGGCATTGCTCTCCGGCAACACCGACCTGTTGGACAAGGCTAAACTTGAAAAGCGCATCGCCTCGCTCGAAGGGGAACGCAAGTCGTTCAACAAAGGCAGGCGTGATTCGGAGTTCAAGCTGGAGTCGAAGACGGGTGAGCTGCGCAACAACACGGCTTTCATTGATGCCATGACGGAGGACTGGAACCGCTTCCTATCAGTGGTGCAGACCGACAAGGAGGGCAACCGCCTTAATATGATAAAGGTGGACGGAGTGGACTCCACAGACGAGAAGGTCATCGGAAAGCGTTTGCAGGAGATAGCCAAGAACACCACGACGGGCGGGCTTTACACACAGGTCGGAGAGCTTTACGGTTTCCCGATAAAGGTAGTGAGTGAGAGGATACTCAAAGAGGGCTTGGAGTTCACCGACAACCGTTTTGTAGTTGAAGGAAACTACAAGTACACCTACAACAACGGGCATCTGGCGATGGCTGACCCGTTGGCCGCCGCCCGCAACTTCCTGAACGCAATTGAGAGGATACCCCCCATCATCGACCAGTACAAGGCGAAGAATGAGGTGCTGGAACGTGAGATACCGCAGTTACAGGAGATAACGGGCAAGGTGTGGAAGAAGGAGGTCGAGCTGAAACAGTTGAAGTCCGAACTTGCCGCCCTCGACCGCAAGATACAACTGGAACTTGCGCCCACGCCCGAAATCGCCGACAAGGAGAACGAAGGGCAGCAGGTCAAGCCGGAAACGGAAGTCGTGCGGAACAGGCCGACGCAATATCACGGAGATACACCGCCACAGATACGCAGTCCGGCAAATGAACAAAGTTCCACGGGCAATTTCATTGACAACCATATCGTAATCGGTCGTCCGGGGCTGTATGTCAAGGATGAAAACCGTCCGAAAGGATTGAAAATATGACAATGACAGCAAGAGGAAGAATCATTTGAATTGTATCCTCTTGCTTTTTATACAATAATCCATAAACGTCCGTATTATAATGGACACAGATAACCCTTTTGTTTATAAATGGAAAATCCACTCAAAGTAGCCCCCTTAATTCAGAGCAATTTGACCCCTGTTAAATTTTTCCATTCTTCCATCCTGTTCATTCTTGTTTTCTTCGTATTCTTCCTGTCAGTTATGCCGGGTTCTACATTAAATTTCGTTTATAAATATAACGATTCTTTTTTACTTTTACATTTGCGTAGCGACTCTCCGAAGAGCTCTATACGTATAGCCTGATGTACAATTCTGTCCAGAACGGCATCGGCAATCGTCTTTTCTCCAATAACGTCATACCAATCCCTTACCGGGACCTGTGATGTTATGACGGTGGATTTTTTACCATGCCTGTCCTCTATGATATCCATCAGGTTCATCCGCCCTTGGGAATCGAAGGGTTGTATGCCAAAATCATCCAGTATAAGCATATCCAACCTCTCGATTTTCTTGAGTTCTTGCAGGATTGTACCTTTTGCCTTGGCAACCTTAAGCATCCCCATAAGTCTGGATGTGTTGGCGTATAGTACTTTATATCCTTTCTGGCAAGCCTGGAAGCCAAAAGCGGTTGCCAGATAACTTTTTCCTGTTCCGGCACTTCCGGTAATAAACATGTCTTTGCGTTCCCTGACAAACGTAAGGTCAGCCAAACGCTGGGTAAGATTCTTGTCCAGCCCCCTTTCCACTGAGAAGTCTATTTCTTCAATGGTGGCCTTGTATCTGAAGGAGGCCTGACGGATAGCTCTCTCTACCGCGCGGTTTCTGCGGTCATCCCATTCACTTGAGACCAGCCATGAGACGAACTGGTCGGTAGTCATGCTCTCTGTCCGATGTGTTTCCAAACTTGTTTTAAAGGCATAATACATACCTTTAAGATTCATTCCTAACATCTTTTCCAATGTGTCCTGATTCATTTCCATATTGTATCTGGTTGGTTTATTGATAATATTCTTTTCCTCTGATATTCTCATGGGAAGGCATCTCCGTTTCTTGCCCGGCACTGTCTTCCAACGGGAACTCATCCTGCCGGTTGTTAAGGATGCGCTCGATGATGGGATAATTGTACAGACCGTAACTTGTAGCCCAACGGCAGGCATTGGTCAATCGGGTGTTGCCGACCCTGCGTGCGAAGCTAAGAATGCCCTGACACGATTTATAGGCTTGCTCCGGATGCTTTTTCTCTTCCATAACCTGACGGATATATGCCTCCACATCCGGATGAATAGCCGCCGCTTCACGTATAAATTTATCCGGGTTCCATTCCGTGATATAGCGATGGTGTGAAGCCAGGTGCTCTTCCAGGGTCGTGTACCGGCAACGGGCCCTGTTGCGGGTATGGGAAGCAATCAGCTCGTAGCCGTAATAGATGCATACCTCGCGTGAGGTATATAACAAGATGACCTTCTTGCCTATATAGCCGCAAGGCACACTGTAGTAATGGGCGTCTTCCCCCAGGCGGACATGACCGTTTTTCATCACGGTAGCCCTGTAACGCTGTTTGAGTTCAAAACGGATGGGATTGAGCTTGCGTAAAGAATCACGTTCTATCTCCTCGAACTGTTCCCGTCGACTGTATTTACGGTCTGTCAGCGGAGTGTTGTTGTGGAGTTCCAAGGCGACACGGATAGCCGCGTTCAGTGAATCAAGGTCATAAAACTCGCGTTCCTGTATCTTTGGATAGATACTGCGATAGATCAGTTTAACGGCACCCTCGACCAGTGCCTTGTCACGTGGCTTGTAAGCCCTGGCGGGAATTACGGTACAGCCGTAATGTTCGGCAAAGGCTGCAAAGTCCTCATTCAGGATGGCCTCGTATTTACTGCTCTTAGTAACGGCGGACTTGAGATTGTCCGGGATGATGGCGGAGGGAGCCCCCTGGTAGTATAACAAGGCGTTTTCCGAAGCACGGATCAAGTCCTCCTTTTTCTGGCTCATGACCGCTTCCACATAGGTTAACTGGCTGCAGGGAAGGATCGCGACAAAAACCTCCACCGGGATGATTTCGCCCGTCTCAAGGTCGATGATGGAGAGTTTGTCACCGGCGAAGTCTATGAACACTTTATCACCGGCCTTGTGTTCAAGATGCATGATGGGACGGCTGCAGGCTATATGCTGCTGAATCAGAATATAGAAGCGGGTGCGTCCGTAACCATCCGGATGGGAAGAGAGGTACTCACGATGTAAAGCCTCACGGGTAACACCTTTCTTCTGAAGCCGCTTGCAATATTCGGGCAACAACGACTTTAGTTCTTCCATCCGTTCGCTTTCTGTCTTTACTCTGGTCTTTTCGTGGAATAACTCCGAGAGTTCCTGGTCCGATAGAGACAGTACTCCTTCATAATCCAAACCGCTGCGCTGAAATACCTGTAAGTATTTCTTGACCGTATTGCGCGAAACGGTTAACATACTGCTGATACTTTTGGTCCCATAACCCTGAGAGTAACAGCGTAACACTTGACGAATCTTTTCCATTCCTAATTGTCTATTGGGCATAACTGACTTTTATTCGTTTTTAACAAACAAAATAGAATTATAGATCGAGTAAACAAGAATGAAACTCACTTTTTAGGGGATCATTTTAAAGTGAATTTAAGGGGGCACTTTCGAGTGAATTTGGGGGATCACTTTAAAGTGAACGGAGGGGGGCAATGGTGAGTGAATTTTCCAATAAAGGATAAAAATAGGTGAATTTGCTTGGTTGACTAATTTATTTAGACTAACTTTGCATATACTAAATTTCATTTGATGATGGAACAACTTACTAAGCGTGAAGAAGAAGTGATGAACAAGTTTTGGGAGAGGGGCGAAGCTACCGTCAAGGAGATTATAGCCACTTATCCTGAACCTCGTCCAAGCCGGACTGCCATATCTACATTTGTGAAGTTTCTTGTCGAGAAAGGCTTTTTAGGGCATAAGCCGGCAGGGAACAACGGGTTCATATACTACCCACTCATAGAACGGGATGAGTATTGTGGCAACAACCTGAAGAATGTAGTACAGAGATATTTTAATAACTCTATTCGTGGTGTGATAAGCACTCTTGTAAGAGATAGGAAAATGTCGGATGATGAAGTTCGGGAGTTGATAAATCAGGTAATTGAAGGAAATCGCCAATAATAAAATTGAAAAGATATGGGTAATAATTTATTAGAGCAATGCCATAAAATTAAGGAAGAAATTTCCAATGAAACCACATTTCATTTGGGAATTGAAAACTTATTGTCTTTGCGTACCCAATTATTTGATATCTTAGCGCAGTTCAAAGTGGAATTATGTCGTGCTGATTTCAATGCTATCCCATTCATTGGAGAAGACGGTTTTCACAGCAAGACAATTGCCTATTCCATCTGGCATATATTCCGTATCGAGGATATTGTTACCCATACTCTAATCAACAAGGACAATCAGATATTCTTTTCAAGGGATTATAAAAGCTCGATTGGCTCTCCAATTATCACAACGGGTAACGAGCTTGAAAAACAGGAAATATCAGATTTCTCCAAAACATTGAATTTAGATGCGCTATATGAATATGCTGAATCTGTAAAAGACAATACCAGCCTATTGTTGAAAGAGCTTTCTTTTTGCGATTTGGAACGCAGAATGACTGATGAGGATAGGGAAAAACTCAAATCACTTCATGTTGTGAGCGACTCTGAAAATGCCCGGTGGTTGATAGATTACTGGTGTGGTGAAAATATCCGAGGTCTTATAATGATGCCTTTTTCCGAACATTGGTTGGCTCATATTTATGCGAGTTGGAAAATTAAATGCGCATTAAAAGGAATATCAAACAACTAAATATATGAATATGGAACAAAAATTTTGTCAAAGTTGCGGTATGCCGTTAACTGACAAAGATAAGGGAATAAATGCCGATGGCAGCCGCAATGATGATTACTGCAACTATTGTTACATGGATGGCCGGTTCACGCAGGACTTTACAATGGAGCAGATGATTGAGCATTGCGCTCGGTTCACCGATGATATAAACAAGTGGTCCGGAGAAAATATGACCGTGGAACAGGCTAAAGAGATGATGCGCCAATTCTATCCCAACCTCAAACGCTGGAAAAAATAAATATGAGATATTGTTGTACGGTTTTATCCGTGTCAGATATAAGCAAAGCCCGAAGTTTCTACGAAAACATATTCGGGTTGGAAGTCTGTCAAAATTATGGACGAAATATCCTGTTCTCCTGCGGTCTGGCTTTACAGCAGAATTTCGATTGGCTTATTGGCGTACCCAAAGAAAAAGTTCATAAAAAGTCAAACAATGTTGAAATCGTCTTTGAGGAACGTGATTTTGATGGCTTTCTGCAAAAGCTGAAAGGCAATTCGTCAATCGCATTCTTAGGTGAAGTCGTTGAGCATGATTGGGGACAGCGAGTAATCCGCTTTTACGATTTGGATGGGCATCTAATAGAAGTCGGTGAGGAAATGAAAATGGTCATAGAGAGATTCATTTCTAATGGAATGACTTTGGAAGAAGTTTCCAAGAGAATGGATGTTTCTGTCGATGACCTGCAAAAACTATTGAATTAAACCCTATAAATATGGATATACAACGTATAATCAGCTTGGTCAAAGAGACTAAGGGGATAATCACAAACAGGGAAATGGCAGCCCTTGTGAAAGAAAAAGGAGTAGCCGATTACGTTACTCAAGTGGATGTCGCCGTTCAGGATTTCTTGAAGAAGGCATTACATACACTTGCGCCGGACATACAGTTTCTCGGAGAGGAAACCGGCTTACAGCGTATGGATACAGACAGCTACTGGATTCTTGACCCTGTTGATGGCACTACCAACCTCATGCACGACTATCAGCATAGTGTGGTGTCGTTAGCTCTTTGTAGTCAGAAAGAGATAGTAATGGGCATTGTCTATGATCCGTTTCACGATGAACTTTTTTCTGCTGTCAAGGAAGAAGGAAGTTTCTTGAACGGCAAGCCCATACACGTTTCATCTGCCACAAAACTATCGGAAACCATCATAGGCATCGGCACTGCAAAAAGAGAATTAGCGAAAGAAAACTTTGCCCGATTTCTGAAAGTTTACGAAAATTCCCAAGATGTCCGAAGACTTGGCTCAGCCGCTTTGGAGTTGGCATATACAGCCTGCGGCAGACAAGGCGGATATTTCGAGATATATTTGAATCCGTGGGATTATGCGGCAGGGATGCTTCTGGTACAAGAAGCCGGAGGAAAAGTGACTGATTGGAACGGGAATGCGCTTGACCCGGCTAAAGGAAGTCACGTCGTAGGAACAAACGGGCAAGTCCACGAAGAAATACTCAAATTATTATGAATGTAAAAGAAGTGTTGCAACAATTCGTTGAAGGTGCAACCGATCTGCGGTTTAATAACGTGGAGGTTACACCGGAAACAATACACGCAATCATGATAAATGAGATTGTTCCGTCACATCCGGAAGAGGACTTCTATGGAAAATCAGATGCGGCGTATATGACAACGACAATTCCGTTGTTCAAAAAAGCCGGGATAGAGGTAGATTCTGTGCAGGATATTCTCAACAAGGGGATTTATATTACCAATGCGGTTAAAATACCCAAAAACGGATATGTCGTTTCAAAGGAAAGCATAGAGGAAAGTCTGCCATATCTGGAAAGAGAGCTTGCATTGTTTCCCAACGTCAAGGTTATAATGCTTATGGGTGATGTGGCAAAGAAGGCCTTTAATATGATTGGCAAGAAGGCAATCAAGAAAAATGTTATCCCAAGCGTATCCACATACAAATTGCGAAATACAGAGATTTCATATAACGGTGTTCGCATCCTCCCCTCCTATATAATGACGGGACAAAACATACTCATAGAGAAATCTAAGTTTGAAATGGCTTCTGAAGATATTTCCATGATGTACCGGTTGATAATGAAGAAGTAAAAATCATTTAATAAATAATATATGGAACAAAAATTTTGTCAGAGTTGCGGGATGCCTCTTAATCCCGCAAATCCCGGAACTAATGCCGACGGCAGTATAAGTGAAGATTATTGCGGTTACTGTTACAAGGATGGAGTATTCCTACAAGACTTCAATATGAGTCAGATGATTGAGTTTTGTGTGCAGTTTACCGACCAGATAAACAAGGAAACAGGATGGAATCTCTCTCCGGAACAGGCAAAGGCTCAAATGCGCAAGATTTTCCCAACGCTCAAACGCTGGAAAGAGAAAGACAAAAGAAGCCTCACAGAAAAAGCTGTCAGTTTGCTTGCGCAATGCAATGAGGTCACACTTGCCACGATAAATGCGGATGGATTCCCACGCCCTGTGCCCATCAAGAAAATTAAGACCAACGGATGCAACGAGATTTGGATGGCAACCGATGCCGCATCCGTGAAAATAAATGACCTCAAGACAAATTCCAAAGCCGGAGTAAGCTATTATTTTTATGGTGATAGTGTCGCTCTGCGTGGCATAGCGGAAATTGTCAGCGATGATAAAATCCGAAAAGAGATGTGGCAGGAGTGGCTGATAAATCATTTCCCCGGAGGTGCTACCGATCCGAACTATACTCTAATCAGGTTTGTAGGCGAGGACGCAACCATATATATTGATGGCGATTTTGCGCACGAAAAAATATAAATACTCCGAATGCTTTAATGTCCGTTTTTTACTATCGGAATAAATAGCCTTGTTATAATTTTGCAGGATGCAAACATTCAAGATCATACATCCCTCTCCTGCGCTGAAACCGTTTGTGCGGTATTATTGGGTATTGCAGGATAGCTCACCCGGCATGGTGTCGCAACGCACTTTGCCGACGGGGTGTATGTCGCTTGTGTTTCATCGTGGTGAAAGACTGAAAGTTGTAAGTCAGAATGACTTACAGCCACGCTGTTTTATAAGCGGACAAGAAACCAGCTTTACAGATGTCATTTCCACGGGAAACATCGAAATGATAGTGACTGTGTTTCAACCACACACGGCAAAGATGTTTTTTCATATCCCCGTCAGTCTGTTTTGCAATAGGAACATTTCCATATATGATATGGAGGACATTGAGTTGCAGGATTTGGCAGGGAAAATGGGTGATGCCGACAATCTTGAAACAGCCGTTATCTTAATTGAAAATTTCCTATTAAACCGCGTACTACTGGAGAATAACTACAATATACCGAGGCTTTCCACCGTGGTGCGTCACATTAGCAATTCTGTCCATACAAACATAAAGGGGCTTGCCGACATAGCGTGCCTGAGTGAAAAGCAGTTTTGCCGTGTCTTTTCAGAACACATCGGAACTACCCCAAAGGATTTCCTGCGCATCATCAGATTGCAACGCACCTTATCCGTATTACAGCATAATCCGAAAATAGGTTTTGCCCAACTATCATATGAATGTGGTTATACAGACCAATCACATATGATAAAGGAATTTCGGCTATTCACCGGTTACACCCCAAAAGAGTACATATCCCGTTGCGCTCCTGTTTCCGACTATTTTACGTTCTGAAAATTACGCTGATATAGATTTCGATTTGGTTGTCACCGATTATTTTTATAATTTTGTCACCACTTAGTGACATTAACCAAAATGGAATTGAAAGAAACAGAGAAAAGGCTGCTTGATGCAGTGAGCCATATCATAGAGAATGACGGATTTACCAAAATTGGGGTAAACCGCATCGCCAGTCAAGCCGGATGCGATAAAGTTTTGATTTATCGCTATTTTGGCGGCTTGGATGGTCTGCTCGTCGAATGGGCAAAACGGCACGACTATTATTCATTTGCCTATTCGGAGTTTATAGATACCATCAAACAGTCCGAGAAGAAGGATATAAGGCAGATTGTCAAAGATGTGCTTTTCCGGCAACTTCATTATCTGAAGGACAATGTTCTCATGCAGCAACTTCTGGTATGGGAATTATCCGGTCATTCATCGTTCAAGGGAATCCTCGAAGAAAGGGAGCGCATAGGCTACAAATTGCAGGAAGAATTAAACAAAAGTCTGGATATAGGTAACGACAACGATATGTCCGTTGCCATAATCATATCCGCAATCAATTACATTGTACTTTTCACAAGACAGTACCCCAAACTGAACGGCATAGATTTCAGCAAGCCGGAAGCGTGGAGCAGAATGGAAGCAATGATTTCCAAGTATGTTGATTTCATCTTTGACGACAGCAAACTATGAAACATATCATCGTAATAGCACTGACGCTGTTTCTTGCAGTCTTTGTTATGGCGCAGGAAAGGAATTACATTTCCACTTGCGGCAAGACGAAAACGTCTGTCAAGTGGTCGGAGGAACACAAAGACGGGAAGATATATCTGAATACAATTCAAGGCAACGAAAGGCATGAGTATATTTTGGACAATGGGTATAAGACCGAAAGTTGGAAAATAATCAACCCTGTTTCAAATACCAGCTTGACTGTCAGCTTAAAAAACGGCAAATATTCTATATCCGGCAAGTTCAACGGCAAACCAATCTCGAAGACAGTTAAAAGCAAAGGCAAACCGTGGTATCAGAATATTGCCTACAATGCGGGGCTGACCTTGAAAAACGGCAAGTCGTTGGAATACGAGTGTTTTCGCCCTGACAATATCAAACTCTACACCATGTCGGCTGTCAAGAAGGGTATTGAAAGATTTGACGGTGGGCACACCGTCAAAATAGAAGTCAGTCTGACCGGTTTTATGTCGGCATTCTGGAGTTGTGACTATTATTTTGACACGGCTACCTTGATGTTCGTGGGCTACAAAGGTGTGAACGGTGGCCCCGGAACACCCGAAACAAAAATATCAATTTCAAGATGAGAACAATAATATTATATCGCTCATCATACAAAGGCAATACGCTGAAGATCGCACAAAGCATGGCTGACGCACTGTCCGCCGAACTGGTATCAGTGGACAACACCCCGACAATAGACCTGTCAGGCTACGATTTAATTGGCTTTGGCTCTGCAATAAATTTTGCAGCCCACGATATCCGGCTTCAAAGATTTGTTTCAGAGCAGAATATTGATGGGAAAAATGTTTTCATATTTTCCACCCGCTGCCGTCCATTCTTGGGGGCATATCATAAACCCCTGAAGAAAATCATCGAAAGAAAAGGCGGAATTATAGCCGGTGAGTTTTCTTGCCGTGGTTTTGACCGTACAGGCCCTTGGGTGCTGATGAATGGTTACAATAAAGCCAGACCGAATGAGCTGGATATGTTCAAGGCACGGCTGTTTGCAAAAGGACTCCACCGGAAACTGCACCCATTGGCTTCCGTTCACAGAAATCTGGTTATCGGGTATTCGGACGGCATCCCGATACGCCATAATGGGGCAGATTTGGTTTTCGGTGACAAGGTAGTGTTTCTCAATGCCTCCTCATGCGTGAATTGTGGAAAATGTGTCAAAGTATGCCCGATGCACATCTTCACAAAAACGGATAAAGTATTGCCAATGGATGAACTAAACTGTATCCAATGCCGGTTATGCGCTGACAAATGTCCGACTTCATCAATATACATCAACGAGTCTTTCCTGAACGGATTACGGATTGCATTCAGAGAATCTTTTAGTGACAAGTTGCAGAAAAGTTATAATTCAGACGATAAAGGGCATTAAAATGTACCCAAGGAATGGAATGTCCGGTTTTTACTATCATAGGCTGTCGTGTCGCTGTAACTTTGCAGCGTACTAATCAAAATAACAATAAGTATGATTGCATTTTTTGAAATTCCCACCAATGACTTCGACAAGTCGGTGGCATTTTATCAGGCACTCTTCGGAGAGGAACTGGAGGTGTCGCAGTTCGGCGACGAGAGAATGGCGTGTCTAATGAAAGACGGAAAGAGCGTGTGTTCAATCTCTTCCGCTCCCTCGTTCTCCGGTTTTGCTCCCTCTGAAGGAGGCGTGCTAGTATATCTCAAAGCAAGAGACTTAGATGCCGATGTGAAAACGGCGATTGACAACGGCGCAACACTCGTCACTCCCAAGACCAAGATTCAGGTGGATGGCTGGGGTTCTTTCGCCATCATCGCAGATCCTGTCGGCAACCGCATCGGACTTTACGGTGACAAGTAAATCATTGTAAATCGGGTCATTTTGGTTGGGATAGCCATTGGGTTATCCCAACTATTGAAAGATGCTGTATTTTTAAAGTGGAATTATTGGGATAAATAGAGAATTTGCCCATAAACAAAAAGTATCCTTATAAATTTCATCTTCAACGCTCTTGTTTTCATTCAAATGATTGAAGAGGTAGTTTATCGTATTTGCTTCTTAGATGTCATGTAAAAAGCGACAATGTCGTTTTTGTACAATTTAATACGAGTCAAGTGGAGTAACTTTGCCGGATAAATGAAATTAGTATGAATATTTCCTATATATCAATTTATAAAACCAGCCTGCCTGTATTGGTTAGTTTATTAATGGAATACTTGATAGGTTTTACTGATACAGCTTATTTAGGAAGGGTTGGAGAAACCGAATTGGCGGCATCAGCTATCGCCAGCACTTATTACTTGATTATATACATGATTGGATTTGGGTTCAGCATCGGAGCTCAAATCTTGATAGCTCAATATAATGGAAACAGACAGTATAAGGAAGCAGGAAAAATTCTTTCCCAAGGAACACTATTTTTGTTAATAATAGCGATGACAATAATATTGATTACTTCTATAATTTCGCCTATTATATTAAAGTTGATTATAGATTCTGAATCCGTATTCCAAACAGTTATGCTATATCTTGACTGGAGAATCTATGGTTTCTTGTTTTCTTTTACAATTATCATGTTTAGAGCATTTTATATCGGAATAATACACACATCTGCACTAATGCTCAATTCCATAACGATGGTAGCAGTCAATGTTATTCTAAATTATATTTTAATATTTGGAGCATTAGGCTTTCCAGCATTAGGAATTTCCGGAGCAGCCATTGCATCTGTCATTTCCGAAGCTGTCGCAGCAATTTATTTCATTATATATACCCAAAAGAATGCAAGCACGTGCAAATATGGAATCAAATGGCGATTTGCCATAGATTGTAGAGTATTAAAAAAGATACTCTCTGTTTCTGTTTTGATGATGCTGCAAAATGGGTTAGTATTTGGCAGTTGGTTCGTTTTTTTTATCACAATAGAGCATTTCGGGGAAAGGTCACTGGCGATTACTAATGTTGTAAGAAACATTTCGTCCTTCCTTTTTCTTTTCGTACAAGCATCTGCATCTGTTGTCAGTTCATTAGTTGGAAATCTCATAGGAAAAGAGAAAAGCACCCCTTTCCTATATGTATGCAAAAAAGTAATGCTTTCATGTTACATGATTATTTTGCCAATAATAGTGTTGTTCGCTCTTTTCCCTGAATCTATTTTACGGATTTATAGTGACAATACTGCATTGGTGTTTGATGCTATACCTACATTAAAGGTTATGCTCACTTCTTACTTGATAGCTGTACCTACATTCGTGTTTTTTAGCACAGTCTCTGGAGTAGGCCATGCTGCGGCATCTCTATTGATAGCATTCGTGTCTTTATCTATATACATAGCGTATGTGGGAATAATTAGTCATTTTAGTTCAAGTGTTCCACTATTGTGGACATCGGAACATATTTACTTTTTGAGTGTGTTTATACTTTCTATCTATCATATTCATCATTGGTTTACAGGAATTAACAGTCAAGGCAAAAAAATAATCACCAATATTCCTTAGAATCATAGTTTATACCGACATTTGTAATATGTATAAAGAATATTCGCCATGTAGTTTATTAGCTCCTTTCATAGATCGCTATTGGGAATATAAGGGAGAAACAAGAGGTGGAATGAAATTCAACATTCCACCTCATGGTTGTTCCGACTTTGTTTTCAACGTGGGGAATGCCGCAGACTGCGTCAGTAGTGGACTGATAATGAAACCTTATCATTCCTATTTTTTCGGTCCAATGAATACATTTACGGAATTGGTCACTCAAAAAAAACTCATTCATATTATAGGGGTACGTTTTCAACCGTGTGGACTTTCTCGATTTATAAAAATTCCACTTTCCAAATTTATGAATCAAGGATTAGACAGTCACGAGTTTCCTGCTCTTTTTAGTCAATCTTTCACATATCAACTCTCTGAAATTCAAAATCCGATTGGTTATATTGAACATGAATTGGTTAGGCAATTGTACAAAAACAGCATGGACGCAGAAAAGCAAATATCTCATGTTGTTTCCTTGATCCGCAGACAGAAAGGAATTGTTTCGATTAAGGAATTGGTAACAGAAGTATGCTTATGCCAAAGACAATTTGAGCGCAAGTTTAAGTTTCATACAGGTTATTCCCCAAAAGAATATAGTCGAATTGTTCAGTTTTGGAATGCTGTACATCTTTTGAAACCTAATATTTCATTCGATAATCTTTTGTTTGTTGCTGTCCAAGCGGGATATTATGATGCTTCTCATTTATATAGAGAGGTAAAAAGGCTTTCTGGTCATACCCCTAAGGCATTTCTTACACTCCCTACAAATGGAAAAGTAGAAGTGTTACATTTTGAATTATAGAAATAATCAGAAAAGAAAAAGTATATGAACGGATTAATTAATCTTCTATGTAGTTTGAATATAAACAATGCAGATGTGCTCGAATACACCAAGCGTCTGAAAAACATCCAAATCAAGAAAGGTGAACATTTTCAGATGCAGGGCTGTCCAGTCAGATACATGGGATATGTAGATTCCGGGAAATTCAGATATTACAAAATAGACAAAGATGGTAATGAACGTACCCTTTGGTTCAATAAATCTTTTCCGTTTATCGGAGATTATCATTCGTTCTTGAAAAGAACAAATGCCGAACTTTGTATTCAAGCAATGGAGGATTATGAGATTACATTGTTTAGTTACGAACAGATGATGGAATTATTCGACACGAATATAGATACGCAAAAGTTAAGGGCGACCATTGCGGAGCGTTCTATGTTCGGCTGGCGTAATATTGCTTTAGCACTGTATTTCGATACCGCTGAGGAAAGATACATTGAATTATTAAAAGATTTTCCCGACATTGAAAAAGAGATTTCCTTAAAACATATCGCATCCACTTTGGGCATTTCTCCCGAAACGCTAAGCAGAATAAGAAAAAAGTTAGATAAAAATCCATAGGATTGACCTATGTCAAGAATTGATAATTTCCAACTCTCTACCTTTGCTGTCTTTATCAACATAAAGAGCATGGAAACTAATATTCGAATATTTACGGAACGCCACCTTCTACGGAATCCGTCACTTACGGTTCTGATGAAACTAAGCGTTGACGGCCACTTGGATGAATTACGTTTAAAAAAAACATTGCTTAAATTAAGAAGTGTTCACCCGCTACTTTATTCATCCATTTGCATGAATAATGAGGGAGAGGCATTTTATCAGGAAAACACTGTTCATCAGCTCGAATTGCATTTTATTAAAAGTGAACATTCAAATCAATGGCTGGAAATTGCCGAGTCCGAGAATAAAAAGCCTTTTAATTGCGAAACAGGTCCACTCATACGTTTTTTTGTATTCTACACTGAGATTGGTTTTGATATTCTGGCTGTATGTCATCATCTATTAGGTGACGGTAACGCTATTGCAAGATTATTGAGGGATGTAGTGTTTGTTTATGCTGGAAATAATTTGCCCTTAAAAGAACAACAGCTCATCTCAAAACAAAGTGATTTTCCACAAAAAGCTAAACTTTCTTTTCCTGTAAAATTGCTTCTGCGTTCACTAAATTCAAAGTGGTCTAAAGGTAAGCAGCAACGTTTTGGAGAAGCGGAATACCGGGAGATATTCAATAAGTACCATCAGTTAACAGATATTGCTTTGTCGTACTCAACCATAAACAAAGTTGATATGAACGCTTTGTACAATGCTTGTAAAATACACGGCATAACAATAAATGATGCAATTGTTACGGCATTTATTGGAGCTATGCAAGAAACATTCATCAATAACAAAAAAATGGTAGTCGGGATTCCGATAGATATACGGAGACAACTTTCGTTTTCAGCAGACAGCAGCTTAGGCAATTTTGCTTCGGCCATTACAATTGCATATAAGTATGATCCTAAAAAAGACTTTTGGCAAAATGCTATTCTTATAAAGAAGAAAATAAAATCTAAAATGGATTCAACCAGAGCGCAATGGCTTATACTAAATGCCTACGCATCAATGAATCCTTTACTAATTGATGCGATGTATTTTGCCTCTTATGGGGAGTGTGATGATAAAACTGCAAAAAAAGTTGCTTCAATGTTTTCGATTGGTAATCCTTCATCTACGGCGATATCTAATCTGGGACGATTGAACTTTGATACTCACATTGGTTCTTATAGCATTCGTGATTTGATATTCTTTGCGCCAAAAGCTCCGGGCAGTTATATTGTTCTTGGAGTTGCCACATTAAGTGACACTATGCAAATTGGATTTAGTTTTGACCGCAAAATAATATCTTCTGTGATTGTAAATAATCTGAAATCAAATATGTTGGCTTTACTTTTAAACCTGAATAAAGATATAAAAGTATGAAAAATCAATCCAAGCTATCCACACATAGAATTAGGGACATTCTAAGGATGTGTATGCAACTACTGCCAGGATTATATTGATTGGCGCAGGAACTTTCGATATCAATCGGCTATTCGGTTATCCACACTATTGAAAAATTTCAGTTTTTTCTAATAGTATTATTTTGTCGTCTAAAATAATTAGACTATTTTTGCATTACTAAATCGTCTAATTTAATTAGACTAAATATAAATGGAAGATATGAAGCAATTAACAGAAAGAGAAGAAGAAGTAATGAACTTCTTTTGGGAAAGCGGGGCACTCTCGGTTCGGGATGTCGTTGCCCTTCACAATGAGCCGCGTCCAAGCCGGACTACGGTAGCCACATTCGTGAAACTTCTCGAACAGAAAGGCTATCTCAATCATAAAGTTGAAAGCACAAGCTTCATATATTTCCCCATAATAGAGCGAGAGGATTATTGTGGACAAAATCTGAAGAGTGTCATTAGGCGGTATTTCAACAATTCCATTCAGAATGTTGTGAACTTCCTGATTAACAGCGAGGAATATAGCGATGAAGAGGCTAAGGAAATAATATCACAAATATCTAACAGAGGAAAGGAATAACAATGGCAGGCATATTTTTAGCATATTCATTATTGGCAAGCACTCTCCTGATTGTAGTCTGGGTGGTGTACAAATGTGTTCTTGCCAATACCAGATGTTTCCGGTTCAATAGGATATTGTTGTTGTTCTGTATAACGCTTGCTTTCGTTTCTCCAATCTTCATACTTAATACTTTTTGGATAACGGATATTATGGAGGATAATATTGAAATCGCTTTTAATCCGGTCGAAGTTACCTATATTGCCAATTCGATATCAGAGGAAATCACTCCGATATGGGATTATATAGTCACACTTTACCTTATCGGGGTTATTGTCATGACTCTTTATTTTCTCGTTTCACTGGTACGGTTGGCACTCTTCATTATTAAAGGAGAACATATAAAACAAGATGGCAGTCACATAATCCTTCATCGCCACAACAGTGTTGCTCCGTTTGCATGGTGCGGGTATATGATGATGCCCAGACGTGACTGGTATGAGTATGGGCAGATGATAGTACGCCATGAAAAAGCGCATATAGAATGTCGCCATTGGATTGACTTGCTTTTTATGCAGGCAGCGATTATTATCACTTGGTATTGTCCAGCTATATGGCTTCTGCGCAATGAGCTTCATACCCTCCATGAGTATGAAGCCGACAGCCGTGTGCTTGCATCGGGCGTAAAACGAGAGGAGTATCAGATGTTTCTAATAAAAAAGACAGTTGGAGCAAGGTTCGCAACTCTTTCCAACTGTCTCAATCACAGTTCACTTAAAAAACGTATAACTATGATGTTATCAAGCAAACAGACAGGCACAGCCCGTGTGCGTGCCTTTGTCATGGTGCCTGCGATGGCACTCGCATTAATCGGTCTGGCCACCCCTGCAGTGTCAGCAGTAATCAACGAGGTATCTGCCGCTACGCCGGTGGAGGATCTGCGCTACAAAATTAGCGAAAAATCCGATTCCACCATTCGCGTGACAGAAAGAAATTCCGATATGGTGGTGACGGAGAAAGCGGATGCGGACAATGCCGTGCCATTCATCAAGACTGAAACCGCTCCCAACTTCCCCGGCGGCAAGGACAAATTGAGAGCTTTCATCAACAAGAACATAAAATTCCCTGAAACCGCCTATAAAGACGGTGTTCTTAATATGGATGCAGTCGTGCAACTCACCATTGCTAAGGACGGAGTGGTAAAAGATGCCAAAATAGTGAAAAGTTCAGGAAAGACACTTGATGGCGAAGCCCTTCGTGTGGCATTTATGCTTCCGCAATTCCATCCCGGACTCAATAACGGTCTGCCAGCAGAATCAAGCTATACATTGGAATTTAATTATTACATCTGCAATGAATATTGGTCGTCAAACGGCGAATAATAGCAAAACAGAATACCAATAGGACAATTATCTTATCTGATGCTTGGAGTATGCCGTATTTTTCAGTACGGCATCTCCTGTATCATAAAACTAAAAAAACAATGGAATTAGTATTTACAATACTTATCGGAGTCGTTATCGGAGCCGTCAATGCCCTCCCTATGTTTCTCAAAAAAATGGATAAGGCAAACTGTTGGTCTGCTTTTGTGCAGTATGTGGTGGTAACTTTCATTATCTTCAACACTACACTTCCTCAGTTGAATGTCAACGACTTTTTAGCCGGTCCGATTGTATCAGTTCTAATGACTATGCCTATGGTGATTATGATTGCTAAGAACGAAAAGAAAGCTGTTCCGATTGTGCTTGTCAATGCGGTCATTTTAGGGTTGATTATAGCGGCAATCAAGCATTTCAGAGCGTCTTTAGGGTTGATTATAACGGCAATCGAGCATTTTAGAGCGTTGTGATTTGTATGAATCAGGTAATAGCAGATTTTGATAGCGTCGCAGCTTGCGAGCTGTTTTGTGGATCGTGTCGCAAATTCTTGTCAGGGAGATGTCCCGGATGTGAGAAGAACGAAAAAGCATCGTGGTGTAAAATCCGTCAATGTTGCATAAGCAGAGGCTATCATACCTGTGCCAAATGTAAGCGTGACGTAAGAGAGTGTAAAACCTATTCCAACTTTATAAGCAAAGTGTTCGCGTTCATCTTCAATTCTGACCGTCCGTCTTGTATTAGCTATATAAGGGAACATGGCGAGATTGCATATGCAGAAGAAATGAGCAGAAGAGGATGTCAAACAATAAAACGAAATAGAAAATGAAATTACCCAACTGGACCATTTTATTTATAGGTCTATTGTTGCTTTCTTGTGACAAGAATACAAGTGTGGGGCTATCCGGTAAATGGCGAATCGTGGAGTATAAATGTATCGCAACTTCCACGCCATTCGCCCTTTCCACCGTAGCCGATGGAAGTGATTATTCACTTGAATTTGATAATCAAGGAAATGTATTCTGTAATACGGGGTGCAATTTGGTGTCCGGTCAATATATTCTCAAAGGGGACAAGTTGATATTTCCGGAAATAACATCCACCGAAATGGCTTGTGAGGATATGCTTATGGAAGAAAGTATGAAGCACATTCTTCCTGCTATAAAGACCTTTGAGATAAAGAATGATACGATTCTATTTCTTAAAGATGCAGATGGCCATACCTTGATGGAACTAACTAAAACAACAGATCAGGTATGAGCAAGAAGTTTCTAATGATGGTATTTATAGCCATTTTTTCTGTAATCAGTGTTATGGCATCGAAGAATATATCAGGGGCATGGAGCGGGACATTAAGAATCACTCCACAGTTGTCACTGAAATTAGTATTCAATTTCAAAACCGAAGAGGACGGAATACAGTTGGTAACTCTCGATTCTCCGGATCAAGGTGCTTATGGAATAGCAGGAGATGTGAATTTCATTTCTGCCGATTCGGTTAATATATCATTCCGACAAATTGGATTATCTTTTGCCGGACGACAACAAAATGGGATTATAACAGGTATTTGCAGTCAAGGGGCGATGAAAGCGAATATTGAATTATCTCCGGGAACTGTTGAATTAAAACGGCCACAGACTCCGCTACCTCCGTATCCATATACGACCAAAGAAATCAACATCAATAATCCATCGGACGATGTAATCCTTTCAGGGACTCTCACTCTCCCAAAAGATTATAACACTGCAACTCCCGTCGTTGTAATGATAACAGGTAGCGGGCTTCAAAACCGGGATGAGGAAATTTTTGGACACAAACCCTTTGCTGTGATAGCCGATTATCTTGCAAGAAATGGCATTGCATCTTTTCGGTATGATGATCGGGGACATGGGAAATCAACAGGTGACGGAACAACTGCCACGACCGAAGATTTTGTGCGGGATGCCCGATGTGTATTAGAATATGTACGAATGGTGGAGAACTTCAATAACGTGGGATTATTAGGGCATAGCGAGGGGGCAACTGCCGCTTTTATGTTGGGGGCTGAACCTGAGATAAAAACACAAGATAATTTATGCGTAATTGATCCGGGTAAACCGGACTTTATTGTCGCAATCGGAGCGCAGGCAGTTCGTGGTGATACCATTCTGATAGACCAGAGTGCGACTTTACTCAAACAAGGCAATATGCCTGACAATATAGTATCGGACTATGTAGAAGCCTTGCACAACATCTATGACTTGAAAATAACACAAGATGATGAGATAGCTATTGATAGTATTGACGCAATATGCAAAAATTGGAGTAATACACCCATCCATACTGCGTTGATGTCCAATCTTAAAAAGATTGCATCCGATACCAATCCGTGGCTGAATTTCTATATCGGTTTCTCTCCGGCTGAGAGCATTTTAACTACCCGTTGCCCTGTATTTGTGCTTTATGGTGAAAGGGATATACAAGTAAAACCGAAACTAAATATGCCGCAAATGCAACGACTCGCACCAAAGGCTCAAATAAAACTCTACCCGGAACTGAACCATCTTTTCCAACATTCCCAAACCGGAGCCGTACAGGAATACGGTACAATTGAGGAAACAATCTCTCCCGAAGTTTTACAGGATATTGCCGATTTTATCATATCTATAGTTCATTAGGTTTATGAATTCTATCCGTAAGTTAATCTCTTGTGGTTATATTCTAATATTCATGTTTATAGGAATAATCATTTATTGCTATAAGCATGAATGGCAAAAACTTGAATCATTAGAAAAAGAGAATCAAGCGGCGGATGAATTACGTCAGAAAATAAATGAATTAAACTTTCATTTGACAGGACTTTCTCTATTAGGAGAAACCGTATTGGAATGGAATAAGGATGAAAGAGGACACTATCACGCCAAACGCATGGCAATAGACAGTATGCTATGTAATTTCAGAAGAACTTATCCGACAGAGCGGATTGATAGTGTACGTTATCTTTTAGAGGATAAGGAGCGACAGATGCTCTCGATTGTACGGATACTTGACAAGCAGCAAGCCGTTAACAAGAAGATAGCCGATCAAGTACCGGTCATCGCACAGAAAAGTGTGCAGGAACAGCCAAAAAAGCCGAAACGAAAAGGATTTTTGGGCATATTTGGCAAAAAAGAAGAAGTGAAGCCAACAGCAACAGCTACTATGCTTCATTCGCTCAATAAAAACATAATCAGCGAGCAAAAGGCACAAAGCCGCAGATTGTCAGAACGTGCCGACAGTCTTGCGGAACACAATGCGGAACTTAACAGACAACTGCAAGAACTGATTCGCCAAATTGATGAAAAGGTACAGATTGACCTAAAAAATCGGGAAAATAAAATATCCTTGATGAGGAAAGAGTCGCTAATGCAAATAGGTAGTTTGACAGGATTTGTACTTCTATTGTTAATCATTTCTTATAAGTAAGTCGTAAAAATTAATTTATACTAAGCCGCATGGGTAAAATTGATATTGAGTTCAGAACCAAGAGCTGCCAACGCACGGTTGGTTGCATAGAGCAGGGAATCTGTGGAACA